>NZ_PIZV01000049.1 GCF_002835665.1 Chryseobacterium sp. PMSZPI
TTAGGTACTTTTGCGCTTTCACAAAATTTAGTTCAAAATCCAGGTTTTGAAAATGGGCTTAGTAACTGGGCCGCAGGTGTAGCTGGAACTACAACATATACACTGCCTACTGTAGAAACAGATACACCTTATCAGGGAGCTAATTACGCTAAATATACGGCAACTGCAACAACCGGATTTGTTCAGAATATCCCAATTAATGCAAATAGCCAATACACAGTGAGCTTCTGGTATAAAGCTTCAGGGAGTGGAAACGGGGCGAGAATCTGGTCTTCCTTTTCAGATTCTACAAATGGAACTGTATATTTGACAACTGATGCTTCAACAGACCCTTTGAGAAATAACAATGGTTATTTGGCTAAAGTAAATGCCTGGACTTTAAAAACCATAACTTTTACATCTCCTGCTGCTGCTGTTCAGTTCCAATTACATGTGCGTGCGTATGCTAATTCAGTTGCTAGCTTTGATGAATTTTCTTTAGTACCTGCAGGAACTCTTGCTGTAGGTGAAGTTGCACCTTCTAAGTATAGAATTATTAAAAATACTTTCGTGAAAAATGACGGAATTACTTTCGGTGCTGATGTAAAAGACGTAAAAGTATTCAACATGTTCGGACAAATTGTAAAAACAGCGTCTGTTAAAAACAATGAAGTTCTAAACGTTGCTGAATTAGCAAAAGGAAATTACATCGTAACGGGTACTGTAAACAACGAGCTTGTATCTCAAAAAGTTTTGAAAGATTAATCAGAATCTTTTCATAAAAATATCTGCCGGTCATTGTATATAATGGCCGGCTTTTTTATTAATTTTTGATTTGCATGGTATTGTTTTTGATGTTTTTATCATACATTTATCCCTGAAATTATATATGATGAAAAAAATCTTTACTCTTGTTGGATTGGTATTGGTAACGGCATTTTCAAATGCACAAATTGTTATCAACGAGATCTATGGCGGCAACGAAAATTCAGGGGCAGTCCTGAAAAATAATTATATAGTTCTAAAAAATATAGGAACCACTCAGGTTTCGTTATCCGGTGCTACTATACAATATGGGCCGGCGGTAGGTGCTTTTACAGAATATCATACTTTACCGGATATTACTTTGAATCCTGATCAAAGCTATCTGATTCAGGAAACAGCAGTTAATGGAGGAACAATGAGTTTGCCTACTCCCGATTTTATTGCAACTACTATCATCAATTTTGACGGAACGGCTAATAAATCTGTCGGATTAAAAATAGCAGGAGTGTCGGGCAAAATAGCTTTAGCAAGTGATGTTATACAAGTAGCAGGACCTGCTTCATCTAATGTATTGGACTTTGTAGGCTATGGTTCGAATGCAGATCAGTTCAAAGGAGATGGTCCTGCACCTTCACCTACTCCTACAACTTCTATAAAAAGAATTTTGAACAACAGTAATGATAATATGGCCGACTTCTCTATTGAAGGGAATGCGAAGTCCGGTTTTGTTCAAAATCCTTTTGTGAGAGATAGCAAAATTATTTTCGGAACAGAGGTCAAGGATATTAAAGTATATGATACTTTCAGACAGATTGTTAAAAAGTCACAGACAAAAATGGCTTCAACGCTGGATATTACAGATCTACCCAAAGGTACTTACATTGTCACTGGTACTATAAATAATGTCCCTATTTCACAGAAAATTGTAAAAGATTAATTATTATAATGCTTAAGAAAAAGAACAACTTTTATATGTTGTTCTTTTTATTTTTAATACCAGCCTCTTCTCGCTGCATTGATGATAGAACCAAGGTTAAGAATCAATGTATACCTGATACGTTTTCCATAATCTTTGAATGAAGGTTCAAATCCTAATGAGGACTGTACCGGAAAATAGATTTCAAGAAAATCCGGGATAATTCTTACTTTAATTCCACTGTCCCAAATAAATTTAGCCGGAAGATCTTTATTTTTGTAAACACCTGCGTCAGCATATACATGGAATATTTTCCAAATACTGGAATCTACATTAAAAGAAGTAATCCATTGATTAACCGAACCTGGAATAAATGACTTAAAACCACCGTCAGCCAAAATAAATTGTTGCGAAAGAATCCCACTATCGGCACTTTCTCCTAAAAGATTGTAAGAAAATGCATAGTTGGATACCCTGGAAATTCCATAATTGAATAAATTATTTCTGGTGTCATTTTTTAGAAAATACCCGGCAAATAGACGTAAGCTTAGTTTTTGTCTCGGAGCAAATTCCCATCTGTAGAAACCTTCTGCGGTAATTTTGTTGAAGTCTTCCATCCCTTGTGTACTCAGACTGAAGCTTTTTTCATGAATCATCTGGCTATCACTATATCCGTATCCAAAGCTCCAGAGATTATATTTTTTATAATCATCATTAGCCATCATAAGAGGACTAAGATCCCTGTCAAAATAATTATAAGAAAGACCTATACTTCTGCTTACCGTACTTCTTGGATTTTTTCTAAAATTGATGGATGAAAATATTGAACTTTTTCTGTAAGCTAACCCGTAATCATAGTGAAAGTAAGACCCGGAGACCCCAAAAGTTAAACTTCGGATAATGCTTTCAGCAGGAAGAAAAGAGTAGGAGATTGCTCCTGAACCCGTTAATTTTCCAGTTCCTGTACTATACATCGGAGTAAATGAATACAGAAATTTTTGATCGAAAAAAGATTGATTTTTTAAATTAATACCTAATAAAAATTTATCATAAGTATTATTGAAACGAATTCTTGGACTTATATAAATCTCATTGTATTCCGGATTGGGAATATCTTTAATGAGTTTAAATTTTATTTTCTTCGTATTTGAAAAGAGTCCTTTTGCATAAAGGAAATTGTCCCTATAATTCGATTCAGGGAAAGTGTATCCACTATTTAATGTAATTTTATAAATATTATTTGAAGCCGGAAAGGATAAATTAGCAATATTTTGATTTTCTTCAGTATCTATCCAATAGGCTTTTTTCTCACCTTCTTTCGTTTCGGTTTCCAGTTTTACAGGAATAGAAATATTGGTGTTTTTTGCAATTCTGACCTGTAAGGAATCGTTTTCTTTTGTGATGCGCTTCAGTTTGAAATCAACTCTGTTTTTTTGTTTAAAAAAGTTAGATAAATAACGTGTTGATTTATCTTTTTCTGAAAGGTTAGTCAGGAATTCCTGAGCATCAATTTTTTTTCCGGAATTTTTGGCAATATAATTTTTCACAATATCATTAAAAGAATCATATCCCATTTTATCGGCAGAATAATTGAAAAGACTTCCTGTTTCAAAACCACTGATGGTCATATCATTGAAATTACTCAAAACCGTAAAATCTTCATCGACCTTCTGATCCAGATTTTGTAGCATGATATATTGATAGGCAAGCCCATAGCGATCCAGAAGTTTTACTTTGGACGCATGAAATATTTTTAATGGCTTGAGGCCAAATAATTTCGTTTCCGGAAGCATACCCAAAAGCTTGGTATCATTATAGAATTTTTTCAGATACTGAATTTCAAGGTATGATTTTAACCCATTTTTAAGCCAGTGATCTTCCTGTTTATTAGCGATAATACTTTCATCAAGAATTTTTTTGGCTATGATACCGAAATAATCGAGATCCGTTTTTTGGGCATCTGTAAACAATTGAAATCTGAATTTCCAAAATGTAATATCATTATTCCCGAAGAAATCCTCCTTAGCTCGGAATTTATCCGAAATAAAAAGATTTTTAGGAATAAAACCTATTTTTTCCTGTAAGAATTTCAATTGCAAAGGCAGGAAGAATTCAAGGTTTTCTTTTTCTTCAGGTCTTAGATTATACCCGAATTTAACTTCAGTATTAGTCCCGCCAACATCAACATTAATAGATGGATAGTTGTTTAAAGCAATGGAAAATTCCGGATCTGAATCGGAATATCCTTTAAAAGAATTCATCTGAATTTGAGGGAGACTACCCTCAACAAAGTTGTTCACAGGAATATCAAAGTTTACAGTCCAGAATGTATTGAAACTGACGGACTCTTCGATATCGTGATAATTTCTTTGAGAAATATTGTCCGGATCGAAACGATCCGGAACAATAAAGAAATATTTTAATGTCGTATTTTGATTGGAAGTTCCGTATCCTGTAAATTTCTTGTCAGGAAGCTGCATCCGGTATTGTAACTGTAACGTAATGCTTTCACCTGGCTTTACAGCTTCTTTCAAAGGAAGAAAAATATTTTCATCCGAAAGAGAAGATACGGGAATATTTTGGTTTTCTGAACTTTTGATATTCAGTTCCAGAAGTTTTCCCAATTGATCAGATTTTGCAAAATGCAAATCATTATTTCTGTCTTCCAGCTTTCTGTAGACTAAAGAGGTGCCACGCTTGTTATACGCAGAAACCCAGTTCAGAAGTTTTATAGTTTGAAGGTCTTTATCGGAATGATTATAATATACAATCTCCTGGTTGACTTCCAGAATTTTTCTGTCCGAAGATAATTTCGCTTCAATATATATACTGTCTTTTTGTGCAGAAACCTGTACAACTCCCCAAAACAAAATAAGGCAAATGCTGATCTTTTTCAAATATCCGTGATAAAGTACCAAATATAACTTATTTTGAATATACTTTATAGGATTTTAGCTTTGAATTGCTTTTTTTTCTAAAGAATTAATATACGCATTCCAGCCTTCAGTTTTGTAAGTGATAGCAGCTGCCTGCGGATCTTCAGATTTATAGATTCCTCTTCCTACAATAATAAAATCTGTATGAAGTGTTTTGAAAACATGCTCAGGAGTATTATACTGTTGTCCTTTCCCGTCACCCGAATCTGCAAGGTTTACTCCCGGAGTAAATAGTAAAAGGTCTTCAGGAATTTTATTCTGTGATACCCCTCCAATGACGTTAGGATGAGATAAAGCCACTTTTAAAGCTTCTTCACGATAGCTGGCCGTCGTTAATGTACCTTTGGAAGACATTCCAACGATGGCTACTACTCCTACATTTTTAAAGCAATCCAATGATTCAAAACCTCCGATAACCTGTGATGTTACAAAGTCTGCCCAATCTGTGATCTTGAAGACTCCACTGGTAAACTGTAATTCCTGAGTATTTCCGATATCAGCAAATTTTCTGTCTTCCATCAATAAGAATTGATGCTTTTCGGCGATTTGCTTTAATGGTCTAATTGTTTTTTCGTAATCGAAATCAGAAATAATATCGATATGTGTTTTTAAAGCAATAATATGAGGACCTACTTTTTCAGCAAAATCTAATAATTCCTGAGTGGTCGTAACATCTGCAGAAGCGATTAGGTTGGATTTCTTTGCTAAAGCCGTTTCTAATAATTTTTTTGAAACTGAGTGCTGTGTGTTTTGAAGTTTTTGTTCATATGAAGCTCTGATTTCTTCTTCGAATTGAATATGGTTACCCTGAAGGAAATCCTGAATTCTTTTCACTTCTTCATCCGATAATTCTCCTGTTTCCTGAAGAATTCCACAAACCTCTGAAATATTGAATAAAGTATGTACTCTGTATCCTTTACTTTCCAACAATTGCTTTCCACCCTGCTCTCTGTCCAGCACCACAACAATGTCCGCAACTTTAAGATCTTCCTGTTCTACTTCAGCAATAGTTTCTACCAAAGATTTTCCGGAAGTGATTACATCTTCTACCAGAAGACAGTTTTGTCCTTTCTGATAAATCCCTTCAATCAATTTTTTGGTACCATAGCTTTTCGCTTCTTTTCTTTTAATGATTAATGGAATGTAACTTTCCAGTGACATTGCCGTTGCCATTGGAAGGGCAGCATAAGGAACTCCACAAATCAGATCAAAATTATCTAATGGAAGCATCTCCAATAAATAGTTTGCAAGATTTTTTAAAATTTTAGGATCTGAAGCCAGAGGTCTTAAGTCTACATAAAATGGGCTTTCAATACCACTTTTTAAGGTAAATCTACCAAATTTGATGATGCCTAGCTTGTAGCACTCCAAGAAGAATTCTTTTTTACTTTCCATTATTTTTTATTAGATGTTGCAAATTTAAGGATTTGAAATAAGGCTTAAAAATTTATCGACAATTTGTAAATAAAAAACCATCCCGAATTTTCTCAGGATGGTTTGGAATATATAATAAACTATTATTTTATGATCTCTGCGTCAATCACTTTGGTACCATTATATTTTTGTTCAGCTTCCCAAAGTAAAAATTTATCAACCTCTTTGATAAGCTTTGGAATTGTTAACGATAATACAGCGAGGTCATCCATGACTCCAAGTACCGGAATGGCAAATTCAGGGAGGAGATCAATAGGGGAGATGACATATATAATTCCAAGCAATGGAAGGATAATGTCAATAGACTTCATAGGGTAAACCCCTTTTCTCCACATTTTTACCATTCTGAAAATATCAGGAATCTTTTTCACAAAACCTTTGTGATTGATCGCTTCTTTTGCAAGATTTAGTTTTGAATATTTCATTTTGTGTTTGGATTTAAATAAATTTTTCAACGCTATAAATTTCACAAATCTTATACCAACAAATTATAAAATTTAGTTAAAAAACTATTTGATAATATTGTCAATGAATTGGTGCACAGTCTCTGTGTCCCAATCTCTATAGGCATCCTCCTTAATAATAATTCGTCCTGTTTTATCCAAAAGGAATGTGGTGGGGAATACCTTAGGAAGTAATTTTTCAGAAATAGGGCTCTGGGCAATATATACAGGAACCGTATAATTGTTTTCTTTTAAAAACTTTCTGATATCTTCCTCTTTATCATTCATGGCAATGAGTATAAAATCTACATTTTCTTTTCTTGTATCATATAGCTTTTGGATACTTGGCCATTCTTTTCTGCATGGTGGACACCAGGTTCCCCAAAAGTTCAGAAAAACAGCTTTGTTCTTAAAATTTTTAAGATTGGTATCCGGAACATTGATTCCTTTAAGATCAATATCATAGTCTTCTTCGCTTACATGCACTGCATTCTCAATAGTTGCAACCGGGAAAAACTGATCTTTTAAGAAATTTCTTATTCCCGGTACAAAAGCAATGATACCGATAATGGCAATTAATACAATATAAATGATATTTTTTTTCATGAACTATTTTTTACAGTTAATAGCGAGGTCCGACTGACTTATAATAAATCCAGAATTTCCTGAACGGCATCTTTACCTCTATTTTTGGCATAATATATTTGCAGATCATTATAGAAATTATCTTTCGGATAGGCTTCAGGGTCAGCTTTGTATTTCATTAATAATTCATATCCATATTTTGGTCTTGGGCCCCAGGAGTTTTTTACATTGAAATCTTTATCCAGAATGATTACTTTAGGAATAGATTCCGTTCCATTGGTTAAAAACTGGTTAATTAAACTTTTATCACTGTCTCGTAAGAAAACTCTGATTTCATTATGCCCTTCAAAAAATTTGAAAAGTGCAGGCACTATTGCGCTGGCATCACCACACCATGCCTCGGAGATAATTAAAATTTTCCCATCAAAATTTTTTGCGGTCAATTCTTTCAACTGATCTTCATCCGGAACATACTTTTTTACAGTTCTGTCCATTCTTTGAAGCCCCAGCTCATAATATTGTTTATAATCGAGTTCCTGTTGGTTGGCAGGATTCTCTAATCTTTCTTTTGCAATCTGAAGGTATTCTTCAAAAGAAATCCCTTTATCCCAGTAATTTTTCATTACCAAAAAATTATATTTTAAAAATTATTGATATTTCTAGTTTTGTTGATCAAAAACAGATCGGCCAAGACAAATGCAGCCAAAGCTTCCACCACAGGAACAGCCCTAGGTACTACGCACGGATCATGTCGTCCTTTTCCTTCTACAATGACAGGATTCCCGTGTTTATCTATACTTTCCTGAGGTCTTAAAATAGTAGCAATTGGTTTGAATGCTACACGGAAATAAATATCCATTCCGTTGGAAATTCCTCCCTGAATTCCTCCTGAAAGATTAGATTTAGTCGTAAAATCGGTATTGAATGCATCATTATGCTCTTTTCCGGTCATTTTTGCTCCACAGAATCCGCTACCATATTCAAAACCTTTACAGGCATTAATATTGAGCATTGCTTTTGCCAGTTCTGCCTGAAGCTTTGAAAAAATGGGCTCACCGATTCCTACAGGAACATTCTTAATAACACAAGTAATGGTTCCTCCGATTGTATTCCCTTCTTTTTTAATCTCTTTGATTCTGGAAATCATTTTTTCTGCTGTTTCCGCGTCCGGACAACGGACATCATTACTTTCCGTTTGGGAAAAGTCTAAGGCCTGATATGGCTTTTCACAGAAAATATCGCCTACGGAAGAAACATAAGCGTTAATTTCAAGTTCCGATAACAGTTGTTTCGCAAGTGCTCCTGCAACTACCCAATTCATGGTCTCTCTGGCTGAAGATTTTCCACCGCCACGATGATCTCTTATTCCATATTTTTGATCATAAGTAAAATCTGCATGACTCGGACGATATGCTCCTGCAATATGGTCATAATCCTTTGATTTTTGATTTTCGTTTTCGATGATAAATCCGATGGGAGTACCTGTCGTTTTTCCATCAAAGATCCCTGAAAGAAACTTTACTGTGTCACTTTCCTTTCTCTGAGTAACAATAGCAGACTGGCCTGGCTTTCTTCGATTCAGCTCGTATTGAACTTTGTCAAGGTCTACCGTTAAACCTGCCGGAAAATTATTGATGATACCGCCGTAAGCCACTCCGTGACTTTCTCCAAATGTTGTAAGACTAAGAAGATTACCTAATGTGTTGAACATAATACAAAATTACCTTTTTTTCTTCAGATAATAAAGTTTCTGGATTTGTTCTATTTATTAGTGTTTTTGATATTATTGATGATGTTTTCTGCTTCTTTTTTTTCATCTGATGTTAGTTTTTTCCAAATAAACCCTTTCTGAATATCATTTTTATCAACAAGTTGAGGGAAAATTCCTGCTTTCACATCATCAAAAATAAAGCATGCAGAAACGGCTGGAAGGGGAGTGTCAAAATTATAAGGGTAATTTTTCGAAACATTGAATTTTAAATTTCCGATCCGAAATGTGTTAAAAGATTGGTATTCATATGTTGAAGGTTTGTAAAACTGTTCTTTTTCAAATCCCGTCATGAAGCCGCCTAATTTGAAACTCGGAAGATATTGTTGAAGGAGACTGGGGAAAGATAAAAGTGAAATGACCAATACACTTACTCCTGCAAAAACAGTTATTGATTTTTTTTTGTCAAAATATTCATAGAAGAAGATCAAAAATATCACAAAAAAAATATCAATAAAAAATCTGTATTGTGCTGAAAATATAAGAACTAAAATACTTTTTATGAATAATGAAACACATAGAAAAGAGATAAACTTTCTTTTTTTTACCCACGTGAAGATTAAGAAAGTCAATAAACTGATGATGAAAATTATATTGATTTTTGACTTAATTCCTTGTAAAAAAAGCCAGTTTTTAATATAGTCTATGTCGGAAAATTTTTGAATTTCTTCATAAGAGTACTGCATATCATATGTTTTTTGAATAGCATATTGTGAAGAAACTTTTAAAACTTCCGGATTAGGTTTCCAATGTAGTCCTAAATCACCTATTGATACCGGATAAACGGGATAGCCAAACGTCCAGCTATTTTTAATAAAGAATAAAACAAGAATGAAAGTTCCAAAAAGTAAATTTTTTGAATTGGATTTAGAAATGAAAAAGGAATAAAGAAAAGTCACTATAGGTAGCCAGATCATCGTAGGCTTTATAGCAAAAACAAAAACTGAAAAGGCTAATAGAAGTGAAGTGTTTTTATTCTCAACAATCAATTCATTTAAAATAATTAATGAAAAAATAATGACCGGAAGATCCGGACTAGGAGATTGGGAAAATAATAATAAGACAGGAATAAAACATAGATGAATCCAGTTCTTTCTCTCTACAATATAAATTCCGTAAACGATAAGTAAAATAGTGTTGATTCTTAAAAAAGGATCTGAAAAGTTTGAAAAACCTGCCTGGAAAATATGCCAGATGGACATTTGCCCCAGAATAATATCCAAATTAGAAATCCCCTTGATAAGTCCATATTCAGTAAGCCATTTGATAGTAGGGACATAGTATCCGAAGTGATCTAATATATATGGATAATATGAACCTGCTCCTATAGTAACAACAGAAATTATGGCTATGAGAAAAGTATCTTTTTTCGAGATTTCATAAAAGTTGTGGTATAATTTATTTTTAAAAAAATAGAAGAGCCCCAACAAAATAACAGGAACTTCCACATATATATTTAAAGGGATAAAAAAGGAAATGATAGTCCACGATAAACTAACTCCCATAATTCCCAATAAGATTTTTCCGGAAATTCCCGGAAGTAAACTTTTGAAAACTTTTTCCATAAGATTTCCTATACCCATCAGGATAGGAATAATGAAAACCGTAGAAATGAGAATCAATACCATAAAAAAAGATTGCCTAAAAATAAGCAATCTTTATATGTTTTGATTAAAAAATATGATTAACGTGGCTGTACTCTTCCGTCTTTTCTGTCTTGAGATCTACCAATAGTATATCCGGTAGCCCCACCTACAACACCGCCGATTACGGCTCCGAGTCCTCTGTTTTTCTTAGCAACGATAGCACCTACGGCAGCACCACCTACTGTACCAATAATAGTACCTTTAGCTGCTTTACTCATTCCTTTTTTCTTTGTGGTACCCTGAGAAGCACTTCCATTATCTGCATAGGTTCCGTTACTTCCTCCCGAATTTGAATGAGAGCTTCTATCTCTGTATACAGTTCTTGTTTCTCTTATAACTCTTGGTTTTGAATTATTCTCAGCTGCTACAGCTTTCGTTTTTTTGCTTTCGGCAACGCTATCCGCTTTTTTCTGTGTTTCGTACACGAATTTTTCTTTTTCAATAGCGAGCTTTTGTTTTTCTATTTCCAGCTGTTTCGCTTGAAATTCAAGTTTCTGTTCTTCTAAAGATTTTTCAGCAGTTCTGTCATCTTTCTTGCAGGCCGTTATTAAAAAAACGGATAAAAAACCTGCTAATACTATCTTTTTCATAATTCAAATTTTAATAAGCTTAAGTCAAAACGACTTTAGTTTTATTTTTATTTCCAATTTTGAAGCCAAATTTTAGTTAAGGAATGTTAAAATTGAGAATAAGAAGGTAGATTAGACTTTATCCGGAAATATTTTTCAATGCAAAAAGATAGATGTGCTAAAGGTTAGGCACATTATTTGTCATACGTCTGAGAGTTTTCAGAATATGAAAATTAATCTTCTAAACGAGATTCATCATAATTTCCCGGCTAGCCGGGAAATTTTTCTTTTTTAGGACTAATTATAAATTTTAGTTCATCCACAGTTTTCATTGAGTTCATATAAGTTGATTATTTTTGGAGTACCAAAATTACTTAGTATGAAAAAATCAATTTTTACAGTATCAGCTTTTGCAGGCTTACTGATTATCGCTCTTTCATTTTCTTCTAAAGGTGTAGTAGAAACTCAACCTAAAGTTCATTCAGAGATTTCAGACAAGGCTTCGAAGCAACAGACATTCAAAATTCGTTATGGTCTTATTACAAAGAATGGAACAAAAATTCTTTCCGGAAACCATGATGTAGGAAGTTTTGTTGCCACAAATACAGCTACGGGAGAAGAATTTGATACTTATTACGGTGGTGGTTTTCAGTCTCTTCCGCAATATTTTGAAGGATTACCTGCAGGAACTTATACTTTTTCTGCAATGCAGGGACAAGGACGTTGGACAGGTTATGGCTCTGTAGTAGCTACTGTTTCAGCGGCTCAGGTAGATGGAGATGGATATATAACAATATATATTCCGATAATTTGGGAGGTATAAACTTTGTGAAAACAAAATATTTATCTAAATTTACAATCCTCAAAATGAGGATTTTTTAATTAACTTTAGTCATAGATAGGTTTTCACTGAGTTTTTGAAAATTTGAAAATAAAATTTAAATTATATAAAAACTGAAAATTATTATTCTAATGGAACCAATTGACTATTTGTTAATCTTAAAGCTAATTATTGGGTTTGCTTTATCAATGCTTGTTGTTTTTGGATGTTGTTTGCTTCTTCAGAAGATCAACCATAAGTCTGGATTCTGGTGTTATTCCTATCATTTTCCTTATTGGAAAAAATACAACAAGAAAAGATATTAGTGAACTATTTTAAGATATTCTGTTTGGATTTTTCTGAATAGATTTTTTTCATCATTTGTGTTTTTTAGGCCTCCGTAAGGAGGCCGTTTCTTTGCAATAAAAAATCCCTACTTACGATTTATGATTTCACTCATAAAATAGGAACAAAATACGGGCTACCTTTGAATTGTATTTAATGTGGGGTTAACAATAAACCATGTTGGATATGACGTAGAGATGTGTAATTTTTACGTCAGCATTTTTATTCCATATATTATCCCGATTTAAAAAACTCCTCAGTAATTGAGGAGTTTTTATTATTTATAGATGTAAAGTGACTTTGATTTTATTGATCAGGCGATGAAGCTTATTGGTTTGATAATCGAGAAGTTGATAGATTTCCTGGGAATTGCTATATGTTTCAGGAACTTTCTGGTTATTGATCCTTGTAATACCCCTTCTTTTCATAGTTTGGTGAATGACCTTGGCAAAAGAATCTTTTGCACTTTGTTTGGCATCCTGCTGGGAGATCCCGTTAGAATGGAGTCGATATAAATATAAAGGTTCCTTAATATAGCTTATATCTCCATGTTCCAGAATTCTTAAGTATAAATCTTGGTCCACAGCACTTTTAAGTTCAGGGTTGATTCCTGCTGTTTTTAAGTAAGTTTCTTTCTTGAAAGCAAAAAAATGAGCAAACTGAGTAGGACAATTGAAAAAATAGCGACTATTATAAATTTGCTTTGTACTGGCAAAGATCTTATCCGGTATAAGATTTTCATCGCATAACATCATTTGAGAATAGGTAGCAACAATATCAGTCTTATTAATGAATTCATTGATTGTTTTTTCCAAGGCTTCAGGATAAAGAGCATCATCAGGATCGAGATAAGCACATATTTCTCCTTCTGCATATTCCATGCATTCTCGTTTGGTGAAGCCACAGCCTTGGTTGGATGGGTTGTAATAGAGTTTGAAACGGCTGTCATTTTTAATCAGTGCCTTTATTTCCTCTACTGAGTCATCAGTAGAAGCATCATCAACAATTATTGCCTCCCAATTTTCATAGGTTTGACTGATCAATGAATTATAACAGTCCCTAAAATACTTTCCATTATTATAGTTGGCTATAAGTATAGAAAATTTTATCACGTTGAATTGAATTAATTTTTATTTGTAAATCTATAAAATTATTTACTTTAAAAATATAACTTGAATCATAGTATATGTGGTTTTTTTTTCTTATTTTATAAAGGTATTTAATAGAAAAATATCTTTTTAATACTATTTGTTTTATTAATTTAAAGATTCTAAAATTTTGAGGATGTCAATTTGTCTGATGATGATTTTTAAAACATATTCCTAAAGACAAGCTTTTTTTAAGTTCACCTCCATTCTATTTTGGATTTATGTTTCTTTAATTTTTCTTAATATTTTTATTTTTGTAGAATTTTTTCAATAATAATTTAGCTTTGAATACAATAAAAGAAAATATATTTTATGAGCTCAATCATAAAATAGGTGAAAAAAGCAATGTAAATTAGACCAAGGAATTAAACAATTAATTTTTATTTCTGATATAAAATTTTTTTTTTTCATCATTTGTGTTTTTTGAGGCCTCCTTTTGGAGGCTTTTTTATGAATTGTTTTTTTATTCATCAAAAATTATTCTACCATCAAAAGGATGATCCCAATTGATGAAAATGCTATCATTTAATCTTCGTACCGGAGTTTGTACAATTTCATATTCTCCTTTTTCATTCAATTTTTCAACGATAAGATTAATGCCTTCGCCAATTTCAGCTTTTTTAAATTCAATTTGATATTGCTTTTCGTTGTTGATCGAAAAGCTTTCTTTTTTAAAAATTTTTTGTGACATGATCTTGGAATTTAAATGGTTTTATGATAATAAAGAATAAATTGTGCCAATGTTTGAATACTTTAATGCTTATTTATGCGTTTTCTTAAAAGATGTGATTTTATGATATTGATGCTGCAATTTATGCTATCATTTAATATTCTAATGAAGAAAAGATGGAGTTATTTTCGGTAGTAAAAAACTTTAAAGATATAACTTAAAGTAAATAAGTAAGTTAATAGGTGTTAATTTAGAAAGAGTAAAAAAAAAAATAATTTTTTTTTCAAAAATGTAATTATTGGCACGATTTTTCAATATACAAACGCAACTCATGTTTAATTTGAGTTTTCATGGTTATTAGTTTTTATCCTCGGAATTTCCGAGGATTTTTTTTATACTTATCTGAGACTATTTACAAAAGCATAACTAACCTTCTGTTGTCGGGGGTCAATCTCAAAATCTGGGGTATAATGAGCACCATATCAGATTTGGGATTAAGTATTGTGTCATTACAGTGGTGTAATAGATTTAAATGTGTTCGATTTTATAAACGCAAAGACCCTATTCAGATTCCCTTATATAAGTAAGCAAAGAAAAGGCGAGAAAGTCGCTGAATAAGCGGTATGGATATACGTGCACTTGGAAAGAATCAATGAAATTGATTCCATCTTTGCTCTCTAAAAATAACCTGTTAGATATTGAAAGTCCTTTGCGTAAAATGTATAAGGTATAAATATCTAATTCTCCAACTTTTGCGCTTGATCCTAGAAAGCTTAATTATGCCCGTTGGAATAATAAAACAAAAAAACCTCTAAAATAAATTAGAGGTTTCTTCAGAGGTACCTAGCGGATTCGAACCGCTGTGGATGGTGTTGCAGACCACTGCCTAGCCGCTCGGCCAAAGTACCATATGTTTTACCGTTTTCAGGTGTGCAAATATAGTAAAATTTCTTTATGAACAAAAGCTTTTAGGCAATTTCTTTCTTTCCGAGACTGTCAATTTCTCTTTTTGCCTGTATTTCAGTATTATAATTTTTGATGTTGATAACTCTTGTTTCACTCCAGCTGTCATGCCAACCGTTTTCACCTAAAAAAGAAAGGAAATCAAAAGGAACAAATCTTGAAATATTACGGATGAAATAATCTCTGAAAGTTGATTCTGTGCCGTCGATACAAATAACTTTTGTTCCTGTAATATATTTTCCGATAGACCTACCTTTGGTAAAATACTCTATAAGAAGCAAGTAGGTAAAATAAACGGTAGAGGTTATCAGGATGTCCATAAATCTATTAACTTCTGAAAGTTTCCGGACAACGGTGAGGAAAAAATCTACACCGGTCACTGCAAAGATAAGGGATGAAAAAAATCCAAAGGCGATAAAAATACAGAGAACGACAATTCTATCAATAACAAGATTCGCAAATCTTGCCCATTTTTGAGATCTGTTTTGATCTACAACAACTAAATATTTTCTCATGGTAAGTTAAGTTTTTATAATGTTATTAGTTTTTACATTAAAAGTCTGTTTAAATTTTATTTAAACCATTAAGATGAATTAAGTTGTTGAGGTTAATTAAGAAAAATCGAAGATTTTTATAAGCACAATGCCTTAAAATGGAGTTCAAACTTAATATTCTAAAATCTTAATGGTGAAACTTATTCGTAATAAAAAAATGACAAATTGATTCATGTAATAAAATTCTTAAAATTTAAAGAAACTCTTAGTTTTTAAAATCCATTGACTAGTAATTTTAATGCAGCGTTTGTATCAATGACTGCTGTGATTCCGGTATTGTTGAGTAAAATTTTACTTGGTTTTAAATTGAATACTTTTCCGTTCATTTTTAGTCCTTTATAGTATTCTTTGTTAAAAGCTTCTTCAATACTCTTTTTGGAGGTGTCTTCCAATTCCTGAGTTGGAATCCCATATTCTTCTTCAATCATTCTTACAATTTTTCCTTGGAAAAGAAGACTTGCTGTTTTTTGTAAGATATTGCTTGTTTTTAGTTTAAACTTAGTATCTGATAAAA
>NZ_PIZV01000005.1 GCF_002835665.1 Chryseobacterium sp. PMSZPI
AAAAACATCCTGATTGAAAGTGGGTTCGTACCAATTATAAACTTCTGCAATATGTGAGGCTAATTGACCGGTACTCCAGTTTTTTTCGGATGGTTTCCAGTTTAAAGCACTATCAGGGATTGCTTTTAAAATTTTTCTGGTGTTTTCGGCTTCATGCAGAAACTCACCTAAAAGAGCCTGTTTAATCATTTGTATGAGGGTTTAAAGTTATTTTGTAATATCTCTTCCAATCACCAATCTTTGGATCTCAGAAGTCCCTTCACCAATCGTACAAAGCTTGGAATCTCTGTAGAATTTTTCAGCAGGGAAGTCTTTTGTATACCCATAACCACCAAAAATCTGAACGGCATTGTTAGAAATTCTTACACAAGCTTCAGATGCATATAGCTTTGCCATAGCTCCTTCTTTAGTCATTTTTTGTTTGGCATTTTTTAGTGTAGCTGCTCTTTGGATAAGAAGTTCAGCCGCATCAATTTCTGTTGCCATATCTGCTAACATAAAGTTGATAGACTGAAAATCAGCAATAGGTTTTCCAAATTGGTGTCTTTCTTTAGCATATTTTAAAGCAGCTTTGTAAGCACCTCTTGCAGTACCTAAGCTCAAAGCAGCAATAGAAATTCTACCTCCGTCCAAAACTTTCATAGCTTGCTTAAAACCTTCTCCAACTTCTCCTAAACGGTGAGAATCTGGTACACGTACATTATCGAAAATCAATTCTGCTGTTTCAGAAGCACGCATTCCTAATTTATTTTCTTTTTTACCGGAAGTGAAACCTGGCATTCCTTTTTCTAATACAAAAGCTGTAGAATTGTTTTTGGCGCCAATTTCACCTGTTCTGGTCATTACGACAGCGATATCTCCTGAAATAGCATGTGTGATGAAGTTTTTTGCTCCATTGATGATCCACTCATCTCCATCTTTTACTGCAGTAGTAGACATTCCTCCCGAATCAGAACCTGTGTTGTGTTCCGTTAGCCCCCAAGCTCCGATTACTTTTCCGGTAGCAAGTTGAGGTAGCCATTTATTTCTTTGTTCTTCATTTCCAAATTCATAAATGTGATTGGTGCAAAGTGAATTGTGTGCTGCTACAGAAAGACCGATTGAAGGATCTACTTGAGAAATCTCATCAAGAATAGTAACATATTCATGATATCCTAAACCAGAACCCCCGTATTGTTCAGGAACTACAATCCCCATAAAACCCATTTCTCCTAATTGATGAAATAAGTCTTTTGGAAAGGTCTGGCTCTCATCCCATTCCATAATATTCGGACGGATATTCTTTTCTGCAAATTCTCTAGCTGTCTCCGCTATCATTTTGATGTTGTCAATAGTCTCTGTATTCATATAGATAATAGTTAGTTCCCAAAGATAATTAAATTGGCGGAAAGCTAAAAAAAATTATTTCAGCCATAATATTTCGGCTTCAATGATTTCGTTTTCAATTTTATAAATGTTAAAAATTAATGTTTTCTTAATAAATTATTCAAGTTTCTGTGTATACTGTTTTAGTATTTTAGTCGCCCAATTTTATGACATGAAAAAAATTCTACTTCCTATTATTTTAATTTCATCGTATACATCAGCACAGGCTCCTTCCGGATACTATAATGGAACGACCGGATTGACGGGGTATGCTCTGAAATCGAAACTTCACGATATTATTTCGGAAAAGAATACCATCTGGAATTATAGTGATCTTCCTAATCTTTATAACCAAACGGATCTGGATGTGTACTATGATCATACATCAGCCAATAATACTACTTTCTTATTAGATATTTATTCAGAAATCCCATCCGGACCGGATGTGTATGAATATACCAGTACCCAGATGAGTGGAGGAGGTGCAACAGTTGAAGGTGGAGGGTACAACAGAGAGCATATGATGCCACAGAGTACATTCTATAGTAATTACCCAATGTATTCCGATTTATTTCATGTAATTCCCGTTGATGCATTTATTAATCAAACCAGGAAAAATTTCCCTTATGGGATTTCTAATGCTACTGTTTATAATGTCTTTACCAATTCTTCTAAAATGGGGAACAGTGGCATTCCTAATTGGGTTTATACTGGACGTGTTTATGAGCCCATTGATGAATTTAAAGGAGATATAGCAAGAACTTTATTATATTTTGTTGTGAGGTATGAAGGGAAGCTGGGAACTTTCAATTATAACAATAGCACTAACCCTGCTTCAGATACTAATCCGCTAGACGGAACTGAGGAAAGGGCTTTTGAGCCTGGTTATATCGCAATGCTTCTGCAATGGAATCAGCAAGATCCTGTTTCTCAAAGAGAAATTGATAGAAATAACAAGGTCTATTCAATTCAGAAAAATAGAAATCCATTTATAGATAATCCGGGATGGGCAAATGAAATATGGAACCAGACTCCGGATGCAATAGCTCCACAACCTGTCTCTAATTTTAATTCTCTTCAAACCAGTGCCTATTTTACTACTTTAAGCTGGTTACCAAGTACCGATGCAGATGTTATTGGATATAAAATTTATCAAAACGGGACTTTAATTGCAACCACAAAAGGAACTTCCATTCATTTAGATCACCTTAATCCTTCGACTACCTATAATTTTACGATAAAAGCTTATGATAGCGGATATTTGCTTTCTCCAAGCAGTAATACCGTATCTGTAACAACTTTAGCTTCTGATATTTATGCGAAAGATTTATATATCTCAAAATATTTAAAGGGATCATCCAATAATAAAGGTATTGAAATTACCAATAAAACCGGGCATCCGATAAATTTGAGTGATTATAGATTATCTATTCAGTATCCAAGTGGAACCAACTATTATTTCCCTTCTCCTTATGAACTGGAAGGAACGATAGGAAATAATGAAACGTTTGTGGTTTTAAACCCTTCTGCAAACTTCTCTTGTTTCACTGTTAATCAGGCTAAATTTTTGATGGCAACTCCTCAGATGACATTCACGGGAAGTCAGTATATGGAACTAAGTTATAAATCAACAACTATAGATGCTCTGGGAGTAAAAAGCCAAAATAACTCTTCTTCTTTAAATAATGTTTCCTTATATAGAAAAAGTACTATTAATCAACCCACGAATACATTTAACATCAATGAATGGGATTCCTATCCGGCTAACTACTGTCAAAGCTTGGGTACTACGTTATCTACCTCGGAACTTATTGCTTCTAATAATACTAGGGCATATACGATCTATCCTAATCCTGTTAATGATCAACTTTTTGTAGAAGGTGAAATCGGAAATATAAAAGTCCTTCAAATTATTGATCTTTCCGGAAAAGTAATATATACCGAAAAAGATCCGTTTATAAATAAGAAAAATATTGATGTACAAGGAATTCCTGCAGGAATATATCTTTTGAGACTGGATAATAAAGTACAGCAGTTTATTAAGAAATAGATTGAAATAACCTAACCTTGACCTGTTTTTGAAACATACCAAAGTTCTGCTGAAGATTTGCCTGGATAGTAATTGGTAGTTTTTATTTAATTTATTAAGTAGCTGCAAACCTTATGTTTACCATATAATCGATATAAGCAGATTCACTAATAATTAATATCTATAAGTGTTTCTGCTTATATTTTTTATTTATAAGTAATAATGCTTATATTTGCAGTATGATAGCGGTCATTACCGGTGATATAATAAATTCACAGCATGCGGATACTGAAGTTTGGATTACCAAGCTCAAAAATCTTCTCGAAAATTGGGGAAGCGCTCCTTACACATGGGAAATCTACAGGGGAGACGAATTTCAGTTCAAATGTAGTATTGATTCTGTTTTCTGGCATTTTCTTGCCATAAAATCTCTTATTAAAAGTCAGGAAAATCTGGATGTAAGAATGGCTATAGGCATAGGTGAGGAGAGTTTCTCGTCTGAAAAGATCACCGAATCCAATGGTACAGCTTATGTAAATTCCGGAAGGTTATTGAATGATTTGAAAAACGATGGCCATACAGTTGCTATCAAAACTTCCAATGATGCGGTAGACAGAGATCTTAATATCTTGTTGAAATGGTCATCTAAGGATTTTGATAACTGGACGATGGCAACAGCAGAGATTATCCATGAAATGATCATGAATCAGGACATCACCCAGGAAGATCTTGCGAAGAGATTTGCTATTTCACAATCTTCGGTAAGCCAGAGATTGAAACGAGCCAACTATGAGCTCATCGTAGAAACCAATCAGTATTTCAGAAAAAAAATCTCAGAACTATAGGCATGATCTTTATCAAACTCATATTGGCACATCTACTCGGAGATTTTATACTTCAGCCAAATTCATGGGTTGCTGATAAGGAAAACCATAAACTGAAAAGTAAGTTTTTATACTTCCATATTCTGATTCACATTGTTTTAAGTCTTGTTTTTCTTTGGGATTTACAACTTTGGTGGGTCGCTGTTTGGGTAGGTATTACTCATTTTATCATTGATGTTGCCAAGCTTAGTTTCCAAAATGTTAAAACAAAGAAAAATTGGTTTTTCATCGATCAAATGCTGCATGTTTTAGTGATTGCAGGAATCTCTTTTTATTTCAATGAATTTGATTTCAATTTTTTAAAAAATCAGGAATTTTTAAAAATACTGATGGCAGCTTTGTTCTTAACAACGCCGGCTTCTATTTTTATTAAAATTTTATTGTCATCATGGACACCCGCTCCGGATGGTCCCAATACTATTCAAACCGAATCTTTAACAAGTGCCGGAAAATATATCGGAATTTTAGAACGCTTACTGGTTTTCACTTTTATTATGGTGAATCATTGGGAAGGCGTAGGTTTCATGGTCGCTGCAAAATCTGTTTTCAGGTTCAGTGATCTTGCACAGGCAAAACAGAGAAAGCTGACAGAATATGTATTAATTGGTACACTGCTTAGCTTTGGGCTGGCTGTCTTAACAGGTATAATAATTAAATAAATCAATAAATCTAACTACAATTTAGAAAGTAAAATTATGAGTCAAAAGAAAGAAATGTTGTACGAGGGTAAAGCGAAACAAGTATTTGCTACTGATAATCCTGATGAGGTAGTAGTGCGTTTTAAAGACGATGCTACAGCATTTAATGCTCAAAAGAAAGGTCAGGTTGATCTGAAAGGGGAAATGAACAACGCGATTACCACCCTTATCTTTGAATATTTAAATGAAAAAGGGGTTAAAACTCATTTCATCAAAAAATTAGACGAAAGAGAGCAGTTGGTAAAAAAAGTATCAATCATTCCTTTGGAAATGGTGGTAAGAAATTACTCTGCAGGTAGTATGGCACAAAGATTAGGAGTGGAAGAAGGAATTAAGTCTCCTGTAACCATCTTTGATATCTGTTATAAAAAAGACGAATTGGGAGATCCGCTTATCAATGATCACCACGCTGTTTTCTTAGGAGCTGCTACCTACGAAGAACTTGATGAAATGTATGAATTATCTTCAGATATCAATGATATCCTTATTGAACTTTTTGATAAAATTAATATCATTTTAGTTGACTTCAAAATTGAATTAGGGAAAACTTCTACTGGTGAGATCATCCTTGCAGACGAAATTTCTCCTGATACTTGCAGACTTTGGGATAAAGATACCATGAAAAAGTTGGATAAAGACAGATTCAGAAGAGATTTAGGAGAAGTAACAGAGGCGTATGTTGAGATCTACAACCGTCTTAAAAATTTACTTGAGAAATAAGATTTCAGATGCTAGATATCAGATGTCAGATATTAGCACCGAAAAATACTTTGTTAGTTTAAAACAAAATTAAAATTTGAAGTTAGTTTTTAGTCTGAAATCTGACTTCTTAAGATCTACAATTAGAAAAAATGAAAAGTTTAGACATTCATAAAAGTGAATATTTAAAACAGTTTGAAAACCAGATTTACGGGAGAAATCTTTTCAGAACTCAGGATGAGGAAAGATTGGATGCTCCAAACGAAGAATGTGGTATATTCGGATTGTATTCGGATAATGATTTGGATACATTCTCTCTTTCACAGTTCGGGCTTTTTGCGCTACAGCACAGAGGACAGGAAGCTTGTGGTATTTCCGTTTTAAAAGAAGGGAGAATCACCAATATGAAAGATGAAGGACTGGTTTTAGACGTTTATAAAGACATTCAGGAACCGGAGACTTTTATGGGAAATTCTGCAATCGGACACACCCGTTATACAACTGCAGGAGATAAAAAGAAATATAATTTCCAGCCATTTTTCGCTAAAAACGAATATGACCAGATTATCCTTTCTATAGCACATAATGGCAACCTTACCAATGCAAAAGAGTTAAAAGCTGAATTAGAAGCTGAAGGCGTAGTTTTCAGAGCAACTTCCGATTCAGAGGTAATCTTAAGGCTGATTCAGAAAAATCTGGATTTAGGACTTCGTGGAGCGATTAAAGCAACCATGGAAAAAATTGAAGGAGCATATTCTGTAGTGGGAATGACGAGAAATAAATTCTTTGCTTTCAGAGACTTTAACGGCATCCGTCCGCTGGTTTTAGGAGCTATTGATGAGAAATCTTATGTTGTCGCTTCAGAGTCCGTAGCTTTAGATGCTGTTGGAGCTCAGTATGTACGTGATATTCTTCCTGGAGAGATCATTTACACCAATGAAAATGAACCAGGAAAACTTCATTCTTATATGATGGATGAAGCAAAAGGAAAACAAAGAATCTGTTCTTTCGAATATATTTACTTTGCAAGACCTGACTCTACCTTAGAAAATATTAATGTGTATGAGATCAGAGAAAAATCCGGAGAGAAAATTTGGGAACAAGCTCCTGTAGATGCAGATTTAGTAATCGGAGTACCTGATTCAGGAGTACCGGCTGCTATTGGATTTTCAAAAGCTTCAGGAATTCCTTTCCGTCCGGTTTTGATTAAAAACAGATACATCGGAAGAAGTTTCATTGTTCCTACACAGGAAATGAGAGAAAGAGTGGTTAACTTAAAACTTAACCCGATTATCTCTGAAATGAAAGGTAAAAGAGTAGTCATTATTGATGACTCTATCGTTCGTGGAACCACTTCTAAGAGGTTGGTTAAAATCTTAAAAGATGCAGGTGTAAAAGAGATTCACTTCAGAAGTGTTTCTCCACCAATTATTGCACCTTGCTACTTAGGAATCGACACACCTTCAAAAGACGATTTGATTTCTGCAAACATGACTACGGAGGAGCTTAAAAATTATCTGGGAGTAGATTCCTTAGAATTTTTAAGCATAGATAATTTAAAAGAAATTTTAGGTTCTTCTAACCACTGCTTTGGATGCTTTACCGAAGAATATCCGGTAGGAAAAGGAGAGGAGGTAGAATTATTTAATTAATAATATTTCTTATATAAAAATAGAAAGCCAGACAGTAAGATGTCTGGCTTTTGTTTATTACACAATGTCATTCCAAGGAACGAGAAATCTTAAAAGCCTATCCAAATTCTCTTTAAAAAATAGATAAATAACCTGAGGGGAGTTCGGGTTAAGAAAATTAAAATTTAGGTTATTGGAAGCCGGAAGAGGGAGGTTGGGTCTCATCATCTTTACATGGTTATCATAAATTAGTAGCATCACTGTTTAGAAAAGATGAAAATACGGAAAAAGCGGTTCTTTATACCCTGAACAACTTCCTCCTTCAAGCTCCCGGCTTCCATCCTGAGTAAAATAGAAAGTTCTTAGCCCGAATTCAGGTTAAATAAATAATGTAGCATATCCTTAATATTCCGGTATCATACAGTACATATGTAAATTTTAATTTTATAAGATTAAAATTTCAGGAGTATGAAGAACACAATTTTATCAAGTTTATTTCTTATTGTTGCTCAACTTTATTCAGCTCAGTCATTCGATAATCAGGCACATCGTGGTGGAAAGTCGTTGTATCCGGAGAATACCGTTCCGGCTATGAAAAATGCCTTAAAAATGAATGTTACTACATTGGAGATGGATTTAGCTATTACAAAAGATAAAAAGGTAATCCTTTCTCATGATGCCTTTCTCTCGCCGGAGTTGGTAACAAAACCTAATGGAACTTATATTCCGAAAGATTCCGGCTTTTATTATAAAATTTATGATATGTCCTATGTAAAGATTCAAACCTTTGATGTAGGCTTAAAGAAGCTTAATAATTATCCTGATCAAAAGAAAATGAAGGTTCAAAAACCTCTGTTTTCAGATGTTATAGATGCATGTGAAGCATATTCCCGCGAACTGAAAAGGCCCTTGCCTTTTTATAATATAGAAACCAAAACTCGCCCTTTCTCAGATAATATCTTTCATCCGGAACCGAAAGAATTTGTAAACTTAATGATGAAGATCATTATAGATAAAGGGATTCAGGATCGCGTAATTATCCAGTCTTTTGACCCCAGAACTCTGGAAATCCTTCATAAAGAATATCCTACAATAAAAACGGCTTTGCTAATCGAAAAAGTTGACGATAAAAAATTAGCACAGCAACGTGCTTATTTTCCCAATGTACCTGTAGAAAAGTTCAAATTATACCCCAATCATCTGAATGGTGTAGCAGGAGACATGAAGTTTCTAAGTTTTACACCTACAATTTATAGTCCTGATCATAATCTTGTCACTCCGGAATTGGTGAAAGAATGCCACGCTTTAGGAATGAAGGTCATACCATGGACTGTCAATACCATAGAAAGGTTACAAGAATTGAAGGCGATGGGAATTGATGGTGTCATTAGTGATGATCCGAGAATATTTAAATAAAAACAGCCTGAAGAATATCTTCAGGCTGTTTTTTATCATGCAAAACTGCATGGAAGTTTAAAAAATTGGTTTTATTAGAACTTATAGTTCAACCCTAGTTGGAATACTCTGTTGTTATTCTCAGCCGCAGGTCTGCTCTTGTCAATTTTAGTTAAGCTGTTTACATATCTTGCACTGATACCGATATTATTAGTAATATCATATCCTAAACCAAGACCTAAACCAAAGTTAAATTTGTTGATTCTATCTTTATCAAGGTCTTCAGAGTGAGATTCTGTTTTTGTTGTAGTAACACCACCTACAGTAGTAGTAGTTGTCATCTCTCCTTTAGACTTACCATTGATGAAGTAACTGAATTCAGGTCCTGCTTCAACATAAAATCTATCCATAGGTCTCATTTGTAACATTAAAGGAACTGAAATATAATTCATTGTTACTTTATCCTGAACCTTTACGTTTCCGTCCTTAATAGGATTAGAAGCGATCACGTCTCTAGCCCCCATTTGGTTGTATAAAACCTCCGGTTGTAAGCTGAATTGCTTAGAGATTGGAATATTTACAAATGCTCCGGCGTGGAATCCTAATTTTTGGCTGTTGATTCCAAATTCTTGCTGACTGAAATATGCAGAGTTTCCTCCTGCTTTAATACCAAATCTGATTGGTTGAACGTCACTTTTAAGTGGAGATGTAGTTTTTGCAGTTTTTACAGTTGTTGCTTCTGTTGTTTCTTGAGCGAAAGCTAATGTACCAGCAGTTAATGCTAATCCTAAAAATAACTTCTTCATAATTTTATTTTTTAATTTTACTATTTGCTTCTTTATTTTGCAAAATGCTTGCCAAACTCGAAAAACTCCGATTAGAAGCCATTTTGAAGAGGTTTTTGTATTATAAAAAATGAATATTTTCTTTTGTTTTATATAAAATATATCAATACATATTGAATATTTGTGATAAATTTTAAGTTAAATATCCTTATAACCTGAAATGACTTTTTAATTAATAATAATTAGCAAGCATATTCATAGGAGTTGACAATTTTCTATTTATCTAAAAAATCTATGAATTGTGAAGTTCTATTTCAATATGTATAGAATAGTACCGATACTTTAGGTTTAGGAACCGAATGAAGGATAATTTCTTTGCCCATCAATAGAATCCCTGCTTAAGAAGAATTTAAAAAAGTGAAAAGGTCAGACTTAAAATTAAAATCCGACCTTTTCTATTGAAATCAAAATGTATTACGATATAAGTTTTTATGTGCCAATATCTCAGATTACCTACATAAAGTTCAGTAATGAGAATTAATTTTTATATTAGTTTTATAGGAGAGGTTAGTTTTGATCTTGGACTTAATCAAAATGTATTTCAGAATAAAACAGAAAATTATAATCGGAGAATATTGGATTAAGATACAATCATTACTCATTACGCAAATTTCTTGCCAAAGATGCGTCAAAAAATATTTAAATAAAAAAACCAGATTAAATACATAATCTGGTCCTTTATTAAATACAAAATTTGTTTTTAGAATAATTAGCCTACTAATTAGAATTTATAAGCTAAACCAACTTGGAATACTCCATTTTTAGAAGAGTCACTGTTACCAACTCTATTTTTTGCAATGTCAGTTAATCCGGCAACATATCTTACGTTAACTCCAATGTTAGGAGTGAAGTAGTATCCAGCACCAAGACCAAGTCCGAAATCAAAAGTTTTTGTTGAATCTTTAATATCTAGACTTCCTGAATTTGTTTTTAGTTTTGCTCCTACTAAGAACCCAAATTGAGGACCTGCTTCTAAATATAGGTTAGGTAATGCATTATACTGGAACATTACCGGAACTGCGATATAATCTAAATTGATTTTATCACTACTGTCATATTTAGATTTTGCTCCCATACCGCTGTATAATACTTCCGGTTGAACAGAGAAATCCTGAGCTACTGGAATATTAGCAAATACACCACCATAGAAACCAGCTTTTGAATTAGTATCACTGTTAGAAATGTTAGATACATTAAGACCTGCTTTTAAACCAAATCTAACTGGTGAAGAAGCTGCAGTATTAGTAGAAGTTTTTTGTGCGAAAGCGAAAGTACCTGCTACAAGTGCTAGGCCTAAAAAAATCTTTTTCATAAGTATTTATTTAATAGTTTTTAAGTTTTGTTTAACATTTTGTTTATAATCAAATGCTGTGCCAAAAAATAGAATGCATATTAAATTGCTATTAATCAATATATAAAAGGGATGTATGCTTAATAATTTTATAGGAATAGAATTAAGAATTTTATTTTTTCAATCTATAATGAACCAATTTACATATTAAAACTCTACGAAAATTTTTAGTTCATCCGAGCAGAACATATATTATTTTAAAGCATCAGATTTTAAAAATAAAAAAGACCAGATTAAAATAAATAAATCTGATCTTTCTATTGATGTATTAATGTTAAAGCCTATTATTTGAATTTATAAGCTAATCCTATCTGGAATACACTATTTTTCGGCGAGGTAGAACCATTAATTCCGTTTTTAACAATGTCTGTTAATCCTGCAACGTATCTTACATTAACTCCAATGTTAGGAGTGAAGTAGTACCCGGCACCAAGACCAAGTCCGAAATCAAAAGTTTTAAATGTATCTTTAGTATCTACAGAGCCGGATTGAGATGTAAGCTTTGAGCTAACTAAAAAACTGAATTGAGGTCCTGCTTCTAAATATAAGTTAGGAAGTGCATTGTATTGTAACATAACAGGTACTGCAATATAATCTAAATTGACTTTTACATTACTATCATATTTAGATTTAGCCCCCATACCACTGTATAATACTTCCGGCTGAACAGAGAAATCTTTTGCTACCGGAATGTTTGCAAATACACCACCATAGAAACCCGCTTTAGATTTTGAGCTAATGTCGTTTGAAAAGTTGGAAATGTTAAGACCTGCTTTTAAGCCAAATCTAACCTGAGTAAAAGCTGTAGTTGATGTAGACACTTTTTGAGCGAAAGTAAATGTACCTGCTACAAGAGCTATACCTAAAAAAATCTTTTTCATGGATATTTAATTTATGGTTATTATTAAGTTTTATTTATTATCAAAGAATATACCGATAGATCTACTTTTTTATTAAATTGTTGTAAATTTATTCTTTTATCATAGAAAAAATGATTATTTATATGTAAGTAATATCATGTTTTCAATTGAGTATAATGGTCCGCTGTTAATTTAATGAATATCAATAATGAATGATAATAAAAAAAGACCAGATTAAAATATATTAATCTGATCTTTCTATTGAATATAAAATTTGTTACTGAATGTTAAAGCTTATTATTTAAATTTATAAGCTAATCCTACTTGGAATACATTGTTTTTTACAGCATCACCAGAATTGTTTTTATAAATATCTGTAAGACCGGCTGTATATCTCGCTGTAATTCCTAAGTTTGGAGTGAAATAATATCCTGCTCCTATACCAATACCAAAGTTGAATGTTTTGAAATCATCCTTATTAAGGGTAGCGATCTGAGTATTTGTATTGTTGTTGGTAGAACTTTTGAATTTATCTTTAGCACTTACCAAAAATCCGAACTCAGGACCTGCCTCCAGGAAGAATTCAGGGGTTGCATTATATTGGAACATTACAGGTACTGCAACATATCCCAAATTTCTTGAGTATTCATCCTTATATGTATTTCCTAGTACAGAATATTCTCTTGTTACTTTTGAACCCAGATCATTATAAATAACCTCTGGTTGCACACTGAATGAACTAGCTACCGGGATATTAGCAAAAACACCTGCATTGAAACCGATTTTAGATTTGGAGTCACTTAAATCTGCTCCGTTAGACAGTGAAGATACATTCATTCCTCCTTTCACCCCAAATGTTACCGGGTTTGTAGATGTTTTCTGTTGAGCGAATGCTAATGTGCTTGCAGTTACTGCTAATCCTAAAATTAACTTTTTCATAACTTTAAATTTTTAATTTTTACTCTTTCTTAATTTTAAATTTTACTACTTGCCAACATTTTCAGTTGAACGCAGTGAATCTTCCAAATTGCTTGCCAAAAACTTTTTTTATGATTTAAATCAACGAAAAACCCACTTTACGGATAAGTGGGTTTTATCATATGTTTTTGATTTACAAAGTGTTTTAAAACTAATTAAACGTTTGTTTATAAAGAGTCTAAATTGACAATTTTGTTAAAAAAGCTTTTTCAAAAGTTCTACTTTTTTCCAAATTCGTCTAGGCATCATTCAATTTTCTGTAAAAATGGAGAGATGCCAGAATGTTTTGTTGGCTACACTGATGATCATACACACATGACCCAATTCCTGAAAGTAGAGAAAAATTGATCTTACTGTCAGTATTCTTTTTATCATTCAATAATAACGCAGTAATATCTTCATCTTTGAAGTCACTGATATCCAGGTAAGGGTAGTATCTCTGTATATTTTCAATAATTGTTTTTGAATCTTCTTCAGAGATCAGATTTTCAAGATATGCCAAATGAGCTTCTGAAATCATTCCCATAGCCACAGCTTCCCCATGAAGAATAGGATTTCCCTGTTGTAAACATAAGCTTTCCACAGCATGACCTATAGTATGTCCGAAGTTAAGTGTTTTTCTGATATTACTTTCATGAAAATCTTTTTCTACAACATCCTGCTTAATATTCATTGAAGTTTGAATATGCGGAATGACCATTTCTACTCCAAGTTTATGAATTTGAATCAGTTGTTCCCAATGTTTTTTATCAGCAATTAATCCATGTTTCAACATTTCTGCAAATCCGCTTCTTAATTCTTTAAATGGTAATGTTCCTAAGAATTTTGGATAAATAAAAATTTGCTCAGGAAAAGCAAATGTTCCAACCATATTTTTATAATGCATCAGATCAATTCCTGTTTTCCCTCCTATGGAGGCATCACACATAGACAGAAGAGTAGTAGGAATATTGATGAATTGTATTCCTCTTTTATAGGTAGATGCAATAAATCCACCCATATCAGTGATCACACCGCCACCAAGATTGATAATCAATGCTTTTCTGTCTGCTTGCATTTCTGTAAGAATTTCCCAGAGTTGGTTGGCAGTTTGGATATTTTTCATTTCTTCTCCAGGTTCAATTTCAAGAATTTCAAATCCAAGATCCGTTTCCATATTTCCTAAAAGTATAGGAAGGCAGTATTCATGGGTATTTTCATCTACCAATATGAAAATTTTACTGAATGATTTCTCGTGAAGAAAGTCGTTTAACTGAGAAAAATTATCGTTTAATATTGTTATCATCTTCGATTTTATATAAAGTTAAAAAGTAAACTATATTGCAAAGTTATGATTCTTAATTTTTAACTCGTAACTAAATTACTATCTTTGCAGAAATTTTTAGAATGAGCAGAGATAACAATAATTCAGACCGACCAAAGAGACCAAGAATTTCAACAAGAAAAAGTTCTGATGATTCTCGTGCTTCCAGATCTGGAAATTCTTCAGGATCAAAGTCTTTTAAGAAACCTTTCTCTAAAACAGGAGAAAGAAAAGGACCCGAACATAAAGGATCCAATTCGAAATTTGAGCAAAAACCTTTCAAGAAAAATACAGGAAGTTTTGAAAACTCCGATGAAGATTTTGGTTCGAAATCAGAAAGAAAGCCTTACATCACGAATAAAAGTGAAAGTTATGGAAAGAAACCTTTCGGAAAATCAGGAGCTAAAAGAGGTGGAAAAAACTTCGATACAAGAGATAAGTATGAAAGAGGTAGCCTAAAATATGGTAGAAGACCTTCTAATGGGGATGAAAGAAATGAAGACAGAGCAAAATCTTTTGTACAAAAGAGAAGACTGAATAAAATTGAAAAGGACGTCTACAAAGACAGCATCCGTCTTAATAAGTATATTGCCAATTCCGGTATCTGCAGCAGAAGAGAAGCTGATGAACTGATTACTCAAGGGCTTGTAGAAGTAAACGGAAAAGTAGTAACTGAAATGGGATACCAGGTACAGAAAACGGATAGAGTAATATTTGACGGACAAAGTATTACTCCTGAAAAGCCGGTATATGTACTTTTGAATAAACCAAAAGGATATATTTCTACA
>NZ_PIZV01000050.1 GCF_002835665.1 Chryseobacterium sp. PMSZPI
ATGATGAATTTTTGACAATCATCTTTTTCTACATAATCCAATAGAGCGGAAGTAGATCCGATAAAGTGAGCCAGTTTCAATACAGCTTCTTCACTTTCAGGGTGTGCAATTAATTTTGCATCAGGATTGTCTGCCAATTGTTTTGCAATTCTTTCCATTGAGAAAGCTTCGTGTACTACACAGCTTCCATCCCAAAGAATCATATCGCGTCCTGTTTTTTTAGATAAATATCTTCCCAGGTTTTTGTCCGGAGCAAAAATAATAGGTCTGTCTTTTGGAAGAGCTTCGATGACCGTTTCAGCGTTTGAGCTGGTTACGATAATATCACTTTCAGCTTTGGTTTCAGCGTTACAGTTGATGTAAGTTGCAATTAAAGCGTCAGGGTGTTGTTCACGCATTTTTCTTAGTCCTTCTCCAGAACATCCGTCTGCTAAAGAGCATCCTGCCATAGTATCAGGTAAAACTACTTTTTTAGTTGGGTTCAGAATTTTAGCGGCTTCCGCCATAAAGTGTACTCCGCAGAATACAATCATATCAGCATTGGTTTCTTTGGCCTGTCTTGCTAATTGGAGAGAATCCCCAAGAAAGTCGGCAATATCCTGGATTTCACCAGGTTGGTAATAATGGGCAAGAATTACAGCATTTTTTTCTTCTTTAAGTTTAAGAATGGCTTTTACCAATTCTTCTCCTTGAGGAATTGCTATATCTTTTATATCCAGAAATCCTTTTACAGGAATTGCAGATTTAGCTTTTTCTAATGTTTCGGTACTCATATCAACCTCAATTTTTTCTTTTATAGAAGTTAGAGATTAGAAACTAAAGGTTAGTATAAAATGAGGATAATTTTCCTGACACTAAAAAAACTAACTTCTAATTTCTGACTTCTAGTTTCTTTCTATAAAACTTTTTATTAAACTTTCTATTTCTTTTTTTGCTACATCAAGATCAGTATTGATAACGATCTTGTCAAATTCGGTTGCATAAGACATTTCATCTTCGGCTTTTGCTACCCGGGTTTTGATGGTTTCTGCATCATCTGTATTTCTTGAAATCAATCTTCGTTCCAATTCTTCGATGGAAGGTGGTTCGATGAAAATAGACAGGGCTTTTCCCCCGAAATATTTTTTTAAGGAAATACCTCCTTTTACATCTACATCAAAAATAACAACTTTTCCCTGATTCCAGATTTTTTCTACTTCAGATTTTAAAGTACCGTAATATTTATCAGTATATACTTCTTCATATTCTACAAAAGCATCTTCGGAAATTTTTTGTCTGAATTCGTCTGGCGTTAAAAAATGATAATCCACTGCATGTACTTCACTTCCTCTCGGCTGTCTTGTAGTGCAAGAGATTGAAAATGCAAGTTCGGGAAATGTTTCCAAAGAATGTTTTACTAATGTAGTTTTTCCGCTCCCTGATGGTGCTGAAAATATAATTACTTTATCCATTTAGATTAGAGATTTTCAAATAAGGTTGTCTTCTAAGTATCATTCTGAATACAGACTAAAGGGCCGCAAACGAAGTCCTAAAATGGAGTAAAGAACCTCAAACGATGGATCATCAATGAGGTTCTTTCTTCGTTAGAATGATAATAGCCAAATTATTTGACTTTTGAGACTGTCTCATCTTTTGTCTATAGGTCTATTTCTATAATACGTTTAACGTTTGTTCTTTAATTTTTTCCAAATCATCCTTCATCATAACAACCAGTTTCTGGATTTCGGCATGATTGGCTTTGGAACCTAATGTATTGATTTCTCTTCCGATTTCCTGGGAAATAAAGCCCAGTTTTTTTCCGTTGAAAGATTCATTATCCATTACTTCCTTGTAATATTTCAAATGTTGGGAAAGTCTTACCTTTTCTTCTGAAATATCAAGCTTTTCCGTGAAATATGCCATTTCCTGATAGAAACGTGTTTCATCAACATTTTCGAATTCTTTCAGAGATTTTTGGTAGCGTTCTTTTACACTTACGATTCTTTCTTCTTCAAAAGGAATAACTTCACTAAGATATTGAGAAATATTCTGAATGTTCCTGTTGAGTTCTTCATGTAAAATACTGCCTTCAGTTGTTCTGAATTCTTCAAATCTGTCTACAGCAGCATGGACAATTTTTGCCAAAGCTTCCCATTCACCTTCTGTTAATTCATCAGGTCTTGAGGTAATTGCTTCAGGAAGTCTTACTGCCATTTTCAGGTATTCAAAATCGGGACCGTCTGATGCAATATTTTTCAATTCATTGATATATGAATCAATTAAATTTTTATTAATTTTTACATCATTGGACTCTTCAAGATTCTCTAGGTTAACGTAGCAATCTACTTTTCCACGGATAATTCTATCGTTAAGAATTTTTCTGATCTCAAATTCTTTTTCTTTATAACGTAAAGGAATTTTAATATTTAAATCAAAGCTCTTACTGTTCAATGACTTAATATCTATTGTTATTTTTTTTCCTTCAAAAACACCTTCGGCTCTACCGAAGCCGGTCATTGATAAAATCATAGTTTTTTATTGTTCTACAAAGATAAACATTTAAGTCTATAATGTGATACCATGAAATTTTAACATAGATTATCTGATTATTCAATGTTAAATTTATATTGAGCCATTAAGATTTTAATGAAGAAGATAAGAATATTAAGATGAGCTTCGCTTTTGGCATAATGCTTAAGAAAAATCTATTGGATTTTTTTCTTAATTAAACTTAACAACTTAAATATTCTTAATGGTTCAAAACAATCCGTCACTTTTTTGTGTTTAAAAATAAAAATTAAAATGGGCTCATTTTTGTAAATTAGCGCTGTGAAAAAGAAAAATTTGATTTCTGTAGTAGGACCCACCGGAATTGGTAAAACAAGATTGGCAATTGATCTGGCTCAACATTTCAATACGGAGATTGTTTCCTGCGATTCCAGGCAGTTTTTTAAAGAAATGAAAATAGGAACTGCCGCTCCTTCTGAAGAAGAACTCGCTGAAGCAACTCATCATTTTATAGGAAATCTTTCGGTAGAAGAATATTATTCTATCGGACAATACGAGGAAGATGCCTTGAAAAAACTCGATGAACTTTTTACAACTCATGATACCGTTATTCTTGTTGGTGGAAGTATGATGTATGAAAAAGCTGTGATTGAAGGACTTAACGATTTGCCGGAAGCCAATACTGAAAATCAGGAAAAACTTCAGCAGATCATGGAGCAGGAAGGAGTTGAAAAACTTCAGAATATTTTAAAGGAACTCGATCCTGAATATTTTGCAGTGGTGGATATTCACAATCATCGTCGACTTCTTAGAGCGATTGATGTCATCTGGCAGACTGATAAAAAATATTCAGAACAGATTGCTGTTTCTCAGGATTCCAGAGACTTTAATGTGATCAGAATCGGAATTGAAGCGCCAAGAGAAGAATTGTATGACAGAATCAACCGAAGAGTAGATATAATGATGGAAAAAGGGCTTTTGGATGAGGTGAAAAGTCTTGAAAAATTCAAAGGTTTGACGGCTTTGAATACTGTTGGTTATTCCGAATTATTTAAATACTTTGATGGGGAATGGGACCTGGATTTTGCTGTTTCTGAAATTAAAAAGAACAGTAGAAGGTATGCTAAGCGTCAGCTGACCTGGTATCGAAAAGCAAATGATATTCATTATTTGCAGTTGGGGTATTCTCAACAGGATTATGAAGATTTGATTCTTTGGATTACTGAACAGTTTGAGAAGTAAATTAAGCTTCCGGTTTGTCATTCTGAATGGAACAAAGTGGAATGAAGAATCCTAAAATAATCAAAGAGATTCTTCCTTCGTCAGAATGACAAGCAGAGTGATTTAACGTTCATTCTTAAAATTTATAGCATAAAAAATGCGGCCTTATAAAGAACCGCACTCAAACAATATAATTTAATTTACTACTTCCAACCGCCACCTAGTGCTCTGTATAAATCTACAATGCTACTTAATCTCTGTCTTTTAATGGAAGCTAAATTTAGCTCTGCTTGAAGAGAGTTTCCCTGTGCGGTAATCACTTCCAGATAATTGGCTGAACCTCCTCTGTAAAGAAGTTGTGCACTTTTAATTCCATCCTTTAATGTGGTGGCCTGTTCAGTGGCTTTTCGTTCCTGAATTTTTAAATTTTCATTAGATACCAAAGCGTCGGAAATCTCACCAACAGCATTCAATACCGATTGACGGAAAGCAAGAACATTTTTCTCTCTTTGAATTTTGGCTACTTCCAGGTCTGTCTTTAATTGTCTTTTCTGGAAAATAGGTTGGGTAAGCCCTCCTAAAACAGACCCAAACAAGGAAGCCGGAATCTGAAACCAGTTATCGAACTTGAATGAGTTTACCCCTCCGTTAGCTGTAATTTTTAAGGTAGGATACATATTAGCCTGCGCAATTCCTACCATAGCATTGGATTCCAATAACACCAATTCCTGCTGACGGACATCCGGTCTTCGGCTCACCATCGCAGCAGGCAGTCCTGCTGTAATATTCTGAGGTAATGAAGTATCGGACATTTCAATTGTTCTGTTTATTTTATTGGGCATTTCTCCCACAAGAATACTCAAAGCATTTTCCTGGATAGCAATATTTTGTTCCAATTGCGAGATCAGAAGTTCTGTTGCCTGTTTCTGAGCCGTAGATTGTTGAACTCCTAAAGAGGTTGTATCACCACTTTCCCACATCTTTTGTGTGATTAATAAAGTATTGGAACTTAATTCCAGATTAGATTTTGCAATCGCCAATTGTTTATCCAGCATCAAAAGGTTGTAATACCCTTGAGCGATGGCTGCCACAACCTGCGTTTGAACGGCTTTGGAACCTTCATAAGTTTGAAGATACTGCATTCTTGAAACCTCTTGCTGGTTTTTAATCTTTCCCCAAATATCAGCTTCCCAGGAAAGATTGAATGCTGCATTATAATCCTCAACATGGCTTTGTCCTAAAAATAAATTTAAGCTTTGCCCATTCATGCTGTTTTTGGATGGCTTTGAAATCTGTCCGCTTACTCCAAATCCTACATCAGGATATTGCATATATTTGGCCTGTTTCAGCTTTTCTTGTGAGGCTGCCACTTGCTTTAATGCAATTTGAAGATCATAATTATTTTTTATTCCTTTTTCAATTAATCCCTGTAAAGTTGGATCATTGAAAAACTGTTTCCACTCCAGGTTGGCTATACTGGCTGTATCGGCAGTGGCTGTATACTGAAACTTTTCCGGTAGCTGTAGCTCCGGCTCCGTGTATGCCAGTTTTGACACACACGAAACAGAGCCTAAGGCAAGCACAAAAGTTAGAATGATATTTTTTAGTCTTTTCATAGTTGCTGTTTAATAAACTTTAATGAAGTACAAAACCTTGAGGAATATTTTTATTTCCCACAGATGACACAGATTTGCACGGATGTTTATGGATAAGAAAATCAGAGATTTTCAAAAACTTAAGTGCACTTTTTAGGTATCATACTTTTACTTTAAGATCGCTTAAGTGTTATCGTAAAATCTTTTGTGACTTTTGTGGTTTCCATATTCCTCAACAGTTTTCAAATACTTTTATTTTAATGAGGTGCTGATAAAAGTTCTGCCTCCAGTTTTTGTCTTTGAAGTCTTTTCTTTTTTCTGCTTGGCATTTTTTCATGCAGATACTGGAAGATTACAAACATAACCGGAATGATGAAGATTCCGAATATTACTCCTGTAAGCATTCCACCTACCGTACTATACCCGATAGAGTGATTCCCTTTTGCAGAAGCTCCTTGTGTCCAAACCAACGGAAGCATTCCCACGATAAACGCGAAAGATGTCATCAGGATGGGCCTTAAACGTAATCTTGAAGCCTGAAGAGCTGATTCAATCAATGATTTTCCTGCGTTTCTTCTCTGTACCGCGAATTCTACGATCAGAATGGCATTTTTCGCAAGCAATCCGACAAGCATGATTAATCCTACCTGTACGTAAATGTTGTTATCAATTCCTGCCAGTCCGGTGAAGGCAAATACTCCAAATACTCCAGTCGGGATGGTAAGAATAATGGCAAACGGAAGAATATAACTTTCATATTGAGCAGCCAGCAGGAAGTATACAAAGAGAATACTTAAAAGGAAGATAAATACAGTTTGTCCACCTGTTTTAATCTCTTCACGGGTAATTCCTGTCCATTCATAGCCATAACCTCTTGGTAATGATTGTTGAGCTACTTCTTCTACTGCCTTGATAGCATCTCCAGTACTATAGCCCGGTTTTGGAGTCCCGTTAATGGTTACTGCATTGAAAAGGTTGTTTCTGGTTACGGTTTCAGGGCCAAAAGTTCTTTTTAAGGTCACCAATGTTTTTGCAGGAACCATTTCACCCATTTTATTTTTTACATAAATACCTTCCAGTGAGTTGGCATCTGTACGGTACGGAATATCTGCCTGGGCCATTACACGATAGTATTTTCCGAATCTGTTAAAATCCGATACGAAGCTACTTCCGAAATAAATTTGCATTGTCTGCATCAATTCTGTTACAGAAACACCCAGCTGATTGGCTTTGTCCGTATCTACATCAATGGTATATTGAGGATTTCCTGCCGCATAAGTGGTAAAGGCAAAAGCAATTTCAGGACGCTTCATCAATTCGCCAATGAATTTTTGAGTGGTTGTTCCCAATTGCTCAAAAGAACCGTTTGTCTTATCCTGTAACATAAATTCAAAACCGGAAACGTTACCGAAACCTTGTACGGTAGGGAAGTTGAAGAAGAACGCATTCGCATCTTTCACCTGGCTTACCTTTCCTGTTAGTGCTGCTGCAATCTGGTCCGGGTCATTCATTTCACCACGCTTATCATAATCTTTAAGTTTAATAAAACCTGCAGAATATGGAGATGCATTGGCGTTACTGATAAAGTTCATACCATCTGCTACCCAAAGGTGATTGGTGGCTTTTTCTGCATTGATGATTTTATCAATCTGTGCAGTTGCTCTGTGGGTTCTTTCCAGTGAGCTTCCCGGAGGAGTATTCACTGCATATAATACAAATCCCTGATCTTCCGTTGGAATAAATCCTGACGGCGCTTTTTTAATAAGAAAAATACTTGTTGCTGTAATAAGGATTAATCCTCCAATGGCAACCCATTTATTTTTGATTAAAAATTTAAGACTATAAATATATTTTCTGGTCATGCTGTTAAAGCTAGCATTGAAAGCATTGAAAAATCTTGCTCCAAAACCTGTTTTATGACCATGTTCCCCGTGCTCTCCCTGAGGATCATTCAAGAACATCGCACATAATGCAGGACTTAAGGTCAATGCATTGACTGCAGAAATAAGAATGGCAATCGCTAAGGTGAAGGCAAATTGTCTATAGAAAACCCCTGCGGGTCCCTGCATAAAACCTACCGGAATAAATACTGCACACATTACCAACGTAATCGAAATAATGGCTCCTGAAATTTCGCTCATAGAGCTCATTGTAGCATGTTCTACAGGCATTCCTGTTTGCTCCATTTTTGAATGGACAGCCTCTACCACCACGATGGCATCATCTACTACAATACCAATAGCCAATACCAATGCGAACAATGTCAACATGTTGATACTGAAACCAAATAGCTGGAGGAAGAAGAATGTACCGATAATCGCAACCGGAACTGCAATCGCCGGAATTAAAGTAGATCTGAAATCCTGAAGGAAAATATAGACTACAATAAATACAAGGATAAATGCAATGACAAGAGTTTCAACTACCTGATGAATAGACGCATCCAAAAAGTCTTTGGAATTATACATGATGATGGGCTTCACTCCTTTAGGCAGGGTTGTTTCCATTACCTTAACCTGCTTTTCAATCTCAGTAAGGATTTCATTAGCGTTGGAACCTGCTGTCTGTAAGATCGCAAATCCGGCAACAGGTTTTCCATCTACTCTGTTGGTCGCTGTATAAGTATATGAACCGAATTCTACTCTTGCAACATCCTTTAATCTTAGGAAAGAACCATCACTGTTGGCTTTGATAGCTATGTTCTCATAATCTTCATTCTTATTAAGCTTTCCTTTATACTTAAGGATATATTCGTAAGTTTCTTTACTGCCTTGCCCTAAACGACCGGGAGCTGCTTCAAGATTATGATCTTTGATGGCCCCTAAAACTTCTTGTGGGGAAAGGTTATTAGCAGCCAATCGATCCGGTTTCAGCCAGATTCTCATGGAATAATCCCTTGTTCCGAATACCTGTGCTTGTGCTACTCCCGGAATACGTTGTATTTGCGGAATAACATTGATTTTCAGGTAGTTTTGTAAGAAAAGTTCGTCGTATTGTTTGGCATCTTCACTGGTGAGTCCCATGAACATGATCATACTGTTCTGAACCTTTTGTGTAGAAATTCCGGCTTGTACCACTTCCTGAGGAAGCTGGCTCATTGCTTTGGATACACGGTTCTGTACATTTACCGCCGCATTGTCGGGATCTGCTCCCTGTTTGAAGAAAACACTCAGGGTCATGGTACCGTCGTTACTTGAGTTTGAAGTCATGTAGGTCATGTTTTCAACTCCGTTTACGGCTTCTTCAATCGGGGTAGCTACGGAACGAGCTACTACCTCAGCATTTGCTCCCGGATAAAAAGCCGTTACCTGAACACTGGGTGGGGCGATATCCGGAAAGAGGGCAATAGGCAAATTAAAGAGAGACAATGCTCCCAATAATAAGAGTATGATGGAGATGACCGTTGAAAGTACCGGTCTTTCTATAAATTGTTTTAACATAAGAAGTTTATTTTTTTAAGTGTTTAAACTTTTTCTTAAAACACTTAAGTTGATCTAGTTTTAAAGCTTGGAAAATAGTAGTACACTTTAGATGAAAATCATTGATTTTCAAAATACTTAGGTATTCTTAATCAACAGAATGATGATGATGACTTTAAAAACTTAAGTGTTATAAAGATGAAATTTAAACTGCTCTCTTAATCTTAAATTGTCATATTGAGATCTATTACAAAGGTTTTGCTCTTAATAAACTATCAGAAGAAATGGCTTTAGGTCGGATAGAAACTCCATCTTTCAGGTTTCCGATTCCTGTGTATACGATTTTTTCTCCTGTAGAAAGTCCTTCAGAAATAAAGTAATAGCTGTCTGTTTTTCCTGAAATTTTCACTGGTTTCGCACTTACTTTCTTATCTTTATCCATTACATAAACATAGGTTTTATCCTGAATTTCAAATGTTGATTCCTGTGGAATAACCAATGCGTTTGAGAGCAGTTGAGGCATACGTACTCTTCCTGTATTTCCGGTTCTTAACGTTCCGTGAGCATTTGGGAAAACGGCACGTACGCTGATGGCTCCGGTTGTTTTATCAAACTGACCGTCTACAATGCTTAATCTCCCTTTTTCAGGATAAGTGCTGTTATCGGCAATAACGAGTTCTACCATCGGCATATTTTTCAGTTTTTCTTCTAAACTAGCGCCCGGATATTTATTTTGAAAAGCAATAAAATCAAGTTCACTTAAAGAGAAATAAGCATAAATTTCACTGATGTCTGATAGTAGTGTCAATGGATTTGGATCCGTTCTGGAAATTAAGCTTCCTTTTTTGTAAGGAATTCTTCCGATATAGCCACTTACAGGAGCTGTAATGGTTGTAAATCCTACATTGATCTTTGCGCTTCCTACCGATGCTCTTGCTTGTGAAGCTGCTGCTACGGCTGCTTCATAATTGGCTTTTGCCGTTTTAAGTTGTACATCGGAAACTACTTTGGCAGCAACCAATGGTTGAAGTCTGTCTACTTCTACTTTAGCTTTCTGTATATTGGCATTGGCTACCTGAAGGTTCGCCTGGGCCATATTCATCTGTTCTCCATAGCTTCGGGAGTCTATTTTAAATAAAGGTTGGCCGGCTCTTACATAAGCTCCTTCCTCTACATATATTCTATCAAGATATCCGTCAACCTGAGATCTGATTTCTACATTATTTTTTCCTTCTAAAGCGGTTGGAAATTCTTGATATGTGGTAGCAGGAGAGGAGATAACGGTGTAAACCGGAAGTTCAGGAGCTGGGGGAGCGGCATTGGATCCTTCTGCAGCTTTAGTGCAGCTCTGTAAAAGAATTATACTAGAAATAAGTACAATAAACCTTGTTTTTCCTGGTATTTTCATTTTGGTTTAATTTTTTTAGTGAAGTGTTAGATTTAAGTAATGTTTCTTTTAATAAATGCTGTTTTTTTTCCTAACAGTGTTAATGATTTGTTCAAAAAAAATTACCGAATTTTTAATGTCCGATCAAATCGATTGTTTCCATAATTGAAAATTGTTTTTTAATGTTAAGTATATGAAGATGTGTGGTGTAAATTGTGTTAATTTTGCTAACGGTGTTAATTTTAAAAGAAAAAACAAGTACCTTTAGCAATTGAATGATGTATAATTTTACATAAATAATTTCAATTTTTAATTAGGTTTAAACGAATTATTTAAATTAATTCAGTGTTAAATTTCCTAACGATGTTAATTTTTAGTTCAAAAAAATTTTACAAAGACTTAATAAAAGATGAAACTGTTTCATCCAAAGCCGATTTGTTCATTGTAGAAGGGATATCTGCTGTACGCATCATCATGATTGAAATCATTCCGTGTACCGCTGAAAACAGAGCATGAGACATATGACAAGCGTTATCCGTATTGGATCCGTTTTTCTCGATAATCTCATAGGTACACTCATAGATCAATTCCTGGAATGATGAGAATTCTTTCTTCATCTGTCCTTTTCCGCAACATTGCATTCCCAAACCAAACATAAGCTGATAATATTCTTTGTTATTAAAAGCAAAGTTCCAATACGCATCCACGATCGCAACAAGTTGCTCTTCAGGAGTATCATGTTTTTTCTGAGCTTTTAATAATTCTATATGTAATTTGTGAAAGCCATCTAAAGAAATTTCAAACAAAATAGCTTCCTTGTTTTCAAAATAATCATAGACTACCGGTGCACTGTACTCAATAGCATCTGCTATTTTACGCATGGATAGTGAAGCCCAACCTTCCGTTTGTGCCAAAGCAAAAGCAGCCTGCAAAATATTTGCACGGATGGATTCTTTTTCTCTTTGACGACGTTCATGTAGGCCCATTATATATTTTTACTAACAGTGTTAGCAAAACTACAAACTTTTGAAGATATCTTCCAAACGTTATTTTAAATTTCATGAAAAAAGAAGGTTGGAAAATTTTGCCGGAAGCTGGAAGAATGAGTGTTGGAAGCGGTTGAAGCGTATCATTAAAAAATTATTGTAAAAATTAATAAGATAAATAGCCTGAGTCAATAAATAGAATATGAGAATACATATTTTTATGACGTCAATAAACTTCCAGCCTCCATTTTCCTTACTAAATAACCAAAGAAATTTCTATCTTTGTGATCTAAAGAAAAGGATATGAATACTCCCTCAAATATGTTGGCATTAGGTACGAAAGCTCCGTTTTTTGAGCTGCCGAACCCGTCAAAAACGAATGAACTGCAGTCTTTGGAAGAACTGAAAGGAGAAAAAGGAACATTGGTGATCTTTATGTGTAACCATTGTCCGTTTGTTCTTCATGTAATCGACAAGATCAATGAGTTATATGAAGATTATAATGATAAAGGAATTGAATTTATCGCGATTAATGCTAATGATATTGAAAAATATCCGGCAGATTCTCCTGAAAAAATGATTGAATTCCAAATCGAAAGAAGATTTGATTTCCCTTATTTATTTGATGAAAGTCAGGCCGTAGCAAAAGCTTATGATGCAGCTTGCACTCCAGATTTTTATTTCTTTGATGATAAATTGGATCTTATCTACAGAGGTCAGATGGATGATTCAAGACCGGGAAATAATAAAGATGTAACCGGAGAAGATTTAATTATTGCTTTTGAAAATCTTTTGGCTGGGGAAGCTCAAGAGGAAATTCAAAGACCAAGTATGGGATGTAATATTAAATGGAAATAATTGCTGGTTGTTTAGTTACTGGTTTTACTCATTATAATACAAGGCTGCTCTTTTGGAGTGGCTTTTTTGTTGACGCCAAAATCTCCATCGTTCGCTTAGTGATCCACACAGTTTGTCACTCCGTAGGAGTCTCAGCATAGCTTTTCTATTAAAAACTCACTTTAGTTTTAGTCTCATTCTCAACCTTCAAATCTACATTACCATTACTATGAACATAATCCTTAATAAACTCTGAAGGTGTTTTCCCGGTATATTTTTTAAACATTCTGTTAAAATAGGTTACGTTATTGAATCCACAGCTATAACTGCATTCTGAAATAGTTTTATCCTGAGCCATCAGTAGACAGGCTTTATTAATCCGGTAGCGATTAACAAACTCTGTAAAAGTAATCTGGGTTGCTTTTTTAAAAAAATTACAAAAAGCCGGTAAAGTCAGATTGGCAAGTTTAGCGACGTCTTCAATATCAATTTCCTTGTCATAATGATGCTCTACATAGGTGAAGATATTTTCAAGACGGGTTTTATTTTTTGAAATAATAGTGTAGGGCATGATTTCTTTATTTAAAAGCTCATAATCCTCACATTTTGAGAGTTCAAAAAGAATTTCAAGGAGTAATAAATATCTTTTATAACCTTCCGATTCAAGCATAAGCCTGAGTTTGGGAAGCATAGCTTTTTTTACTTTATGATGAAAATGAATCCCATATTTTGAGAGTTCCAATAAATTTTTGATGGATCTTGCTTCTACTTCCTGTTGGGGAAATTGAAGAATCTCTTCTTTGAATTGAAGCACAATCTCTTCGTGAGGATCAATGGAGTTCAACCCAAATCCCGAATGAGGTATATTAGAACCAATCAGTACCAGATCTCCATTGGTGTAATTACTTTTATGATATCCTACGTGACGCGTTCCACTTCCTGAAATGACGCAAACAAGTTCAATTTCGGGATGATAATGATATTCCCATTTGAATTCAGAAATAGGGGAGTTGTTATGAATCGTCCGAAATGAGCTCTTTTCATTAGGAATGACCCTTTCAAAAGTAACTTTCATTTAATTAATCAAATTTTATTGTTAAAAATAACAATTATATTAATATAGTTCAAATATTGATTTACTGTGTTAAATTACTGTTAAGGCAAATGCTTCTATCTTAGCCAACAAGAAATGATCTGAATGAAAAATTTCAATATAAAGGCAGTTTTATTTTTAAATTATTTTGTATTCGCAATTCTCTTGAATTCTGTGGGAACAGTGATCCTGCAGATGCAACAGAATTTTGGAATTTCAAAATCATCTGCCAGTGTTTTGGAAGGATTTAAAGATCTTCCGATTGCAATTTGCTCATTCATTCTGGCTTCATTTCTTCCAAAGATCGGAATCAAAAATTCGATGCTGATTGCCTTATTTTTGGTAAGCTGTATGTGTTTTGTGATGCCGTTTGCCAATGGTTTCTGGGTCTTTAAACTATTATTTGCTATTGTAGGCGTTTCTTTTGCTTTGATCAAAATATCCGTTTTTACCTCTATTGGATTGGTGACGGAAACAGACAAAGAACATTCAAGTTTTATGGGATTTCTGGAAGGTTTTTTCATGGTTGGAGTATTGGCTGGGAACGTTTTATTCAGCTTATATATAGATGATCATAATCCAAAATCAACAGAATGGCTGAATGTGTATTGGGTTCTGGGAGCTCTTTCAACATTGTCATTTTTATTTTTATTCTTTTCCAAACTGAACGAAAAAGAAGCGAAAAGTGAGAAAACAGATTTATGGGGTGATTTAAAAAACAGTGCAAGCTTATTCAGCTATAAAAAAGTATTGTGTTTTTTATTGTGTGCTTTTCTTTTTGTACTGGTGGAACAAAGTTTCCAGACATGGACACCTACTTTTTATAAAGAAATTTTAAAGGTTCCGACTTCGATGAGTATTCAGGCAGGAGCTGTTTTGGCGGGAGCTTTTGCCTTGGGAAGATTTCTATCCGGCTTTTTCTCTAAAAAATTCAGCTGGATTTATGTCGTTTCATTTTGTGTAGTCGGTTTTGCGATAAGTTTACTTTTGGTATTGCCATTGACGCATAATATTCATATCGATACGAATACAAGTTGGTTGAATGCTCCTCTTGTGGCGTATTTATTTCCTTTGATGGGCGGTTTGCTGGCTCCTATCTATCCGAGTATTAATTCAGTGATTCTGGCTTCCATTCCTAAATATTTACATAGTGCCATGTCCGGACTGATTGTCGTTTTTTCTGCGATTGGAGGAACGATAGGTTCAATTATTACAGGCTTTGTATTTCAGGAATTCAGTGGGCAACAGGCTTTTTATCTGTCATTGATTCCGCTTTCATTGTTGATTACTTCAGCAATCTTTATGAACAAATTAAAAATTAATCCTAAAAAATAAAAATGAGTAACCAACTTTATATCAAAGAAATTCAGGCTCTTTTTGATGAGGTGCAAAAGTCAAAAATATTTGAAGATCAAAAGATGATGACTGATGCAGTTCCTTTATTTTCAATTGCAGAAATCAATACAAAATATGCAGAAGAGAAGAATACTGAAGGTTTCAGCCTGAAAGATTTTGTGATGAATCATTTTGATTTTTTAGGAGCGAGAGTTTCCATTCAGAGAGATGAGAACCTTCCTATTAAAGAACATATTGAAAAACTTTGGGATGATTTGACCCGCACGGCTTATGAAGCAAAAGGAACTCTTTTAAAATTACCTAAACCTTATATTGTTCCGGGAGGGCGCTTCAATGAGTTTTTCTATTGGGACAGTTATTTTATCATGCTGGGGCTGCAGGCTTCCGGAAGAGTGGAGATGATGGAGAACATTGTAGAAAATTGTTCTTACCTGATTCAACATATAGGATTTGTTCCGAATGCAAGCAGAACTCATTTTTTGAGCCGTTCACAACCACCCTATTTTTCTTTGATGCTGGACCTTCTTTTTGAAACAACTCATGATGCTGGAATCTATGTAAAATACCAGGACACCTTGGAAAAAGAATATGCATTCTGGATGAACGGTGAAGAAGATTTGGAAAGAAATTCGTGTGTGAATAGAGTGGTCAAAACAAAAGACGGAGATATCTTAAACCGTTACTATGATACGGAAAATGAGCCACGTCCTGAAAGTTATTTAATCGATATTGAAGATTATAAAACTGCTACAGGAGAAGAATTTTACAGAAATATAAGAAGTGCCTGCGAATCGGGCTGGGATTTTTCCAGCAGATGGTTTGCAGACGGCGAACATATACAAACTATAGAAACACTGAATCTTGCAGAAGTAGATTTAAATTGCCTTTTGTGGCATTTGGAGAATACTTTAGCAAAATCTTCAGCAGATAAGAACTTCAGTGAAAAGAATCAATATTTTTCTGAAAGAGCAGCAAGGCGAAGACAGATGATCAATAAATACTTCTGGGATGAAAAGACAGGGACATACAAAGATTATCAAACGAAAAAAGACACAAAAACACCGTCTGAACATATTGCTGCTCTTTACCCTTTATTTTTAGGTCTGGCAGATCAGGAACAGGCAAAATCTGTAGCAAAGATTATTTCTGAAAAATTTCTGTACCGCGGAGGTCTTGTTACTACGACCAAAAAATCCGGACAACAGTGGGATTTGCCTAATGCCTGGGCTCCTTATCAATGGCTTGGTTTTAAATCCATGAAAAATTATGGTTTTAATGAGCTGGCAGAAACAATCAAAGAAAACTGGTGTTCTAATGTGGAAAGGGTTTATAAAAATACCGGAAAACTAATGGAAAAATATAATGCATTAGATACGGAAACAATTGCAGGTGGAGGAGAATATCCGAATCAGGATGGATTCGGCTGGACTAATGGAGTGTATTTACAATTACAACAAAACTGAAACTAACAATAAAAAATAGGGCTATGAAAAATAAATCAATCTTTTTAATCGCCGCTACAGCTACATTGTATTTCAATAATGCTTACGCTCAGGAAACTCCGCAGGACTCTGCAAAAGTTTCGTCTATCGATCAGATTGTGATTACAGGAAATTCGAATCCGAAGAAAAAAATAGAGTCCAGTACTGCGATTTCAACGTTTAGTGCTAAGGAAATTCAAAAGCAAAATCCCATCAGTGCTGCTGCATTGTTACAGAGGGTTCCCGGGTTTGCAGTGGAAACATCCGGAGGTGAAGTAGGGAATAACCTTTTCGCAAGAGGAATTCCTTCTGCCGGAGCTTATGAATTTGTACAGGTACAGGAAGATGGTCTTCCTGTTTTTGAAGACGGAGCTCTTCAGTTTGCCAATGCAGATAATTTTTTCCGTGTAGATAATTCCGTAAGCCGACTGGAAGCATTAAGGGGAGGTTCCGGATCCATTTATGCCAATAATTCTCCCGGGGGGCTTATCAATTTTATTACTAAGGAAGGCTCTAATGATTTTAAAGGAACTGCAAAACTTGAAACCGGTACGTATGGATTGATGCGAACAGATCTTAATCTTGGAGGAGCATTAGTAAAAGATAAATTATTTTTCAATGTAGGAGGCTTTTACAGAGCAGATGACGGAATCAGAAAAACAGGTTTTAAAGCCAATAATGGTGGACAAATCAGAATGAATCTGAAATATGTCTTTGATAAAGGCTATGTTAAAGTATATTACAAAAAATTAGATGACAGAAATACATTCTTCCTTCCTATTCCTTTAGTCCAAAATGGAAATAAATTGAAAGGATTTGATGGTTTTGATCCTAACTACGGAACTTACAGCTATAGAGCGATCAGTCAACTCAATATTCCACAGGCCGGAGGAGGTTTTTTTAGCAGAAATTTAGAAGATGGAATTCATCCGAAAGTTGATGTATTGGGGGCGGAGTTTAAATATGATCTGGGTGGAAATTTCAGTGTTTTAAATAAAACCCGATATACCAATATCAATATGAATTATACGGGGATTTTCCCTGCAGGAGGACCAAAAACGGCAGCTGATTTTGCTACAAAGGACATGAAAATGACCAATTATCAATATTCCTTGGTAAGTAATGGAGCTATAGTAGATCCCGCTTATGTTCAAAAATTAGGGTTTTGGGCGATTGATAAGCAGATGAATAACTTTGTGAACGATTTACAATTCAATTATAAATTTGATAAAGGAAATGTGACTGCCGGTTTTTATAAATCAAACTGGAAGTCCCAGCAATACTGGAACTGGAGTAATATTTTAACGACGGCCACAGACAGACCTCAATTATTAAATTTAGTAGACCCAACTTTGAGCCCGTCTGATGTGGGATATTCTAAAACATATAATGGGGTTACAGACATGACTTTCCTACAAAGAAATACACAAACTCAAGGAAGTTTAAACGATCTTTATGTAAATGTAGATTATAATGTAACTGATGCCTTGAGCCTTAATGGCGGAATCCGATATAGCCATGATTATTATAAAGGAAGTTTTGCCAATACAACTACCTCCAATTTGAATAATTCTGGTTTAACAACTGATGGTACACACAGTTTTGCTACGACTACGGCAGATGATAACATGAGTGTGCTCGGAAATAAATTTACGTACTGGAACTACGATATTGATAGGGTTTCTTTTACATTGGCTGCTAATTACAAGATTAATAGAGAGAATGCAGTTTATGCCCGCTTCTCCAATGGCTTCAGATCCCCGAATGAAGAAGCTTATTATAATTATTTCTCCAATCCAAACCCGGATAAACCTTTAAAATCTGTATCAACGAATCAATTGGAAGTTGGGTATAAATATTACTCCAGAACATTTGATGTAGCGGTAATTCCATTCTATTCTTCACTGAAAAATCTTTCCTTTACAGATGTTTTCTCAGATGGAAGATCTGAAAATATATTTGCCAATACAGAGAACTTTGGGGTAGAATTAGAAGGATATGCACGTTTGTTTAATAATTTAGTAGAAGTAGCTTTTAACGGAACTATTCAAAGTCCCAAATACAAAAATCTTGAGGCCGGAAGTTTATTGGAAGGTAATACGGTAAGAAGAATGCCGAAATTTTATTTTAATATTTCTCCCGCTGTCAATATCACAAAATCGTGGAGAGCTTATGTAAGTATGAATTATTATGGAAAGCGTTTCCAGGATGAATTGAATGTGCAGACATTACCTTCTTTTACAGAATTTGGAGCCGGAATGTCTTATCAATTAGGGAAAATACGTTTTGCTGTTGATGGAACCAATATCTTTAATACCATCGGGATTACGGAAGGCGATCCTAGAGCCGGTTCACCAACAGGAGATGGAATTATTATGGCAAGACCAATTATGGGAGCTGCTGCAAGAGCATCTATTACTTTGGATTTCTAAACTCTATTTCTTTATAACAACGAAACCGCCAGGATTTTCCTGACGGTTTTTATTTTTATTTTCATAATTTGAAATTTCACAGAGACTTATATATTTTACCTCCCCCAGATCCCGCAAATTTCGCAGATGATTGTGTTTAAAATAGAGTTCAGAAAAAATCTGCGTTATCAGCACAATCTGCGCGAGTATGGTTTTTCTATTATAAAATCTGTGAAATCCGAGTAATCTGTGGGCAATAAAATACCATGCGTACTTATTCGCATTTTATTTCAAAAACGGATTATAGTGCTTTTCAAAACCAATTGAAGTAGGATTTCCATGACCGGAGAATACCTGTGTATCTTCATCAAGAATGAAAAGCTTTGTTTTGATACCGTCAACGAGTTGTTCATAGTTCCCTTTATATAAATCTGTTCTTCCAATGCTACCTTCAAAAAGAACATCCCCTGAGATCATGAATTTTTGATTTTCGTTATGGTAAACGACACTTCCCGGAGAATGTCCCGGAACATGATAGATTTTGAATTTTTCGCCATCGAGCTCCAATTCATCACCTTCTTTTACATATTCAATGTCTACTTTTACGGGATCGATTTTCATTCCAAACCTTACACCACTAGCCTGAAGCATATCTAGTACTTCCTGGTCTTCCTGATGCATATTAACAGGCACTTTAAAGGTATCAAAAGCCCATTGGAGTCCAAACACATGATCTATATGAGCATGGGTAAGAAGAATTTTTTGAATGTGTAAACCATTTTCTTTGATAAAACTATCAATAGCCTGTGTTTCCTGTGGGTTCATGTTTCCTGGGTCAATTAACCACGCATTTTTGTTTTCATTATAAAGGATGTATGTATTTTCGCTCGCAAAATTGAATACGAAACCTTGGATCTGAAGCATAACTGAATATTTTATGAGTCAAAAATACGATATTATTAAGAAAATGCCGATTTTTCGCTATCTTCGTCATAATGAAAACTTTGCGAATACTACTGCTTTCTTTGGGAGGACTGGTTTATGGACAAAATATCCAGAGTATCCAGCTGTTTAACCCACAGACAAACGATGAAACTCCTGTGATTAAATTCGGTGAACAATTGGTTTTGAGCTTCGATGATCTTACCAATGCCAGTGAAATTTATCGCTATACCATTAAACATTACGATAGAAATTGGAATGATGATAATTTGTTTTATACGGAATTTGCCAATGGAAGTATGAATGGCCTTTTGGATAAGTTTCAATATTCTTTCAACACATTACAAGCATATACTCATTATAAACTGACTTTTCCCAATGATAAAATCCAACCGAAAGTTTCGGGAAATTTTGAATTGATTGTTTATAAAGATTCTGCAGATAAACCTCTTTTTAAAAGGAGATTTTATATGGTGGAAGATGGGGCTTCTTTAGCGCTTAATGTTTCCAGAACAGCAGATGCAAGAAATCCTGATGTGAATCAAAGGGTTGAAGTAAAGGCTGTATCGAAAGCAGGAGATTTGTCTACGAATGTCAATTCCATTAGTTTGAATGTGATGCAGAATAATAACCCCAATATGGTTATTTCTAATTTGAAACCAAGCACAACTTTAGGAAATCAATTACTTTTCCAACAAATGAATCTTGTTTTTCCCGGAAATAACGAATTTTATTATTTTGACAATAAAAATATGAATATCGCCGCAGATATGGTGAGCGGAGTAGAAGTGAAGGATGGAGTGAATCAGACGTATTTGCATCCTGTATGGGCATTTCCTCTAAATTATCAATACCAGCCTGATGTAAATGGAGCGTGGTATTATAGAAGAAACGACTTGGGAAGAGAAAGAGATGCCGAAAGAGAAGCGGACTACTCATGGGTATATTTTTATCTGGACTCAGATCCTGTAGATAATAAAGAAATTTATATTTTGGGAGGATTCAATGGTTTTATGCCCAACAAAGAAAATCAAATGCAGTACGATGCAGCCAGTAAACGATATATTGCAAAAATATTCTTAAAACAAGGTTTTTATAACTATATCCTGGCCACCAAAGAAGGAAATGGACCTTTGAACTTTGGTGAAATAAATGGAAATTTCTGGCAGGCAGAAAATCTATATCAGGCATTCTTATATTATGCTCCTTTTGGAAGAAATTATGATGGGTTGATGGGATATGGAGAATTTAGAACTCCTATAGGAAATAAACGATAGGGAATTTATTACATTAAAAATTATATTTAAGTTATAAAATTACTTTAAAGTATATAATTGCTAGAATGTGGCTATTTCTTTTGAGATAGTCACATTTTTTTATAAATATCGATGAATACTATGTTCGGTGAATATTGATGTGATTTTTAGGGATAAATATAATATGCTTAACATAATTAAAAAAATAAATCACAAAATATTGATTAAGATTAAAAATATTAATTAAAATGATTTTTAATGATAAAATTATATTTAAATAATTTTCTTTCTTTTAAAATTATAATTGTGTTTTGTTAATTGATTTATATTATCTATTGAATTTTATTCATGTATTTTGATTGTTTATTGTGAAAAGTTTATAAATTCGTTTCCACAACAAAACAAATATTATTATGAACACCAAATTTATTTTAGTAGCAAGCGTTGCAGCCTGCTCTTTTGTTTTTGGACAAAACACACCATCAAAACTAGTTCCCGGTAAAAACGGATTACACGCTGAATTTATGAGATTTGATAAAGACAAACCTGCTTTTGAAGGAAGCCCGGTTTTGTTTGATGAAAATTCTCAGAGACTTGCTCCCGGACAATCTCGTAAACTGGGACAAGAAAAAGATAAGCTGGGTTTTGAAACACACCGTTTCCAGCAATTAGTAGATGGTATTCCTGTAGAATATGGAATGATGGCCGTTCAGACTAAGAACGGAAAAATTGTAGGAGAATCAGGAAAATGGGTTTTAAAATTGCCTAATAAAGGGATGGAGAAAAAAGCCAACCTTTCTGAAGATATAGCATTGCAAAGTGCTTTATCATTTGTAGAAGCAGAATCATACAAATGGCAGAATAGAGAAGAAGAAGACTTTATTAAAAAAGAATCTAATGATGCTAATGCGAGCTTTAAGCCGAAAGGGGAATTAGTATATTATTCTGATCCTGCCGATGAAAAAATAAATGATTTAAAACTAGCTTATAAATTTGATATTTATGCTGAAAAACCATTAAGCAGACAATATGTATTTGTAGATGCTAAAAATGGGACAGTCTTAGGAGTAGATGCTATTATTCATGAAGTAAATGCTCCGGGTACTGCGGTAACAGGATATAGCGGAAATCGAAATATTGTAGCGGATTCGTATAACGGAAGCTATAGATTGAGAGAAACAGGAAGAAATGCAGGAACAGCTGTAGAAACGTATAACCTGCAAAAAGGAACTAATTATTCAGCTGCTGTAGATTTCACTGATACGGATAACGTATGGAATAATGTGAATACCAATAAAGATCAATACGCTACTGATGCCCATTGGGGAGCAGAAATGACAGTAGATTATTATTATACAAAATTTGGAAGAAAAAGTATTGATAACAATAATTTTGCTATTAAATCTTACGTACATTATTCAACAAATTATTTTAATGCTTTTTGGGATGGTTCCAGAATGACTTATGGGGATGGAAGTTCTACAACAAACGGTGGTAAGCCTTTAACTGCTATTGATGTTTGTGGACACGAAATTACCCATGGAATGACATCGAAAACAGCAAATCTGGCTTATCAAAGAGAATCAGGAGCATTAAATGAAGGATTCTCTGATATTTTTGGAAATACGATCGAACGTTGGGCTAGACCTACCCAGGCAAGCTGGACATTAGGAGAAGATTTTAATTATGTCATCAGAGATATGTCAAATCCTAATGCTTATAGCCAACCGGATACTTATTTGGGAAAATATTGGAAAGCTACCACTACAACAGGTTGTGCTTCTCCGAGCCAGGCTAATGATTATTGCGGAGTACATACCAACTCGGGAGTTCTTAACTTTTGGTACTACTTATTGGTAACCGGAGGTTCAGGAACGAATGATAATGGTTTTGCTTATAACGTATCCGGAATCGGATTAGATAAGGCAGGTGCGGTTGCTTATAGAACATTGACAACCTATCTGACTTCTTCATCTACCTATGCTAGCGCAAGAACATATTCTATTCAGGCAGCAACGGATTTATATGGATCCGGTAGTAACGAAGTTACTCAGGTTATCAATGCATGGAATGCTGTAGGTGTTGGGGGAGGAACATCAGCTGCAGGAAAAACAGCATTAGCAGCAGATACTCCACTTTATACAATAAGTCCAAATCCGGCAACAGACAAATTTACCATTTCATTTGAAGGAAAATCAGGAAAAGGAGTGGTTGAATTGGTAAGCTTAACAGGAAAACGTGAAGTTTCAGAAAGGATTACTATCACAGACGGAACTAATAAAGTAGATATTCAACTTCCGACTAATATGCTTCCGGGAGTGTATGTGGTGACGGTTAATGGTCAAAAAGCCGGAAACCTGATTAAAAAATAGACACAATCACTACATTATAAATATATTCATGAAAAATGCCACAAGATTTTCTTGTGGCATTTTATGTATTAATAATGATTATACTAAGTAGAAATCATTCAATTTCTCTTCACAAAGTATTTTAACCACTTCTATCCAACGGTCTTCATCATTTAAGCAAGGAATATAGTGGAAACTTTCACCACCACCATGCATAAACTGTTCTTTACCTTCTACAGAAATCTCTTCTAAAGTTTCAAGGCAGTCTGAAACAAAAGCAGGACAAACAATAGCTAAGTTTTTAACACCTTTTTTAGATATTGTTTCTAATGTTTCATCCGTATAAGGTTCAATCCATTTGTCTTTTCCTAATCTTGACTGAAAAGAAACTATAGTTTTTTCTTTAGGCAAATTCAGCTTTTCAATGACAAGTTGTGTTGTTTTATAACATTGGTGACGATAACAGAACTGGTGACTTGGGTTCTCATCTCTGGAACAGCAATCGTTAAGGTTACAGGTCTTGGTTGGATCCGTTTTGTAAATATGCCTTTCCGGAACACCATGATACGAAAATTGAAGAGCATCAAAATGTTCAGGAAGTTTTTCCCTGATACTTTCTGCCAGACAATTGATATAAATATCTCTATTGTAGAAGGGCTGTATATAGTTGATTTTTACTTTTGGAAATTTCTTTTTTCTTACCTCTTCTGCCTTTTCGATGACTGTTTCCGTCGTACTCATTGCATATTGAGGATATAAAGGAAAAAGAACGATCTCTGAAATACCCTGATCTACTAATTTTTGGATACCGGTTTCAATACTTGGTTCTGCATATCTCATTCCGATTTCTACCGGAACGTCAACCAGTTTTTGAAGTTTTTTCTGAATTTTTTCCGTAATGACAATTAACGGTGAACCTTCGTCCGTCCATACTGTTTTATAAGCTTCAGCAGATTTGGCGGGTCTTGTTTTTAAAATGATTCCCTGAACGAGAAGTGCACGAAAAATCCAACGATAATCAATTACCCTTTCGTCCATCAAAAATTCGTCAAGATATTCTTTTACATCATTTACAGCCGTAGACCTTGGTGACCCAAGATTCACTAGTAAAATTCCTTTTTTATCCAATATGTTTATTTTTAATTATGAAACAGACTTTTCAAAATCTGTTACCAATTCTAATACTTTAGCAAAGGTATTGTTTTCAATTGAGCCATCAGGCTCCACTTTACCCTTTATCCCTTTTATTAAAAGCTGATGTTTATCATTTATTACTGCTCCAAGTGTTGTTAAAAGCAATGCCAACTCTTTATGTCCCTTCTCTCCACTGGCAGAACCTGTAATGAATGCAACAGGTTTATCTGTAAAAACATTTGTAGAAACACACCATTCCAGTAAATTCTTTAATCTGCTTGGAATGCTGAAGATATATTCCGGTGTAGAGAATATGACTCCGTCCGAATGGGCAATGTCTTCTCTGATCTTCATTATTTCTTCAGGTGTATCCACATCAGTTAATGAAGTGTCAAAATGAGGAAGAGTAGAAAGATCATCGTACATCTGGAAATGAATGTTGGTTTTTTTTTCCAACACCTGTTCCATTAGCTTTTGATTGCTGGAATTCTTTGTAGCACTTCCAATGATAACCAAAATTTTGGGAGCAGTCATAAGATTCTACTATCCGTTTACGGCCTCTACTTTTTCTACCAAATCAGGAACAAATTGTTTTAAAATGTTCTCAATTCCGTTTTTTAAAGTAGCTGTAGAACTTGGGCATCCTGAGCAGGCACCCTGCAAGAGCATTTTAGCAGTCTTGTTGGCCTGGTCATATTCCATTAAAGAAATCTTCCCTCCGTCGTTTTCTACTGCAGGCGCAACATATTCATTTAAAATGTCAGAAATTTTTTGCTCATCTTCAGTATAATCTCTATTGATGATTTTTTCAACAGGATTTTCATGTTTTTGAGGTTCAATTTTTGATATTTCACCTCCATTTTGAAGGTATTCGGCGATAAGCGCACGAACGGTCATCATTACCTGGTGCCATTCCACAGAATTGTCTCTGGTAACGGCTACGAAATTATCAGAAATGAAAACTTCCGTAGCAAAATCAAACTCTTTAAAAATAGCTTCTGCTAAAGGAACTTCCTGGGCTGCTTCTTTAGATTTTACTTCTACGAAACCATCCATTAATAATTTGTTGGAAACAAATTTCATTACGTTAGGATTGGGAGTCATTTCCGCATAAATCTGATACATTTCTTTTTTCTTCTGAAGATAAATTCTGGGATTAGCCAATAACTCATCTTCAATAACATTTTTCAGGCTCTCTGCTACATGTTCCCATTCAATAGTATCCTGTTTGGCTACCGCTACAAAATTAGCAGTAATGAAAATTCTTTCCACAAACGGATAATTGAAAAGTTCCTGTGCTAGAGGAATTTCTGAAATATCTGAATTTCTGTCCAGCTCTAAAGAACCCGGGATGAGGTTGTAATCTGCAACAAATTTCATCACTTTCGGGTTTTCGGTTGGTTCTATAAGTACGGTACGCATTTTTTCGTTAAATTTGAGATACAAAAATACGCATTAGAACTTAGAAGCTGAAAATTGGGAGTTAGATTTTTGCTATCACTATAATTTAGAAGTTAGATACTGGATATTAGTGAATCATAATTTCCAATCATTCATTTTCAAAATTATCTTATTATAAAATTTTCAAATTAAGACTATGGCACTTGTAAAAGAACTTTTAGGAAAAATACCACAGATCGGAGAGAATACTTTTTTGGCTGAGACTGCCACTATTATTGGTGATGTTACAATGGGAAAAGATTGTAGTGTTTGGTATAATGCAGTAATCAGAGGTGATGTTCATTATATTAAAATGGGAAATAAAGTAAATGTTCAGGATAATGCAATGTTACATTGTACTTACCAAAAACATCCTTTGAATATTGGGAACAATGTGTCTATCGGACATAATGCTATTGTTCATGGGTGTACGATTCACGATAATGTATTGATTGGAATGGGCGCTATTGTGATGGACGATTGCCTGGTAGAAGAAAATTCTATTGTAGGAGCAGGTTCTGTTGTTACTCAGGGCACACATATTAAATCCGGAGAAGTTTGGGGCGGTGTACCTGCAAGAAAAATAAAAGATATCAATGCCCAATTATTAGAAGGGGAGGTGAATAGAATAGCAGATAACTATGTAAAATATTCATCATGGTATAAAGAAAATGTTAAAGACCACAAATTGTAGGCTTCATGCTCTCTTTGTAAATATATACATTACATAGGTATTTCAATATAAAAGCTCCGTCTTACGATGGAGCTTTATGATATCAAGTCTTTTGTATTTGATTTGATATAGAACCTTTGCTGTATCTTTAATTATTATCCGGAGTAATGAGCCTTACCTTCCCGTTGACACATTTAAGGGATGTTGGTGGCATGACCATTACACAATCAGACATAATATTATATTTTTCATTAAAAACTCTTACTTTATCCGTGTATTCATTGATTCTTGGCAAAATGGTTGCTTCTATTTTTTTAGGATAGGCAATGTATAACTGAGGTCCGCCACAAGATTTTATCCCCATTGGTGCAAATGTCCATTCACTGGCATTATTACATTTTTCTCCTGAAACTTCAGATTCAATAGAGGCTTTTAACTTATCGATTTGAGCTTGATCATATTTTTGACTATCTTCATCAATAGGACGATCTGCAATATCTATTGGAAGATTGTTATTAGCATTCTTTGTTGAATTACAGGAAACCAGACCTAATGTAGTACACAATACTATCACAGGGATAGACACGAAAAATTTTTTCACGGTAAACTTTTTTCTTTTTAAGATTTTTCAAAACTTGTGCCAAGGTAAGAAATTCGAATTCATTTCCGTATTTTTGACAACGATGAACAATCATTTTTTTGACTTAATAGAATATACCAATAGAAGCGTCTTTCTGACCGGAAAAGCCGGGACGGGAAAAACGACTTTTCTAAACGATTTTGTAAGACGGACAAAAAAGAAGCATATTGTCATAGCTCCTACCGGAATTGCAGCAATTAATGCAGGGGGAGTTACAATTCACTCCATGTTTGGATTACCGTTGAGAACCTTTCTTCCCACTACAGAAAGGATAGATACCAGTTTGGCTAATAATATTGCTGATCTGATGCCCCATTTCAAATACCGAAAAGATAAACTCAAGCTTTTAAGGGAAGTGGAAATTATCATTATTGATGAGGTTTCGATGCTGAGAGCCGATGTTTTGGATATGATGGATTTTTCTTTACGCTTCATAAGAAGAAATAATCAAAGGTTTGGAGGGGTACAAATGCTATTTATCGGAGACCTGTATCAGCTTCCACCGGTGGTGAGGGATGAGCATATTTTAAAAATGTATTACAACTCACCTTTCTTTTTCGATAGCCACGCCATTAAAGAAATACCGTTGGTCACCATTGAATTGACTAAAGTTTACAGGCAATCCGATCAAGACTTTCTGGAGATTCTTAATGCCATCCGTGACGGAGATGTGGCCAATATCAACTTTGAACATTTGAACGCAAGGTATGATCCCGAATTTGATATGGGAAAAGAATCCTATGTTTACTTGTGCTCTCACAACAAAATGGCAGATGAGATCAACCAGGAAAAGTTGGCAGAAATTAAAGTTGATCCCAAAACATACGAAGCAAAATTGGTAGGTGATTTTAAAGAGAATCAGTTTCCTAATGAACAATTTTTAGAATTAAAAATTGGTGCACAAATTATGTTTATCAGAAATGATATTTCCGGGGAAAAGAAATATTTTAATGGAAAGCTTGGTGAAATCATTGGGCTGGATGAAGATGAAATTCGTGTTGTTCTTGATGAAAGCGAACGGGAAATTATCGTAAAAAGAGAAACATGGGAGCAGAAAAAATACTTTTTGGATGCTGAGAAAAATATCAAAGAAGAAGTATTAGGAAGCTTTGAGCAATTTCCTATAAAACTGGCCTGGGCAGTTACTATCCATAAAAGTCAGGGATTGACATTTGATAAAGTAATTATTGATGCAGGGAAAAGTTTTACGGCAGGTCAGGTATATGTTGCCTTATCCCGTTGCAGAACATTGGAAGGAATTGTTTTAAAGTCTAAAATTACTCCTGAAGTTATTTTTAAAGATAATAGAATTTTAGATTTCCATACAGATACGGTAGCCAATGATCATGTAGAAGCTATTCTGAATCATGAAAAATATGATTACAGTATCCGAAAAGTACTTCGCACACTTGATTGTTTATGGTTTTTACAAGAAGTTGAGAATTGGAATAAACTTTCGGTAGCAACGAAAAATATTGACCATGTTAAAGCCAATCAGCTCTATTTGCAGCTGAAACATGAAAGTACTAATCTCGGAAAGATCTTTGAAAAATTAGAAAGAATAATTTTTCAAAAGGTTAATAATTTTATTGATCAAAAAGAAGAATGGTCTGAAATTGAGAGTAAAACAAAAGGAGCGGTTAATTTCTTCTTTACAGAAACCCGAAATAAAATTTTTGATCCTTTGAAAGATTTTTATGCTGAAATAAAAGGAGCAAAAGGATTAAAACAATACAACGAAGAATTAAAAAACTGGCTGGAAGATATTGAAGAATATTTAAATAGTTTGAAAGATATTTATCTTCTTGAAACGAAACTTCTCGATGAAAAGAATGATAAAGAGATCAGTTTGAAAATTGCTAAAGTACCCTCTCAGGTTTTGACATTCCAATTGTTTGAACAAGGAAAGACCATCGGGGAAATTGCGTTGGAAAGAGGTTTGGTAAAAGAAACCGTTATCGGACATCTTGCTAAGTTTGCAGAGCAAGGTTTATTGGATATTTCAAGAGTGATTACTTCTGATAAAATCAAGGCTTTTGAAACGGAGTTTTATAAAAATCCACATGAAACGTTAACCGAATGGAAAAATGCTTTACCAACTAATTTTGAATTTAATGAAATCAGAATTCTGATTAATCATTTCAACTTTAAAAAACAAAAGGGAGAAGATCATTAAAATCTTCTCCTTTTTTGATTATATTAAGTGTTGTGAAGTTGCAGTATTTTATTTTGGATACATCTTATTAATGGTTGCAATATCTGTATTGGTAAATCCGGTTCTGTTGTAAGTAAAATCACTTCCATCAGCCTTCTGAATCGTAGCTAATCCGTTTTTAGAATATGAAGTAGACCAATACATCATCAATGAATTGATATCAAAAGCTCCAATATCTTCCCCGGAACTATATTTAGAAAAATTCCCCTCCTGGCCACTTTGAATATTATCCCATAAAATATTGACATACTGATCTCTGTCTTGGCGGGTGTGCTCATGATAAAGACCTATACTGTGTCCCATTTCATGCATTACTGAAGGAATAGAAATATACTGGTCCAGAGAAACAACTTGTCTGCCACCTCGATATCCTATATTAGCCCATCCGTCTGCACCTGTTGAACTTCCAAAAATAAAGTCTACATAATTCCATTGTAACCAAGAAGTTTTAGGAACCCATTTAACATTGGTTTTGTCACTATATTCTTTAATAGCTGCGGTAATTTTATCTTTATTGATAGAACCCATATTGCTGGCAATTGTATAATAAACAATTCCTTGTGGCCATCTTGAATAACTAGCACCTCCTTTTTGTTGTTTTGTGTCGTTCCCTGCAAGTTGTTCATCAGTAAGAACAATATCACCCTGGAAAAAGTTCAATCCATCTTTTCTGATGTAGGTAATGTCTTGACCGTTTAAACGTCCTTTTTTAACGTTTTCATTAATAGTAGGTTTTGAAGTTGCTTCTGTAGTCATTTCTTCATTGTTTTTATCACAAGACGATAAAGCAAGAACTGCTAAAAGGGCGAAGGCTTTCGGATATAGTAATCCATTCGATTTTTTTTTCATAATATTTTTTTTTCAACTGTGTTTTTTTATTGACATCAAAATTCGACTATTTTACTTTGTTGTCTTTAACGAATGTAATATTTATTTCTATATTATATGAATTATAAATGTTAAAAATTTATTTTTTTTAAACGATCAATATTTTTTACTTTATTTTATAGCTTATTCTGTTTTAATATGTTGGCTAATAGTGGTTTTTATTGATAATTTAATATTAATGAAAACTATTATTGAGATCATTTTGTTTGATAATAAATAGTTATTGAGATGTAGATTTTTTTAAATAAAATTTTATTGAAACAGAATTCTATTTAAAAAAATACGTAATCTTAAATTGAGAATCATGATGCCGATGAAATTAAAGGAATTCCTATGAACTGATATGAGTTTTTCCGGTGCAATTTTATCCAAAAAAATAAAAGCATAATACAAAAATGGATAATAGTTCTTTTTTTTCAATAGTTTTTTCCTGAATTCATCTATCAATCCTATCAATTACAAAAAGTAACTAAAGCAATTAAGATGTTTTAAATTTGTTTGATTTTTAAATCCCAATTTAGAATTATGAAATTGATAAAGGAGATTTTATATCTTCTTTTAAAAAAATGAATATCTCAATATGAAAAATTTTGAAATTTCTGTTTTGGACCTTGCTCCGGTAAAGCAAGATAAAAGTATTCATGATACTTTTCAGGACAGCTTATCTTTAGCGAATCACACTGAAAATTTAAATTATAAAAGATTTTGGCTGGCCGAACATCATAACATGGAAAGTATTGCAAGTTCTGCTACTTCAGTTTTAATCGGTTTTATTGCTAACGGAACAAAAAAGATCAGAGTAGGTTCCGGAGGAATAATGCTTCCTAATCATAGTTCTTTGATCATTGCAGAACAATTTGGGACACTAGAGTCTCTTTTTCCCGGAAGAATTGACCTTGGTCTGGGAAGGGCTCCGGGAACTGATGGTTTGACAGCTCAGGCACTCGGAAGAAATCCAGCCATTATCAATGAGCAGTTTCCAAGACAAATTTTGGAGCTTCAACGATATTTTTCCAAAGAAAATGCAGATGCAATGGTGCGTGCTATCCCGGGAGAAGGACTAGACATTCCTCTTTATATCTTAGGTTCTAGTACAGACAGTGCCTGGTTAGCGGCTGAACTTGGTTTACCATATGCTTTTGCAGGACACTTTGCTCCTGAACAAATGGAAATGGCTTTTAAAATATACAGAGAGCACTTCGAGCCATCAAAATATTTCACCCAACCTTATATTATTGCCTGCGTAAACGGAATTGCTGCGGAAACATCTGAAGAAGCTCATAAGATTTCTACTACTTTGTTTCAGGCATTTATCAATATTGTAAGAAATGACAGGAAGCCTTTTGCCCCGCCGGTAGATGATATGGACGAAATCTGGTCGCCAATGGAAAAATCTATGGTTTTACAAAAATTGAGATATACTTTTATTGGTGATCAAGCTGAAATTCAGGAAAAACTTAAAGACTTTCAGGAAAGGTTTAGTGTGGATGAACTAATGATTAATTCCCATATTTATGATCATCAAAAAAGAGTAAGGTCTTATGAAATTTTCAGAGCGGCTGTGAACTCTTTATCCAAAGCCTAATAAACGATTCATATTAATTGGCAGATGCTTATTTTTATGAGTATCTTTGCACAAAATAAAAAGTAAAAATGTCTGATATTAAATTAAATACTATTCCAGAGGCTATTGAAGACCTTAAAAATGGTAAAATAATCATAGTAGTAGATGATGAAGACAGAGAGAATGAAGGAGATTTTCTTTGCGCGGCAGAACTGACGACACCGGAAATTATCAATTTTATGGCGCTTCACGGAAGAGGATTAATTTGTATGCCACTTCCTGAAAAAAGATGTGATGAGCTGGGACTTGAGGTTATGGTAAGCCGAAGCAGTGATCCTAAAGAAACAGCGTTTACAGTATCTGTTGACCTTTTAGGAAATGGAACTTCTACAGGTATTTCTGCCGGAGACAGAGCGAAAACAATTTTGGCTTTGATGGATGAGAAATCTAAACCGACAGATTTCATGAGACCAGGGCATATTTTCCCACTTCGTGCCAGAAAAGGAGGAGTGTTAAAAAGAGCTGGTCATACAGAAGCTGCTATCGATCTTACTCATTTAGCAGGTTTAAAAGAAGGAGGAGTAATCTGTGAAATTATGAATGAAGATGGTACAATGTCTCGTTTGCCTGAGCTTCACGCTTTTGCCCAAAAGCATGATATGAAAATCGTTTCTATTGAAGATTTAATTCACTATCAGCTTAAGAAAGGTAACTTAGTGGAAAGACTTGAAGAGAAAAAAGTAAAGACTCATTATGGTGAGTTTGATTTTTATGCTTTCAGAGAAACTTCCAATGATCAGATTCACTTTGCATTAACAAAAGGAGCATGGACGGTAGATGAACCGGTTTTGGTAAGAGTACAGTCTTCAGATTCTTATTTCGATGTATTGACAAGACTGAATAATGGTGAAAAACCTTTATTGGAGAAAGTAACCAATATGGTAAATGAAGCCGGAAAAGGAGCTATTATCTTCATCAATAATGTTTCAAACTCTGAAAATACATTGAGAAAGTTGCAACAGTTCTTAAATTACCAAGATGGTCAGGAGCAACATCCTACTTTAGCGTATAATTATAGAGATTATGGTATTGGAACGCAGATTTTGAAAAATTTGGGGATCAATAAATTTAAAGTAATTACTCAAAATCCTAATATCAAACCTCAGGTTGGAGGATATGATGTGGAGGTTACAGAAATGGTACAATTATAATATCCAATGTGAAGCAATTCACGATGAATAATACAAAAAGGTTTAGGATTTTTCTAAACCTTTTTTTATTTTTAAGCCATGACTGAGTCCTTAAAAAAACACATCAGAGAATACATAAACATTTCAGATGAAAAACTGAATAAATATTGTGATGCTTTTAAACTTCGGAAAATAAAGAAAAAAGACTTTCTTTTACAAGAAGGTAATATTTGTGAGTTCGAAGGATTTGTAGTTAATGGCTGTTTTAAAGTTTCCCATACCGATCAAAACGCTGCCGAACAGATATTATATTTTGGAATTGAAAATTGGTGGATTTCAGATATAGATAGTTTTATCAATCGTATTCCTTCTAAACTTAATATTCAGGCTCTTGAAGACAGTGAAATCCTTCTTATTTCAAAAGAAGATAAAGAAAAATTTTATACAGAAATACCTGAGGTTGAAAGATTGATGAGGCTCAAATTTCAAATGTCAATTATCGCTTTACAACGAAGAATTATCAACAACCTGAGTAAACCTTCAGATGAACGTTACGTTGAATTTCTGAAAGAATATCCAGAAATTGCTTCTCGTCTTACAAACATTCAGATTGCAGCTTATCTTGGAGTTACTCCGGAATTTATAAGCCGTATTCGTAGAAAGATTACGGAGAATAAGTGAGGTAATAATTACAAAAGTCACAAAAGAGTTTATAACTTTTGTGACTTTTGCGATTGAAATTTTCTTAAAGTGATATCTCGTCAAAATTTCTGAAGCCATTCAGAAAATCTTTCACAGTCATTCTTTTTTTACCTTCCAGTTGAAGCTCCTGTGGAAAATAAACTCCGTCTTCAGTATAAATTTTAAACTCGTTTTTCGAAATATCTAAGGTTCCGGCAGGTTTTTCATGGTTTGAAATCTCAAATTTCCCTCCGAATATTTTTAATCCTTTTTCTTCCTCCGCGATTTTTAATATGGTAAAGGCAGCAGGATAAGGTGACATTCCTAAGATAAATTGATGGATTGTTTTTGAAGGAGCTTCCCAATTAATTCGGGTATCTTCTTTAAAAATTTTATAAGCGTTTTTAGGATGTTCCACTTGAGGCTGGGGTTTCTCTTCAATGGCATTTTCAGCGAGGCCATCTAATGTTTTTACTACTAATTTTGAACCCATTACCATAAGTCTGTCATGAAGGCTTCCTGCGTTTTCGTCAGGTAAAATTTCCAGTTCTTCCTGAAGAAGGATATTTCCTTCGTCAATCTTTTCATTAATGAAGAAAGTTGTTGCTCCGGTTCTTTCTTCTCCGTTGATTACGGCATAGTTGATAGGAGCAGCTCCTCTGTAGTCCGGCAATAAAGATGCATGAAGATTGAATGTTCCCATTTTAGGCATTTCAAAAAGAATTTTAGGCATCATTCTGAATGCTACTACTACGAAAACATCGGCATCTAACTTCCTAAGCTCTTCTAAAAATTCCGGATTCCTTAATTTTTCCGGTTGAAAAACAGGAATATGATGTTCCGAAGCATATACTTTTACCGGTGATTGGTGGATCTTTTGTCCCCGTCCGCTAGCTTTGTCTGCAACTGTTACTACACCCACTACTTCATGATGAGATTGATGAATAGCCTCCAAAGAAGTTTTTGCAAACTCAGGAGTACCTAAAAAAACGACTTTCAATGATTTCATAATGCAAAGATAAGTTTTTGGCTCGAGAGTTCTTGTGTGTCGGAGTGTGAGAGTGTGAGGGTTTGAGAGTTTGAGGGTGGGAGAGTTTGAGGGTGGGAGAGTTGGAGAGTTGGAGAGTGAGAGAGTTAGTGTGTGGAGGTGTTTGAGGAAATAAGAATTGAAAAATACTTTAGATCCAAATTAAGTAATGATGACACATTGCCTCATCATCCATCATTCATCACTCATTATTCAAGGCATATGTCCTGAAGTTAACCATTCTTACTTTTCCGGAGTCGAGAAGAAAGATTAGATTTTCTAAAATATTTTCTTTTGAATGATAACTTAATTGTACGGAAAGTTCTTCAATTGTAGAAGGCTTTTTAGCTAATAAATTAATGATCTGTTGAGAAATATTTTTTCCAAAAATAGATTGTTTATTTTTTTCACAAACAGAACATTGGCCACAATTTTTCGAGTTTTTCTCTCCAAAATAAGCCAGGATAAGTTTCATTTTGCAGTAGTCATTATTTTCTGCATAAAATTTCATCTCCTCCCATTTTTGAATTTTGTTTCTTTGGATATGTTCAAAAAGTTTCCAGTAAGCATTATTAATGGCTCTTTCGTCACGAGGTTTTAAGAATTTAATGCTTGATAATGCACCATCAATATATTCCAGATATTTTTTTTGTTGAAGTTCCTTTAAACGCTCCTTAATCAATGGAATACTTACCTCCATTTTATTGCTTACCTGTTGTTCACTAAACATGACTTTGTGAGTGGTAATTCCGGATACGCTGCGCAGAAGAAGCTCTATAAAATGAGCGTCTTTTCGTGGTAACTGATCTATTTCATCGGGTTTTATTAAAAGTTCCAGAGAAGACAGGCTTTTATTATCATTGTAGTAAATGATTTCCTGATTGTGAAGGAAATTAAGAACATTATTGATTTTTGCCTTAGACAATTTTGTGAAGTTCTGTATTCCTAATGTATTTAATTGAAATGTTTTTTCAGGAAGTTCAAATTCAGCAACTTGAAAAATAGAATAGAGATAATTGATGATTTTTAAGAATTCAGCTTTATTAGGGATCTGATTTTTTAAGATCTGGTCGAAATTTAAAAGTTCTTGTTTATTCCAGAGCATAAAGGCAAAGCTGTCCTTTCCGTCTCTTCCTGATCTTCCGATTTCCTGATAATAGTTTTCCAAAGATGCAGCAGGAGAGTAGTGAAGAACAAAGCGAACATTATCTTTATCAATTCCCATCCCAAAAGCATTTGTGGAAATCAGAACATGATTATCACTGCTATTCCAAATGTTTTGTCTCGTATTTTTTTCTTTTGTCGTCAATCCGGCATGAAAGTAATCCACATTTTTCAGCTGATTTTTTTTCAAAAACTCGGCAAGTAGTTCTGCTTCTTTTCTGGTTCTTACGTATACAATCCCTGAGTCGTTGGTGTATTTTAGTATATCAAAAACACGTTGGAATTTATCTGAAACTTCTTCCGTAAAGATTTTAATATTGTCTCTTTTAAAACTTTTTTGAAATACTGAAGGTTTCCTAAGTTCTAGTTTTATTTTGATTTCTTCCAGAACCTTTGGAGTTGCTGTTGCCGTTAATGCTAAACAAGGAATTTCAGGATTATTTTTTCTGAAGTCTTTTATGTTTTGATAACTTGGGCGGAAATCCTGTCCCCATTCTGAAATACAGTGAGCTTCATCAACTGCAATAAAAGAGAGTTGAATATCTTGAATATTTTGAAGAAACTGTGTATTAGTGAGTCGTTCAGGAGATATATATAATAGTTTCGTAAGCCCTTCCTTGCAACGGCCATAAATAGCCTCTGCATCATACTCATCCAATTCTGAAGACAGGTATTCTGCTTCTATGCCACGAAACTTAAGTTGATTCACCTGATCTTTCATCAAAGCAAGCAAAGGAGAAATAACAAGGCAGGTTCCTTCTTTTAATAAAGCAGGAAGCTGATAACATAAAGATTTTCCTGCTCCTGTTGGGAGTAGAACTAATGTATCCTTTTCAGTTATAACTGAATTGATAATTTCTTCCTGAGAATCCCTGAAGACTGTATAGCCCCAGAAATACTTAAGAGTATCATACTTTAACTTTTGAAAATCTTGCGGAGAAATCATGCTGTAAAAATAAGGAAAGTATCAAAACAAAAAAAGTCACGCATTGCGTGACTTTCATATAATAAATTAATAAGTTTATTATTTAGCTTCGAAGTAAACTCTTCTGTTTGCTCTGTTTTTCCATTCAGGGCATTTAGTAGCTGGCTCACATTCAGGATATTTAAGGTCTCTTTTACCTTTTCCTACAGCGTTTAGCTTACCATTTTGAACACCGTTTTTGATTAGGTAGTTCTTCACATTATTAGCTCTTCTTTGTGATAATTTTAAGTTGTAAGCATCAGTACCTCTTGTATCAGTAGCTCCGATTACATTGTAAGAACCATTTGAAGAATTAATATAGTTTACAGCATTATTTAAGATTGGAGTATTTGATGGTAAAATTCTGTCAGAATTTAAATCAAACTCAATTCCTTCTAGCTTAGTTTCTGTTTCTATTACAGGTCCTGTTGTTGTAGGACAACCATTGTTCTCAACTGGTCCAGGAACTGTTACACACTTATCGTAAAGGTCAATAACACCATCTAAGTCTGTGTCAAGAGCAACTCCGGCACCGTCCACTCTTGCTCCTGCAGGAGTGTCAAGTTGTCTGTCCCAATCGTCGCATACACCATCGTTATCAGCATCTCCTTTTTTACATACTTCGATATCTTGGTTTTTATTTGCTAAAACATCAAGCTTGTAGTAGATTTCCTGAAGCGGATCATGCCACATTAAGTGAGATTCGTGTTTTCCTAATTTTAGAGATACCCCTAAAGTAGCGTTAAAGAAGTTATCAGAAACTTGTGAAGAACGTCTGTTGATAGCGCTATATGGATCACCTCCACCATCAAATGTATCATCACCGGTGATGACATACATTAATCTACCTTCAATATCTATTCTTCTGCTAACTTTATACTTTAACCCGGCACCAGCCTGAGCAAACATAGATCCAAGTTTGAAAGGTTTCACTTCAGTCATCAATCTCTGACCATTAATGTCTTTTTGATATGCTCTATAGGCAAGTGTTCCCACACCAGCATATCCGTGTAAAGCCCATCTGAAAGGAGAGTGGTTGTCAACTCTTCTCAAAAGGTTTGAGAAATTGATATCTCCTAAGATCGAGATCGCATCATACTGAGTTCTCCCACCTACTGCAGTTGCATCAGGTGCTGCATCTTTAGTATTGAACCATCCTTGTCTTGTTTCTCCTCTGTCATATTGTAATTTTAAACCAAAAGCATGAGTGATTGCTTTATCAATACTTACATAAGCAGAGTATCCAAAAAGGTTTTTACCATTACCATTTTTGATAGACGTTAAATCAGCTGATTGCATAAGAGGAACTCCGGCACCGGCTGAAATCGACCAGTCATTAAATCTCTTCGATTGATTGGTAAATGGGGAAACATTGGCAGACCCAGAAGAAAATGTATTTGGGTACTCTCCCTTTGAAACTGCCGTTGAGTCTTGTGCATAACTCGCAGTAGGAATCGCTAAAGTTAATGCAACAATTGCTAAACTTAATTTCATAGTGTTATTTTTTTAAGTTAAGTTATTTTAAATGATTTTTTTTGCTAAATATGATTTTTGTGTTGATTTTTTTTAAAAGGAGTTTATGGTGTTTAGATAATTCCAGAACGTATTCCCCCTAAAATGATATAAAGGTATGTAAAATATTTCGTAGTAGAAAAAAAAAAACCGAAAAGAACAATTCTTTTCGGTTTTTTATATTATTAAGAAATTATTTTTTCTTTTTCTTAGCCGCAGCTTTTTTAGCGGTAGCTTTTTTCGCAGGTTTTTTTACAGGAGCGTCTTCATAATCTTTCTTTGTGATAGAATTCCATTCAGAACCTTCTATAAATCTTACTGTTACTTTTCTGTCTGCTAATCTTTCAGCGTCTGAAGCTGAAGCAGGAATTTTAGCTTCTGCTGAACCTACACCTCTTGATTTTAGTACAGTTTCATTTACACCTCTACTTTCTAATGCACCTACTACGGCAGCTGCTCTTTCTTTAGATAATCTAAGGTTGTAAGCTGCATTTCCTTTAATATCAGTGTGTCCTGTTAGTAAATAATTACCTCCATTCTCTTTGATAATTGAAGCTGCTAAGTCTAATTTACTATTAGATTCAGGTCTGATAGTAGCTTTATTAAAGTTGAAGTAAATATCTTTTAATGTTTTTTCTACTTCTACTGCAGTTTGATTATTATCTTTTTTCACTGGACAACCATTGTTTTCAACTGGTCCAGGAACTGTTACACACTTATCGTAAAGATCAATAACACCATCTAAGTCTGTGTCAAGAGCAACTCCGGCACCGTCCACTCTTGCTCCTGCAGGAGTATCAAGTTGTCTGTCCCAATCGTCACATACACCATCGTTATCAGCATCTCCTTTTTTACATACTTCGATATCTTGCTTCTTATTAGCTAAAACATCAAGCTTGTAATAGATTTCCTGAAGCGGATCATGCCACATTAAGTGAGAGTCATGTTTTCCTAGTTTGAATGAAAGACCTAAAGTAGCGTTAAAGAAGTTATCAGAAACTTGTGAAGAACGTCTGTTGACAGCGCTATATGGATCACCTCCACCATCAAATGTATCATCACCGGTGATGACATACATTAATCTACCTTCAATATCAACTCTTCTGTTAACTTTGAACTTTAAACCGGCACCAGCCTGAGCAAACATAGATCCAAGTTTGAAAGGCTTCACTTCAGTCATTAGTCTCTGACCTGTAATATCTTTTTGATATGCTCTGTAAGCAATTGTTCCCACACCAGCATATCCGTGTAAAGCCCATCTGAAAGGAGAGTGGTTATCAACTCTTCTCAAAAGGTTTGAGAAATTGATATCTCCTAAGATCGAGATCGCATCGTACTGAGTTCTTCCAGCTACTGCAGTTGCATCAGGTGCTGCATCTTTAGTATTGAACCATCCTTGTCTTGTTTCTCCTCTGTCATATTGTAAATTGATCCCAAAAGCATGAGTGATCGCTTTATCAACACTTACATAAGCAGAATATCCAAAAAGGTTCTTACCATTACCATTCTTGATTGATGTTAAATCAGCTGATTGCATAAGAGGAACTCCGGCACCCACTGAAATAGACCAGTCGTTAAATCTTTTTGATTGATTATTGAATGGAGAAACATTAGCAGAGCCAGAAGTGAATGTATTTGGATATTGTCCACTCGATGCTGCTGTTGTGTCTTGTGCATAGCTGGCAGTAGGGATTGCCAATGCTAATGCTGCAATTGTTAAACTTAATTTCATCGTGTATTATTATATGATTTTCTTTTTTTGAAAATGATTTAAACTTTTTTTATTTTTTGATAGGGCATCCGTTGTTTTCAACTGGTCCGGGAACTGTTACACACTTATCGTATAAGTCGATAACACCATCAAGGTCCATATCTAAAGCGACACCAGCTCCGTCTACTCTTGCTCCTGCAGGAGTATCTAACTGTCTGTCCCAATCGTCGCAAACTCCGTCATTGTCTGCATCTCCTTTTTCGCAAACAACAAGATCAGTAGATGCATTTTCTAAAACGCTTGTTTTATAGTATGCTTCCTGAAGTGGATCATGCCATGCTAAATGAGATAGTTGTTTTCCTAGTTTGAAAGACGCACCTAAAGATACTGTCCAAGCGTTGTAAGATCTTTTGTTGTTAAGGATAGTGTATCTGTATCCTGATTCTACAGGATTTTTCGGATCATAACTTGAATTATTCCATCCACTTCCATCAAATGATTGCTCACCACTGATTAAATACATGGTTCTTGCTTCAATGTCAATAAGTGGCGAAACGTTATATTTCACACCTAACCCCAATTGATAAAATACAGAGCCTAAGTCAAGTTCTTTTTTAACAAATAATGGAACTCTTTTTGGAGCATCACTCCATCTGTTTCGATCATTGTCATGCAGGGAAGTTCTGTACGCTTGAAGCCCGAGTCCACCATAACCATGGAAAGCCCAACGGTATGGAGAATGATTATCTACTCTTCTTAATAAATTAGAAAAATTAATATCTCCTAATAAAGAAACTTGATCAAACTGTGTTGTAGCAGTTGCTACGCCCGCCAATTGTCCCGGTACACCAGGAAGCTGACCTGTTTGTTTTGTTTCTCCTCTCATGTACATAAGGCTTACACCAAAAGTATGTGTAATCTGCTTGTCAATACTTACGTAAGCATTATATCCCCAATTTACCTTGTCTTTATTAATAGACGTAAGAGCAGAGTGTACCATAAATGCAGGACCTCCTCCAACAGAAATAGACCAGTCTCTGAAGCGTCTGGCTTTGTTATCAAAAGGTTGTACATTTGCGGAACCCGAAGAAAAGGTATTTGGGTACTCAGTAGAAGAGTTTACTGTAGTGCTGCTATTGCTATTCTGAGCGAAAGCTGCAATTGGCAAGGTTGTAGCCAATAATAATAAACCTAATTTCATACAATATGTTTTATGTTTTAAATAAAATCTTTTAATAATATTCTGGAAAAATCCCTTTCAAAAAGATGTTTTTTATGAGGGATTTCTAATCTTTCTGATTTAAAATTTAATTCATTATACTTAATAATATCAATATCTATAATTCTGTCGCAATAGCCACCAGATACTTTTGAATCATTAACCCTTCCCATTTCAGCCTCAATTTTTTTTATACTATCAAGCAGCTGAATTGGTGAAAGATGCGTGAATATTATAGTTGCAATATTACAAAAAATATTGGAACTGACAAATTCTACGGGATCAGATATTAAAAATTCGCTTATTTGTGAAATTTCATTCCCCGCATCACGTATTTTACTGATTGCGAGTTCTAAATTTTTTTTTTGATCTCCAAGGTTACTTCCGAGTAACAAAATGACCTTATGTTGCGACATATTGGAAAATTGATTGAATTATGAGAAGTTTCTTTAAAAATGTTTTGGCAAATATAGTAGCAATAATCATACTTTGCGCTTTATTTTTCATCTTTTTCATTATGATGCTTGTGTTCAGCTCTATGGGGAATGATAAGTCGGTGGTGGTGAAAAAGAACTCTGTTCTTACGATTAATTTAAAAACACATATCATAGATAGTCCTACTGAAGAAGAAATGGGACTGTTTGGAATCAGTAACCAAAATAAAAGCATTCTTTTATATGATGTGCTGGAAGCTATCAATAAGGCTAAAACAGATGATAATATCAAAGGAATTAGTATTGAAACGGATGACGTAAATGCAGGTTTAACACAAATTGATGATCTTAGGAATGCTATAGCAGACTTTAAGAAAAGCGGAAAATTTGTTTATGCTTATGGAAATGGTGTTTCACAATCCGCATATTATTTAGGATCGGTAGCGGATCAATATTATCTTAACCCTGCAGGTGGTATAGAACTAAAGGGGCTTTCTACAGAGGTAACATTCTTTAAAGATTTTGCTGATAAATATGGAATCGGTATTGAAGTTATCCGTCATGGTAAATTTAAATCTGCGGTTGAACCTTTTTTAAGGAATGATATTTCACCGGAAAATAAGGAACAATTAAGTACTCTTTTGAATGATCTTTGGAAGAATACATCTAATAAAATGGCTGCATCAAGAAAGATTGATACGGCTCAATTTAAAATGATTGTGGATAGCTTATATGGTATGATCCCTGAACAAGGATTAAAATACAGACTTGCGGATAAACTTATTCAAAAGGGAGAATATGAAGATTTGATCAAATCGAAATTAAGTTTGAAAGAAAAAGAAAAATTGAATAAGATTTCATTAAACAATTATATAAGTTCCTATGCTGATGAAGATAAGTCAGGAGAAAAAGTAGCCATACTGTATGCTTCCGGATCTATTAATGGTGGAGATGGGTATAATGATATCAACTCTGAAAAATATGTAAAATATATTAAACAACTTCAGGATGATGACAAGGTAAAAGCAGTTGTCTTTAGGATCAATTCTCCGGGAGGAAGCGCTAATGCTTCAGATGAGATTTTGTTTGAACTACAACAATTGAAAAAGAAGAAGCCTTTGGTTGTTTCTTTTGGAGACTATGCTGCTTCAGGTGGATATTATATTGCTATGGCGGCCGATAAAATTTATTCAGAGCCTAATACTCTTACCGGTTCTATCGGAGTTTTTGGCGTGATGCCTTATTATAAAGATATTGCGAATAAAAATGGAATCCGCTCAGATATTGTTGCTACGAATGCCAACTCGATGTATTATTCAGGTTTAAATGGAGTAACACCTTATGGCGTTAATATGATGACCAGAAGTGTAGAAGGTACTTATAAGAGATTTGTACATTTTGTGACACAAAACAGAAAACAGACTTTTGAGCAAATTGATAATGTAGGTGGAGGTAGAGTATGGAGTGGAGCTCGTGCTAAACAAATAGGCTTGGTTGATGAGTTGGGAACACTAAATGATGCGGTTAAATTTGCAGCACAAAAAGCAGGTTTGAAATCTTATAATGTCGCTTCATATCCTAAGAGAATGTCGCCTTTCGAACAAATTTTCAAAGACTTGAACGAAGAGGATGTTTCAGCAAGAATTATTAAAAATAAAATAGGAAAATCCAACTATGAAATTTTACAACAGATTACAGATAAGAAATTACAGTCTGAAGTAAAAATGGAAATGCCTTACCAAATTAAAATAAACTAACTAAATTATATTGTACACAAAAATCCCGGGTCTGAATTTCAGATCCGGGATTTTATTTTTTATTAGCGCTAACTTTTCTTCGTGGCCATTCCGTAAATCCAAAGGATAATCAAAGCCCCTCCGATGGCGAGAATCCAGCTTTTTGGATTCCAGAATGAAGTGACATCTCCCCAGTGTAGAACGTAAACTCCTATAGCTCCTCCTACAAATGCTCCTAAAATTCCAAGGATAATGGTAATCAACCATCCTCCTCCCTGTGTGCCGGGCATGATCATTTTAGCGATTGCACCTGCAATAAGACCGAATAAGATCCATGTTAAAATTCCCATAGTTGCAAATTTTTTAATTGTTAATATTTAAAATTGATTTGTTTACTAATATAAGGGAAAACATGATATAAATCATCTTTTCTTGAAGAATGAGTCTACAAATTCCGTACCATTAAAAAGTTGTAAATCTTGCATTTTTTCGCCTACACCAATATATTTTACAGGAATTTGGAATTGGTCGGAAATCCCGATAACAACACCTCCTTTGGCTGTTCCGTCTAATTTTGTTACAGCTAGTGCGTTTACTTCCGTAGCTGCTGTAAACTGTTTTGCCTGCTCAAATGCGTTTTGCCCGGTAGAACCATCCAATACTAATAAAATCTCGTGTGGAGCATCAGGAATCACCTTTTGCATTACTCTCTTGATTTTAGAAAGTTCGTTCATCAGGTTTATTTTATTGTGTAACCTTCCGGCAGTATCAATGATGACAACATCTGCATTTTGTGCTACTGCACTCTGTACCGTATCAAATGCTACGGAAGCAGGATCGGATCCCATTCCTTGCTTTACAATAGGAACATCCACTCTTTCGCTCCAGATGGTAAGCTGATCAACAGCGGCTGCTCTAAAAGTATCAGCTGCTCCCAGTACCACTTTTTTTCCTTCTGATTTGAATTGGTGGGCTAATTTACCAATGGTGGTTGTTTTTCCTACACCATTTACTCCTACAACCATGATGACATACGGTTTTTTAGAAGTATCGATATTTCCTGTTCCAGCGTGAGGATTTTCAAGCAATAGCCCGGAAATTTCTTCACGAAGAATTTTATCCAGTTCGTTTACCCCCACATATTTGTCTCTGGCAACACGCTCTTCAATTCTTTCTATGATTTTGATAGTGGTAGAGGCTCCTACATCAGATGCAATTAATACTTCTTCCAGATCATCCAGTACTTCATCATCTACTTTGCTTTTACCGACTACGGCTTTCGTCATTTTTTCAAAGAAACCCTGACTGGATTTTTCCAATCCTTTGTCTAATGTTTCTTTTTCTTCCTTTTTGAAAATATTTTTAAACCAACTCATAGTTTTAGTTTATTCTTATTTATTTTTAATAACAGCTGTGGCTTCTATTTCTATAAGCACATCATTTCTGAAAAGTTTGCTTACTTCTACGAGACTGCTCACAGGCGGGTTTTGAAGGTTAATATATAAATCCCTGACCTTTCTAAAATCCGGGGTTTGAGAAATATCTGTTATAAAGATTCCCAGTTTTATAATGTCATTTCCTGTGCCTCCGTATTCTTTCAGAATATTCTCAATATTTTTGAAAATCTGGAGTGATTGTTCTTCTACATTATTGCCAACCAGATTTCCTTCAGCATCTAAAGGTACCTGTCCGGATAAAAGAATCATTTTGTAATTTCCGCAGTCAATACTTACTGATTGTGATAATCCTTTAATGCTGAAAACTTTTGGTGAACTTTTATATTCTATTGGATTCATTGTTTTCTGACTGAATGAAAATAGAAAAAATACTGTGCAAACCAGAGCAAGAATCTTTTTCATATTTTACTGATTAATAATCTGGTGAGCAAAGATAACAAAAAAACTACTCAAAAAATGAGTAGTTTTTTATATTGTAAATAAAGTGTTGATTATTTTTTTAAATAACCATCAACTTCATCAGCATTCATTACTTTTTCTTCGAAAACGTAAGCTCCTGATTTAGAAGACTTAATCATTTTCACAACTTTAGTCATTTTCTTAGACTGACCGCTTTGTAGGGTTGCTACTACTTTCTTTGCCATTGTAAATTATATTTATAAATTACTTGATTTCTTTGTGAACAGTATATTTCTTAAGAACAGGATTATACTTTTTAAGTTCTAATCTCTCAGTTGTGTTCTTTTTATTTTTTGTAGAAATGTATCTAGACATTCCTGGCATACCGCTTTCTTTGTGCTCTGTACATTCAAGGATTACTTGAACTCTGTTTCCTTTTTTTGCCATGATTCAATTACTTTTTAATCAATCCGTTTCTTACAGCTCTTTCTAGAGCTTCTTCGATTCCAATCTTGTTAATCACTCTCAATCCATGAGCTGATACTTTCAGTGTTACGTGCTTATCTTGCTCTGGAAGGTAAAACTTCTTCTCTAATAAGTTAATTTCAAAACGACGCTTCGTTTTGTTATTAGCGTGAGAAACGTTGTTACCAACCATTGCACGCTTTCCTGTTATTTGGCAAATTCTTGACATATCTCGATGTTCTTATTTGTATAATATTTGAGAGTGCAAAATAACGAAGAATTTTTTAGATAGACAAATCTTTTGGAAAATATTTGCAAATAACTGGCTGATTAATAATATTGATTTTTAAAATAGCAGAATCCTTGGGATATAGCGATAGATGGGGCCTGATATATTTCATACAGGCTCTCCGCGAAGGTTTTGAATTAATCTTCTATCTTTGTTTTTAATTAATCTAAATAAAAATAATATGAAAAGAATCTACATTTTATTATCTATGATCCCTTTAGGGCTAACGGCACAAAGTTTCACTGAAGTACAGACAGGGATCAATAATTTTTATTATTCCTCTGCTGACATTGCTGATATAGATAATAATGGAACCTTGGATATTGTATTCAACGGAGCTATAGATTCTGATGGTGACGGATACGTGGATGGAACTTTTAATGAGGTTTATAAAAATGACGGAACAACGTTTACGGGGTATGCTGATTTGGGCTGGGATGCAACGCACTTGGGAGATATAAAGTTTATAGATTATAATAATGACGGGCTTATGGATATTATTTCTACCGGGCTTAGTTATATGGATATTGTTAATTATAAACATTATCGTTTTAGAAATACAGGAACAGGTTTTATAAAAGAAGATGTACTTCAGGGAAAAGTTTATGGTTCGATGGAGGTTTTTGATTTTAATCATGACGGAAAACCGGATTATGCAATCAATGGAACTCAATTTGGTCATGGAGGAGGTTTTAGAAATACATTGGATTTGTATCAAAATACAGGTTCGGGGTTTGATATGACAGAGAACTGGGTAGATGGAACTCAAAATGGAAGTTTTAAAGTAGTAGATCTGAATAATGATAATCTGCTGGATCTTGTTGTTATAGGTTCAGACGTACAAGGAGCTCCTACATCCAAAGTATATATAAATAAAGCCGGTGTACTTACTCATATGCAGAATCTTGAAGCCATGACAAGTGGGAAAATAGATTTTGCAGATTTTAATGGTGATGGATTTCAGGATATTGTTATGATTGGGAAGGATGAAAATGATGAAGGGTATCTCGCTGTTTTAATGAATGACGGAACGGGGATGTTGACGACTCATGTATTGGATGGGCATAATGTATCGGATGCATCTGTAAGTGTAGGTGATTTGAATAATGACGGATATTATGATTTTATCATTTCCGGAAATAAAGATTATAACGCTTTTGTAAAAACATACGTATATGATAATACAGAACAGAAGTTTGTGGAAGGGGTTCCTGTTGGTTTGTATAACTTAGGAGGCCCGGGAATGGTTCAATTGTTTGATTTTAACAACGATCATCACCTTGATGTCATTTTGAGTGGATTTGATTGGTGGAACTCTGCAATGCCATCTTTAACAAAAGTTTTTAAAAATTCTTCTACGGAAGTGAATATGAAGCCAACACCTCCTACAGACTTAAATGTGACCAGAAACGGAAATCGTTTTCAGTTTGCATGGAGTGGCGCTTCTGATGATAAGACACCGGTAAGTGCACTACGATATGAAATCAAAGTAGGTACAACACAAGGAGCTGCGGACATTGCCAAGTATATCGTAACCACACCGTCATGGTATTTGGATCTTGATCCATCCATTCAAAACGTGTTCTGGAGCGTAAGGTCTATTGATGCTTCAAAAGTATATTCAGAACCTTCCACACAAGGTACATTAGGGGTGAAGAATGTTAATCTTGATAGTCAATTTGCTATTTATCCTAATCCGGTTTCTGATAAGGTGTATATTAAAGGGGGAAAAGTTTCAGAAGCAGAAGTGTATGCCATGGATGGAAAGAAGCTGAATATCATTTTAAATAGAGATCAATCTATTGATGTCTCTCATTTGCCTAAAGGAATATATGTATTAAAACTGAAGATAAAAAACGAAATAACCACTAAGAAGCTTACGATTAAGTAATTGAATCATTCTATCTTCTATCAATCAGAAAAGCCAGACGTCCAGCTGGCTTTTCTTTTTTTTTATTTCCCACAGAAGACGCGGATTTGCGCAGATATTTGTGATGATTGGTCATCCGTGTTTAAGAAAAAAATCTGCCTTTATTTGAAGACAAAGTAAAGGCAGATTATATTTTTAAGAATAATGAGATCGCGGTGACTGATGTTCAGGCATTATGCTTTCTTCATTTTTGCCTGAGCCTTTTTTATAAGGTAATAAAATAATAAAAACCCTAATGCGAAAATAGAAAATCTTGAAAGTAGATCTCCGGCTCTGGTATAGAATGTCATCGTATCATAAAGGTTTATTTTGGCAAATAAGGCAGTCTGGTCGCCATAAAAAGTATCGGCTTCAATTTCTCCTTTTGCATTGATGTGGGCGGAAATACCACTGTTGGCAGCTCTTGCAATTTCCCTTCTGGTTTCGATAGCTCTTAATTTTGCATAGGATAGAAGCTGTTTGTGTCCTTCTGTAACGCCCCACCAGGAATCGTTGGTCATGATACCTAAAAAATTAGCTCCTTTTTTTACGTAGTCTGTAACGAACTCACCGTAAATACTTTCATAACAAATAATCGGAGCCATCTTCCCTTTGTTGTATGGATTGGAGAAGGCTATTCTTTCTTTATCTGTACCCAAAGAAGCAACTGTTCCTCCCAGGTTAAGCATTGCATCTCCTAAAATAGGTTTCAATACATTCATATAGGGGAAAATTTCAACACCAGGAACCAGCTTTCCTTTATGATATACCTGTATTTTTTGATTGGGTGCAAGTTGAATGGCTGTATTGTAGCTGGCAACCCAAACTCCCTGATTAATTTGGTAAGCTTCCTTTGGCATTGCCGATGGATTGAAGTAAAGGTGATGTGATGAAATTCCTGTGGCGAAAACGGCACCCGGATGTTTTGATAAAAATCCTTTGACATTGTTGAGTAATAAGCTCTTATCAAAAGCTGTTTCAGAAATGGAACCTCTTCCCGGAAGAGCTGTTTCCGGAGCGATATAGTAATCAATCTTTCCGGTTGAATTTTTTTCGGCGAGGGTTAAAAGATCACTTACAATGGTAAGGCTGTCTTTGGAATATTTTTCTGCATAAGGATCCAGATCAGGTTGTAACATTAATGTATTAACTTGTCCGATTGGTTTTTCATCAAAATTGTTGTATTTGATGATTGAAATAATCATAGGAAGGATAATTAAACCTGCGACAATTACAGTATTTTTAATTAAATCCTTTCTCTTTCTGCCAGCTTCCCAAGTTCTTATGGTATAAAATAATAGTACATTAATCAATAAAATCCAGAAGCTTCCACCGGTTGCTCCTAAGGTATCGTACCATTGAATTAATTTCGGATAGTCTGAAAATACGTTTCCTAAATTCAACCATGGCCAGGTAAGCTCCCAACCCAAATGGAATTTTTCAAAACTCATCCAGATGGCAATAAAGAATGCTAATCCCCAATAGGTTCCTTGTGCATTTTTGTACCAATGATAACATTGAAAAACCAAAGAATATAAAAGAGAGTTGACCAGGACCGGAAATAAAACAGCCATAATGGAATGGCTTCCATCCGGATTTTTTGAGCCATATAACCATCCTGTGGTCACAATATTCCAGATGACGAAACAAAGATAGGAGAGTCCGAAGATCACCCAGCCTTTTCTTTTAAAGTCTGAAAATTTTGAAATTCCATGTTCCATCATTAAGAGAGGAACTAAGGCGAAAAATATAAAAAACGGAACTCCATAAGTTGGCCATGAAACCGACAGCAGCATTGCTGAAATAAGTGTAAGTAAAACGTATTTCATTAAATTATTTTAACATACAAATTTAATGTTTTTGAAATGAATATATTAGCAACTGATGTTAAAGAAAGTTTATAAAATTATAATTATCCCTTATACTTTATTTCTCTTATATCTCATGTTTTTGGGAATGGGCAGATTTCAGTATGAGGATCATCTGATCAGGGTGGAGCCAGTGTTTTCAACACTTGAATTTATTCAGAATACAATCAGTTGGAAAACTATTATTATGATTGTCCTGGGAAATGTTATTATGTTTATCCCTTTTGGTTTTTTGGGGTTGGTTTTTCCGAAATTGGGGAAATTAAAACCTTTAATCTTTGCTTTTATTTCAGCAATTGTTATTGTGGAAGCTCTTCAATATTTTACGAGATTGGGAATATTTGAGCTAGACGATATTATTCTGAATACTTTTGGGGTGTATTTAGGTTGGTTGTTTAGCAGATGGATCGAAAAAAGATTTAGTTGTTTAGTTCTTTAGCTCGTTTTTCGGCATTAAGGATTCCGTTTTGTAAAATTTCTTTCAAACTGTTCTCTTCAAATGTTTTTAAGGCTGCTTCAGTGGTTCCGCCTTTAGAAGCAACATCTTTTATCAGATCTTCAAGACTTTTTTCAGAGTTGTTGATCAGATGATAGGCGCCCAGCATTGTTTGTTTTACAAAAAGTTTGGATAGGTTTTCTTCAATCCCCATATCAACCCCGGCTTTAATCATCGCGTCAATAATATAATAGAAATAAGCGGGTCCACTTCCCGAAAGGGCAGTGACTCCGTCCAGTAGTTCTTCATTTTCTAAGTAAACAGATCTTCCGGTACTGTTCAGTAATCTTTCAATATTAATTAATTGACTGAAAGAAATGCCCTCAGCAGCAGTGTATCCGGTGATTCCCATTCCGAGAAGGGTAGGGGAATTGGGCATGGCTCTTACCACAAGAGGGTGGTGTAGCGATTTTTGAATTTTTTCAATATTGATTCCGGCCATGATGGATAAAATCATCTGGTTTTCCTTTAATGTAAACTGAATATTCTTAGCTACAGTCTGGAAATCCTGTGGCTTTACAGCAATGATAATCAGATCTGCATCAAGTTCTTTTACATCATCAAATGTGGAAATTTTTGATTTAGGAAATTCCTCTGCAATCTTTGTTACTTTAGATTGGCTTCTAATGATCAGATGTAAATTTTCAGGTTTGATCAGCTCATATTTCAGAAATGATTTTGAAAAAGAAAGTCCCATGTTGCCGGCACCCAGAATCGCTATTTTCATATTGTGCTTTTATTTTTTAGCTAAAATAAGAATTTATAGGAATAAAAGATATTAATCTGTGATGGATTTATTGCTGTAGAACGAGTATTTGTGAGCTTTGTTCGAAGATTTTTGTCAATGTAGAGATTTTCAAAAAATGTTTTATAATATAAATTGCCACGAATAAAAGAATGAAATAATTCGTGTATTAGTGGCAATTCAAAATAATGTTTCTCGCAGATCAAGGGGGATTACGCAGATTTTTCCATAATATCTGCGTTATCTGCAAAATCTGCCTGAGAGAATTTATGCATTAAAATCCTATGCCGGGCAATATCGGGCATGAAAAAGGCTGTATTCAAAATTGAATCAGCCTGTATTTTTAAAGAATATTCACTTCCCGTTCCAGTTCTATTCCAAATTTTTCTTTCACAGAATTGATGATCTCAGTGGAAAAGTCAAAAATTTCTTTTCCTGTTGCATTTCCTGTTGCGTTAATAATTACCAGGGACTGCAGTTTGTGAGAGGCAACGTTTCCGATTTGTTTTCCTTTCCACCCGCATTGTTCAATCAGCCATCCTGCAGGAACTTTTACCACGTCTCCGTTAGGGTAACCTTGTATGTTTTCGAATTGCTGTTTTAAATTTTCAAATTGAGTTAAAGGAATGGTTGGGTTTTTGAAGAAGCTACCGGCATTTCCTATTTTTTGAGGATCCGGTAATTTGCTTTGCCTGATGTTGATCACCGCTTTGGAAACGTCCTGAATGCTTGGGTTTTCAATTCCCAAATTTTCCAATTCGGACTTGATGGCTCCATATTCGGTTTTGATATGATGATTTTTTTGAGTCAATTTAAAACTAACATCCAGGATCACATATCTGCCTTTTCCTTCTTGTTTGAAAATAGAATCTCTATAGCCAAATTTACATTGTTCAAGATTGAATATTTTGAGTTCAAGATTTTCTAAATCCAATACCTGGCAGTGTACAAAAGTATCTTTAATCTCGGTCCCGTATGCTCCGATATTCTGCATTGGGGATGTTCCTACGTTTCCGGGAATTAAAGAAAGGTTTTCAAGCCCTCCATAATTTTTTTGGAGGCAATACATTACAAATTGATGCCAGTTTTCTCCTGCCTTTGCTGTTACAAGCACTTCATTCTCATTGATTTCTTTTTCAGAAATTCCTTTTAAGTTAAGTTTAACGGCAAGACCATTAAAATCTTTTGTAAGCAAAATATTACTTCCGCCTCCCAAAAAAAGAAGTGGAAGGGAATGTTTTTTTGAAAAATTAAGGGCTTCTTTTAATTCTTCAATACCATTAACTTCGATAAAATATTGAGCTTTGGCATCAACGCCAAATGTATTGTAAGGTTTTAAGGAAAAATTTTCTTGCATGTTTTATTTGTATTCTTTTGGAAGAATTTTGTCTAATTGTTCTTTAAACTGTTGAAGTTGTTTGTAGTGTGCGGGATCCGCAAAGGAATTAACATAGATATGGGACTTACCGGGAGTGCGTATCTGAAAAGTTTCATCAATTCCGTCTACCGATTGCTGGCTTGGCGAACTTTTTATGTCCTCAAGATCATTCACGTTGATTGAAGAGATGAGCTGCTTCCATGTATCAATGCTAATGGGAGAAGTCCATTCCTGATGAGTTTGATTGGCGGTTGCTCCTTTTTCTGCAACAACAGCGTCTTTTGTGACTTTTACAATGGTGTATTCCCCCAAAGTACCCCCAATATGAGATATACTGATAAAGGTTATTTCGCTTGAATTATTATGATCAGTAGCCGGTGTTATTTCTTTTTTGTCACAAGAAAACAATGCCGACAGCAAAAGGATCGAAAACAATATTTTCAGATGTATATTTTTTGTTGTCGGCATTATATATTATTATTTATAGGCTAAATTCTTCTCTGTACTTTTTTAAAGCTTCTTTCAGAATTTCAGCACTTCTTTTTAAATCTTCTTCTTTCAAAACGTAAGCAATTCTTACCTGCTTTTTACCTAATTCAGGATCGCTGTAGAATCCACCGGCAGGGGCTACCATGATGGTTTCGTTATTAAGAGAGTATTTTTCAAGTAACCATTGTGCGAATTTTTCAGTATCATCTACAGGAAGTTCCGCTACACAATAGAATGCACCTTTTGGTTTAGGACAGATAACTCCAGGAATGGCGTTTAAAAGATCGACTAAAACGTTTCTTCTGTGCGTATATTCTTCTCTTACTGCTCTGATATAAGCTCCGTCATTCTGGTGTGCTGCAGTGGCTGCAATTTGACCTAAAAGAACCGGACTTAATCTTGCCTGTGCAAAAAGCATTGCCGCATTACGGATTTTGTTTGAACGGGTAACCATACATCCGATTCTTACTCCACACATAGAGTAACGCTTGGATTCTGAATCGATAATGATGCAGTTGTCAGCAATTTCAGGGAAATCAAGCATTGATACTTGTTGCTTTCCATCGTATACATATTCTCTGTATACTTCGTCAGAAATGATTACGATGTCATATTTTAAAGCAATTTCTGCTAATTTTTTAAGCTCTTCACGAGTATATAGGTATCCTGTTGGATTTCCCGGGTTGCAGATAATGATTGCTCTGGTTTTTTCCGTGATCTTTTTTTCAAATTCTTCAACAGGAGGAAGTGCAAAGCCTGTGTCAATGGTAGATGGTACAGCAACTACATTCACGTCGAATGTGCTGGTGAAACCATTATAGTTGGCATAATATGGCTCGGGAATGATCACTTCATCACCTTCATCACATAAAGTAGAAATGGCGAAGTTAAGTGCTTCAGAACCTCCATTGGTAACAATGAAGTTATCCGGTGTCAAATCTGAAAAGCCTAATGAATGGTAGTAATCCGTAAGGGCTTTTCTGTATTCTATATTACCTTCAGAAAGTGCATATTCTAATACTTTTAAATCGATGTTTTTTAAAGCATTTAAAGCGGTTTCCGGAGTTTCAATATCAGGCTGTCCGATATTAAGATGATATACTTTTATTCCTTTCTGTTTTGCTTGTAATGCAAAGGGAACCAGTTTTCTTACCGGCGATGGCGGCATATGCAGTGCTCTGTTTGAAATATTCGGCATTGTTCAAAAAATTTGTATGACAAAAATAAGATTTAATTTCTCAATAATAAAATTAAGAGGTAAGAAGAAGCTTGTTTTACTTGCTGTATTGTATTTTTTAAAGATAAAGGATGTAATATATTGGATATTAATAATGTCTTATTTTTAAATAAATGTTAATAATTTATTAATATTGTTCTTTTTGTATTAATATTTTCCTTAATTTTCAAAACAAATATGAATAATATGATAATAAATTTATTTTTCAGAGCTTTGCCTGCCATAGCTCTTCTCTCAACGTCTGTCATGATGGCCCAGAATTATCAAACGATGCCGATCGCTTCAGGTTATACGGCTGATGTAATTGCAAACGGAATAGGTTCCTCATCAGTTTCTACAAATAATGATGTAGATGGTGTTTCTTATGCTTTTGTTGCTAAAGATTTTCAGCTGATATCTACGAGTGCTCCTATTACATATGGTATTCCTGTTGATGGGATAATTAATTCTGTGGTGACAGCAACTCCCGGTTTGAGCTATCAATTAGGAAATTTGGGTGCAAATAATTCTTTGAGGTTAGCAACAACAAATAATCCTGGGACTTTAACCTTTGCCACACCAAAAGCAGCGACTAAGTTGTATATGCTTGCGACGAGTGGAAGTGGTACTTCCACAGTAAATGTAGTGGTAAACTTTACAGATACTACTTCACAAACATTTTCAGGAATCAGTCTGCAAGACTGGTATGGAGGTTCCAACTATGCAATTCAAGGGGTTGGAAGAATAAAAAAACCGAATGGAACTCCAGCTTCCGGAGACGATGTTCCATCATCTGAAAGCGGAATCAATCCAAGATTATATCAAAATGAATTGGTAATAGATGTTGCTAACCAGGCAAAGCAAATACAAAGCGTAACAGTAACTAAAACGGGTGGCGTTGGGATACCGAATATTTTTGCTTTTTCAGCAGATGCCTATTCGGATTGTGCACCTCCTGTATTGCAGGCAGTTTCTGGTATTACAGCTAACTCGGCATTAGTTTCATGGACAGCTCCTGCGAGCGCGGTAAGTTATGATGTGTATCACAGTACTTCCAGCACAACACCTGCGAGTACTATGACTCCCACTTATTCAGGGATATCGGGTACAAGTACTACGATAGGAAGTCTTAACTCAAATACAACTTATTATTATTGGGTAAGAACTAATTGTAGCTCGGCAACCAGCCAAAGTGTTTGGTCCTTTGCAGGGACATTTACAACGGCTTGTTCTACTTTTACGGTTCCTTACACGGAAAACTTTGATACTACAAGTGTAGGTTCATCAACGAATACAAATGCTCCAAGTTGTTGGGCATATCTGGAAAGTGCATCATTTGCCGGATATGGATATGTAAGTTCCTCAAATAGTTTTTCAGCACCTAATGCTTATTATCTGACTAATTCAACAGCTACAACGGGAAGCCAGATGTTGGTTTCACCTCCAACACAAAACCTTTCTGATGGTACTAAACGTGTAAGATTTTATGCGAGAGGAGCATCAAATGGATTTACGTTATTGGTGGGTACTTTATCAAATCCTGCAGATCCGGCTTCCTTTACACCAATTGGTTCACCTATTACTTTAACAACTACCCATACTCAATATACGGTTAATATTCCTGCCGGGGCAGATTTGCAATTAGCATTTAAACATGGCCTGGGAGGTACAAGTCGTGCCATTTATATTGATAATATTACGGTTCAGGCCATTCCTTCTTGCTTTGAACCAACTGCGGTTACAACATCGAATGCGACGATGAATTCGGCAACTATTGATTGGACGGCTCCTGCTTCAGCTCCTGGAAATGGATACGAAGTATATTATAGTACAAACAGTACAGCCCCTACTTCCAGTACTGTTCTGAATGCTACGAATTCTGTAACTTCTGCTACAACTTCTGCCCCGTTGGGTTCACTAGCTGCTGATTCAAATTATTATGTATGGGTAAGATCTGTATGCAGTCCTACGGATAAAAGTCTTTGGAGTGAGCTTGTAGCTACATTCAGAACAGGGTATTGTCTGCCTTCATCTACAAATCAGCTTTCATGGATTTCTGCTTTTAGTTCAACAGGAGCTCTTACAGATATGGCTTATACATCCGCTTCAGGAGGAACAGGAGGATACCAAAATTTAACTACCACTAATAAAATAACAAATATTGCAGGAACCAGTACTCCGATATCTTTAACAGCCGGAGGCCCAACATGTGGATTTGGAGTTTGGGTAGACTGGAATAATAATTTAACTTTTGAAGCTTCAGAAAGAATGTTTGTTACTTCCGGTTATACAACAACGGCCACAGGATCTATTACTGCACCTGTAGGAACACCTGTAGGGAATTATAGAATGAGAGTTTTGGCAGACTATAATACTTCAGCACCTTCCAATGCTTGTTCAGCAATGGCGAGGGGGGAGGTTATTGATGTTATATTTGAGGTGGCGTCATCTTTGGCAACATCAGAAACCAATCTGAAGAAAAAAGAGGTTAACGTATATCCTAATCCATTTAAAGATGTTTTGAATATTGCAGATACAAAAGACATGAAATCTGTTATCATTACAGATGTAGCAGGAAGAGTCTTGAAAACAATCGATAACCCGACCGCAGAGCTTCATTTAGGTGAATTGAATTCAGGATTATATTTAGTGACCGTACATTTCAAAGACGGAACCCAAACTACTGCAAAAGCAATAAAAAAATAATTGTATTGATAAATAATTTCAAAAGGTAGCTATATTTTGTGTAGCTGCCTTTTTTATTAAAAGATGGAATATTTATGAATTTATATGTTATCAAATAAAATATTTAGTAAATTATTATACATTTGCGCCTTAAAACTATAAAACCTATGAATAAATTAAAACTACTTTTTTTAATTCCAATACTCTATTCTCCATTTTCGCATGCTCAGCGAATTGATAAAGAAATCATTAATTTCCAACTTTTAAAAGAACCAATTTTTGCTACGGATCTTGCGAATAGAAATTATACCATCACAGTAAAATCTCCCTATAATATTACAAAAGAGGATGTTTTAAAACAATCAAAAGAAGATCATCAAAAACTGGTAGATAACTATCAGGGAAGTGTGGAGGCTGCCAAGCAGGAACACGCCGAGAAATTAAAAGATTATGATGCAGAAGTGAAAAGGCTTCAGGAAAAGTATAAATTGGAGTCTGCAGAATACAGTAAATTATCTGCGGTTGAAAAAATTGCAGCAACAACGGGCCCACCGGTATTGAGAATTCCTCCAAGACCTGTTCTTAATATTCCTTCCACTCCGGTTTACAAACAGCCCGATTTGAAGGATGCTTTGATTGTTGACAACAAAATTCTGGCTTCACAAATGAGTATTACAGGGTTTTCAAAAGGGGGAAATTACCTCGATATTGTTATTGAAATGGAAAGAACAAATTTTCAGGATAATCAGGGGAAAACTTTTGCAAACCAGCCTACAAGAATTATCGGGAAGCAAAATGGAGCCATAAAATTGGATAAAACCTATTTCTCTGACTTTACGGAAGTAGCCAATGTTCCGACTAATGAGATTAATCTGAATGCTCAGGAAAAGATATTTTTACAGAGAACGATGGATCGAACAAAGAATGTTATTAATGAAAACTTTGGTTATCAAACGATAAATTCCACCGTGACTTTGGCGAGCGTAAAGAATAAAGGAGAGTATGATGATTTAGAAAAAGCTTATATTTACGTGACTACCAATTTGAAAAAGCTTCAGGCAAAATCTGATTACGCACCTAATAAGGTGGCTATGGAAAACATGCAGAAAGGAATTGATACTTGGAAGAATGCTTTAACAAAAGTAAATTATCAGGATAAGAAAGCCCTTTATAATGCGAAAATTGGTGAATATCTTTATTTCAATTTGATAAGATTAAATATTGCTTTAAGGAATTATCAGGAAGCAGAAAAATATTTAAATGAATTACAAGAGCATTTAGTTGATATTAAATTATCTTATGATGCTAATCTTGAATTGAAGAAATTAGAAGAAACTATTTATAATACAAATAGTTAAGATATAAGTGTGTAGTTTTATAGCAGTAAGTGTATTTAAAAAAATAAAAGATGCAGATTCCGGCAGTTTCCATAGCAGATTATATTTCAAAAATTCCAGAAGAAAGACAGGAAGGTTTTAAAAAACTTTTTGATACTATTCATCACAATCTCCCCAAAGGATTTGAAGAAAATCCAAGTTATGGGATGGTAGGTTGGGCTGTTCCTTTGAAAACCTATCCTGCAGGGTATCATTGCGCCGTAAATACACCATTGCCATTTATTAATCTGGCTTCTCAGAAGAATTTCATAGCCTTGTATCATATGGGATTATATTCTACGCCGGAGCTCCTGGATTGGTTTGTGACGGAATATCCCAAACATTCTAAGAAAAAACTGGATATGGGTAAATCTTGTGTTCGTTTCAAAAAGGTTGAAGATATTCCTTTTGAACTCATCGCTGAATTGAGTAAGAAAATGACGGTTGAAGACTGGATCAGTATTTATGAATCTCATTATAAAAAATAAAAATACCTGGAATTCTACAATTCCAGGTATTTTTATTTTGCAGGAAGAGGGAAGCTGAAAGTATTTTTTATACTATTGAGAACTATTAGCCTTTTGAGGAAAAGAATTTCAGACTAAACAAAGCAATAAATCAGGTTTTCATTTGTTTCCTGGCTTCAAAAAACTTCACTCTTCCAGCTTCCTTTCTTCCCACTACTTTAAAACTCAATATCCCAGATTCCTGCTCTACGCTCAAGCTCAACTAAAGCAGCAGCATTATCTGCAAGAGCCTGGTAGTAATCTTTTCTTACATCATTATAGGTTCGCTGTGCATTCAGTACTTCCAGGATGGAACTTTCTCCTCTTTTGTAGCTGTATGTAATCCCATCCAATATGCTTTTGGCTTCTGTAAGCATTCCGTTATGGAATTGCTTGACCTGTTTTTGGGTAGCTACATATTGTTGATAAGCTTGCATCACCTCAGCTCGTATTCCTTGCTCAATTTGTTGGTACTCAACTTCTGCCTGAGAATGGGCCA
>NZ_PIZV01000051.1 GCF_002835665.1 Chryseobacterium sp. PMSZPI
CAGAAGTTCCTGATCTTGTGCGTCTTCTTTTTTTGGATTTTTACAAGAGGTAATCAATGTCAAAAGTACCATTGTTAATACTGTTTTTCTCATATAATATGTTTATAACCACTAATTTAATTTTAATTTTCTTATCGTATTTCAAATCCAGGTGATATTTTTCGTTAAATATCGATAATACGTGTTTTTTTGTTGCCGCAAAGGTATTTTCATTGCTTGTAATAGCTTGTTAGAAAGTCTTTAGAAAGCTATTAGAAAACCATTAGAATTGCGTGTTACAACCATTGGCCAAATTTTTTGATAAACCATTGTTTTACCAATTGGGTTAGAATGCAATATCCTGTAAGAATTCCGATCAGGTAAGGAAAATAGCTTAAAGGTAAAGGTTGCATTTTCAGATAGGAAGCTATTGGAGTAAACGGGATCATAATTCCAATCAACATAATCAAACTGGTTAAAGCAACTACCGGAGCAGCAGCCCAGCTTTGGATAAACGGAATTTTTTTCGTTCTGATAATATGAACAATCAAAGTCTGAGACAATAGTCCTTCCACAAACCAACCTGTCTGAAATAAACTTTGATTTTCCGGAGTATTGGCTTTGAAAATAAAGAACATCACTGCAAAGGTCACATAGTCAAAAATAGAACTTAAAGGACCGATATACAGCATGAATTTTTTGATGCTGTCAGCTTCCCATTTTTTCGGTTTTTCCAGAAAATCTTTATCCATTGTATCCCACGGAATAGAGGATTGTGAAACATCATACAATAAATTTTGGGTTAAAATCTGTAACGGAAGCATGGGTAAAAATGGAAGCAGGGCGCTCGCTCCAATCATGCTGAACATATTTCCAAAATTACTGCTGGCTGTCATTTTTATATATTTTACAATATTTCCAAAAGTTCTTCTGCCATAGATGACTCCGCTTCTGAGTACCATTAAATCTTTTTCCAACAAAATAATATCAGCACTTTCTTTGGCAATATCAGCTCCGGTATCAACAGAGATTCCGACATCAGCTTCTTTAATAGCTGCTGCATCATTAATACCATCTCCCATGAATCCTACAGTATGTCCTTTTGATCTTAATATTTTAACGATACGTTGTTTTTGTAAGGGACTTACTTTGGCGAAAACAGAATAAAGATCCATGTCTTTGCTCAATTCTTCATCGCTTATGGTATCCAGTTCATCTCCCAAGATGATTGTATTGACAGGAATTCCTACATCATGACATATTTTTTTAGCAACAATGTCATTATCTCCGGTTACAACCTTCACTTCAACACCAAGTTTGTGTAAAGCTTTGATACTTGGCTCTGCGGATGGTTTGGCGGGATCAAGGAAACCTATAAAACCGGTAAGTGTGAGGTGGTTTTCATCTGCAACAGAATAATTCAATGGATGGTCTCCGTCAAATTCACGAATGGCGACTAATAAGACTCTTAATCCTTCTGCATTCAGTTTTTCGGACATTTTGATGATCTGTTGTTTCATCAAATCATCCAATGGAACAATATTGTCATTTTCAATATGCAGGCTGTGGTCTTCTCCGGGATCCAGGGCATATTTACATAAAGAAAGCATTTCTTCCACTGCACCTTTGGAAATCATTAGATGTTTACTTTTGGAAGTGTTCAGAATCACGGACATTCTTCTTCTTTCAAAATCGAAAGGAATCTCATCTACTTTCAGATAAAGTTCATCTGCTTTTATCAGATTGTGAACTTCCGCATGCTCTAAAACGGCCTGGTCTAAAAGGTTTTTGAGCCCGGTTTGATGGAAGCTGTTGAGGTATGCCCATTTTAATACTTCGTCGTCTTCGATACCACGAACGTTGAGATGGGTTTCCAGTACAATCTTGTCTAGTGTAAGGGTTCCGGTTTTATCGGTACAAAGAATATCCATGGCTCCAATATTCTGGATAGCATTTAATCTTTTAACGATTACTTTCTTTTTGCTCATATTGACGGCTCCTTTGGCCAGATTGGCGGTAACAATCATCGGAAGCATTTCAGGAGTAAGTCCTACGGCTACGGCAATAGCGAATAATAATGCCTGCATCCAATCGCCTTTTACCAATCCATTGATAAAAAAAATAATAGGAGTCATGACCAGCATAAATCGGATGAGGAGAAAGCTTACTTTATTCACTCCAATATCAAAAGCGGTTTCAGGTCTTTTGGATACCAGATTTCTGCTGATGCTTCCGAAATAAGTGAAAATGCTGGTATTGACTACTACAACGATTGCCGATCCGCTTACCACATTAGTTCCCATGAAACATATGTTTTGTAAAGTCAATGGATTTCGGTCTTTGGCATCCTTGATGGGGAAGGCATTTTTTTCGACAGGTAATGCTTCTCCTGTGAGAATTGATTCGCTGATAAAAAGATCTTTACTTTTCAAAATTCTACAATCGGCAGGAACCATATCACCTGCCGAAAGGATAACAATATCTCCGGGAACAATTTCTGTAATTTCTATTTCTTCACTTTCTTTAAACTTTCTTTTGGTGAGGCAGCTTGTTTTTACCATCCTCTTTAAAGCTTCAGCAGCTTTGTTACTTCTGAATTCCTGGATAAATCTTAAAACAGTACTGAACAGAAGCATCACCGAAATAATAATGCTGGTGCTGAGATCCTTTTCTTCTGCAGGCACAAGAATCACATCAATAAATAATGAAATTATGGCAATGCAAGCCAGAATATAATTGAAAGGATTAAAAAAGGAATGAGCAAACTGTTTTACCCATGAGGGAGCCTTTTGGGTAGCAATTTCATTTTTACCATAAATTTTCAGACGGTCTTTTACCGTGTTTCCGCTAAGCCCTTCTTCCGAAGTTTCCAGCATGGCATACACCATTTTCTCGTTCTCAGAGGCAGCTTCTTTTAATTTTACAAGTGCTGCTGAATTGAGATTTTTGTTTGAGGATTTTTTTAACATCGCTTCAGTTGTTGTTCAAATGTTATAAATCATTTTCAGTACCTATAATTTCCCAGCTTACTTTAATCACTTTATCTTCGATTGTTAACCTGCTGGCTGTTTTTTCCATGAAACTGTCTTGTGGAGTGGAAGCGTGCACTTCTGCTGTGATGATGGCATTTTCAGGAATCCCATTGTCGTCGCTGGTAAGGGATTTTAATAAAATTTTATCATTTCCGCTTAAAGACTGCATCAGTTGTACCCGAATATGGTTCTCTACTTCACTTTTACATTTAATGGTGAGCAGATATTCGGTATAGTGGCTCCTGCTGCTAATATTGTTTCCCAATTTTACTCCTAGTGGGCGGAGAATAACATGAGTAAGGATGATAAATCCGCTGGTAATAGCTGCTTCAAAAGGGTAGCCCAAAGCACTAAGAGCACCCACAGATGCTGAACACCAAATGGTAGCAGCAGTATTAAGTCCGCGAACAGTAAGTCCGTCTTTCATGATAACACCTCCACCCAGAAAACCTATACCACTTACAATATAAGAGGCTATTCTTCCTGTGGCATCACCTCCGATCCTAATGGAAAGAAGTACGAATGCTGCAGACCCCAGACATACCAGAGTATTGGTGCGAAGACCTGCGCTTTTTTGATGCCATTGTCTTTCAAAGCCAATACCGGCACCCAAGGCAAATGCGGTGAAGAGACGGAGTGTAAATTCTAATGTGGTCATAACCTTTCTGTTTTTTATAGCGTTCAGCCGCCATACAGAAAGGTATAGGGATGAATACTTAGTTGTTGCAATAATGTGATGAATCGGTATCCATATTGGTTTTTATTTAATGCAAAGGTATTCTTAGCTATGGGAAAAAGCTGTTAGAAAGGTCTTAGAATGTTATTAGAAAATTATTAGAGAAATTATTATCAGGAGTTTTGGATTAAAATTTCTATATTTGATAGTATCATTTGATACTATAAAATGACATCATATAATGAAACCTCCTTATCAAATAACAAATAAAATTTTAATGTTAATTACTTCTATTTCAGAGAAAATAGGAGAAATTAATGGTGCTTTTTTATACAGACTTACAACGGAATTAAGAAAAAAAAACCGGATTAAAACCATTCAATCTTCTTTGGAAATTGAAGGAAATACTCTTACCGAAGAACAGATCACTGCACTATTGGAAAATAAGAGAATAATAGCTCCTAAAAAGGATATTCTTGAAGTCCAAAATGCCATAGAAGTATATGATCGGCTTAATCAATTTAATCCTTACCAATTAAAAGATTTGGAAAAGGCACATTCAATTTTAATGAATGGTTTAATTGAAAGTGCGGGTAAATTCAGAACAACAAATGTAGGTATTGTGAAAGGTTCGAAAGTTGAACATATAGCACCAGGAGGAACAATGATTAGGGGTTTAATGAAAGATCTTTTTAGATATTTGAAAAAAGATGATGATCTGTTATTGGTAAAAAGCTGTGTCTTTCATTATGAATTTGAATTTATTCATTCGTTTGTTGATGGAAACGGGCGAATGGGGAGACTTTGGCAGACATTGATTTTGATGCAGCAATATCCCGTTTTTGAGTTTTTACCGGTTGAAAGTTTAATCAAACAAAGGCAAAAAATATATTATAGTAAACTCTCTGAATCTGATAAAAAAGGAAATTCAACTCCCTTTATAGAATTTATGCTTGAAATTATTTCAGATGCATTGGAAGAAGTTCTACAATCGCAAAATAAACCACTTTATGCAGGAGACAGGATTTCATTATTTAAAGATAAAATAGGTAAAAACAAATTTAGCAGGAAAGATTATTTATACCATTTTAAAAATATATCTGCTCCTACAGCCAGTCGCGACTTAAAATGGGCTGTTGAAAAAGGTATTTTGGCTAAATTCGGAGAGCAGAGATTAACGGAATATCAGTTTTTGTCAAATTGATTTAAAAACAACTTCTGTGAGTCCTATCAATAAGATGAGATCTGTACCCATTACAAAAGGTAAAATTTCAATACATTTGGGGGCAAACTATTGTAGGCTATAAATTTCTGATTATAATTTATAGAATAAAGTTCGCTTAAGTCCGGAAATTCCTTTCCAAGATGATTTATAATAAGATGAGATTTTAGAAATGAAGAATTCAAACATAGCAATACCAGCAACGCTTTTGGCCATTATCTGTGTTCAGGGAGGAGCCTCTATTGCCAAGCAGCTCTTTCCTCTTATAGGACCTATTGGTACAGTTACTTTAAGAATTGTGCTTTCTGCAATTTTGCTTACTTTGATTAACCGTCCGAAATTTTTGCAATTTACAGCGCAAAAATGGAAATACTGTGCCATGTATGGAATGGGGCTGGCCGCTATGAATCTTATTTTTTATATGGCGATTCAACGGATTCCATTAGGCTTGGCGGTTACTGTGGAATTTGCGGGACCTTTGTTTTTGGCTTTAGCACTGTCACGTAAATTGTTGGATGTCGTTTGGGCATTATTGGCTTGTATTGGAATTCTGCTTATTGTTCCATGGCAGAGTAATCATATAGATCTATTAGGTCTTGGGCTAGCTTTCCTTGCTGGAATGTTTTGGGCTGTTTATATCGTCATGGGTGGTAAAGTTGCCAAAATTATGGATGGAAAGGATGCGGTAACAACCGGGATGATATTTGCAAGCTTATTGATTATACCTTTTACGATATGGGATGGAGCTGTATTCAATCTGACACCTACTATTTTTATGAAAGGCTTGGGGGTTGCCATTTTATCAAGTGCATTACCATTTTCTCTTGAAATAATGGCGTTGAAGAGGCTTCCTGCAAAAACTTTCAGTATATTGATGAGTTTGGAACCTGCGTTTGCGGCGCTTTCCGGATTAATATTCCTTGCGGAAGAGTTGAGTTTTTTACAATGGATTTCCATTGCCTGCGTAATTGCTGCAAGTATAGGAACTACGGTTTTCAATAAAACGGCTACATCGCACAATTAAAAAAAAATTAAACCATTAAGAATCAATTAAGAGTGTAAGTAAAGTTAAGATTCAAATAAATTGGAATAAAGCGTTCTGCTTAATGAATATCTCGATATTTGCTTAATTATTCTTAATAACTTAATCCTATTTAATAGTTCGAAATTATCTTTGAGGTAAAAGTTAAGCGTTTTCAGTACTAAACATCACCGTAAAAACAGTAGCCTTGTTATCTGATATCACTTTAATAGTTGCACCATGAAGATGGATAATTTTTTCAGTCAGGAAAAGCCCGATTCCATATCCTTTTTCTTTTTTTGAATTTTCACTTCGGTAAAAAGGCTCAAAGATATGCTCCATATCTTCCCGAGAAATAATGATGCCCGTATTGGTAAAATTAATGTGAAGTGTATTGGTATGCGCTTTTACTTCTATAGAGCACAAATGTTCAGGAGAATATTTACATGCATTATCAATAAGGTTATTAAAAGCAACTTGTAACAGATACTCATTTCCTTGAATGATCAATTGATGTTCTTCAACAGTGTCTTCAATATTCAATGAAACTTTATATCCTTGATTTTCTTTGATGATTTTTGAATAAGACTCCAAGAGAACTTCATCGAGACGGACTTCTGAAAAGCTGATTTCATTTGGGTCGTAGCTTGCTTTGGCAAGATCCATCAAGCTGTTCGAAAGTTTGGCCATATTACGAGCGTCATCCAATGCATATTGAATGGTCTGTTGATATTCTTTCTGAGTTTGTTCTTTTTCAGAAGCAAGCTCTAATTCCGTGATTATTGCGGATAATGGTGTTCTAAGTTCATGTGATATATTGGAAACGAAATATTTCTGGGCATCAAAGGAATTTTCCAGGCGTTCCAGCATTCCGTTGAAGTTTTGGGCTAATTCATTAAGTTCATCTTTTTTTTCACCGGTTGTTTTGAGTCGTAATTGTAGTTTTCCAGCGGTAATCCTTTTAATTTGATTGATCATTTCATTCAATGGACTTAATGCTTTTTTAGAAAGAAAAATTCCGGCAAGATAAATCAGGATTAAAATACTAATAAAAGAAATGATGCTGATGGTAAAGAGATGAGTGAGATATTCATATCCATATTTGTCATATGAAGCAGCTGTTACTGCATACACTTTTCCATTATAATGGTATGTCATCCCAATAACCTGTAGATTATCTAAAAAGAAATTGATTTTTTTATTCCGGAATATCTGAGAAAGCATTTCCGGGGTTTCTTTTACATAATCTACCTTTGCATCATCATGATAGATAAGCTGATTCTTGAAATCATAGATAGCAACCTGAACTTCATTGAGAGTCCTGTTGTTGTTTTTGTACAGTTGATGCATCTCCTGTTCGGGAAGTGAACTTTGAAAAAATAAATCAGCTTTGGCAATGGCCTCATTCTGCAATTCGCTGTAAAAAGATTTTTCTCTGGCTTCTTTGGATGAATAATAAATCGAAATACTGTAGATTCCCAACAGCATTGCAGTGATTAAAGTAAAAAGCAGAGTAAGCCTGGTTCTTATTTTCATCCTTCTATTTTTAATTAATGCCTGTTTCGTAATCTTTTTTCAAGATAAAACCCATTCCTGCTTTGGTGTGAATAAGTTTTACATCAAAATCCTTATCAATTTTTTTTCGAAGGTAGTTGATATATACATCAATAAAATTGGTTCCTGTATCAAAATGAGTTTCCCACACTTTTTCGGCGATCTCACTACGGGAAAGTACTTTTTCAGAATTTTCCATCATGAATTTAAGCAAATTGAATTCTTTTGGAGTCAATTTGATAGGAGTATGATTTCTGCTGACTGTTTTTTGTTCCAGATTCATTTCAATGCCTTCATATTTAAGAACAAAAACTTGTTGATGCTTCTGTTGTGAAAAACGTTTTAAAAGAACTTTGATTCTGGCTACCAGTTCGCGCATTTCAAAAGGTTTGGTCATATAATCATCAGCTCCGGCATCAAATCCTTCCAATTTATCGTCTGTAGTTCCAAGAGCAGTAAGCATTACTACCGGAAGGTTTGGTTTTAAAGATTTTATTTCATTACAAAATTCGAGACCGCTTTTTTTAGGAAGAATGATGTCCGTCACTACCAGATCAAAGTTGGTTTGTAATGCCAGTTTTTGGCCTGTGATACCATCGTAAGCCACGGTTACTTCAAATTCAGCTTCATGAAGCCCTTTTGTAATCAACTTTGAAAGCCTGTCGTCGTCTTCAACTAATAAAATATGTGGCATAAGAATATTCGAAATCTTTGAGTTGGATGAAGCTCAATCAATACTTCACACAAATGTAATGAATTCTATTTTGTAATTTTGACAATGAAACAATAATTGAATGTCAGAATTTGAAGCATCTTTTCATAAAAGAATAAAAAAGACAATAGTTACAGGAATTTTATTTTTTTTAATCGGACTGTTGATGAATTGTAGTTCTTCTCGATCATCACAGCTCAGAAATGGAGATTTACTCTTTGTAACAGCAAAACAAACCGGACTTTCCGGAGCCATTAATAATGTAACTCAAAAACAGAAAGTAGCTTCTTTTGATCATATTGGAATGCTGGAAAAAGAGGGAAATAAAATGTTTGTCTTACATGCTGCTCCAAAAGGTGGTTCCCAAAAACAAGACCTGGAAGACTTTATAAAAGATCATAGAAATGAAGGGCAAAGAGTGATTGTTTATCGGTTGAAACCGGAATATCAAAAGGCAATTCCTGCTGCTGTGGAAAAAGCAAATTCTATGCTTGGTAAGCCATACAATTTCAATTATATCCTCGATGAAAATTCATATTATTGTTCAGATTTTGTAGAAAGAGCCTTTAGAGAAGATCATATTTTTACATTAGAACCCATGACCTTTATTGATCCTCAAACAGGAAAAACAAATGTATTCTGGGAAGAATTTTATAAAAAGAAAAATCTAAAAGTGCCGGAAGGAGAGCCCGGATGTAATCCTAATGGGTTGGCTGGCTCAAAAAAACTGGATAGAATTAAAGAATTATAAAATGTAGGAGTTGTAAAAGTGTCATTCTGAACATAAACTGAAAGTTTACGAACGTAGTTCAGAAATGTAGTGAAGAATCTTAAATGTTCGCTTTTTTAAAGATTCTTCCTTCGTCAGAAATCGAAGATTCGACGTAGTCAATGACAAAATCCAATTATTTGATTTTTAAGATAGATTCAAAAAGTTAAATTTTTAAAAATATTAGTCTACTAATTTGGTGGACTAATATTTTTTTATATTTTTGTCACAGATTTAATGCAAAAGCAACATGATCTGAATATGTTTAACCAAAAATGTTTAGCAATGATTACACCTACTCCTAGTCTGCAGGTTTTACAAAATAAATTAAACCTGCCTAAAAAAGAATTGATCCTGGAAATAGAGTTGAATGGTAAAATGAAATTTGAACATTTAATGTATACTATTTACAATCAACTGGGGATTTGTCATAGAGTGTTATCAGCTAACGTAGAGTATATCAACGGATACAGTTTTGGTACAGTGCAATTATACATTAATGTTAATTCAGAAGATTATCAGCAACTTGATTTCTATCTGAATAAAAATAAACTTTTGAGTACAACGGTGGAGTATACCTGCCGAAAATATTCTTAAGAGAGATTCATATAGTTTTAATTACTCAAAGTGTCCGGTATTGTATCGGGCACTTTTTATTTTGGAATAATGTTTTTTCTCCTGCAGATCTACAGATTTTTAAAATAAAGAATAAATATTAACCCCAATCCCGACAACTATCCCAATTGAAGGAGTGAGAATTCCCCTCCGGAGGGGTGTCAAAAATTCAAAGAATTTTGACGGGGTGGTCATAAAAAGAACATTAATTACTTTCTTAAACACAAAGTTCTATTCTCAAGATTCCATGTTTTAAGGCAGCAAAGAGATAATCAATTAAAATTGATTTGATGAAGCTTACGTAAAAGTGGGATAATAAAAAAGCGCTCGGATCACTCCGAACGCTCTATAGTAATAAAAATAAGTTTCTAGATTCTTTCGATATCAGCACCAATTGCTTTTAATCTGCCATCGATATTTTCATATCCTCTGTCGATTTGTTCGATGTTGTGGATGATAGATTTTCCTTCTGCAGAAAGAGCGGCAATCAGAAGAGCGTTTCCTGCTCTGATATCAGGAGAAACCATTGTTGTTCCTCTTAGTGGTGCTTCTTGGTTCAATCCGATTACAGTTGCTCTGTGCGGATCACATAAAATGATCTGAGCACCCATATCGATTAATTTATCAACGAAGAATAGTCTGGATTCAAACATTTTTTGGTGAACCAAAATACTTCCCTTTGCCTGAGTAGCTACCACCAGGATAATGGATAATAAATCCGGGGTAAACCCTGGCCATGGCGCATCAGAAATCGTAAGGATAGAACCGTCAATAAATTTCTGGATTTTATAATGTTCCTGAGCCGGAATATAAATATCATCTCCACTTTGCTCAAGCTGAATACCTAATTTTCTGAATGTATTAGGAATAACTCCCAATTGGTTCCAGTTTACATTTTTGATGGTAATTTCAGATTTTGTCATGGCAGCAAGACCAATCCATGATCCGATTTCAACCATGTCCGGAAGCATGGTGTGCTCAGTACCTCTTAAATAATCTACCCCTTCAATCGTAAGAAGATTAGAACCTATTCCTGAAATATTGGCTCCCATTCTGTTCAGCATTTTGCATAATTGCTGAAGATAGGGCTCACACGCAGCATTGTAAATTCTTGTTTTTCCTTTGGCAAGTACGGCTGCCATTACAATATTGGCTGTTCCTGTTACAGAAGCTTCTTCCAACAAAATGAATTTTCCTCTAAGCTCTTTTGCTTTTAAAGAATAGAAATACTCTTCTTCATCATAATTGAATTCTGCACCAAGTTCTACCAATCCCTGGAAGTGAGTATCCAGTCTTCTTCTTCCGATTTTATCCCCTCCCGGAGTTGGCATATAAGCTTCTCCATAGCGAGCCAACATCGGTCCCATAAGCATAATGGATCCACGTAGTTTAGCTCCGTCTTTTTTGAATTCTTTCGATTTTATATAGTCGAAATTAACTTTATCTGCTTTGAAAGTAAAATCACCATGTCCATTTTTAGTAACCTTTACTCCGAAATCACCTAAGATTTCAATCAATCGGTTAACATCATGGATGTCCGGAATATTTTTGATTCTGACTTCTTCGTCAGTTAATAAAACAGCACATAAAATTTGCAGAGCCTCATTTTTGGCTCCTTGTGGAGTTATTTCACCCTGCAATCTTTTTCCTCCTCTTATTTGAAATGTTCCACTCATTATTTCCTGTTTTTATGATTATGCTTTCGCTTGTTGTTATTGTTGTTGTTGTTCTGATTTTTATTTCCGCCGTTGTTTTTGTTGTTTCGGTTGTTGTTATTCGTATAATAGATCTTGCTCTTTTCCAGAGAATCAATTCCGGTAAGGTCCAATCTGTTTTCAGACAACTCTTTCAAATGTCTGAAAATAACGTCATCAGTTACGTGTTCCTTATTATATACATTATAAGATTTCTTCATGTTGTTGGCAATAACCTCGATCAGGGCTTCTTTTTCGTCACCTGTTTCCAGTTCGATTGCTTTTTCGATTAATTGAAGAATACTTTTTCCGTAAAATTTAAAATCTCCCTGAAGTTTTGGGTATTCCATTTTTTTAGGCTTCTCTGCCAATTGTTCTCTGGTAGGAAAAGGATATGGAGAATCTACGTCCAGATCATATTCTGCCAGGATAAAAAGATGGTCCCAAAGTTTATGTTTATAATTTTCTTCGTCGCGAAGTTGTGGGTTTCTCTGACCCATAAAATCGATGATTGCCATAGCCATTTCATTCCTTTCCTCTTTGGTAGGAAGTTCTTTACAGCGCTCAACCAACTGTTGTATAATTCTGCCGTATTCCGGCATATGAAGCTGAGTTTTTTGGGTGTTGTATTCCATAGAATGCAAATATATGGATTAAAAGAAAAATTGTTTCGAGAAACTTAAAAATTTATGATTTTTTAATGAAAGTTTTGGGTGACTTTTCTACTTGATTCTCTGATGAAAATGAAAATATTTCACTTAAAAAAGAATTTTTTTTCAATAAAAATGTATCTTGGTTGTTAGATTGATATTTAGATACAGCTATGAAAAAAACATATTACCTCCTTTCTATATTGGCTTTAGGCCTCGTTTGTTCTTGTCAGAATAATGATGAAACTGTTGAAAAGTCTCCCCAACAATTGGAAGTACATGATAAAATAGTGAATGTGACAAATCATGATGGAAGACCATTCAGTACAGGAACAGTCTCAGAATCGATACACGGGAAATTTGTAGCCGGCCCGGGGGGAAGTGTTTTAATGCAGGGATTTTATTGGGATGTTCCGGAAGGAGGAAACTGGTGGAATACGGTTAAAGATAAAGTAACAGCATGGTCTAATGCAGGGATAGGAGCGGTATGGCTTCCACCGGCTTCAAAAGCTCAGAACGGAGCATTATCAATGGGATATGATCCTACCGATTATTATGACTTTGGAAATTTTAATCAAAATGGAAGTATTGAAACTCGTTTCGGATCAAGAACCGAGCTGGAAGCTTTGATTACAAAAGCGCACGCAGAAAATATGCAGGTATATGCTGATATTGTTATCAATCATAACAGTGGCGGACAATCGGAAGCGAACCCTTTTACAGGAACCAATACATGGACTGATTTTACCGGGGTGGCTTCAGGAAAATTTCAAAGAAATTATAATGATTTTTATAAAAATGCCTACGGAAATAATGATGAAGGTTCTTTTGGAGGATTTCCGGATTTATGTCATGCAAACCCTCATGTTCAGGATTGGCTTTGGGGAAGAGATGACTCAGTAGGGAAGTATTATAAAAATGTAATGAAATTCGATGGTTGGAGATTTGATTATGTGAAAGGTTTCGGACCTTGGGTCATCAACACCTGGAACTCTAAAGTGGGTGGTTTTTCAGTTGGAGAATTATGGGATTCAAATGTCAATACATTAGAATGGTGGGCAAATAGTGCCAATAGTTCTGTATTTGATTTTGCAGCCTATTATAAAATGGATGAGGCTTTTGATAATGGCAATTTAAATGTGCTCAATGATGATATGATGTGGAAAAGAAATCCTTTCAAAGCAGTCACGTTTGTGGCTAATCATGATACTGATATTATTAATAACAAAATGCCGGCTTATGCCTATATCTTGACCCATGAAGGTTATCCGACAATTTTTTACAAAGATTATGAAGAAGTATTAAATAAAGAAAGGTTAAATAATCTGATCTGGATTCATAATAATAAGGCAACGGGAACTACTTCGATTTTATATACGGATAATGACGAATATATTGCCAGACGTAATGGTTATAACGGAAATCCGGGATTGGTAGTGTATATCAATACATCTTCAACCTAGCAGGAAAGATGGATTCAAACCAACTGGGGTAATCAGCAAATTAAAGATTTTACCGGTCATTCAAACTGGTATCCAACGACGCAAGGAGATAAGTGGGTGAAAATTCAATGTCCACCAAATAGCTATTCTGTATGGTCGCTTAATTTATGAGTAATGAGTTTGGGATCGTACTCATAATTTTGTAAATGCTGAAATAGCAGCCAGATTCCACGCTACACTTCGTTTCGCTCTGAATGACAAAAGGAGCTTATTGTTTCAGTCCATGTGTGGAAGAACAAAGTTTATATAAAATACTTTGTGTAGTAAATTATAAGATTAAACATCTGTGTAAATCTGAGAAATCTGTGGGAGATAATATTTAGATCTGAATAAACTTTTTCTTTTGATGCTGATCCGGCAAAAAACATTTTTGATTAGCCAGTTTCATTCTGTTCTTGGAAATGAGATTATAAATTGAATCACTTAAAGCTACCGGTACAATTTTCCCAATGATGGATAATTGATAGATGCCTCCCAGTAAATTGGCAATTTTCAATATGGCTCTGGATTTGATCAGGTAATATTGTGTAGGCTTCCAAAGATAAATGGTATTGAATTCTTTTGTCTCCAATCCTCTTTCTGATAAAAACTGTTGCCCAAATTCAGATTGTAATGAAGCAAACATGAATTGATCCTTTTTATCTCTTTCCAAAATCCATTGTACCCAGAAGTTGCAGACTCCACAATCTCCATCAAAAAATACAATATGTTTGTTTTCCCAGTTTTCCACAATTTCTATTTATTAAACATGATTCCTCTTTCTGTATCTTCTTTTATCTTTTTAAAATATTGAATAAGATCTGCTCGTTGATCATCCGTTAATTTTGCATCCTGATGTCCCAGATAGTAAGATTCAAGGGGCATTTCTTTTTTCTCAATCATTTCTATTGATTCTTCCAGTTTACGAAGCTGTCTTTGAGGTTCATAGACTGCAAAGGTAGAAAAATTCAAATGTTTTCTGCCTTCGTTAATATGATTTTTAACAAACCATGAAGCGGGTGAAATGTCTGCATACCAAGGGTATTTTGTTTCATTGGAATGGCAGTCATAGCAAGATATTCGGATGGTCTTAGCGATATTATCCGGGGTCTTTTTAATCTTTAAAAAATCCATTCCCGGAGTAGGTGGGGGATTGGTTTTATCAATAGGAAAAAATTGAATGATAATGAATGCAACAAGAATGACAACAAGTACTTTTTTCATATACAACGATTTCAAATTTAGGGAAATATAAAGATAATTAAATTATTTGATTTTTTGATTTTTTGAATTTCGGAAGCCGGAAGAATGAAGCTGGAAGTTATCTTGGGCGATAGGGTAACAGGGAATATATTTTATTTAATTGATTTTGAAATCATTCTTGAATATATATTGTAGAATATTAGAGCCTGTGTTTAAATTTTATCAAAAATTTATTTGAACCATTAAGATGAATTAAGTTGTTGAGGTTAATTAAGAAAAAAAATCAAAGATTTTTATAAGCAAAGTGCCTTAAAGCGGAGCTCAAGCTTACTATTCTAAAATTCTTAAGAATCTTAATGGTGAAACTTATTGGTAAAAAATGGCAAATTAATTATTAAAATAAAATTCTTAAAATTTAAACTGCCTCTTAATTTAATAGGTAAAATACTTAATAATAATATTGGCTGTCAATACTTTGATAACGTCAGACTTCTGACTTTCTACTTCCTATTTTAGTTAAAAAATATTCCTTTGAGTTATTCTAAATTGGAAAAACGATATAGAATTGATCTGAAAAATGACTAACTTAATACCACAATTATGTCTCGAGTTATTGTGCCGTCGGAAATATTTTATTATAGTTTTTAACTATCATTGAAATAATTATTAATAGATTGTATTTATTGAATAAGCGTTGTAAGTTTGTCAAGTCTTTACAACGAAGATTTATTAAAACCATAGTAATCAATATAAAAATAAATAAACGACAATGGAAAAAGATTTGAATGACATCAGTAAATGTCCGTTTCACAACGGAACCATGAAAAAGACTGTGGCAGGTGGTGGAACCCAAAACCAGGATTGGTGGCCTGATCAGCTTAGAGTAGATCTTTTGCGCCAGCATTCATCACTCTCTAATCCTATGGATAAAGATTTTGATTATGCTGAAGCTTTTAAAAACCTCGATCTGGAGGCAGTAAAAAAAGACCTTCATGCTTTGATGACAGATTCACAAGACTGGTGGCCTGCAGATTTTGGTCATTACGGGCCATTGTTTATCCGTATGGCATGGCATAGTGCAGGAACCTATCGTGTTGGAGATGGTAGAGGAGGAGCAGGTGCGGGACAACAGCGTTTTGCTCCGTTGAACAGCTGGCCGGATAACGTGAGTTTAGATAAAGCAAGAAGATTGTTGTGGCCGATTAAGCAAAAATACGGAAGAAACATATCATGGGCCGACCTTTTAATCCTAACCGGAAATGTGGCTCTTGAATCGATGGGGTTCAAAACATTTGGATTTGCAGGAGGACGTGAAGATGTATGGGAACCGGATGCAGATGTATATTGGGGATCAGAAAAGACATGGTTAGGTGGTGATTTACGTTATGCTCACGGTTCGGAAGGAGTAGTAGAGGGACATTCTGCAGTTCTGCCTACGGATGATAATGCGGATGGGGATATTCACTCAAGAAATCTTGAAAAGCCTCTTGCCGCTGTACAAATGGGATTAATCTATGTAAATCCTGAAGGTCCGGACGGAAACCCGGATCCTATTGCTGCCGCAAAAGATATTCGTGATACGTTCGGACGTATGGCCATGAATGATGAAGAAACTGTAGCTTTGATTGCCGGAGGACACACTTTTGGAAAAACCCATGGAGCCGGTCCTGCAGATCATGTAGGTAAAGAACCTGAAGGTGCAGGAATTGAATTACAGGGACTCGGATGGGCAAGTAGTTATAAATCGGGAAGCGGAAAAGATGCTATCTCCAGTGGTTTGGAAGTAACCTGGACAGAAACTCCGACACAATGGAGCAATTATTTCTTTAAAAATTTATTTGAAAATGAATGGGAATTAACGAAAAGTCCTGCCGGAGCTCATCAATGGGTGGCAAAAGACGGAGCTGAAATTATTCCTGATGCATTTGATGCTAATAAAAAGCATAGACCAACAATGCTTACTACGGATCTTTCTCTAAGACTGGATCCTGTTTACGAAAAAATTTCAAGACACTTTTATGAAAATCCGGATGCGTTTGCAGATGCATTTGCACGTGCGTGGTTTAAATTAACCCATAGAGATATGGGACCTCGTGCCCGTTATTTAGGTTCTGATGTGCCACAAGAAGAATTAATTTGGCAAGACCCTATTCCGCATGTAAATCATGAATTAGTTAATAATGCGGATGTTGAATCACTTAAAGCTAAAGTTCTTAATTCCGGATTAAGTATTTCGGAATTGGTATCTACTGCCTGGGCTTCTGCTTCTACTTTCAGAGGAAGTGACAAGCGTGGTGGAGCAAACGGAGCAAGAATAAGGCTTGAACCTCAGAGAAGTTGGGAAGCCAATAATCCTGCACAATTACAGAAAGTATTAGGTGTATTAGAAGGTATTCAAAAAGAATTCAATGTTTCTCAAAGTGGAGGTAAGAAAATATCTTTAGCCGACCTTATTGTTTTAGCAGGAAGCGCGGCCGTAGAAGCAGCCGCAAAAAATGCCGGACATGATATTAAAGTTCCTTTTGCACCGGGAAGAATGGATGCTTCTCAGGAACAAACGGATATAGAATCTATGGGATATCTTGAACCCATTGCTGATGGATTCCGCAATTATTTAAAAAGAAAATTTACAGTATCAACGGAATCTTTATTGATTGACAAAGCTCAGTTATTAACACTTACTGCTCCTGAACTAACGGTGTTGGTAGGAGGTATGCGTGCCTTAGATACTAATTTTGATGGCTCAAAACATGGTATCTTTACAACGCGCCCGGGAGTTTTAACGAATGATTTCTTTGTGAATCTTTTAGATATGGGAACGCAATGGAAAGCAATGTCAGATGATAAAGAAGTGTATATAGGTACAGACCGTACAACCGGTCAGCCCAAATGGACGGCGACCCGTGCAGACCTTGTTTTCGGATCCAATTCTGAATTGAGAGCTGTAGCTGAGGTTTATGGAAGTGCTGATGCACAAAGTAAATTTGTGAATGACTTTGTAGCAGCCTGGACGAAAGTGATGAATCTGGATAGGTTTGATCTGGATTAATTAATGATTTTTATAATAAAGGAAAGACAGCGCTATTGCTGTCTTTCTTGTTGTTTGTCTATTTTCCAAAATAGACGGATTTTTATTTGCCTGATAAAGTATTTATCTTTGCCCATAATTAACGGATGAAGAAAATTTTAAACTGTTAAGAGATTATTATTGTATGAAATTTCAACTCAATTTAAATATTCCGAAATAAAAATAAAACCACTTGAAAAAATCAAGTGGTTTTCTATTGTGGCAAAAAGCTAGTTGTTTGAAATTGAATGATTTTTTGATAAATCAAAATCTCAGCAGGGGAAGCCTATTAAGTCTATATTTATTTAGCCCATCTATCTGGTCTTACTAATTTTAAAGAAATATAAAAACTAAAAAAAATACTTACAATAAACATTATGACGGCATAATTAGAACTCAAACTAGACGTAAATAATTCTAAAAGAATATTTTTATTTGTTAATATATAAACTATTAATAAGAATGCAGTTACTGATAAAAAAATAAATAACATCCATTTTGATTTGGCAACTTTAAAGTAATTGAGAATAGCCAGAATAATATTATCTAAGATAAACCCAATTAAAAAATACATGATACTAAAATAAAAAGTATAGGCAAACATTTCGGTTCCATATCCCTCAAAAATAAGAACTATCATTAGTGGTAATATGAATAATAAAATGTGATAAGATAAATTAAATAAAATTATATTTTTCATGTCTTATTGAGCAAAAGTTATAAATGGAACTATTTTCGATTTTTAGTTCCTGCTAGCTCGTACTATTAATAGCTTCTCATTGATATACCTCCAAGGTAAAAGAAAGATTAATAAAAATATTCCTAGAAGAATAATATTTTTTAAATACTTAGGGTTTTTAACTCTATATATAAATTCATCATTATTCTTATTATACAAAACCTCTATTTTATCATTAACAGAATAATTAACACACTCATTATAAGGAATGCCAACACTATATGTTTTTTCATTGAAATTAATCCATATTGTAGATTTCATTCTTGGTGCTGCGTGGCAATTTTGTTTTATGATTTTTGTAGTATAATTATTACCCCCATTGACTGTGTCATTATATTCTATCAATTGTTTTATAGTAAATAATAATCCTAAAAGGATTACACATATAATTAAAATTTGATTTTTATAATATTTTTGAATCATTATTACTTGATTAATCTTAATTAAAGGCTCTCAGAGATGTAATTTTCCCCCGCTGTCGCGAGCTTCTAGCTCGTGCTAATTAACAATATTTTTTAAATTTACGTTTATTTCTAAATTATAAAAATAAAACCTCCGCTATTGTGAAGGTTTTGCTTTATTCTGAGCACGAGCTAGAAGCTTGCGCTAGTGAGAGATGAATCTGGATAGGTTTGATTTAGATTAATGATAAAATAAAATTTTTTTAGTATTAAAAAAGACAGTAATGAATAATTACTGTCTTCTTTGTATAAGTATTTAAGAGTATGAATTATATAAAATTTTATAATGCTTAGATCCATTTCTTAAACTAATTTTATCGTGTTGATAAAGACACTAAAGGGTGATAAAATTCATATTTATTCACTTTATTAAGACTAGAACGACCTGTTAAAAAACGTTAATTTTGCATAATTTTAAATTATTATTAATAAAAATAACAGGGAATGAAAAAACTTTATCTCGGTGCATGGACCTTATGCACAGTCTTGGGTGTGTCTGCTCAAGAAGTGGTCTGGCAAAGAGACATCAAATCCTCTACTCAGGATTTTCTGGGGCAGGTCATTACAACTATTGATCAACAATATCTTATTACAGGAAGTAGTATTCAAAGTAATAAACTTCAAGCTTCAGGCAGTCAGCAAAATAATGGTTACGATTTTCATTTGGTAAAATTGGATCAACAAGGAGAACAGGCTTGGGAAAAGTATTTCTCAGGTCAGAATCATGATTATTTATCTGCAACTGTAACCACCCAAGATGGTGGATTTCTTCTAGCCGGAACTTCTTATTCAGGAAAAGGATTGGATAAAAAAGAGAGATCAGAAGGAGGTTCAGATATTTGGCTAATCAGAATCAATGAATTTGGAGATGAATTATGGCAAAAAACTCTTGGAACTTCTGCGGATGAAGAAGCCAAGGCTGTCATTCAAACTACTGATCTGGGATTTATTGTAGCAGGTAATGTGCAGAACTCATCCAAAGGTTACGGCTCAAAAGATGTTTGGATTGTAAGACTTGATAAAGATGGAAAAGAATTATCCCAAATGATCTTAGGAGGAAAAGGTTTAGATGAAGTCGAAAAGATGGTGCCCACAAAGGATGGTGGAGCTTTAATGGGAATCTATTCTCGAAGCGGAACTACAAATATGAGTAATTCGGATTTGAGAACTGGTAGCCAAATGAACAAAGTCAGCGACAATTTTGGTGAAGGCGATTACTGGATTGTAAAGCTTGACAGAAACGGAAAAGTAGAATGGGAAAAGAACTTTGGGGGAAAGGGAGATGACCATATCAGAACTTTAGCATTGACATCGAACGGTTATATCATTGGTGGGGAATCCAGATCCGAAAGATCAGGAAACAAAACCGTAGGAATTGAAGAAGGAACGGATCTTTGGCTTATTTCTTTGAATGAAAGAGGCGATGAGCAATGGCAAAAATCTTACAATTTTAAAAACAGAGATATTTTGATGGGAATGAGCGTGATTCATTCAGCTGATGATACAACTTCAAAAGGAATTCTATTAGGAGGTTATACCCAGGCAGAAGGAAGAATTCAGGCTGATGATGAAACCTTCTGGATGTTGTATTTAGATGGAAATGGTAATGAACAATGGAGAAAGCATGTGAAAGGAGAATCCAGAAAGAAAGAAGAAAGACTTTCAGATTTGAAATTGAACAGAGATGGATCTATTGTATTGGCAGGAACCAGTGCCGAAGAATTGGGTAAAGAAAACTGGAAGATTGTGAAGCTAGGAGACAAGCAAGTGGATCAACTCATTGAAAAATATGACATGAAAATTTATCCTAATCCGGTCTCAGATTATGCTTACGTAGAAATTGGTTTTGATTTCAAAGAAGCTGAGATTTTATTATATGACATGAGTGGCCGCCAACTTCAAACTTTAAAAACTAAAAACAAAGTAACTAAAATTAATACTCAAGCATTGATTCAGGGAGCTTATCTGGTTACGATAAAAACGGATATGAATAGAATGATGAATGCTAAAATGATTAAGAAATGAGAAAAACAGCAATAATATTTTTCCTGGCAATGTTTAACGATGGATATTGTCAGATTGATAATGTAATGGCTGAACCTAGCAATCTGGAGAAAAGAATTTCCTTTAACAAACTTGTTGTATCCCCTGAAACTGCAGCATTTCATAGGGTTAACTTTCTTCCGGTTAATCTTTATACAGGTAAACCTAGTATTGATATCCCATTATATGTGATTAAAACCGGCGATATTGAAATTCCAATTAGTCTAAAATACGATATTGGTGCTAATAAAGTAGATGAAGTAGCTACCAATACTGGCTGGGGTTGGAGTTTACAGGCTGGAGGAAGTGTTACAAGAATGGTTAGAGATATTGAAGATCATGATTATGAAAAAGTATTTGAGGTGACAGCTTGTGACGGGACAAGATATTGTGATGATTTTGGACTTCAAATTGGTGATGGAAAGCTGCTTAAGACAGGCTATTTGAGAAGAGCAAATGATGAATCTGGATGGTCAGATGCTGCAAGTATCAGTAACCTTAGTGAAGATGCATTACCAGACTTATTTTTGGCGCAAGCCCCTGGGCTTTCAAGCCAGTTTCATTTGGAGAGAAATTTTACTCCATATAATACTTCACAATTTTATGATGCCATTGTTCTAGATGGAAGCAGTACTAGAGTTAGCCGGGTAAGTCGTAAGCCTTTTAATGTTGAAACTATAAAAAACTTTGCTGGATTCAGTTATCAGGATGCAGTGCCTTATATTGAATATAATTATATATTTTCAAGTAATAATGGGGTAAATGAAACGAATCCATTATATCAGATAAGGGGAATTGATGGGTCTCCAAAGCCAGGCCTTATGAGAGATAAGAGTATTGATTATGAGGACTTTAATCTGGTTAATAATAAAGGGGTAAATTATTTATTTTCTACGTACGATATTAATGAATCTCTTCCTTCATTTGATGGGACAAATACTCCCTACTGGCGTTTGGATTGTAGTGTTTTGTTTCCTAACTTAAGGCATGTTGCTACAACGTATAGGATTCAAAAGAATACTTGGCATCTAAATAAAATTAGAGATAATAAAAATAAAGAGGTTAATTTTTCTTATAAGCCGGTATTTACATTTAACTATGAAAAATCTCCAGTGTATGTAGGTTCTACTAATGCTGACGTGGCTGAAGTTAATAAAATATATAATAGTCTGGAATCAGGTGAATATTCTAATAGTATGGCTGCTACTATATCTAATTTTGAACGTCCGGATTATAATAACTTATATAAAACTACTCAGCAGCAAATTTTGGACAAGATTACATGGGATCAGGGTGAAGTTTTGTTTTTTTATGATTTATCGAGAAAAGATCGTTTAGATTCTAAAGCGCTTACAGAAATAAAGGTAAAAAATCAAGCAGGGAATATCATTAAGCACTATAAACTCAATTATAGTTACTTCCAAAGTTCAGATTCAGATTGTCCTACAGGTACTCAAAACGAAAAATGCTATCGTTTAAAATTGGATAAAATAGATGATATGGTAGTGGGACAGCAAATTTCTAGTTATTCATTATCCTATAATCAAACTGTTAACATTCCTAAAGTAAATGCATTAAGTAAAGATTTCCTGGGATACTATAATGGAAAACCTAATCAAATGTTTCAACAGCCAGGCTTTACTTTTTCTCCCAATAAAAATAGGCTATCCGTTGTACCTTTCCAAAGCGATGCTTTGAATACTAATGAATTTATTAAAGTTAATGGAGCCGCAGATATTTCACCTACAAATCAGTCATTAAACGGATTGTTGACTAAAATAACGTATCCTACAGGAGGAAAAACTGAATTTGAATATGAAAATAATATGTTTAATTTTTATGGCAAGGATGTATTATCCCCGGGTGCTAGGATTAAAAATCAAAAATTAGATGATGGAAAAGGAAATCTAATTGTTAAAAAATATGAGTATCAGACGTCTGATGGAAAATCTTCAGGAACGATACTAAATTTTCCTAAAATTATAGATTTAATGTCATGGAACTCTGCAAAAAAAGAACTGAGATTTCAAGCAAGCAATTATGTAAGATCAAATATTGAATTGACCCAAGGAGCGTATGTAGGATACAGCAGGATCATTGAAAAAATAGAAGGAAATGGGTTGACTGAGTATATTTTTAACGGTCCAAATGAATATCCAAATGAATATGAACAAACATCAGGGGCATCTTTCTTTTCAAAACATTCCTTCTATCCTGGAAGAGCTTATGTAGATCATGATAACAGAAGAGGTACATTGAGTCATAAATATGTGTATTCGAATAATGGGATTAAACTCAATGAAGAAAATTTCAAGTATGATGCTTATAAAGAACTTAATACTAAGGTTAGAACTTATACAGTAGGAGTTTCAGTAAAAGACGGTAACGGATCTTATAAACCTGGTAAAGAGTCTCAAAGTATTAAGATAATAAGTTCCATCAACAGACCGTCTTCTAAAGAAGTCATCGAATATCTGGATGGAAAGCCATTAACAACGAAGACAGAATATGCCTACGCTAGTAATATACCATCCAATCTGGCGGAGGAAAAGACAACTTTTCCAAGTGGAGAGGTCATTAAGAAGAACATTTCTTATTTGAATGATCTACCTGATATTGCCGGGCCTTTTGCACAGGTAATGAATGCCAAAAATATGGTATCAATTCCTATGGGAGGAAAGACCTTTAAGAATGATATCAAAGTATCTGAAGAAAGAGTAGTGTATGCACCTGCTAATGCTATGGCAGAAGAACCAACAACTCCTTATTTACCAAAAAAATATTACAAAAGTTTTGGGCCGGAAAATATAGTGATTACAGAGGATAAGCACAAAGTATCATCGGTGGATCAATATGATTCGACAGGTAATACAACTCAATACACTACAGCAGATGGAAATACAATAGGAACAATATGGGGGTACAACAATACGTTACCAATTGCTAAAATTGAAGGCAAAGATACTGCGTACTTAATGGGAATGTTAGGTACCGATATTACATCACTTAAAAATGCTTCTAATAATGATATTAGTAAAGATGCTGAAAATGTGTTTCTTGAAAAATTAAATACCTTTCAGAAGAGGCAAGATTATATGGATGTTTCTATTACAACATATACCCATGATCCTCTTATTGGGGTAACTAATATTACGCCTCCATCAGGAAACAGAATGAGCTATATCTATAATACAGCCAATCAACTTGAAAAAGTATTGGATGTTAATACTCAATTGGTAAAAGAATATAAATATAACTATATACCAACCCAATATTTTAATGTTACCAAAAGTCAGAAGTTTTATAAAAGTGGTTGTGGAACATCAGCTATTAGTAGCTTTATTGACTATACTGTAGCTGCAGGCACTTACTCTTCATTGATAAGCCAGGCGGATGCTGATCAACAAGCTCAAAATGAAATTAATTCTAAAGGTCAGATCGTAGCTGATACCCAAGGATCATGTACTTCAATTAGTTGTAACATAAGTCAAGGAAATGCAGGACCATTAAAAAATAACTTTATTAATGTTAATAATTCTACAGATTATAAAGTGAGGTTAGGATTTAAATATAACAGCAGTTTATCATGGAATACAGGAGTGATTGTAGGAAAAATTAATGGAACATGTGTGCCTTCATCCGACAGATCATCCAGTGCTTATGCAAATGGGATATGGATGCTGACAATTGATACTAATGGCAATATTATAGCGAAAATCACTTCTGCCTCTCCATCTTTGGTTCAGGGGATTGATCTTGATTTTAATTTTACTTATTCAATATATTAATTAGTGATGAAAAAACTTATATATGTAACAGGGGCACTATTAATAATGGGAACGACCTTATTTCAATCTCAAATTGTATTAAATACTCCTGTAGCTCAACAAAACCAAGAAGTATCTGATCCAAATAGCATTACTTTAGCTCCGGGCTTTAGTGCTAGTTCCTCTATTATCAATACTTTTAGGGCTTATATTGGAGATACAAACAATAATAATCCAGTGATTCATCCTGATTATAGTGGCTCGGGGACAATCATGGAAAACTATATTGCGACACGTACTTATTTAGAAGCAACCAATACCAGTAGCTCTTCTGCAAAGCAGTTCTATGATATCCAATATTTTGACGGATTGGGAAGACCTAAGCAAGTGGTTAATGTAAAAGCTTCTCCCCAAGGAAAAGATATTGTGACTTATTTTGAATACGATCAATTGGGAAGACAGACTAAAAATTATCTTCCCGTTCCACAGGCAGGGTCAGAAAATGGAGCTATATATGCCTCACCACTAGGAAATGCTTCATCCATCTATGGTGGAGAAAAGATATTTTCAGAAAGTATATTGGAAAAATCACCACTAGAAAGGATTGAACAACAAGTACAGGTAGGAAATGATTGGGCCGGAAAACCTGTACAGTTTAATTACAATACTAATGTTTCCGGAGAAGTGAAGAAGTATGTGACTTCTACTACATGGGCGGATGAAGCTACTTTATCGTCGGTTAGTCTTTCTGGAAGTTATGGTGCTGCACAATTGTATAAAAATACGGTTACCGACGAAGATGGAAATAAGGTGATTGAATTTAAAAATGGTCGGGGCCAACTTGTATTGCAGAGAAGAATGGCTAATACTTCCGAAAATTCAGATCTTTATTATGTTTATAATGAATATGATCAGCTTGCATTTGTTATTTCCCCACTGGCTTCAGTTGCCCCATCACTAGATCAATCGGTTTTGGATAATTTATGTTATCAATATCGCTATGATAAAAAAAATCGTCTGGTGGAAAAAAAGATTCCTGGAAAAGGCTGGGAATATATGGTGTATGATAAAGCTGATCGACTGATTCTAACTCAGGATACCAATCTGAAATTAAAGAATCAATGGATTGTTACCAAATATGATCAGTATGGAAGGTCTGTTTATAAAGGAATAGTAACAGGAGGGACAAGAAACAGCAGACAGAATGAAATAAAAGATTCTGTAATTACTGAAAGTAGAAATACTACAGGATTTACCAGAAGTGGAATGGCAGTCTATTATACAGAAAATTATTTTGCAGGAGCCACTCCGACTATATTATCTGTTCACTATTATGACACTTATCCACAGGGAGCTCCGGTTGTTCCGGGACAAATTTTAGGTCAGGATATTCTTCCACAAGCAGGGCCAGGAACGTCATTAAGTACTAAAGGAGTTACTTTAGCTTCCTATATTAAAAATATAGAAGATGATCATTGGACCAAAAGCTATAACTACTATGATAAAAAAGGAAGAGTTATTGGAACTTATTCTATCAATCATTTAGGAGGATATACCAGAATAGAATCTCAACTTGATTTTGCAGGCGCTTTACAGATGTCTGTTACAAAACATAAAAGAACAGATTCTGATACGGAAAAAATAATCAAAGAAACTTTTGATTATGATCACCAAAATAGGTTGCTCGCTCATAAGCATCAAGTGGACAATAATCCTGTTGAGATTTTGGTTCAAAATACTTATAATGAGCTTTCTCAGCTTACCAATAAAAAGGTCGGAAACAATATTCAGAGTATCAACTATGCCTATAATATCAGAGGTTGGATGACCAAAATCAATGATCCTGTTAATCTGAACGGAAAATTGTTTGGTTTTGCTTTAAAATATCAAAATCCTGTAAATACATCTTTTGGGAAATATAATGGGAATATTGCAGAAATAGATTGGAAAACCTCTCAGGATGGAGTTCTTAAAAGATATAATTATCAATACGACGGACAAAATAGATTATTAAAAGGGGGATATTCTGAACCAGGCGCGACAGTAGAACAAAATGGTTATTTTAATGAAGAGCTAAGCTATGACTTAAATGGAAATATCAATACGCTTAAAAGGTATACCAGACCTTCTATAGGAGTTACTGCTGAATTGATCGATAATCTCAAATATAATTATGAAAGTTCACATTGGAGTAATAGGCTTGAACAGGTTACAGTAGCTGATGGCGCTCCGGATAACCCTTCAGGATATTATGTACAGGGACACAAAATTCTTTACGATGGAAATGGAAACATTACCGAAATGAAGGATAAAGGAAGATCCAGAATTGATTATAATTTTTTAAATTTACCTAACTTTTTTGATGGAGAAGGATATGATTATGCTAAATATCTTTATACAGCTGAAGGAGCTAAAGTAAAGAAGACAGAATGGGTTGTTTTTGGAAATAAAACTACAGAAACAGATTATCTGGATGATTTTCAGTATGTCAATGGCTCTTTGAAATTTGTACCTACTTCGGAAGGATATTATGACTTTGAGCGAGGAATTTATGTTTATCATTATACTGATCATTTAGGAAATATCAGATTAAGCTATACAAGGAAACCAGGAAGTTTAACTATTGAAATCCTTGGGGAAAGTAATTATTATCCATTCGGATTAAAACATTCCGGATATCTGAGTAAAAATCCAGCTTATCTGTATGAATACAATGGTAAAGAATACCAAGGGTTGGCCGGGATGTATGATTATGGAGCAAGATTCTATATGGCTGATCTGGGAAGATGGGGAGTGTCAGATCCTTTGAGTGAATTACAATTTGCTTATACTCCTTATTCATATGTTTATGGAAATCCTATCAGGTTTAACGATCCAACGGGAATGATAGGCCAGGATCCACCGACAAGAGGATTTACGATAGAGAATCCTATTGAGATAGATGCAATTGTATTAACACCAAAAGCATCATCATCTTCCCTTTCCTTTATGGGAATTTACAATTTAAATGCCTATTATGCATCGCAGGATAGATTAGCTGCGGCGATAAGAAGTAGTAAAGCCGCCCTTGCAACTGAAAAATTTGAGAGAAATCTTTCCCAAGGTATTATTACCTTTGGGATGGGAGGAAGTAATTTATTCGCATCCGCAGGTTGGGCTGCTTTAGAGACATGGGCAGATTATCAGGAGCCAGAAGAACAAAAAGCTATTAAGATTGTTCAATTGGCTATGATAGGATTACAGGTGAAACATGGAAATTTAAAAAGTTTTGAGAAGTTAACAGATGGAATGTATGCTGGTGAACAATATTATATGTATTCAGTTAACTCTCTTTCTAATAGTGGAACATATACAAAATCCATATCAACTCTAATTTCATCAGATAAAACTAGTAGTTTATCTGCATTACTTAAAACGATGAATAATGAGGCAAAAAGTGCTGGAGCGCAAAAACTAGTTATTGAAGGAACAGCTATAGTAAATACTAAATTATTTAATCCTAAATTAGCACAAAAACTAGGGTTTTCATATGAAAAGATAAGTGAATCTTCTATTCGTTTAATTCAATCTGTTAAATAAATGAAAAATATTAAACCAAATTTTATTGAAGCCAAGTTTAGAAGAAGTAAACTTATGCTAGATAAAACAAAATTATGGAAAACTATTGATATCTTAAAACAGCAAGTTATTTCAAGTAAAATCAATTTAGAATATGATGAGAAAGAATTAATATGCTTTTATAATTATGATTATTGGTGGTTATTCACAACTAAAAATCTCATTGTTAATGATAATAAAAGTCTTTTATATATTAGCTTATTCGAAATTTCGAAAATAGATTTACCCGCTAATATTAAAAATATAAATCATCCAGAAGCTTATATAGATATTTATTTTCAGGATAAAAAAGTTAAATTACAATTAGAAAAATTTTCATGGCCAATCATGATTGAAATCTTGAAATTTGTAACACCAGCAAAAATAATTATTAAATAAAGATAAATTTAGAATAGTCACCTTTGGAATGAAAAGTAATCATTTTATTGCTTCAGTGGGGATGAACAATATTGATATTTGGCTTGATTAACAAGATGAGATAATAACAATTTATGCTTTATCGAAAAATCTATAGTCTCGTTTTATACAGTAAATTTCATTATTTGACTAACACTTATAAAGTAGAATTAGATATTGAGAATAAGAATTTCATCAATGAATTTTTTACAATTGATTCAAATAACTGAAAATTTTAAAATAAGATATGGAAGCAACAGAATTTGATATAGAAATTACAAATATTTTAAAAAAAGAATTTGAAAATAATACCATTGCTATTGAAGAAGATACAGATCGTTATATAGATGAAATGGAAAACCATTATCCTTTTGGGTATAGCGGTGTTGATTGGACAAAAAAAGATAATATCCTTTCTTTAGATGTAAAAAGTACGGAAGGAAATAGAAGAGAACAAATCAATATTTTTTTTAAAGAAATTTTAAAAGACTATCCAAATTTAATAGATGAAGAGGTTATTATAGTAGGTGATGGAGCATTAAATTATGGATATATGATCAGATTTGAAAATTTTATAGAATTGTTTCATCTTTTTTTTGAGCTCCCGCAAGATACTTATGTTTGGTTTTTAGATTCAAAAAAACTAATTAATTATACATTCGAAGATGAGCTTTTCTTTGGATAATGTACTTTTATATTGAGTTGAATAAAGTACTTAAGTAAAAATGTAGATCAACATTAGTGGATGTTACTAAATGTCTTGAGGTAAAAACAGATTGCTTTATCAAAGCAATCTGTTTTATTATCATTATATTAAGAAATGAAAAGATATTTTCAACTTTGTTAGCAATTGGTAGAAATTAGATTTTATTTTTGTCTATGTATTTCTATACTGTTGTCGAACTTATGGTTTTACCAATTTAAATTAAATTTGAAAATGATAAGTGCATAAAGAATTGTGTAAAGTTCGAGTTGTGGAAACTAAAATCCAAACCAATAAAAAAATTAAAAATGGATTTCATCATTAAATCATTACACACATTGTTTTTCGGAGCCGTATTTTTCATCATCTATATGAAATACAATAAAACAATTTCTGTGAAGCCTCTATATATCATTATCTTGTTGCTTAACTTAATTGTGCTGTTTTCTCTCAATACGATCTATAGTAGCATTCCCAATCGATTACTTCTTATATTATTAATGTTTTCCTTCTCAATAGTGGTATTGAATATAATGAAAGGATTGGTTAGTATGGAGAATAGCCAGGTATTAAAAAATAATAATAATCTTAAAGTGAATTATCAATATATCAAGACGGTTCTTTTTGAAAAAGTTATACCGATAATGGTTTTTTTGTACCAACTTTTATTGATATGGTGTCCTGTTCTTTTTGAAAGGATGTCGAAAAAGTAACAACTAGACTGAGCAATATAGAAATTAAAAAACAATGTATTAAGATACTTATAATGATAAATAAAATAGATAGTACAAGCCTTTTTAAATATGCATTGGATCATATTCAAGAAATTTTAAAAGAGAGTGATGTAGATATTGAAATTAAAAAGTTGTACGATATGAACAGTTTATGTTTTATTGAGAAATCTATTGATTACGTTTTATATAATAAATTAAGCCATTTGAATAATACTTATAAAATAGACTTAGATATTGAAAATAAAGAAAGTAAACGAGTTGGCTCTTATACTCTATATCTTGATGACAATGAGGAATTCATTGATGAATTCTTTATGATTGATTCTTATAACTAAAAATTTTGAAATAGTGTATGGAAGTGACAGTGTTTGAACTGAAAATAATTAATACATTGAAGATGAAAAGCTAAGCAAAGTCTATATCAGAAGTAAAAAAACTGGAATTTTATTGAAAGTAAAAAACAAAAACCATCCTTAAAAAAGGATGGTTTGTAGACTCACAGGGATTCGAACCCCAGATGACTGAACCAAAATCAGTAGTGTTACCGCTACACCATGAGTCTCTGTTTCTATGCCGCGAAATTATAGAAATTATTTGAAATACAAAAATCAAAATTGAAAAAATATAAACATAATTGCGCGGAAATAGGCTTATCTGTTGATATCCAAATAATTATTTTTAAAGAAAAATTTTCAAAATAAAGGCAATTTTTAATACTAAATAATAAAACCTTATCTTTGCAAAAAAATTGGGCTCCAAAAGTTGGAGTAACCCATTAATAAACTTGTCCTGAGCATAGCAAAAGGATTATTAAACATTTTTTTATGTCAAATATTGTCGCAATCGTTGGGCGCCCCAACGTTGGAAAATCCACGCTTTTTAACCGTTTATTAGAGAGAAGAGAGGCTATTGTAGATTCTACAGCCGGTGTAACCAGAGACCGTCATTACGGAAAATCTGACTGGAATGGAGTAGACTTTACGGTAATTGATACCGGAGGATATGATGTAGGTACAGATGATATCTTTGAAGAAGAAATCCGTAAGCAGGTACAGTTGGCAGTAGACGAAGCAACTTCCATTATTTTTATGATGAATGTGGAAGAAGGACTTACAGATACAGACTACGAAATCTACAGACTTTTAAGAAGATCCAATAAACCGATTTATATTGTCATCAATAAAGTAGATTCTGCAAAAGAAGAGCTTCCGGCAACGGAATTCTATCAACTAGGAATCGATAAATATTATACACTTTCTTCAGCTACAGGATCGGGAACAGGAGATCTTTTGGATGATATTGTAAAAGACTTCCCCACAACAGAATATAAAGATCCTTTCGAAGGATTGCCTAAAATTACAATTGCAGGTCGTCCTAACGTAGGAAAATCTACAATGACAAATGCTTTGCTTGACGTAGAAAGAAATATCGTTACAGATATTGCAGGAACTACCAGAGACAGTATTCAGACTTTATATAACAAATTCGGGCATGAATTTGTATTGGTGGATACTGCCGGAATGAGAAGAAAGTCTAAAGTAAACGAAGATCTGGAATTTTATTCCGTAATGAGATCTATCCGTTCTATTGAATATTCTGACGTGGTGATCATCATGGTAGATGCTACACAAGGATGGGAATCTCAGGATATGAATATTTTCGGATTAGCACAGAAAAACAGAAAAGGAATCGTGATTCTTGTTAATAAATGGGATTTGATCGAAGACAAGCAGACCAATACAATGCGTGATTTCGAAAAATCAATTAAGGATAAGATCGGTCAGTTCCACGATGTGCCCATTCTATTCGTTTCGGCTTTAACGAAACAAAGAATCCTGAAAGCGGTAGAAGTTGCAATGGAGGTATATGAGGATCGTAAGAAAAAGATCAAAACTTCAAAACTGAATGAAGTGATGCTTCCGATTTTCGAACAAACACCTCCGCCGGCAAATAAAGGAAAATATATTAAAATTAAATATTGCGTTCAGCTTCCTACGCCGTCACCACAATTCGTATTCTTCTGTAACCTTCCACAATATGTGAAAGAACCTTATAAGAGATTTACTGAAAATCAGTTGAGAAAAGAATTCGGATTTACCGGAGTTCCAATTGAAGTATATTTCAGACAAAAATAAAAGAACAATGTTCATCAAAAAATCTGGTAAGAAATTTACCAGATTTTTTATTTTAAAATAACTTTCAAACAAATGACTGCAATATCTTTATTGTTGAATAGATACTTCCAGTTTCCCACTTCGGGCTTCTAATTTTCCCATCATAGCCACTTTTCATATACCAGCCTTACGGGTCGATAACCTTGTGAAGCAAGCCAACGTTGCATGGTCTCATTATTGCAAAGGGTATAACGGTAAATTTTTCGAATTTTATAGTTGGTATAGGAGTTCTCAAATGCTTTATTGAGTGCAGAATAAATCCCTTGTTTTCTATATTCTTTTTTGACATATCCTTCGGAAACATAAAGGTCATCTTTCTCTCCAAGCTCGAAATTGCTGTCATCCTTTTCATCAATATACCCAAATAGAAAACCAATGGCCTTTCCATCAATTTCAGCAACGAGAAATGTTCCGTCATTCTCTTCTTCACATTCTGCCATAAAGCGAAGATAATTATCCCGGATGAGGTTCCAGTCTGCAGTTTTATCATTCATTTCTTTTTCGGAAACATGAAGTTCCCCTACCAGTTCATCAACGATAGGGAGGTTATCTGCGATTTTTATTTTTTTGATGGAATAATTCATATTGATGTTTTTTTTAATTAATAGATTGGAAGCTGGAAGTTATCATTGTTTGAAAAAATAGTTATATTTTTTTACAAACTATTATTATTTAATTGTAAAATTTCTTTTATATAATCTCATTTTATTTTCTGTAGGATAGTAACTTCATCTTCCAGCCCTCGCTTCCTTTCTTATTTTCCTCTTAACGGGCTTCCATACCAGGAAGTATTATCCGAAAGAACTTCACCTTTCATGACAAGGGAGAGAGCGTCAATATTGACATTATTCCCAATTTCACTATCATATAAAATAATAGTCCTTGAATTAATAGTTGTTTGACTTCCTATTTTTACTCCTCCTACTTTCATGATTCTGTCTTCAAAAAGGTGAGTCTGAGGTCCGCAATCTTCATTCAATATCGATTCGTCTCCTATGGATACCATGTCAAATTCCGTAATATCGGTTGTATTCAACCATACTTTTTTTCCGATTTTTACTCCGAGAAAACGCATAAAGAAAGGTAGCCAGAAGGTTCCGCGAAGAAAATCTAAGAAAAATTGTACAGGAAGTGCTTCATAAATGGTAGTAATTCCTTCGCTTAACCAAACTTTTAAGCTGTACATTGGCATTTCTGTTTTTTTGTATTTTCCTATAAGTAACCACTTTAGTAATACAGTGAAGAAAAAGGAAGGAAGGGCAACAATTCCCAAATAATAGAATGGTGCCAGCAATAGAAGATAAGCAATTCTTCCTTCTAAATAAGTACTCGTATAAGCAATGAACAAAACACTGCAAATAATGATTACAGTCTGAGGGAGAATGATCCTGATTCCTTCTACAATAGCTCTTGCCAACTTAAGACGAAACGGAGGATTATAAGTAAGGTTATCTTGAAATATATCCGATTTCTGTCTGGATGGCAAACCTATAGGAGGAGAACCGAACCAGTCTCTTTCAGATGAATGCTTCAGTTGTTCTTCAGATGGAGCTTTACTTAATACGCCGATGAGCATGTCGTCTTTCAACTCGTATCCTTGTGGAATAAGCCCGCTGTTTCCTACGAAACTGTTATTTCCTATGGTTGTTTTGGATAGAATTAATTTTTCATTCCTTACATCATGTTCTCCAAGAATAACAGCATCAGCAATAAATGAGCCTTCGCCAATTTCCAATAAATGATGGGATACATCGCTGGCTGTCGAAATCTCTGAATTTTTCCCCACCTTGGCACCCATCATTCTATAAAATTTACTGATATAGATGGAAGCAAAAAGCGGATGAACAATAATGAGTGACAGATTGAAGATTTGATCTTTGATCCATTTCCTATAATAAGTAAAACTGTAAACAGAATAAATTCCGGGTTTCATATTGTATTGTAAGATCCTTGTCAGGATACTCACTACAGCAATGAATAGTAAAATATAAATTGTAGAAAGGATAGGTGCCTGCCACAAATAATAAAAATTATAATCTGATGAGCGGTCGTCCAGATAATACAATGTATAAAGAGTGGGTGCTAAAGGTAAAACAATAATAAGTGGGAAGAAAAACAAAGAACATGCATATAATAATGCAAATTTGTTTCTTTTCTTGGGAGAAGAAAGCTGTGGAGGAATAATATCATCACCTGTTTTTACGCTTACTTTTTCTGCCGGGCTTCCATTCCAGACTTCTCCAAATCCAATTTTTTTCCCTTCATTAAGACAACTTAGATCCTGAAGTTCTCCAAATTCTTCAATAATCGTATCTCCACATACAATTACAGACGATCCCAGATAAGCATGAGCTTTAATATGTACTTTTCTGATTTTTAAAAGACCATTTTCAACAGAAGCATTGTCAATACTGCAGCCTGAGCTGGTATTTACATTTTCATCAATCGTAACAAGATCTTCTGCTGCGATAGGCAGTAAGCTTAATTGAGCACTTGGGTGTACTTTTACTCCAAGCAGTTTCAGATATTTCGGATATAAAGGTGTTTCTACAATAAATTCGGAGGGCATCAATCTTTTAATAGTTTTCCATAACCACCATCTGAAATAATACCAACCCCAAAGTGGATAATCTCCCTCTTTTATTTTTCCTATAACAAGCCATTTGGTGAGGACAATGATTAATGAATATACCGGAGGAATAAGTGTATAGAGTAAGATCGCACTTAATAAAGCATAGTGAATTCCATATCCGTTAAGCTGAAAATAATAATAACTTAAATAAGGGAAAAAAATCTGGATACTCAGTAATGCAAATACCACCAATAAACTTATGGTCTGAGCAATATTACAGACAATATACTGTAAAGTGGAAACCTTGTGGAATGGTTCCTGATGTGAGGTCTCCTGATTCTGTTTATTTTTAAGGCATTCCGAATAAGCAGATAAAGGACGGTTTTCATAAATTTCTTTCAATGAAGCCGTCGGAATTCCTGCCTTTTGGCGTAAGTGTGAAACAAGAGTAGCTGCCAATAGGGAATGTCCTCCCAGGTCTGTAAAGAAATCCTGGCTTAGATTGATGTCTTTTCCCGGGAATACCCATTTCAATGTTTGAAGTAGTTTTTCCTCGATAGGAGCACTGGAATCAATCTTTATATCATCATTTTTTTCGTGTACCGTAAAACTTTCCGGAACAGGAAGTCGTTTTCTGTCAATCTTTCCACTAGGCATCCTTGGCATTTCTTTCATTTGTACAATAGAAATAGGAACCATGTAAGGAGCCAGAAATTTTGCCAGTTCTTTCCTCATTTCATTTTCATCAAATGAAGAATCGTTATTCATTACAGCATACCCCACAAGCTGTCCTTGCCCGTTAGAGTCTTCTTTTACAGCTACGGCTGCTGAGGAAACATCCTGAAGCTGGTTAAGGCGGGTTTCTATTTCACCGAGTTCAATTCTATATCCCCTTAGCTTAATTTGGTCATCAATTCTTCCTTGGAAATCAATAAATCCGTTCTCCCGTATGATAACGGCATCTCCGGTTTTATAAATAGTTTGGCCGGGCATCTCCGAAAAAGGATTCTTTAAAAATTTTTGCTCAGTGAGCTCTGGAAGATTAAAATATCCATTACTTACTCCCGGGCCGGAAATAATCATTTCTCCACGTTCTCCTCTCGGAAGAATGTTCATGTTTTCATCAACGATGGCGATATGATAATTAGGAAGAGGGGGACCAATGGTAAGTTCATCTTCATTATTTAATTTGGCCATGTTAGAAGAAACTGTAGTTTCCGTAGGACCATAACTGTTGATAAATATTCTATATGGCTTTGCCCATTTTTCCTGCACTTGTTTAGTACAAGCTTCTCCTCCTGTATTGATAAATCTGATTGACGGGACCTCGTCAATAATTGCTAAAATACTGGGAACGGCATGAAGGACGGTGATTTTATTTTCCGTTAAAACATTGCTGAGTTCATCAATCGCTTTCACTGTGGTGGCATCGGCAATCCATATAGTTGCTCCGGCAAAAAGACTAATCCAGACTTCTTCACACCACATGTCAAAAGAAACAGAAAAGCCTTGATATACAATGTCCGTATCTCTTATTTCTATAAAGTCCTGTTCGGAGCGAATTAAATGACAAATATTTCGATGAGAAATAGGAATACCCTTAGGGTTTCCCGTACTTCCTGAAGTAAATAATACGTAAGCCCAGTCATCAGGCGTATTTTTTACATAAAGAGGAGGTATGGTATTTTGGGGTTGTGGTGCAATTTCCAAAGGAGAGCAGTGGATGTGTGCATCGGTGTCAGAAAAATAGGTTTTAACATTAATGTCGGTGAATACTTTCTTTATCCTGTCTTCCGGCATTTCGCGATCCAATGGGATATAAGCAGCTCCTGCTTTTAGAATTCCAAGTATGGCAACCGGGAGTTCCAGACTTCTGGTGTGCCATACACCCACCCGGTCGCCGGGCTGCACACCTTCATTTTGTAATTGTAGTGCAATGGCGTTACTCCAACTGTCGAGCTCGGAGTAAGTTATTTTTTTATCTTTAAATATAAAGGCTGTTTTGTCTTTATATTTTTCAAAAGTGGGAACCAGTAGCTGGGGTAGAGTTTCGTCTTTTATAAGCTCTGGGTTGATTTTTCCTAAAATAAGGCTTTTCATCATTTAAAAAATTAGTGTATAATACGTGTTGGGAAAATTGTATAAATATACTTTTTTTCTACTCATGTTCAATCTTCAATCTCATTTTTTAGTTGTAATTTTGCAGAAAATAATTAGACTCACTGTCATTAAAAATTTAAGATCTTCATGCTTACTATTTTATCGCAACATTTTTCTCTTGTTAATGAATGGATTAATGAACTTCGAAACGTTGAAGTTCAGCACGATCGGATGAGATTCCGAAGAAATATGGAAAGAATCGGGGAAATTGCGGCCTTTGAAATCAGTAAAGGTTTAGAGCATAGAGAAGTCATTATCCAAACTCCTTTAGATACTATAAAAAGTAAAGAAATTGCAGTACAGCCGGTTATTACTACGATTCTAAGAGCCGGAGTTCCATTATTTGAAGGGATTCTGAACTATCTGGACAGAGCAGATTGTGGTTTTGTAGCAGCGTACAGAAAGCATGATGCCAACGACTACTTCTCAATCAAACAAGATTATCTGACTTGTCCTAATATTGAAGGAAGGCCATTGATCGTTGCAGATCCAATGCTGGCAACCGGAGCTTCTTTAATTGAAGCAATCAAAGATTTGTTAACCAACGGAACACCAACACAGCTTCACATTGTTGCTGCAATTGCTTCAAGACAAGGTGTGGAAACAGTTCAGAATGCATATCCTGATGCCCAAATTTGGGTGGGTGCAATTGATGAGCAATTGACATCAAAAGGGTATATTACTCCGGGGCTTGGAGATGCCGGAGATTTAAGCTACGGAGAAAAACTTCAACGTTAATTTAAGAAAGATTCCAGAAATCTTTTATTAAATCCAATAATAAATTAGGTCGTACTTTGTCCATAGGATGTTTTGTATCCGGGAGTACGGCCAATTTTGCGTTTGGAAGGTTTCTATAGACTTCCAGACTCTCTTCAATTGTTACCATATTATCTTTATCTCCTACCATGATTTGTATAGAAGTATTAATGGAAGCCAGATTATTTTTCAATGGTGGATTTTTTCCTAAATCAATCATTAAATAGGCAATGGCAGGAAGAAGCTGTTTCCATTTTAAACCATGCTGAGTTTCTAATGTTTTAGCATATTGTGGAACTTTTTCAAGAATGACTTCCGGATTCAGCATTTTGCTTTCCTTTAGGGCTTGTTCTTCCGTCCAGTCGAATTTGGTGCCCAATGTTATAATGGAATTTACCTTTTCTGGTTCTTTCATGGCATAACAAAGTGCAACATAACCACCCATACTATGTCCAAAAATGGATACATCCGTAAGGGTATTATTTTTACAATAGTCTGATAATTCCTGAGTATATTTTTCTATACTAATCCCATCCGTAGGAAGATCGTTATTGCCATGTCCCGAAAAAGAAAGCGTATGAATAGTAAAATATTGAGATAATTTTTCGGTGTAAGGATTAAATATATCGGGGTGACCTAAAGCTCCATGTAATAAGATCAGATTGGGCATACGTTGTGATTTTGTTTTTTTTAAAAATTAAGAAAAAGAATCGGATGATGAAAGGACGAAGATGGCAACCGAACAACAAACTTTAAACCTTGAACCTTAAACCTTAAACTTTTAAACCTTGAACCCTTTATAAATCCATAGCCATTACCAGTATACTCACTTTGTTATTTCCCGTTTTTAAAATTTCCCAGGCAATTGATGAGACCGTATTCCCAGTTGTGAAAACATCATCAATCAAAAGAATATGCTTTCCGCTAACGGATTTGTTGAGAGAGAATGTTTTGTCGGATTCAAGCCGGTGTTGTTTATCTTTTAAAGCCTGTGCTTTTGAGTAATTGTTTCTTTTAATTAATTCATGATCAAATGGGATTCCGTAATATGCTGACAGTGTTTCCGTAAATACATGAAGCTGGTTGTATCCTCTTTCTCTTAATTTCTTTGGATGCAATGGAACACTTACCATAAGATCAGGCTTTTGATCTTTAAAATCTAAACGGTCGGTAATCCATTCTGCAAGTACTCTTCCCGTTTTTTCTCTACCTCTGTATTTGAGCTCGTGAATAATTTTTCTGCTTAAACTTTCTTTCTCGAACTGTAGCAAAGCATAGGTATTCTCCACAGGAAAGGCTAATCTGCATTTTTCTTTAATAGGGTTATTAGTGAAATAATCGTAATGAGTAAAATGAATTTGACTAAAACACAGGTTACATACCAGTAAATCGGGTTCGATAATTTTGTTGCAGTGTAGGCAACGATTGGGAAAAAGCAAGTCTAGCATCATGGGTGTGTTTTTACTAAGGTATGAAATAGTTTTCAAACAATGCTGCTGATTATGACTCTTAGAGCCTGTGATTAAATTTTATTAAAAATTTATTTGAACCATTAAGATGAATTAAGTTATTGAGTTTAATTAAGAAAAAAATCAAAGATTTTTATAAGCAAAGTGTCTTAAAGCGGAGCTCAAGCTTAATATTCTAAAAACCTTAAAAATCTTAATGGTAAAATTTATTCGTAATAAAAAATGACAAATTGATTTATGAAATAAAATTCTTAAAATTTTAAAAAATGAATACTTGATTATCAATCCTTAGGTTTCTTCCAGCTTCATCGAATCTTTGGTTCGTGGTTAAAGGAATTTCCCACAGAATACACGAATTTCACAGATGTTTGTGAAAGTTTTTTCTCTTGCAGATTTTGCTGATTACGCAGATTTCATAGCCGGACTGAACTTTATAGTTTTTAAAACTTATGCATAGTAAAAACCTATAAGGTTTGATCCAATAGTTTCTCAAAAATCTGCTCAATCTGTGGTATCTGCGAGAATAATAGAAATCTTTGATTTCTTTAAGATTTTAGTATTCTTTTTAGTGCAAGGCCATTTGTAAAGAATGTGATCAAGATTTGAACGCTATAAAAAATCAAATTTAGAAATTTCAACAAGCTCTTAGTTTTGTATATTTTCACACTCTAATACTCTAATACTCTCATACTCTCATACTCAAACACTACTTCTCAAACTCCTTTCTGATCTTTTCGATGGAATTTTTCATACTGAGATTAAAATGTTCTTTTTCCAATCTTACAGGAGAGGCTTGTCTTACTTCGCAATCGGCAATACTACAAGATTCACAAGTAACCCCAACATTGATGGTTTCTAATGATGGTGATTTTATAAAACTGATTTTTTTGATGGTTTGTGTATTCAGCAATATTCCCAGACAATAACTTCTGTTGCTCCCGTCTGAAAAAGGGTTTTTTTGAGATGTTGAAATAACCAGATAGCTAATACCCTGATCTTTATAATGAGAAATCTGGGCATCGGTCAGGGTTTCATTTTCTTTTAAATAATGAAGGTTTTTAACAGCAATCCATCTTCGGCAATAATGTTCATTGGTAGCATTGGCGTGTGGAGCTTGTTGATGGTTGAGGTGAAGTTCTTTTAGAATCTGAATTTTATCCGAATTCTTCTTTTTAACCAGACATAAATAGAATAAATCTTTAATTCCCATTTCGGCAGAAAGGATGTTGGTCAGGCGATAATAAAAGGTCTCAGGAGAATGAGTGAAACTATCAATAAGATCCTCAAAGCTTTTGGGTTTCCATGTATTTTGAAGAAAAAAATCAGAGACCTTTTCAATGGCAGATTCTTTGGATATTAATAATGCTCCGGCAAAATAGGAAGCATAAAAATTATTCAGAATCTCTTCAAAACTTCCAAAATCCAGCCATGAATAAGTATTAGGGCGGATTTTCAGATCTAAGACATTAAATCCTATTTCTTTGGCTAAAATGAAAGTTTTCTGATCTTTTTCTAGTTTCTTATTCAGAAGTAATAATTTTTTCTCCGGAATAAAAAGCGAACGAAGATTGTCTAATGTTCCATACTTTTCAAAATCTTCGGATTGTATCTTGTAGGAGAATTTTTCTGCTAAAATATTGGCCAGGACATCGGATTTTAAATCCTTATTAATCTGAAGTTGGTTTTCATGGAGAAACTCCCTTACCTTTTCCTCTATTTCAGGAAAATAATTATCATATAATTCTTGAAAAGATCGTAAGACGGCAAAGTAAAACCTTTCTTTTCCAAGATTATAATTTTGAGAAATTTCTATCAAAGCATTAATGAAAGCAGTTACTTTTTTAGGAGCATCACTGATAATACTGATAAGGTTGTTTTTATTGATCCCAAATAATTCCAAAGGAACCTCTTTGAAAAAATCCGATTGTAGAATTTCGTTGAACGGAGCGAGACTTTTATCCAATTTTGTGGAAACAAGTTCATCAAAAGTACAACTCAGGGCTTCTGAAAGCTGGATGATTTTGTCGTGCTTTGGATATTTCTTGCCATTTTCAATTTCATTAAGATAAGATTTTGAAAGTCCGGTTTTTATGGCAAGGTCCTGTAAAGACCAATTTTTCTTTTGTCTCTGTTGTTTCAGTTTTAACCCGAAAACTGTTTTGATAAAGTCGCTTTCTGAATTCATTACTCAAATATAAATAATTAGATGCGATTATTCGCATAATAATTTTTTAATAAAATTAGCGAACGTTCGCTAATTGTGAAAATTTTTGTTTATGTTTGTAACATCAAATCACAAAATCAATATGTTATGGAAACTAAGACTCAATGGAAAATAAAAGCACAGAAGCAGTTTGAAGATGTTTTTACTCCTGATTTGACCGATTTTTTAGTTGCTCTTCATCAGAATTTTAATCGTAAAAGACTAGCGCTTTTAGAAGAGAGAAAAAAAACGCAACGGGAATTTGATCAGGGTATTCTTCCGAAGTTTTTACAAGAAACTGAAGAAGTGAGAAATGGAAATTGGGTCTGTGCTCCGTTACCCGAAGATTTATTAGACAGAAGGGTGGAAATTACAGGACCTGTTGATCGTAAAATGATCATCAATGCTTTGAATTCCGGTGCCAAAACATTTATGGCAGATTTCGAAGACAGCAGCTCGCCGACTTGGGAAAACTGTATAGATGGACAGATTAATCTTTCTGATGCAGTGAACAGAACCATTGATTTTGTTAATGAACAAGGAAAGACTTACCAGCTTAATGAAAAAACAGCTGTTTTATTAGTCCGTCCCCGTGGATTGCACCTTCAGGAAAAACATATTGAAATCGATGGAGAGGAAGCTTCCGGATCGTTAACAGATTTTGGAATTTATTTTTTCAGAAATGCAAAAAATCTTTTAGAAAAAGGTAGTGGTCCTTATTTCTATCTGCCGAAACTGGAACATTATAAAGAAGCTCGTTGGTGGAATGACGTTTTTGTTTTTGCTCAAAATTATCTGGGAATTTCTCAGGGAACCATCAAAGCGACTGTTTTAATAGAAACCATTACAGCATCATTTCAGATCGATGAAATTTTATATGAATTAAAAGACCATAGCTCAGGATTGAATTGTGGCAGATGGGACTATATTTTTTCCTATATCAAAAAATTCAGAAATCTGTCGGAATTTATTGTTCCGGATAGAGATCAGGTGACCATGACTTCTCCTTTTATGAGTGCTTATTCAAAAAGAGTAATTGAAGGCTGCCACAAAAGAAATGTTCATGCCATGGGAGGGATGGCCGCACAAATTCCGGTGAAAAATGATGATGAAGCCAATAATATAGCTTTCGAAAAAGTAAGAACAGATAAAGAAAGAGAAGTGAAAAATGGCCACGACGGAACTTGGGTAGCTCATCCTGCATTGGTGGCTGTAGCTAAGGATATTTTTGACGAGCATATGCTTTTGAAAAATCAGATTGACAAAAAATTTGAATACCATATCAAAGAAAGTGACCTGCTGGAAATTCCTAAAGGAGGAATTACGGAGAAAGGCATTAGAAAAAATATCAATGTAGGAATCCTTTATCTTGAAAGTTGGTTGATGGGAGTAGGAGCTGCAGCTATTTATAATTTGATGGAAGATGCCGCAACTGCGGAAATTTCAAGAACTCAGATTTGGCAATGGCTGAAAAATGAAGCGATTTTAAATGATGGCAGAACGTTAACCCGCAATATGGTTTTGCAGTGGGAAACTGAAGAAATGGACAATATTGAAAGCTATGTGGGGGAAGCACGTTTTAAAGCCGGGAAATTCAATTTGGCTAAAGAGCTTTTCAATGAATTAATTTTCTCAGAGAACTTTGAAGAATTTTTAACCTTAAAAGCATATCCTTTTATCTAATAAAAATGTTGGTAGCTGGTTTTATACCTGCTGGTTGAAAACCAGATCATCAATTAACAGTAATAGAATCAGCATCTGGCAACAAAATCACTTTCAAATCTAATTAAACAAAATCCAAATATTATGAAAACAAAGCAAGAACAAATCCAGGCTATAGAACAAGATTGGCTGACAAACCCACGTTGGAACGGAATAAAAAGACCATATACAGCTGAAGAAGTATTAAAACTTCGTGGTTCTTATACAATTGACTACACTATTGCTACAGAAATGTCTAAAAAATTCTGGAATAAATTGAATAACCAGGATTATGTAGCAGGACTTGGAGCTCTTACCGGCAATCAGGCTGTACAAGAAGTCGATGCAGGATTGGAAGCGATTTATCTTTCAGGCTGGCAAGTGGCAGCTGATGCCAACTTATCCGGAGAAATGTATCCTGATCAATCTTTGTATCCTGCGAATTCAGTGCCTTCTGTAGTGAAGAAAATTAATAATGCGTTGTTGAGAGCTGATCAGATCCAATCTGTAAACGGAACCGGAGATAAAGAATATCTTGTTCCTATCATCGCTGATGCAGAAGCAGGTTTTGGTGGAAACCTGAATGCTTTCGAACTGATGAAGCAAATGATTGAGGCTGGTGCAGCCGGTGTTCACTTTGAAGATCAGCTTTCTTCTGCGAAAAAATGCGGACACTTAGGAGGTAAAGTATTGGTTCCAACACAGGAAGCTGTCAATAAATTAATTGCAGCACGTCTGGCTGCGGATGTATTGGGGGTTCCTAGTCTTATTATTGCAAGGACGGATGCCGATGCAGCAGATTTATTAACATCAGATATTGATGATAGAGATAAAAAATTCGTGACGGGAGAAAGAACTTCCGAAGGGTTTTATGTTGTGAAGAATGGAGTAGAGCAAGGAATAGACAGAGGATTGTCCTATGCTCCTTATGCAGATTTAATCTGGATGGAAACTTCAAATCCTGATTTGGAACAAGCCAGAAAATTTGCTGAAGGAATTCATGCGAAATTTCCGGGAAAAATGTTGGCTTACAATTGTTCCCCTTCTTTCAACTGGGCGGCAAGGTTAAGTGTTGAAGAGATGTCTACTTTCCGTGAAGAACTGGCTAAAATGGGATATAAATTCCAGTTTATTACATTGGCAGGATTCCATGCTTTGAACACAGCAATGTTTGAATTGGCTTTAGCTTATAAGGAAAGAGGAATGGCAGGATATTCAGAATTACAGGAGCGTGAATTTGCTTTGCAGCAAAAAGGTTTCAGAGCCGTAAAACATCAGTCTTTTGTAGGAACAGGATATTTTGATGAAATACAGAATATTGTTACCAATGGCTCTTCAGCAACAGTAGCAATGAAAGACTCTACGGAAACTGCACAGTTTCATTAGTCATTTTTTTCCATATTTTTTGATGCATAACCTTCTCATTCTTGGGAAGGTTTTTTTGTTTACAATTTTATAATAAAACTTTTATGCAAAATAATATAAATTAATACGTAAATTGCCTGTACAGTATTCATGATTGTAACTGATAGAATATTAATAAAATATATTGTTTTATGAATGATAATCGCATGTAGATGGGACTATCAAATTCAATGAAGCCATATATTTTGGAGAAAAAACATTATCAAAATATACAATATGAATCGTGAAAATTTTAACATTTCTAAATTCTTACACGAAAATTTTAATTACCCGTTTCCAGTCTTAAAAAATCCTCATGCCGATCAATTACAAAAGATGACCGACCATGAATGGATTGATGGCAAATACTTTTGGATCTATGAGGATAATCCTGATCTGCGAAAAAAATATCAGAAAACCAAAACCTCTCATATTGCGGCTTACTTTTTCCCTACAGCATCCCCTGAACGATTTACGCCGATTTGTAGGCTTATGCTTTGGGCATTTTACAACGATGATCTTTATGAAGAAAGTGAATCTGACGATATTGAATATGTAAAAACACATACAGCAGGAATATTGAACGGTACCATTGAAGAATCTTTATCGATAATACCTTTAAGAGATATGCTGGATGCAACGCGACAAGAGCTTCAGAGATTTATTCCACCGAATTCTATCACACGGCTTTCCCAGATGGTTGAAAGATATTTTCAAGGATTAGAAAAAGAGTTAAGGTATAAGAAGATGAAAGAATATCCAACCCTGGAAGAATGTATTGCATTCAGGGAAAAAACGGTTTGTTTGTATCCCTTTTTGCAGCTCCTGGAGGTAGATTTGGAAGTGGTGTTTCCTTTAGCAATTCATAATGATCCTGTTATTCAGAGATTGCAGGCACTAATCTGTCGTATGAGTGCGTTTTTTAATGATGTACAATCAGTGATAAAAGATGAAGCAACGGAAAGTATTTATTATAATACAGTGAAAGTCATACAGAATGAGCACCAAATCTCATTGGAAGATGCATGTATAGAATGCCTGCGGCTACACAATGAAGATTTAGAAGAATTTTTAAAAATACGTGCCTCACTTCCTGATTTTGGCTTTTGGCATGATGCTGTTGTCAAATGGGTAGATTATATGAGTTTCATATTGAGTGGCTGGAAAGCAATCTCAGCCGGCCTGGATCGTTATAATACCACTGAATTTCCTTCGGCTTCAGAACTTCAGAAAAGATTAACCGAAATAAGATAATGGTAAGTTAGACAAAATTTATAAAAGCTGCTTTATTAAGTATAAAGCAGCTTTTTTGATCATGTATAATATCTGTTTAAAACCTCGAAAATACTGCAGGTACAGCTTTAGTAATCCTTATATTTGATTATCAATAGAAATAGATATGGATTTAATATATGAAAAGCAGATTAAGGTAACAAAAGAACATATTGATCAGAATAATCATGTTAATAATGTCCAGTATGTACATTGGGTAGAAGAGGTGGCAGCCGAACATTGGGATCTTTTAAAACAGAAAACAGAATATGTAAATGATGCCTGGATGCTTCTGGATCATCATATTCAATATAAAAAACAAGCTTATCTTAACGATATTATCACTGTAAAAACATATCCCCAATCTCCGGAAGGAGCCAGACAGCCAAGAAAAGTTGAATTTTATTGTAATGGACAATTGCTGGTAGATTCTAGTACACTTTGGGTTTTATTTGATCCTGAAACAAAGAAAATTAAACGATTGGAAAGGGATTGGCTTGAGAAATTGGTTTGAAAATGTAATATATAGAAACTCTCAAGTGTTTTTTAAGAAAGACATTAATATAATAGCCAATGAAACCAATAATTTTCGCGATAATATTTTTAAAATTTTCACTTGTAGGGTATGCCCAAACAGCAAACCAATCAAAAGCTATTGATAGCTATGTGAAAAAAGTTATCCAAATCAATGAAATTCCCGGCATGGCTGTTGGGATTGTGAAAAATAATAAAATTACTTTCCAAAAATACTATGGAAGAGAAACATTGGAAAGTGATCAAAAGGTAAATCCTAATACCATGTTCAGAATATATTCTACAACGAAACTCATGTCTAATGTAGGATTGTTTAAACTCATTGAAGAAGGGAAAATTTCATTGGAGGATAAAATTTCGAAACATCTTGATCATTTGCCGAAAGAATGGGAAAAAGTTCAGGTGAAAAATCTTTTGTCACATTCTTCAGGATTGCCCAATTGGATTATTTATGAAGATATCCCGGTAAATGCAACAAATGATGAAGTGGTTCAAAGATTGTCAAAAGAAAAAATGGAATTTGAGACGGGTAGCGAGTATAGATATAATCAGACAAATTATCTGTTGATAAGCATGATCATCGAGAAATTGACAAGTGAAAAATTTGAAGACTATATTTTAAAAAATCAGTTTTCAGATGCTAAAAATCAAGTAGTCTTTTCATCTAATTCTATTGAGGAGATCCCAAACAGAGTGGTAAAGTATATCTACAACAAGAAGACCAATCAATATGATAAATCTACATTTGTGGAAGGTAGAAAATCTCACTCAGCTAATGGTCTGGCTATTACATTACCTGCTTTTTTACAATGGAGTATTCATCTTAGTCAGTATGACTTTCTAAAGCCTGAAACGCAACAGCTGATGTGGAAACCGTTTGAATATAAAAATAAGAATATCGTCTTCACCCATGGCTGGGATATGAAAAATTTTAATAATATAAAGTCATATTCTTTTTCTGGTGGTAACGTAAGTGCATACCGTATTTTTCCGGACAATAATATGGCTATTATTGTGATGTATAATGGATATAAAGAGTTTCCGGTTTTCTTTCCAATGATTAATCAGATTGCCGGTATCATGGATAAGAATTTGCTGAATCCTTATATGGTGGCAGAAGAATACATCATGTCTGAAAAATTTGTCCATCCTAATCTTAAAAAGGAAATATATGGTTACCGTTTAGAAAATGACAACGTAATCTTTTCCTATCAATATCCGGAGAACTTAAGTACTGAGTTTGTGAACAGTATTTCAGTGGCCGGTTCGTTTAATAACTGGAATACTAATGATCAGGTATACCAAATGAGTTTCAAGAAAAAGAATACTTATGAATTGGTGGTGCCAAAATCTCAGTTTGAAAAGGGAAAAACTTATGATTTTAAGTTTGTAATGAACAAAAATGGATGGCTAACCGTGCCTTATAATGCATCCAATGTGGATGGATCGCGGGATAATAATCTTACATTGAAGATCGATTAAAGATCCGTACAAAAATATAAAATGCCTCAGAAAGTAACTTAACTTCCTGAGGCATTTTATTTCTTGCTCTTTTTATCTTAACTTTGAACATTAATTTTACAGTTTTTCATAGGTTGGCAGATGTTTTGCCGCCTCTTTGTTGTTTTTATAGTTTTTTAAATTGTAAAACAAAGAAAACCAGTAATTAAAATTGATTCGTTTATTATGATACGTATTACAAAAATTTTTACATTCGAAACTGCCCACGTGCTCTACAACTACGATGGGAAATGTAAAAATATGCATGGACATTCCTATAAACTGTTTGTTACAGTGAAAGGAAAACCAATTAATGATATGGAAAACCCTAAAAATGGGATGGTAGTGGATTTTGGAGATATTAAAAGTATCGTAAAATCCGAAATTGTAGATGTATGGGATCATGCAGTTCTTGTTAATGCTTTATCTCCGCATAAAGAATTAGGAGATGATCTTGAGCAGAAAGGTCATAAAGTAATTTATTGCAGTTTCCAGCCGACATGCGAAAATATGTTATATGCCATTGCTGCCAAAATAAAATCAAGACTTCCGGAAGGAATCTCTCTGGCTTATCTTAAACTTCATGAGACGGAAAATTCTTATGGAGAATGGTTTGCAGAAGACAATCAATAATTTTTATCCCACAAAACTCAGACGGTGTTAAAAACTACAATTAATTTAGAACCCGGAAAAAAAGTATACTTTGCTTCAGATCAGCATTTCGGTGCTCCTACGCCTAAAGAAAGTAAGGTACGGGAAGAGAAGTTTATACGTTGGATGGATGAAATCAAGGAAGATGCCCAGGTTTTATTTTTAATGGGTGACCTTTTTGACTTCTGGCATGAATGGAAACATGTCGTTCCCAAAGGATATATTCGTGTTCTTGGAAAAATTGCTGAGTTGAAAGACAGAGGTATTCATATTTATTTCTTTGTGGGAAATCATGATTTGTGGATGAAAGATTATCTGGAAGAAGAAATCGGATGTACTGTTTTTTATCAGAAACAGTATTTTGAAATGGGTGGAAAACAATTTTTATTAGCACATGGTGATGGGCTGGGTCCTGGTGATAAAGGATATAAAAGAATGAAAAAATTGTTTACCAATCCGGTAGCACAATGGTTTTTCAAGTGGCTTCATCCGGATATTGCGATGAAAATTGCATTATACCTTTCGCAAAAAAATAAAATGATTTCCGGAGAAGAAGACAAAGAGTTTTTAGGTGAAGACAAAGAATTCCTGATTATTTATTCCAAAGAAAAATTGAAAACAGAAAAGATTGATTATTTTGTTTATGGCCACCGTCACCTTCCAATGGTGTTGGATCTTGAACAAAATTCGAAATACATCAACCTTGGTGATTGGATTTCTTATTATACCTACGGGGTTTTTGAAAAAGACTTTGAGCTGAAGGTTTTTGAAAAATAAAAGCAAAAAAAATTACCTCTAAAAAGAGGCAATTCTCGAATAGGCCGAAACCTATTCTTGTTTTTAATCCATATTCCGATTAAATAATTGCAAGAATGTTACCAAAGTGTAGCTTTGATGTAAAAAAATTATTAAATAAAAATATTTTTCTGGTTAATTGCTTTGTAATAAAGAGATAAGAAAGATAAAAAAGTTTTATAAAATTGAAAAATATATTCAACATACAAACAGAGCAGGACTTCCTGAATGCATCATTGGAAACTTTTCGTTATCAATATGAAAATGTTGAGATATATAGGAAGTTTGTTGATTTTTTGAACATCAATCCTGATGAGATTGATCGCTTGGACAAAATCCCTTTTCTACCTATAGAAATGTTTAAAAATCATAAAATTCTGGATAATAATGTATCTGCTGATTTGTACTTTCAGAGTTCCGGAACCACACAGATGAATCTTTCAAAGCATTTTATTGCCGATCAGAATTTATACGAAGAAAGCATTTATAAAAGTTTTGAACAATTTATCGGAGAACCCGAGGATTTTATTTTTCTGGGATTGCTTCCAAGTTATCTGGAAAGACAGAATTCATCATTGATCTATATGGTAGATTATTTGATGAAAAAATCTGCTAAGCCGGAAAATGGATACTTTCTGTATAATCATGCCGATCTTTTCCAACTTTTAAATCAATTGGAAGATCAAAAAGTTATTCTTTTCGGAGTATCCTTTGCGTTATTAGACTTTTTGGATTTTTGTCACTCTGAAAAAAACAAAGAATCTCTAAAATTTCTGAAAAACTTAGTTGTAATCGAAACCGGTGGAATGAAAGGCCGTAAAGAGGAAATGACAAAAGATGAACTTTTGAAAATCTTACAGGATGGCTTTAAAACCGATAAAATTTATTCCGAATATTCAATGACGGAATTGCTGTCACAAGCATACTCGCTTGGTAATAATGAATATGAATGTCCCAATTGGATGAGGATCATGGTTAGAAATGCAGAGGATCCGTTCTCTTATGAAAAAGAGGGTAGAACAGGGGCTATCAATATCATTGACCTGGCCAATACTCATTCTTGTTCCTTCATAGCAACCCAGGATTTGGGGAAAATGATCGGAGAAAAATTTCAGGTATTGGGAAGAATAGACCATTCTGATATCAGAGGCTGTAGTTTGCTGGTAAGCTAAGCGAAATGCAGGTTAAAATTCCAGGTCCAAGGTTCCAGGTTTAAAGTTTAAAGTTCAAGGTTTAGGGGTTGCAGTGGTGTCTCAGATCTAAATTGTATGACTAGCAATTATATTCAACAATGATTAAAATAGAAGAACTTGTTCATGCCTATATCCATTCTCATTGCGATTTTGAAAAAGAAATTGTTTTAACCAATTATTTTCAGGCGGATTGGGAAGCGGATATACTAATCATTGATGCTCAGGGGTACAGTCATGAAATTGAAATTAAGTTTTCAAAAAGTGACTTTAAGAATGATTTTAAAAAATCTTACCTCAATAAAGAATCCGGTGAAAAATTTCTGAAACACGATAAAATTTCGTGTGGAGACTATGTTTGTAATGCTTTTAGTTTTTTGCTTCCGATGGGAATGGTAGAGGCATCTCAGATTCCTGAACATTGTGGAATTATTGAATTTTATCATAATGTAGATACCTGGGAAACCGAATTCTATCTGATTCGCCCTCCCAAACAGCTCCACGGAGATTCTTATTGGAAACTGAACGATAAAGATATGTTTATCCGAAAAATGGCTTTGAATCTGCTTCAACGTAAAATGGAAGTCAAGGGAAAACATGAAGAACTTATTTTTAAAAATCCTTTTGATATTAAAAAGATAAAATAACAAATCATTTGTCACTGCTGAAGAGAGTAAATGTTTACATTTGGAAAAATAAAAAAATCCTGTCGACTGACAGGATTTTATGGTTAAGTATTACTTTTACGTTAATTAATCTGCTATTTCCGCAGAATCTCTCTGAAGTAAAAATTTGTAGATTAAACCACCTACAACTCCTCCTAAGATTGGTGCTGCCCAGAACAACCAAAGCTGTGACATGGCAAGTCCTCCTGTAAAAACCGCCTGAGAAAGAGATCTTGCAGGGTTTACAGAAGTATTGGTGATTGGAATAGAGATCAAGTGGATTAAAGTAAGTGCAAGACCAATAGCGATACCTGCAAATTTACCGTTAGCCCATCTGTCTGTAGCTCCCATAATCACGATAAGGAAAAATGCCGTTAATAAAAATTCAGCCAGGAACGCTGCCCCCATGCTGAATGCTTTTCCGTTGTAAACGGCTTCTCCATAGAAGTTGGTGGCAAAAGCACCAGGTTTTGAGAAGTCTACTGCTCCGGCACCATTAAGGATTGTGTATAAACACCCTGCTGCAACAATAGCTCCAAGACATTGTGCTACAATGTAAGGAATAAGATCTTTTGCAGGAAATCTGCCACCCGCCAAAAGCCCGAAAGAGACAGCCGGGTTAAAGTGACCTCCGGAAATATGGCCTACTGCGTAAGCCATGGTAAGAACAGTAAGACCAAAGGCTAAAGCAACGCCTAAAAGTCCAATACCAATATCGGGAACACCTGCTGCGAAAACGGCGCTACCGCAACCTCCGAAAACAAGCCAAAATGTGCCGAAAAATTCAGCAAAAAGTTTTTTTATCATATTGTTTATTTTAAAAATGTATCTCAAATGTAAAATTTATATCTTAAAATAAAAAGTTAAATCTGAAAAATATTTCAAAAAAGAGAGAACAAAAATTATAAAGTAAATAATTTGGTTTAATGTTTGTTGGGGATTTGTCCAGATAGTATTGTTATAAGAATTGAATGATACAACATAAATGTTTTATTATTCGTTTGTAATTTAAAAGGGTGGTTGATGAGAAAGTTTCTTTGTGTGGTCTTTGTGCCTTTTATTTATAGTCTACATTATTCGCAGGCGGCCAAAAAAGCTTTTCCCTGTTATGATCTTACGTCAGTTTTGAAAGTAGAGCCTACAGCTCTTTATAAACCTCATATTGATGCTTCAAAAAGTTTTGGAGTACAGCTGTTGAAAGATTCGAAAACAGTGCAAAAATATATCAACAATGGGAAATTTCACAAAATAAAAAAAACGGGAAAAGGATATCGTGTTCAAAAACTGGATTACAGTAGGGCTTATATGGTTTCCAAAGCAAAGACAACATTAGAAAATATTGGGTCTAAATTTAGTAAAAATACTAAAGGAGGTACCTTTACAGTTTCGTCTATCACAAGAACCCTGGAAGATCAATGCAGGCTCAGAAGAGTCAATTCTAACGCTTCATTGGGAATCAGTTCCCACAACTACGGTAATTCTTTTGATATTTCCTACGTAAGATTCAATAATGTTCTTAAATATAACCCGAAAATGGAAATGGCATTGGAGAAGGTTTTAAAGCATTATGCGAATGCAGGTAGAATTTATTATATAAAAGAGAAGCAACAAAGCTGTTATCATATTACGGTAAGGAATTACTAATTAAAATTCTTACTTGCATAGCATTTTTAGTTTAGTTATTTTTATACAGCTAAAAACCATGCATATATGAAAATATTAAACAGTGAAGACTGCATGCTGCGAAAAGAAGAATGCCAGGCAGCAATGGACCAATGGAGCCTACATCTTACTCATTTTTCCGAGTTAAAAACCAAACTTCCTACCAACTACATTTTCGAAATCAACGCAGAATATCTGGAATGGATGAGAAAAAACAATAAGTATGAAGAATTTTGTGCTGCAGTAGGGATTCATAATGAACAAGTGATCCTTATTTTATGTCCTATGGATGAAAGGGGATTTAATAAAGACATGGATCAATATCCGTGCTGCTTTCTTCGTCCGCTGGAAGGTGATTTGAAACTCCAGGAAGTACAGCAGTATACTATTGTTAAGAATGCCCTCCTTTCCAGCGATCTTCAAAGTATTGATAAAAATTCCGATATGACATTTCCGATTTCCAACAAACCTGTTCTTGAACAAGATAAGGCTGTAGAAGCCATTGAAAAATGGAGAAATGAGGGAATGGAGTGGTTTTTCCAGGAATGCACGGATTATAAAGGGACGAGAATTTTTAAAAGATTCTATGTTCCTACGGCCGATTTATGTCTTTCAAATATAGAACTAAAGAAGATTGTATGTTCATTTGGTTTAAAATATAATGATATCTATGGAAGAATGCTGGTAACATTGGTATTTATTTCTTTCCTGGAAAATCTGAAGAATACCGGAAGTAGCGCAATTACTGAAGCTAATACTTATGATTGGGCAAAGCCATGTCCACCGGTTTGTCGCATACCGGAAACTGAATTATAATTTATAAGTTAAGAATGGCCGATCTTTATAAGGTAATTTTATTCCTGAATTATGGTCTGCTCCTGTCTATTATATTGTTGGGAGCAGCAAAATATAAATTATTAAACAAACAAGAAAAGCAATATTATCATTGTATTGCTTTTCTTTTTAGCATAGAATTGCTGAACCTTGTTTTGCCTTATATTTTCAATCTTAATGATACTTCATTTCTTTATCCTTTATATATTGCTGGGGAGTTTTTGTTATTGACAGGACTATTTATCAGAAAATTAGATTTGCCTAAACATTATTTGAACCTTGCGACATTATTGTCCGGTGGATTTATGATCTCGAAATACGCTTTTGATTATCCACTCAATGCAGATATCGCGAAAGTAATTTCAAATATTATCATTATTTGTCTTTCCGGATTTACCTTGCTGAGGGAAATAAAAGATAACTCCATAAGAAATCGTTTTCTCCTGGCGGATGCCTGTATTTTTTTCTACTATTCCGTTTCTGTATTTATTTTTATTATTCAGCATCAGATTGCCAATCTGTCGGAAAACGATTATTATATTCTGCTCAGTGCCAATAATGTTTTTTCGAGTATTTTGTATTGTTCATTTTTATATACTTTCATCAAATTAAAGAAGTAACTTTAAATATTAACCTGTTGATTCTTATAATTGTTACCATAGCAGTTATAATATCGTTTATTTTACTTGCTTACAAGACTTTTATCAACAGGATTGTTAAAGAAAAAAATGCTCAGTACGAAGCAGAAGTGCTTCATCAGAAAAAGCTGGTGCTTGAAAACATAAAAGCACAGGAAGAAGAAAGAAAAAGAATTGCCATAATGATTCATGACGATATAGGGAATCGCCTTAATATTCTTTCTTTATGGCTTAATAATTTAGACACACAAGGAGACGAATTGATTAAAAAAAATATTTATAACCAAATGTCCTCTTTGATTGATGCATCCAGAAGTATTTCCCATTCATTGTATCCTGTAAATCTTGAATCGGTGGGCTTGGTTTTATATGCCGAAGAATTGATTGCCAACCTTTCTCATAAAATTAATATATCTCTACAGGTAATGCCTGGATATACAAAGAAAGATATTTTTATAGAAGTACAGTTGTATAGAATTATTCAAGAGTTTACAACGAATGTGCTTAAACATTCTACCGCAACAGATTTGTGGATTTATATAAAAGATGGCCTGCAGAATACAAGAATGATAATTTCAGATAACGGACAAGGATTTGAATATGAGCAGGTGAAAAAAGGAATGGGAATCAAGAATATTGAGTCCAGAATCAAATCGATGAATGCTGATTATAAATGGAAAAAAACTTTTTTAAATAAAGGAAGCCGTCTAATTATTAAAATACCAAAACATAATGAGTTCCCAAACCAAAATAGCTCTGATTGATGATGAACAGTTGATCTTAGAAGGAGTGAAAATGTTGTTATCCAATGAAAAAAATATTAAGGTATGTCTTACTTCCGATAATGGACCGGATTTTATAGAATGCCTGGAAAAACTTTCTGCACAAGATTTTCCTGATATTGCCCTTGTAGATGTCCAAATGAAACCTATGAATGGCTTTGAACTGGTAGAAATCCTCAAAGAAAAATATCCTGATCTCAAAATTATTATTCTTTCTTCCCATTATAAAACTTCGATATTGGGATACATGGTAAAATTAGGAGTGTCAGCATTTCTTCCAAAGAATTCCAATAAGAAAACATTTATTGATGCGATTACAATGGTCGATAAAAATGGCGTATTCTTTACTGCCGAAGACCATCAGATGTTGTTTACTTATATGAATGGTTCAGCAAAGAAAAACTCTCTTTTTGAAACAGAAGATGAATTATCTGAACGAGAAAAAGATGTTGTAAAGTTGATCTGTCAGGAATTTACCAATAATGAAATTGGAGAAAAGCTCTTTATCAGCCCTAGAACAGTAGAGAGTCACAGGCAAAGAATTCTTGAAAAGATAGGAGCTAAGAATACCGTTGGAATCGTTATTTATGCCATTGTCAATAACATACATCCCCTTGAAAAAATCTAACCTGATTCCGTAGAAATACGGATTTTTTTATTTAGTACTTTTCACTCTAGTTCATTTTGAATTTCTTCAGTTATTTTGAAATGTCTCTCTCGGAGATTTTAGAAAAAATAAAACACATCAAGGATTTGTAATAAAAAAATTAGATAAAAGCATGAATGATAGCAGAGTGATTTCCGTCGGAATTTTCTTTGACGGTACAGGAAATAATGGACTAAATATTCTTTCACCGGATAGGCCACTGAATAATAACGAAAGCTATCATAGCGCTTTTACCAATATTTATAAACTATATAGCTTGTTTGACGGAAATGAAAAATTATATATTGAGGGAATAGGTACCGTATTAGGGAATGAAGATAATAATTTTGCAATGGCTACTTGTGCCAATCCTCCTTATGGGAAAGGATATTCTTCAGATGATAAACTTCAGAAAGCTGATGATTTTGTACAAAGCATAATGAGCGATCAAAATGAGGAATATCATTTCTATTTGTACGGATTTGGTAGAGGAGGGATGTTGGCCAGAACGTTTTGCAATCAATTATTGGTTTATTATTCTTCAGAAAATATTAAGATAAAATTTTTGGGTGTTTTTGATACTGTAGAATCTAAGCCATTCAATACTTATAATTTAAGTTTGCCCGAAGAAGTTGAACATGCATTGCATCTTTGCGCTTTGAATGAGTCCAGATTCTTTTTTCCCCTTACCGGTTTTTTTGAAAGTTCAAAAACAATGCAGGACAAAAAATCAGAAAATTGGAAAACCAAATGGAAAGAAATTTTTGTTCCGGGAGCTCATGCAGATGTTGGAGGCGGATATTTGGAAGGACCTCAGTCTGTTTATATTTCCACAGACTTTATCAAGATTGAAGATTTACGGGATTACGTTTCGGATATAAGAAATGCAAAAACAGATTCTGATGGAAATAAAATTTGGAATGCATTGCTTTCTGGATATCAGATTGAAAATGAAGGAACCTTATCCCAGGCTTATGTTGCAAGAGATAAAGTATACAATGATCTTTCAAAAATATATGGAAAACTGATGATGGAAGAAACCAATGCCATATCAAAAGTATTTAATGTAAATGCAGACCCATCCTTTGACTGGGAATGTGAACAGCATTTTTGGTTAAATGACTTCTATGAAAAACTTAAAGAGTATACAAAAAATCTCTCCAAAGAAATGAAACCGGTTTATGACTACGGAAAATTGGCAGATTATACCCATATTTCATCCAATTTTGGATTGTATAACGATATTTTACTAAAGAGATCATACCATGAAATCAACATTGAGTTGATCAATAACGGATTAAATGTTTCCAGCAGTACATCTGTAGACAACCATAATAAGGAGAGACTTTCCATTGAGCTCCATCTTCCCGAAGATAGCTTTGTGGCAGACTTTCTCTATGGTACCAATGTCCCTAATAATGATATTTGGATTCGATCCATTATAAAAACACTGACGGCTATAAAGATTACTAAATAAACGATCACTGTCAGTATTTTTTCAGTTTTAAATTTAGGTTATGAGAAGCATCCGGAAAAGATGCTTCTTTTTATTAATGTGGCTAAAGTGTTAATAATGATTAAAAATTATTTTAAATTAAAAGTGAGAATTCTGATTTAAAAGATGTCTTTACTTCAGATTCTGGTATTCATTTCTTTTTCCGTATTTTTGCCCCCGAAAATTCATTATTCATTATTAACTATTAATTAAAAAAATGCTTTCGGTTCAAAGTTTAGGATTACACCATTCGGGAAATTATTTATTTCAAAACGTAAATTTCACCATTAAAAAGGATGATAAAGTAGGTCTGGTAGGAAAAAATGGAGCAGGAAAATCCACGTTGTTGAAAATGCTGTCCGGAGAAATTAATTTCTACGAAGGAGAAGTCGTTACTGAAGGAAGTGTTACCATTGGTTTTCTGAAACAAGATCTTGATTTTGTAAAAGGAAGAACGGTTTGGGATGAAACGATGCAGGCTTTTGAGCAAATCAATGCCTGGAAAAATGAGCTCGAAGAAGTCAATCACCAAATGGCAACGAGAACCGACTACGAAAGCGATTCTTATATTGATTTAATTAATAAGATGACCGAATTGAACGATCTTTTAATGAACCATGACGCTTACAATCTTGAAGGTGACATGGAAAAAGTATTGTTTGGTTTAGGGTTTAAAGCTGATGATTTCCAAAAAATCACCGATGAATTTTCAGGAGGATGGAGAATGAGAATCGAATTGGCAAAATTGCTTCTTCAAAAGAATGATATCATGCTTCTCGATGAGCCTACCAACCACTTGGATATGGAGTCCATTATCTGGCTGGAAAACTTCCTTAAAGATTATCCCGGAGCAATTGTTCTGGTAAGTCACGATAAACAGTTCATGACAGCTGTTTGTAATAGAACTTTTGATATCAACAATAAAAAAGTTGACGATTATAAAGCCAATTATACCAAATATCTGGTGATGAGAGAAGATCGCCGTGAAAAACTGATTCAGGCTAAAAAGAATCAGGATGCGGAGATCAAACAAATGGAAGATAATATCAATAAGTTCCGAGCAAGTGCTACAAAAGCTTCTTTTGCCCAGTCACTTATTAAAAAATTAGATAAAATTGAACGTATTGAAGTGGATAACGAAGACGTTTCAAAATTCAATATCCGTTTCGTACAATCTATGGTTCCCGGAAAAGTTATTTTCGAAGCGGAAAACCTTGGAAAAGCTTATGGCCAGAAACAAATCTTTGATGATGTCGACTTTATCGTTCAGAGAGGAGACAGGATTGCACTTTTAGGACAAAACGGACAAGGGAAAACAACTTTGGCTAAAATTTTAGCCGGAGATATTAAAGATTATTCCGGTACATGGAATCTTGGACATAACGTTAATATCGGATATTTCGCTCAAAATCAGGAAGAGGTTTTAACGCCTAATAAAACGGTTCTAGAAGAGGCTGAAGATGCGGCAACAGAAGAAACCAGACCCAGAGTAAGAGACTTATTAGGATCTTTCTTATTCCAGGGAGAGGCTGTAACGAAAAAAACAAAAGTGCTTTCCGGAGGAGAAAGAAACCGTCTGGCACTTTGTAAATTATTGCTTCGTCCTTTCAATACATTGATCATGGACGAACCTACCAACCACTTGGATATTCAGTCTAAGGAGATTATTAAGCTGGCATTACAGAATTTTGAAGGTACATTAATTGTCATTTCTCACGACAGAGAATTCCTTCAGGGACTTTGTGATAAAATCTACGAATTCCGTGATGGAAAAATGAAAGAATTCTTAGGTGATATTAATGAATATCTTGAGTATAGACAAAAAGAAACAATCAGAGAGATTTCTGCGGAAAAAGCTAAGCTTCACCATGAAGAAGTGAAACCAGAGCCTAAGAAAGTAGAAGAAAAACCGATTGTTAGTAGCAATCAGTCCTCCAATATTGTTAGCAAAGAGCAGAAAAACATTCAGAATAAAATTAAAAAAGTAGAAGAAAAAATTTCCGAGCTTGAAACGAAGATAGAAGAAATGGAAGCTTCTTTTGCCAAAGAGAATCCTTCTGACGAAACTTTAGAGCAATACAACAAAGCAAAAGAAGAGTTGGATAATGCTTTACAGGAGTGGGAGTATTTGGGGACTCAATTAGATTAATTTTGAAAATATAATATTAAAAGTTCGGAACTCGAGATACGGGTTCCGATTTTTTTATCTGAAGTTTGAATGGGTGTAAAGCTGGTGCGATAATCAATGACTGCCCATTATATCTCAACGCAGAGTTTCAAAGACATTTTAAATGGAAATATTCAGTATAATTTTCATTTATCCTTTGCGTTTTTTATTTACGTAATAAGACAAATTAATTCAATATTATACGAAATGTTTTCAAATATAAATTTGGTTTTACGCATTAAATAAGCCACTTAACATAATAAAAAATATCTCTTTGATATGAATTAATAGTATATATTTAAGACTTAATCTTAAATTTTACACAATTATGAAAAAACTAAAAAAATTAACTCGTGAAGATCTTAAAACTGTAAAAGGTGGCGAAAAACAAGTTTGGATTGCAGAATTTTGTGGTCAGACTGCTACGACAACTCAAGATTGGACACCACAACAAGCAAATCAGTGGCTTGCTGACCTTGAAAAAAACTACTGTAATTAATATTTGTTCATATTAATTATTTGCACTTATACCTAATAAAGTTATAAGTGCATTTTTTTTACAATCAAAAATAATTCTATGTACTATTATAAAAAATTATTTCAATTATTAGCTTTATTTTTTAGTGTCTTATTTTTTTCTCAATTACAAAAAAAAGATACTCTTCGTGGTGAGTTTACCTATTTATTAAAAGCTAAATTGAGTACATTAACTCCTGATTATAAACATGAAGAATTTTTTTCATTACAGATAGGTGATAAACGTGCTTTTTTTGCAAGTACACAATCAATTAAGAGAGATTCTACATTTCAAACAACCCAACATAAGAAATTGGATAATGGTGGGATTCTTTTAAGTACAAAAGGGATGAATATACCAAAAACTAAATTCTATTATACAATTATACAATCAAATGAAAACATACAGTATTTTGATTCTGTTTCAATGTCATTACTTATGTATAAAGAACCAGTAATAAAAAATTGGAAACTTATAGACGAAACAAAAATAATCAATACAATTACTTGTAAGAAAGCAGAGGTTAATTTTAAAGGTCGAAATTGGGTCGCGTGGTATTCTCCCGAAATTCCTTTACCCTATGGTCCATATAAATTTAGTGGATTGCCTGGATTAATCATTAAAATAACGGATGACAAAGGAGATTATGATTTTGAACTGATAAAATCCGTATCAAATTCTGTATTGAAAGGCAGATTAATTACCATTAAAAAAAGTAGATATACAGAAGCCATAGAAACTACTCGACCAAAATTCGAACAAGCGTTAAAAGATGCTAATGCAAATTTAATTGGTGTACTTCAAAGCTCTGAAACCACTATTATACAAGGTCAAGAAATAATTAGGCAACGACAAAAAGAAAGAGAAGAAAATAAAAAATACGAAAACCCAATAGAATTAGAAAAAGATTAGTAAATAGCTAATCTTTATTTCATTTTTTATTAATATTATTTATCTTCTTGAAAATCAATGTAATTAAATAATATTAACACACTCATCAAAATTAACACAAAGTATTAAATTATTTTCCTAATTTTGAAACATGATTTTTAAAGAAAGCAGAAACCTAAAGAGTTTTATCTCCAAGCTATTGTTTGGAGTGTACTTCCTCGCTCTGCTTTCTCAAAGCTTTCACCATCATGATTCTGTAGATTATTTTAAGGCTTTTAATCTTAAAAAGTCAGAGAATACATTGACGAAAGCTGCTACTAAAGAGAAAGCTGGCGACTGTCTGGCCTGTCATTTTTTGGCTACCGGACATACATTAGCTCCTGAAGAGTTCAGTTTTTCTTTCGAGCATTATACGCATGAGGTAAAACAGATCATCACCCTCCAGGAGAAAATCTGGTCACAGACCAAATTTACTTTCCAACTTCGGGGCCCACCCACTATTTCTTAATCAATAGATTCTTATTGGGTTTAAAGTTTTGTGCTTTAAAGTTCAATGTTTAATGTTTAAAATTTAAAGTTATTTGAAATGATCCTAGGATATATTTCTAACCTTCTGTCATTGATACATTATACATTTTATTGCGCACATCCATTATACAATTATTAAACCCACTCAACAAATTTTAACGAAAATGTATCTGAAAATGATACGCAATCAATCTTTATTACAATGAAATTGATATATTGCCTATTGCTGATCTTTTGTGGATCAGTAACTATAAGCGCACAAAAAACGTATACTGTACAAGGATTCGTTCAGGATTTTCATGATAAAACGATGCTGGAAAATGCAACGGTGAAAATTGGTGGATTTACAGTAAAAACCAATAAAAAAGGACAGTTTTCCTTTGATAAAGTCCCTGCCGGGAAGTATACACTCATTGCCAAACATCCTGATTGCAATGATTATACTGAAAATATAGGAGTTGATCAGGATATGCATATAACGATTACCCTTGAACATCATATAAAGGATATCGAAACGGTGACCATCCATGGAAATCACAAAAATAATGGTTCACTCATTATCAAAACCCTTAGTAAATCTGAAATAGAGAAAAATTCTACAGATAACCTTGGAAATTTATTATCTAAAATTTCAGGAGTAACTGCCTTGAAAACCGGAAATAATATTTCAAAGCCCGTTATTCATGGTCTTTACGGAAGTCGCATCAGTATTATGAATAATGGAGTGCGTCTCGCAGAACAAGAATGGGGGGTAGAACACGCTCCTAATGTTGATATTAATAATTTTCAGCATATCGATGTGATTAAAGGAGCATCTGCATTGAAATACGGAAGTGACGCCATTGGAGGTGTCGTGATTATGGAGCCTGAAATTTTCCCTAAAAAAGATACGATCAAAGGTTCAGTCAATCTTTCGGGAATCTCTAACGGAAAAGGGCTTGGGCTTGATGTGGATGTGGCCAAAGTATGGAAAAACGGATGGGCCGTAAAATCGGGAGGAGGTATTAAAAAATTAGGAGATCAACATGCTCCTGATTACAATTTAATGAATACCGGAATGGATTTTTCATCCTTCAATTTCACAGTTCAGAATAATAGTTATGAAAAAGGAATCTCTTTTGACTACTATCTGACACGTCAGAATATTGGAATTTACAGAGGTTCTCATGTGGGTAATAATGAAGATTTTTATAACGCGATGACCCGAAATATTCCGGCTTATACAGGATCGTTTAGCTATAATATTGATAACCCGAGACAGGTTATTGATCATCATATTGCCAAAATATCAGCATTCAAAAGATTTGAAAATATTGGAAAAATATCAGCAACTTATAGTTACCAATATAATCATAGACAGGAATATGATATCAGAAGAGGTGATTTAAATAATATTCCTTCTTTAGATCTTGCATTAATGACGCATCAGTTTAATATCAATGACTTACTGGAAAGAGGGAAATGGTCGCTGGAAACCGGGATAGATGCAGGATTCCAGAATAATTATTCAGATCCGGCAACTAAAGCGAGACGTTTGATCCCTAATTATGATAAATATTCAGCAGGAATCTACTCCGTTTTTAAATATAAAATTTCACACGATTTTAATGCGGAAGCAGGAGCAAGATATGATTTCACCCGATATGATGTGACAAAATGGTATGATAAAAGTGATTGGGATAGATTGTATGCGGATATTTATCCTCAATTTTACACAAGAACCAATCAAAACAGGGTTTTAACAAGACCCAAGTTGAATTATAACAATCTATCTTTCAATGTCGGGCTGGAATATCGTCCTGATGCCAACTTTGATTTGAAGTTTAATTATGCAAAAGTAGGAAGAACACCTAATATTGCGGAATTATTCTCAGATGGTCTGCATCATTCTGCTGCAGTAATTGAAATTGGGAATATGGGGCTTAAAAATGAAGAAGGACACCAGTTTAATATAACTGCAGATACAAAGTTTAATGTTCTTAAAGGATTAAATCTCTCTGTGAATCCCTATTTCTTTATTACCAAGAATTTTATTAATGAAATTCCGACAGGAGTACAGAATACCATCAGAGGAGTGTTCCCGGTTTGGGAGTATCAGCAGATTGATGCAAAAATGTATGGGATAGATCTGGATGTTAATTGGAAATTGACAGATAACTTAACCTATGTAGGAAAAGGAAGCTATGTATATGGCCAGGATGATACCCATAATGAACCATTAATTTTAATGATGCCTCCAAACTTTTCCAATGCACTGCAATTCAGTAAAGAAAACTGGAGCAATTTCTATTTTTCTCTTGAAAATCAAACCTTTTTAAAACAAACAAGGTTCCCAATTCATAATGCTGAAATTTCTATTTATGAAAATGGAGAAGAAGTGGTAAAAACAGTCGATTTCAGTACACCACCGACCGGATATTCACTTTGGAATATCCGAACAGGGATCAACATCAGTAAAAATCTTTCTGCCGGGCTTATTGTAAATAATCTTTTTAATGTTTCATACAGAGATTATATGAACCGTATGAGGTTCTTTGCAGATGAAGCCGGAAGAAACTTTATCTTAAATTTTAGATATAAATTCTAAAAATGAAGAGGCTGTTTAAATTTTTAAGAATTTTATTTTAATAATTAATTTTCCATTTTTTATTACAAATAAGTTTCACCATTAAGATTCTTAAGATTTTTAGAATATTAAGCTTGAGCTCTGCTTTAAGGCACTTGCTTATAAAAATCTTTGATTTTTTCTTAATTATAAATAACTTAATTCATCTTAATGGTTCGAATAAATTTTTAATAAAATTTAAATAGGCTTTAAAAAACTATTCAATCAAAATTTTACAATCTTAAACTTTTTAAAATGAACAAACTATTCAATACTAAAAATATTATCAAATTATTAGCCGTTTTATTCATTACGATTACAGCAATCTCTTGTCAGAGAGATGGCTCAGTAGCGGAAGATGATATCCCACAGGAAGAGCTTACCAATATTGTTCTATTGGTGAAAGAAGATGTACCAGGAGCTGTAGAGCAGAAATATAATTACAGTATAGGAGCGGGTGGGCAGCCAACCATTCCATTAACTGACGGGAAATCTTATATTGTCCAGGCAAAATTTTATAATGGAAATGAAGACGTAACTCAGGAAATAAAGGATGCCAAAGATGAACATTTTATCATTTTTGATTTTCCAAAATCCACCATTAATATTACCAGACAGGATGACAGCTCATCAACAGGAAAGCTGGGAAAGGTAGGACTTATTACAAAATGGAATGTTGTAAAGGTTGTTAACTCTTCCGCACCATTCTTAAAATTTGATTTGATTCATGCGCCACAAAGTGCCAATTCAGCGCAAAACGGAACCGCTTGGGGAAGTGTTGTTGGAGGAGAAACGGACGCAGAGGCTACATTTAACCTGAGCAACTAATATCACTTTAATCTTGTTAACAAAACCATCGAAAACTTCGATGGTTTTTTATTGTTATTTAAATTTTAAAATATAAAAATATTAGCCTGTAAAGTGATCAATAAAACATGAATATCTTACTTATAAGTAGGAATAAGGTTTTTATGAAAATCCTATTTTATAGTTTATAAATATTTGAAGACTAAGAATTTATTTGAAATGAGTTATTTTCATAAAAAATTCATATTTTTGCAACCTAAAATTTTAATCAATAATGAAGGTTACCGCACAAAACCATGATGACGTAAGTGCATTACTTACTGTAACATTGGAGAAATCTGACTACAAAGAAAGAGTAGAAAAGCAATTGATTAATTATGCTAAAAATGCGCAAGTTCCTGGATTCAGAAAAGGGAAAGTGCCTTTGAGTATGGTTAAAAAACAATATGAAGCAGGTATTGCATTTGAAGAAATCAACAGACAGGTTTCTGATGCTTTGAACAACTATGTTAATGAAAACAAATTAAGATTAGTTGGTCAGCCAATTCCTCAGCCAGTAAACGAATTCGATTACAACGCTGATCAGTTAGAAGTTGCTTTTGAAGTTGGGTATGAGCCTGAATTCACTATAGATTTAGCTAAATATGAAGCACCTCACTACAAAGTAGAAGCTTCTGAAAAAGAAATCAACAAAAGCATTGAAAACATGCAAAAGCGTTTTGCTGAGCAAGTTCCACAAGATAAAATCACTAAAGATTCTTATATCGCTTTAGAAGTTTCTCAAGTTGTGGAAGAAGATGCTGAAGGAGAGCACCACCACCACCCAAAAAACATTACCATTACAGCTGAAAACAAAGAAGCTTTCAAATTGGTAAAAGCTTTGAAAATGGACGGATCTGTAAAAGTATCTAAAGAAACTCTTGCTGGTGATGAAGAATTAGCTAAAGAATTAGGATTCAGTAAAGAAGAAGTAGAGCACTTACACCACAATGAGGTAGAAGTAAAAGTAAAAGATTTCTATTCATTAAACTTAGCTGAACTTAACGAAGAATTATTCGATAAAGTATATGGAGAAGGAAACATCAAGTCTGAAGATGAACTTAAAGAAAAAGTAAAAACTGAATTAGACGAGTACTTCCAACAAAATGCTGATGTTCACTTTGTGAATAAGGTATTAGAACAAGTTACAGAAAAAGAAGAGGTTGCTCTTCCTGAAACTTTCCTGGTAAAGTGGTTAATGTTCTCTAATCAGAATGTTCAGTCTGAAGAGCAGGCTAAAGAAATTCTTGAAGCAGAGAAAAGCCAATTAAGATACCAGATCATCGAAGGAAAATTGATGACTGATAACGAAATCAAATTAGACTATGCTGACGTATTGGCACAAGCTGAGCAATTGGTGAAAAATCAATTGGCTATCTACGGAATCCACCACTTAGGTGATGAAGAGATCCAGAAATACGCTGTTGAAATGTTGAAAGACCAAGAGCAGGTAAGACAAATTTCTTCTGAAGTGGCTATGGCTAAATTGAAAGATGTAATTCTTGAAAAAGCTAGCAAAAAAGAAACTAAAATTTCTCACGACGAATTTTTAGAAGAACTTAAAAAATAATTATACCCGATATAAATATTTGAAAACCGTCAATTCTTTGGCGGTTTTTTTTAATGATATATGTAAATTTATGGTTTCAGTTCTTAGTTCATTTCAATCTTTTTGTTGTCTAATTGGGCTATTTGTTATCATTTATCAATTATCATCTGCTCACATAATATATTTCCGTCAATATTCATATATTTACTCCTTAAACTTATTACATATATGAAAAAGATCATCATTCCGTTTTTCTGCGCCGTACTTTTTTCAGTTCCGGCAGTTGCTCAGAAGAAAGATGCCGCTTCTGCTAAGACAGAGGCCGTGAAATCTAAACTAACATCTAAAGAAGTTATTGATAACTATTTTAAAGCTTTGGGTGGAAAAGATAAATTAGAATCCGTAAAATCTGTGATTACTGACAATACTCTATCTGCACAAGGGATGGAAATTACAATGTCAACTAAAAAATTGGGGAATAAATTCAAATCTGTACAGTCTTTAATGGGACAGCAGATGGTTCAGCTTTTCGATGGTGAAAAAGGCTATTTTGAACAAATGGGAAAAAAAATAGATATTCCTGCTGATAAAATTGCTGATTTGAAAAAAGGAAAACCGGTTGATGCATTAGCATTTGAATCTACTAATTTTCAAAATGTAAGCGTAGAAAAATTAGATGGGAAAGACTATAATGTTCTTACTTCAGATAAAGGAAGCTTCTATTTTGATACTGCTACAGGACTATTATACAAAGCCAACACAAAAGAAGGAAATATGACCGTTAAAAGCTATATGACTGTAGACGGAGTTCAATTCCCTGCTGAAGTAGATGCTGAAAGTGCCGGTCAGAAAATCAATATTAAGACGACTAAAATCGTTATTAATTCCGGGGTTACAGATGCTGATTTTAAATAAAAAACATTTTTTTTATGATATTAAAACCGGATTATTTCCGGTTTTTTTTTGTTATATATATAACTTTAACTCAATTTTAACTATAAAATGATTTTTACCACTTCTTTAATTTGTGAATAATTGATACTTTAGCCATAAATAAAAATCAAATAACATGAAAAAAGTTTTATCCTCATTTGCAGTTATCTTTTTGATGTCTTCAAATGTTTTCGCACAGAATATCCCTGTGGATTCTTCTGTAAGAATAGGTACTCTTTCCAACGGAATGAAGTACTATATTAAAAAAAACACATTACCTGAAAAAAAAGTAGATTTCCGTCTGGCAATCAATGCCGGATCTATTCTTGAAGATGAAAACCAAAGAGGGTTGGCTCACTTTATGGAGCACATGAACTTTAACGGAACCAAAAATTTCCCCGATAATAAATTAGTGGACTTTCTACAGTCAATCGGAGTAAAGTTCGGACAACACCTTAACGCTTATACAAGTTTTGATGAAACGGTTTATATGCTTCCTGTTCCGTTAGATAAACCGGGAAATTTGGATGCCGGATTGAAAGTAATGGAAGATTGGGCTTTTAATGCAACTCTTTCCGACGAACAAATTAATAAAGAAAGAGGAGTCGTATTGGAGGAGCTAAGACTTGGTCTTGGAGCAGATAAAAGAATGATGGATAAATATCTTCCGAAATTATTATATAAGTCCCAATATGCAGACAGGTTGCCAATTGGTAAAAAAGAAATACTGGAAAATTTCAAGCCTGATGTGATTAGACAATTCCATAAAGATTGGTACAGACCGGATCTGATGGCAATTGTGGCGGTAGGAGACATCAATGTAGATGAAGTTGAAAAGAAAATTAAAGACAACTTCAGTAAATATAAGAACCCTTCCAACCCAAGGGAAAGAAAATCTTTTGATCTTCCTAACCATAAAGAAACGTTGGTAGCCATCGAAACAGATCCTGACGCTACAAGCTCAATGGTGCAATTTATTATGAAAGACTCTGAAGCTTATAAACCTGATGTTACTGTTGAACAGTATAATCAGAGTGTGATAGAAGGTCTTTCTACTACCATGTTAAATAACAGGTTAAGAGAGTTGATTAATTCAACCAACCCTCCTTTTACTTACGGATCTGTATATCACGGAGGAACATATGCAAGAAGTAAAGAAGCCTTCCAGGGATTCGCAATGGTGAAAGAAGGAAATCAACTGAGTGCATTGAAAGTTTTATTGGAAGAAGTAGAACGAGCAAAACGATTTGGATTTACACAATCTGAACTAGACAGAGCAAAATCTCAAATGATTTCTAATCTGGAAAGATCGTATAATAACAGAGATAAAACGGAAAGTGATATGCTGGTAGGAGAGTATGTAAGAAACTTCCTGGAGCAGGAACCAATGCCGGGAATTGCCTGGGAATATGAAGATACCAAATCATTCTTACCAAAGGTTACATTGGCACAGACCAATGAAGTGATCAAGAAAATGGTGAAAGATGATAGCCGCGTTATTGTTATAACAGGTCCTAAAAAAGATAATGTCACTATGCCGACAGAAGCGATGGTTCTTAATACCTTTGATGCTGTAAAAATGGCTGATCTTAAACCTTATGAAGAGAAGGCTACCATTAAAAACTTAATAAAACCTTTCAAATCTGAAGGAAAGATTGCTAAAACAGAGACAGATGCTAAGTTGGGAACAACAACCTGGACTTTAAGCAACGGTGCCAAAGTGACTTTCAAAAAAACAGACTTCAAGGATGATGAGATCGTATTTACAGCAAGAAGTTTAGGAGGTAATTCCCTAATTCCTGATACAGACTATAATAAGACACAGTTTGCCTTTCCTGCATTAACGGAAGCTGGTGTAGGCGGATTCTCAAAAGCAGACCTTACCAACTATCTTGCAGGTAAACAGGTTAATGTAAACCCTTCAGTAGGAAGCCTTTTTGAAGGTGTTTCCGGACGTACGAATCAAAAAGATTTAGGAACTGCTATGGAGCTTATGTATGCGTACTTTACCAATCTGAATTACAATCCGGCATCTTTCAATGCATATAAAGAAAAACAGTCTGCTATGCTGAATAACCTGTTATCCAATCCACAGGCGTATTTTTCCAATGAGCATGCAAAATTTATGAACCAGAAGAATCCTAGATTCATTGGAATTTTCCCAATGGAAAAAGATTGGGCGAATACAGATTATAAAAAAGCATATGATATCTATAAAGATAAGTTTGCGAATGCCGGAAACTTCCAATTTTACTTTGTAGGAAATATTGATGAAGCGAAATTCAAAAATGAGGTATTACAGTATATTGCCAGCTTACCGTCATCAGGAAAAACGACTTCATTTAAAGATACAGGATACAGACCTATGACCGGAGAGTATACGAAGGTTTATAAAAAAGGAAAAGATCCTAAGAGTATGGTAACTATTTCATATAGCGGAGAGGCTCCTTATAACGAAAAAGAAGCGTTAGCATTGTCTGCTCTTGGTGAAGTTGCCACCATCAAAGTCATTGAGAAATTAAGAGAAGACGAAAGTGGAATTTATGGAGGAGGTGCTAGAGGTGGTATGAATAAGGTTCCTTACAGTACCTATAATTTTAGTATTAGTTTCCCATGTGGCCCTGAAAATACTGAAAAACTTACAAAAAGTGCTATTGCCGAACTTCAAAAACTCATAGATAAAGGGCCTGAGCAAAAAGACCTGGATAAATATAAAGAAGGTGAGTACAACGACAATAAGACAGAACTTAAAGATAATATGTACTGGTTGAATAGTATTGCTAAAAATCAATTGGATGGAAGTGATAAATATGATATTCTAAATTATCAGGATAAAGTAAAAGCGCTTACCGTAAAAGATCTTCAGGATGTTGCTAAAAAATATCTTTCTAAGGGAAGAATTATCGCAATGCTTATGCCGGAAGATGGTTGGGAAAATGCCAAAAAGAATGATATAAAAGCAGAAGTAACAAGTGCTACAGTAGTAAAACAATAATTATAACCATATAAAATAGAAAACCGCAGATTAGTCTGCGGTTTTTTGTATGTGTATAAATATAAAAATTATATTTAATTGAAAGAGAATTAGGAGATATTAATAAGAAAAGAATGTGTCTTAATAATTTTTTTCTTTATGCTAATCCTGCTTTAATAATATTGGTTTATAAAAAATGAAAAATAATAACATTATTTAAATTAATAGTTGATAGGTCATGTGATTATTGTAATGTATTGAATATAAATAATCACTTATTAGTGAATATTTTTTAAGTTTTTGAAGTATACTTGTATTGCAAAATATACCACATGAACCAAATATTAATAGAAAAAAATCAACTTGCCGGAGGCCTGGAATCACTTGCCGCCTTGACTGAATTTAAAGAGAACATTATCCCATATATTGGGGAAGCAGCACCCTATGTATTTGTTCCTGAAAATATTATTATTCATAATGATCATAAGATAGAAACAGAGATTACCGATTGTGATTTTAAAAATGAAAATTTTATTGATCTATTAAAGATCCTGACCTCTTTTGGAACCAGTAATTTATACAGGATTTTACAGGATACTTCCAAAAAGAAAATCTATTTTTTGGCCGAAAAGTTGAGGGCAGTAAAACTTTCTTATAGTGAAATTCCTCATTCTATCTCAGTGACTTGTGAAAGTATTTTAGAATCAAAAAGAAAAGGTAAATCTTTCTTCAATGTAAAAAATCTGATTACTCAGGAAATATTGTATTCGTATGAAGCAGATTACCATATCATCGAAAAAAGTGCGTTTGAAAATTTATATGAACATCTCTTCAATGATACCATTATTGAACATTATGGTGACGTACTTCCTGAAACCATGATAGATGTAGAGGACGATCAGCGATTTAGAATTTTAATAGAGCCCTTCACCCTTAATCAATGCAAAGGTCATTTTGAAAGTTATCCCATTGTCTCTGTTGCTTTTACTGCAAAGTCCATTTTAAAGGGAATTTTCGATTTTTTAGGGAAGAATAGTCTTTATGAATTAGATAGTATTAGCATCTATCAAACCAAAATAATGCCTCCGGGAAAAGAACTTATAATCCATGTTTCTCGGTATAAATTTTTAAAAAATTTAACCCATTTCAAATGTGAAGTGAAAGACGCTTGTGGAGAAATCTATGGGACATATATTATTAGTATGAAATCTAAGGCACTTTCACAAGCATAATATATTACATTATTTAAAGTCCGGAATCCATCACTGGATTCCGGATTATTTTTAAGCTCCATATTCTTTTTTCCATTCGTCGGCTGCTTCGCTTAGAACCGTATAAAATTCTTCGCCATATTTTCTTATTAATGGTGTTTTTAAGAATTTATAAACAGGAACCTGAAGTTCTTTTCCAAGAGTACAGGCATCGCTGCAAACATTCCACTCATGATAATTTAGAGCCGTAAATGCAGAGTATTCTGTAACCCTGATAGGATATAGATGACAGGAAATCGGTTTTTGCCAGTCTACAGCACCATCTTCGTAAGCTTTTTCAATACCACATTTGGTAATTCCTTTTTCATCGAAAGTAACATATGCACATTCGCGGTCCTCCACCATGGGAGTAACATACATTCCGTCGTGTGGATCAGTAGTCCATGTTCCTTGCTCTTCAAGGGCTTTAATACCTTCCTGTGTAAGATAAGGCTTTATTTTATCAAAAATACTGTCCAAAATTTCAAGCTCGTTTTTATCCAACGGAGCTCCTACATCTCCTTCCACACAACATGCTCCCTTACATTTGGTAAGGTTGCAAACAAATTCTTCGGAAAAGATTTCCTCAGAAATCAATTTATTGTCTATCTGAATCATAATTTTTTAAAATAAATTAAAGACAGTACCTGCCTTAAAGGTTAATAAGCTAATAATAATAAGCCATACACTGGCTTCACGCATCCAATATTTTGGTAAAAATCGCATCATTCTGCTCAGAATAATACTTGAAGGAAATGCCAAAAGTAGCAAATATTCATAGTTTTTATTCATGTACAAAATGACTGTTACAAGCTGGGCAGCAGAAAATACTAATAGAAATGTATATTTATATCTGCTTATCGGGCTTTTCTTATTATAATTTTTAAAATGATCATACACTGCATAAATAAGCATCAGAACAACCGGAATCAATGGAAGAAGTTCTGTATAATCTGTCACAGGCTTCATTTTTCCAAATGGGAAATAATCGATATTCCAGGAAGTAAACTGTACGAAATACATTACAGAAAAATAACTGAAGGCGATCAAAATGACTCCCAATAGAAATCTGAAAAGGTTTAATCCTATTTTTGCAGAGGTAGCCACTACGTGAATAATCACAAAAACAGCCATTGGCCAGGTTGTTGGCAGAAAAATAAAATTGAGTGCAACAATAGCCCCTACCAATACATATGACTTTTTTCTAATGTCTTCATCTGCACTGGTCAAAAGAAGAATGAGAAAAGAATTGGTGAGTAATGAGACTGCAATTCCTATATCCAAATTTCCCGGATACAATCCAAAAACGAAAAAAGTATATAAAAATAAAGGCAAATGAGTCTGGTAATTCAGGGCGATACTGTGAAAACAAAAATACCCTAATGCAATTCCCAGAAAAGTAATTCCGGCAACAATAGCTTCATAAGTGTTGAAATTCAGTATGTTAAATATTATTACTACTAAAAGAAGAAAACCAATATACACTGGGATTGAAAAAATATTGCTTTCTTTTGAAAGTAATTTAAACATTTTTTATAAATTTGTACAAAGTTAATTTAAAAAAGGAAAATAATGACGTCTTTCTTTCTATTCTTAAGCAAAGTTTTCAAATGGTCTTTCGGTTTCTTTGATGCTTTCGGTAATGTTTTAAACTGGATTCTATTTTTAGTTTGCTGTGTACTATTCACTTATTGGTGCTACGTACTAGTGGTGACACTAGGTGGCGATAAAGATAAAGACTATTATTCTCCAACGGAAGGTAAGCATCCTTACTATGATCCGAAAATCTACAAAAAAGAAGGTTAATTAATTGGTTATATAGTAAAAAACCGATCAAATAATTTTATTTGATCGGTTTTTTTATTACTAACGATTAAAATTCAATTTTTTACTTTTGGTCATGAATGGGAAGTACTAAAACCGGAACCGGTGAACTCTTTGTAAGTCCTTTTGTTAAACTTCCTACAAATACATCATAAATTCCACTTCTACCGTGAGACCCCATGACAATATAATCTGCGTTTTTCGCTTTGGCATGCTCCAAAATAATGTCTTTGGCAAGACCTTGTTTTAAAAGATGTTCACAATCAATATCATGAGCCAGAATTCTTTGTTCAATTTTATTAAGCTGAACCAATTCTTCTCTGATTTCATTGGCTTCCACCTCCGGGAAATACTGGAATCCCATATCTCCTATCGCAAACCCGATGTCTGAAGGAGCTACATGTATGAGGTAGATTCTACCGTTAAGCTGTTTTGCAAATTTTATGGCACCTTCTACCAGTTGGTCTGTTTTGTCCCCAAAATCTACGGGCAATATAATATTTATCATAACCTTTCATTTTGTTACCTAAAGATATGAAAAAAATGCCAGACTTTTATGTTAAATACTTATAATATTCGGATATCAAGAATTTTTTCCTCTTCAAGGTAAGCCTCAAGGATATCATTTTCGTCAACTTTTCCAACACCTTTTGGAGTCCCTGTAAAAATAAGATCACCTACTCTTAATGTGAAATATTGTGAGGCAAAAGCAATAATATCATCAAAATAGAACAGCATGTCTTTGGTGTTACCATCCTGCACCTTTTCTTTATTCTTTAATAACGAGAACGATAGGTTTTCAAGATTATAATTTTCTTTTTTAAAGAAGTTTCCTACAACAGCAGAACCGTCAAAGCCTTTAGCCAGTTCCCATGGAAGGCCTTTGGACTTAAGTTCGCTCTGAAGATCTCTAGCTGTGAAATCAATTCCTAAGCTAAGTTCTTCGTAATGTTTGTGAGCTGTTTCTTTCTGAATATATTTTCCCCCTTTTGAAATTTTCAAAACAACCTCTAGTTCATAGTGGATGTCATTTGAGAATTCCGGAATATAAAAATCATTTCCTTTTAAAACGGCTGTGTCCGGTTTTATAAAAATAACTGGGCTTTCAGGAACCTCATTTCCTAATTCTTTTGCGTGTTCGCTGTAGTTTCTTCCGATGCAGATGATTTTCATAATTCTTTATTTATTTTTTTGAAGCTACGCCATTGTCGCGATCTTCCTGTATTTGATGTAAACTTATTATAAGTTCAGAATTTAAATTTTTATTCTTAGTGGGTAAATTCATTTCCGCAATAGTAACACACAAACTTATGACTTGTCAAAAATGAAATTCCGAAAAAGCTGGTGGCACTGTCATCTCTGTAAATATGATTGGAACCACACTTAGGACATACAAAATCAAATTCAGGATTACCGATGGTGTGTTCTACTTCAAGAGCATAAGCTTCATTTTCCTTATAATCCTGAAGAATTTGTTTTGCTTTTTCAACATCATCTTCAAAAACCTGAAGCTGAATTCCGCCCACTGCTTGCGAAAGCAACCAATCCGACTGAATAAGCTGCTCGTTTGCAATGAAACTATTGACCCCGTTTTCGGCCAATATTTGTTTGTCTCTATTGGCTTCGAGGGCAGTTTCATAAAATTTAAAACGAACCAGATCAGACATTATTTAAAATTTAGCAGATAATTGAATTTTCGTAAATACTTTCTTGGTATACAATGGAAAGTCGGCATTCTGAAGCCATCCAAAATACCCCAAATCCTTTTGGAATACTGCTTTCACCCCCTGACCTTTATACTTTCCAAAGTTAAAAACCTCTTCCATTTTTTCGTTGTATCCTATAAATCCGGCAAGGTCCGCATTTTTATTATGAAATGTGAATTCGCTTAAAGGACTTATTTCATTAGGAATGTCATCATATTTACCTACTTGGGCATCCAGTACTTCAAAAGTTGCCATCACATCAGCTTCTGCAGAATGCGCATTTTCTAATGTCTTCCCACAATAAAACTGATATGCAGCCCCTAAATTTCTGGGCTCCTTTTTATGGAAAATAGTTTGGGCATCCACTAATTTGAACTTGCTAAGGTCAAAATCCATTCCTACTCTTAACAGCTCTTCTGCCAAAAGAGGAACGTCAAATCTATTTGAATTAAACCCTCCCAAATCACTTCCGGTAATCATTTCCATGATTTTTGAAGCAATTTCTTTGAAGGTAGGAGCATCTTTTACATCTTCATCATAAATTCCATGGATTTCGCTGCTTTCTTTTGGAATTGACATTTCCGGATTTACACGCCATGTTCTACTTTCTCTGGAAGCATCAGGGTTTACCTTTAATATACAGATCTCAACGATTCTGTCTTTTCCAATGTTGGTTCCTGTCGTTTCAAGGTCAAAAATACAAAGTGGTTTATGGAGTTTTAAATTCATGTTGATTAATAATAATTTGAAAATGTGTTAATTTGAAAATGAGATAATACCATTGTGGATATATCTCAGATAAGTTTTATAATCTCTATTTTAGCTGCCCTTGAAAAATAAGGGATACTAATATATAATAGATCACCAGCATCGGGATTCCTACAGTCTGGAAAATGGCAAGGATAACAATGCCACCCACCAATAAGGCAATCTTCGGATAGTTATCTTTTAATTGTTTGGATTTAAATTTCATGGCAATCATTTTTATAGGACTGATCAGAAGCCATGAAGTAATGACTGTTAATAATAGTAATAGCAATTCATTTGCAAACAGAAAACTGAAATTCCCTGTTTCTTTAAAAGCATAATATAATCCGAAAAGTAGTACTGTATTGGTAGGGGTGTTCAACCCTTTGAAATAATAACGCTGCTCCTCATCAAGGTTAAAAATAGCAAGCCTTAAACAAGAAAATACAGTTACCAATAATCCCATATATTTAATTTCAAATGGAAAATGTAACCCAAGGAGCTCACTTCCAAATGGTTCAAGAGCCTTATACATTGTAAGTCCGGGAATAACTCCAAAACTAACCATGTCAGCAAGAGAATCCAGCTGAAGCCCCAGATTTGAATTTGATTTTAAAGCTCTGGCCACAAAACCATCAAAAAAATCGAAAATAGCTGAGAGCACAAGACAAATCGCAGTTGTCTGATAGTCTCCTAAAATAAGATGTATAGCACCTATACAACCTGCAAATAAATTAGCCAGAGTTAGGGCATTAGCCAGATTATTCTTTATAAAATTCATAATTACAAAATTACATTTTTTAAAAGTTCTATGTCAAAATAATATGAACTAAAAAAGGCATTAAAGTGATTTTGATGTAAATTTGCCCCATGAAATTTTTAAAAGAATTTAGAAAAGAGGAACTTCTGGTATTATTATACAGAATTTTTTTAGCATACTTCTTTTATCAGATCGCAAGATTTTTGTTTTGGTACTTTAATAAAGATTTAATAAAAGTAGAGTCTCTTTCAGATTATATAAAACTGGCTTATCATGGTATTGCTTTCGATACGACGGCTATCTTGTATGTGAATGCATTATTCATACTTCTCAGTTTGCTTCCATTGGTAATCAATACTCAAAAAGGATTTCAAAAAGTCCTTTTCTGGATTTACTTCATCACAAACGGATTGGCTTATGCGATGAATTTTGGTGATTTTATTTACTATAAATTCTCACAGGCAAGGCTTACTTCTGCTGTATTTCAGGTGGCTGAGCATGAATCTAATGTGTCCCAGACATTGATGATCTCCATTGGACAACACCCTTTTGTGCTGGTTTGGTATTTGGTTTTGATGATGCTTTGGGTTTTTCTTTATAAGAAAGTAAAGGTTAAAGAAAAGAAACCTGTTCGATTACTTCCATACTTCCTGACTTCTATCATTACTTTATGTATTACAACAGTATTGGTAGTAGGAGGAATACGGGGAGATTTCAAACATAGTACGAGACCTATCAATATGGTGGATGCAACTCGTTTTGTAACAAATCCATTACAAGGAAACGTAGTTCTTAACAGTACATTCTCCTTTTTCAGGACTTTAGGTACTAATAATTTTAAAGAGGTTCATTTTGTAGACGAAAAGTATATTGAAGAAAATGTACAACCTTATAAAGTATACGACAGAAAAGTCCAAAACCGTCCAAATATTGTTATTTTTATTGTAGAATCTTTTGGAAGAGAATATTCGGGAGCTTTTAATAAAGATAAAAATATTAAAGATTATGTTTCTTACACTCCGTTTATGGATAGTCTGGCTTCTCAGAGTCTTATTTTCCCGAATACATTTGCAAACGGAAGGCAATCTATTCATGGGATGAGTAGTGTATTAGCAGGTATTCCGAGTCTTACGGATGCTTTTACAGGTTCACCATATTCCAACCAGAAAATTCAATCTATTGTTTCAGTATGTAATGATCTGGGATATGATACTTCTTTCTATCATGGAGCGCCTAATGGTTCCATGGGATTTCTTGGATTTGGAAATATTTTAGGATTTAAACACTATTATGGAAAAACGGAATACAATCATGATGAAGATTTTGACGGTATGTGGGCGATATGGGACGAACCATTTCTTCAGTATTTTGCTAAAAATGTAGGGAAGAAACAACCTTTTATGACAACTGTATTTACGGCATCATCACACCATCCTTTTAAAATCCCTGAAAAGTATAATGGGAAATTTAAAAAAGGAAAAATAGAAATGCATGAGCCAATACAGTATACCGATTATGCGATCAAAAAATACTTTGAAACGGCTAAAAAACAGCCTTGGTTCAACAATACAATCTTTGTATTCACAGGAGATCATACCAACCAGATTTATTACCCGGAATACGAAAAAGCAATGAATCGTTTTGCAGTTCCCCTTGTTTTTTATTCTCCAAACCCTGAATATAATCTTAAAGGAGTGAATCTTGAAACTGCACAACAAACAGATATTTATCCTACATTGGCAGACCTTATCGGATATAATAAACCCATCAGAAGCTGGGGGAAAAGTCTGGTAAGTGACAAAAATTATACTTCCATCATAGCCAATTCAGACGGAAACACTGAGCAGTTTATCATTGGAAACTATATGTATAGATTTGATGGTAAAGAAATCATTGGTGTCTATGATAAAAGTGATTTGAACCTTGAAAAAAATCTGATTGGTCAGCTGAAAACTCCTGAAGTAGAAAAAGGAAAACAAATAGCCAAAGCCTGGTATCAGGATTATATGGATAGGGTCATTAACAGGAAACTAAACTAGGAGGGAAGAAAAGTAAAGTAGGCTGATAAGGCGAAGAAAAGCTAAGAAACAGCATTGTGAAAAAGTAAAAGTATTAAGACCATAATACATAGATTCAACAATCTATTGTATGCTTAATATCCTTTATATTTTTTAGCTTTCTCAGCTTTTCTTCGCTTCATCAGCTTCCCCGCCTCTTTTTTCCTGCTTTATGCTTTGTATAATAAAAGTTTTTGTTTGTTGAAAATTAATTTATATTTTTATCAATACATACAGAAGTATGGCGTATTAGAATTAAAACTATAATAAATATGAAAAAATTATTATTAACATTCGTGCTTTCTTTATTTGGGGTGCTTACTTTTGCACAGATAGAAGGCAAGTGGAAAACGATAGATGATGAAACAAAACAAGCTAAATCTATTGTAGAAATATTTAAAAAATCAGACGGGAAGTATTATGGGAAAGTATCTCAATTGCTTATAAAGCCGGCTGATCCTAATTGTTCGTCATGTAAAGATGACAGAAAAGGAAAACCTATCCTGGGATTGGAGATTATCAGAGGACTGTCTAAAGATGGAGACGAATTTTCAGGAGGAACAATTACAGACCCGAAAACAGGGAAAACTTACAAATGTACTGTTACAAGAAGTGGGGATAAATTAAATGTAAGAGGATATCTTGGATTATCTTTATTAGGAAGAACTCAGGTTTGGGAAAAAGCAAACTAGTCTAGTTTAAATAGAATTTTAAGATGGCATTTCAGTAATGAAATGCCATTTTTTTTGAAAAAAACTGTAACGAAAATAAAATTGTTCCACTTATAGATTATGAGCACAGAACAGGAGAAAACATTTGTAGAATTTTTTAAGCCCAACCAAAGGCTTATCCACAAAATATGTAAAATATATACCGATAATGCTGAAGATCATAAAGATCTTTTCCAGGAAATTACCCTGCAGCTATGGAGGTCTTTTCCCGGATTTAAAGGAGAATCAAAATTTTCAACCTGGATGTATCGTGTAGCACTTAACACGGCAATGACCTTATTCAGAAAACCTCAAAAACGAAATTTTCAAGCATTTGATATTGATGTGTCCTCTTTAAAATTGGAATACGAAGATGATGAAGATAATGAGCATCAACTGAAAAAAATGTACAAAGCCATCTACGAATTATCAGATGTGGAAAAAGCCTTAATTATGATGTATCTGGAAGATAAACCTTATAAGGAAATAGGAGAGATCTTGGGGATAACAGAAGGAAATGCCAGAGTAAAGATGAATAGGGCTAAAAATAATTTAAAAAACAAAATAAACACAAAATAATATGGAAGAACTGGAATTATTGAAAAAAGATTGGAATAAAGAATCTAAGGAATTTCATGAATATTCTGAAAATGAAATTTATAAAATGATACAACATAAGTCTGTGTCTGTGACTAAAACACTATTGTTTATCGGACTGATTGAAGTTGTATTGTGGACTTTGTATGGATATCTGAATAAAGAGTTTCCCTATGTAAGGATAGGAATGTTTTTAATTTTTACCGGATGGATTATTTTTTTGTTTCGTAAAATGAAAACCGGACAGGATAGCATTACTTTAATGAAAAGTATTTTGAATGTAAGAAGACTAATCTTAGGTTATGCTTTTATTTCCTTGATATTAATAGTTGTGGACAGTATCATTCATTTTGATCATAATACAAGGGATTTTATGGCAGGGTTTAAAGATGGTTGGAATAAAGGACATGGTGCAAATGCTTTACCTGCTAACCCAAATATTATTACACCGGAACTTTGGAACTATGTGCTTTTTGGTATTTTTCTGATAATTGGACTTTATCTTTTATTTGTATTGTATAAAAGGACCTATGGGAAAATTTTACAGGATCTTAGGAAAAACTATAAAGAATTAAGCAATCAGGAAGACAAGTGATTTAAGAACGGAAGCTGGAAGATAGACGCTGGAGGTTTCTGTCTGCTGTTTTTAAAATAATTTAAGGTGACTATATACAGTTTTACACCATCGTCATTGACTACGTCGAAATAATATTCATCGACTGAAAGGAGATAATCTTCGATTTCTGACACAGACTGACAAGTTCATAATTATAAAATAACTACATTAGTGTAAGATTGTATATAATTACCTAATTTAAAATATAGCGGTGATGTTAACTTCAAAAAGCTCTCTTTTTATTTATGCAAACCGCAATAAACTTCCCTCTTCCAGCCTCCAGCTTCCTTTCCCGTAAAAATCCTTTTTTTGAATTATTATTAATATTAAAGCATCTTGCTCAAATGAAACGCCTTTTTGTTATGTGTGTAATAAAAAAACACTATTTTTGTAGTCTAAATTTTTCAAGAAAATATGGCAGAATATACTTTTCGTGAGGTAATTGCACAGGCAATGAGCGAGGAAATGCGTAAAGACGAATCCATCTATTTGATGGGGGAGGAAGTTGCAGAATATAATGGTGCATATAAAGCTTCAAAAGGAATGCTGGATGAATTTGGTCCAAAAAGAGTAATCGATACACCGATTGCAGAGCTTGGATTTGCAGGAATCTCCGTAGGAGCTGCAATGAATGGTAACAGACCCATCGTAGAATTTATGACCTTCAATTTCTCGTTAGTAGGAATTGATCAGATTATCAATAACGCGGCGAAAATCCGTCAAATGAGTGGTGGACAATGGAACTGTCCAATCGTTTTCCGTGGTCCGACTGCTTCTGCAGGACAACTAGGAGCTACTCACTCTCAGGCTTTTGAGAGCTGGTATGCAAACTGCCCGGGACTTAAAGTTGTAGTACCTTCAAATCCTTACGATGCGAAAGGATTATTGAAAACAGCTATCCAGGATAATGATCCGGTTATCTTCATGGAATCTGAGCAGATGTATGGTGATAAAATGGAAATCCCTGAAGAAGAATACTACTTGCCAATAGGAAAAGCTGATATTAAGAGAGAAGGTAAAGATGTTACTTTAGTTTCTTTTGGTAAAATCATGAAATTGGCGATCCAGGCAGCTGAAGATATGGAGAAAGAAGGAATCTCTGTAGAAGTTATCGATCTTAGAACAGTTCGTCCTCTTGATTTTGATACGATTTTAGAATCTGTAAAGAAAACAAATAGACTGGTTATTTTAGAAGAAGCTTGGCCATTCGGTTCTGTATCTTCTGAAATTACTTATATGGTACAGCAAAAAGCATTCGATTATTTAGATGCTCCGATCAAGAGAATTACCACTCCTGATGCACCTGCACCTTACTCTGCTGCATTATTTGCAGAATGGTTCCCTAAACTTGAAAAAGTAAAAGAGGAAATCAAAAAAGCGATGTACGTAAAATAATAATAATAGAAAAAAACTTCCGAAAGGAAGTTTTTTCATTTATTATATTCATGAAGAAAAATTCTTGACGTCATAAAATTAGTATAAATTTGCGCCTTTAAAATAAATTAAGCTGATATGGCAGAAGTTACAGAAGAGGGTTACCACTTTGACATAAAGAAACTTTCCTTTATTGGAGTTTTGGTGTCTTTAGGAATTGTTTTTGGAGATATTGGTACCTCTCCGCTTTACGTAATGAAAGCAATTGTGAATGCAAGATCCCAAGGAAGCAATATGCCTTTCAATGAATACATAGAAGGAGCTCTTTCCTGTATTATCTGGACCCTTACCCTGCAGACCACAATAAAATATGTGATTATTGCTTTAAGAGCAGATAACAAAGGTGAAGGCGGTATTCTTGCTTTGTTTTCACTGGTAAGAAACCTTAAGAAAGGATGGTTGTATCTCATTGCTATTATTGGTGCTGCTGCCCTTATTGCAGATGGAGTAATCACACCATCGCTTACCGTAATGTCAGCTATTGAAGGTCTTGAAATTTACAACCCTCATACCCCTGTTGTTCCTATTACAATCGGAATTTTGATTGCTATTTTTGTGGTACAGCAGTTCGGAACCAGCTTTATCGGGAAATTTTTTGGCCCTGTAATGGTTGTTTGGTTTTTAGTATTAGGCGGATTGGGAATCATGCATTTGAGTGAAAACTTTGAAATATTAAGATCTTTCAACCCTTATTATGCATATAAACTTATTGTCAATTCTCCAAGTGCAATTGTAATTTTAGGTGCTGTTTTTCTTTGTACAACCGGGGCAGAAGCACTTTATTCCGACTTAGGACACTGTGGTGCTAAAAATATCAGAGTAAGCTGGGCATTTGTTAAGATAATGCTTATTCTGAACTATCTGGGACAGGGAGCATGGCTTTTGACCAATTATAACAAACCAGGATTTTCTGTTGTAAACCCGTTCTTTGGAATTATGGAAGAGTGGATGATCATTCCGGGAGTAATTTTAGCAACAGCTGCTGCAATTATTGCCAGCCAGGCTTTGATTACAGGTTCTTTTACTATATTTTCAGAAGCAATGTCTCTTAATCTTTGGCCAAATCAGAAAATTGATTATCCTTCCGGAGTAAAAGGACAGATGTATATCCCAAGAATCAACTGGGGACTTCTTATTCTATGTATCATTGTTGTTTTACATTTCAAAGAATCAGGGAAAATGGAAGCAGCTTACGGGCTTTCCATTACAGTGACAATGTTAATGACAACCGTTTTACTGGTATTCTGGCTATTGAAACACAGAGTAAGCAAAGTTTTGATATTGTTTTTTGCATTAGTTTATATGGCTATTGAATTAGGATTCTTCAGTGCAAATATTATCAAATTCATGGAAGGTGGATGGATTACAGTGGTATTGGCTGGTTCTATCGGAGTTTCTATGTATGCATGGTATAATGGAAGGTTGATTAAGACAAGATTTATCCAATTTGTAAAAATAGATAAATATGTGTCTATTCTTAAGGATATGAAACTGGATGAAACCATTCCAAAATATGCCACAAACCTCGCTTATTTGAGCAGAGCAAAGAGAAATGATGAAGTTGAATCCAAAATCATTTATTCCATCATTAAGAAACAGCCGAAACGAGCTGATCACTATTTTATTTTAAGCATCGTTAACCAGGAAGATCCATATACATTCAAATATACTGTTGATGAAATTCTGCCTGGAACCGTTTATAAAATTAATTTCCTTTTAGGATTTAAGGTAGATCGAAGAATCAATGATTATTTTAATATGGTATTGAAAGACCTGATGGCTGATGGAACCATTCCTTCAAGAAGTAGTCATCCGTCTCTGAGAGCCCATGATATACCGCCGGATCTTAAATATGTGATTATAGATAACACCTATATCAACGATATACTTTTAACGGTTAAACAGAAAATTACCCTTAATATTTACAACTTTGTGAAGTATATCGGAAGTGATGACTTTAAAGCCTGGGGAGTATCTTCGCATAACGTTGAAGTAGAATCTGCTCCTATTACAGAACTTACAGTATATGATAATAAGATTGAACAATCTGGTTACTTCCGTCATAATTCTTAAACCCGGGTATAGGTAAGCATACTATCTATTTAAATAAAATTCAATAAATTTGTAGATAATTTTTTTAATGGATACAGTACAAAAAGAAAAAAATATAGCTTTAATTAAGGATGTTTTAAGAAACTACTTATTAGAAAAGGGGTTCAGAAACACACCTGAAAGATATACGATATTAGAAGAAATTTATAATATGGATCACCACTTTAATGTGGATGATCTATATCTTCTGATGATGCAGAAAAAATATCATGTTTCCAAAGCGACAATCTACAACACTATTGAGATTTTTCTTGACGCCGGATTAATCCGTAAGCATCAGTTTGGAGAAAAAACGTTGACCTCTTCGTCTTATGAGAAGTCTTATTTTGATAAGCAACACGATCACCTGGTGATCTATAAAAAAGATTCTGATAAAGAAATCGAAGAAATTATTGAATTCTGTGACCCAAGAATCCAAGGAATAAAAGAAGCAATTGAAGAAGCATTTGGCGTAAAAATTGATTCTCATTCGCTGTATTTTTATGGCACTAAGAATGATTAATTAATGAGAATATTCCTTTTTCTGTTTATCTTTATTTCTGCGCTTGCTTTTGCGCAGGATAAACCTGTTGTAAAGAGAGATCCTTATTTGCAAGCTCCTACAACTGCTCAACCGCAACAGTCGAAACCTGAAGATAAAATAAAGATCATCCATGCTGATGAGATTAAAAAAAGTCCCGAAAAATATGACGGGAATCAATATTTTATTGGTCATGTTCAGATTGAACACCAGGGATCCGTTCTTACAGCTGACGAAGTTGTTTTGTATAATGAAGAGAACTTTGTAAAGGCAATAGGTAATACAAAGCTTCAAAATGCGGACGGTTCAGTAATTACTGCAGGCGAAATGGAATATGATGGAAATACCCAAAAAGGTGTTGCCCGAAAAAACGTAGTCCTTATAGATCCTAAACAAACCATCAAAACAGATATTCTGTACTATGACAGGTTAGCCAATCAGGCATATTTTAATACTGGCGGAACCATTTCTGACAGCCAGGGAAATGTTATGTATACGAAATCTGCAACATATTTTCTGGATACGAAAATGATAGATTTTGTTGGGAATGTAAAAATAGATAATGCCCAGTATATCATTGAAGGGGCTAATATCAAACAAAATCAGAATACCAATACTGCTGAATTTTTCGGACCTACGACCATTACCAACAGAGCCAATCCTAAAAATAGGGTTTATACGGAAAGAGGAACCTACAGAATGGGAACTAAAGAAGCTTTCCTTAATAAAAATTCCAAAATCTTTTATAACGATAAAATTCTTACCGGTGATGATATGTACTTTAATCAGATCACAGGATTTGGTAAAGCAACAGGGAATGTAACTCTTGATGATCCTAAAGAAAGAAGATACATTAAAGGAGGGTATGGAGAAATCTTTGAGAAAAAAGATTCTTCTATGATGACCAAGAATCCTTATGCTGTTAAAATTATGGATAAGGATACTGCCTATTTTGCTGCAGAAAAGATTATTTCTTATCAAAGACCCGATTCGTTAGATATTAAGGTTAAGAAAAGTTATTTAAGAGCTTACAAAAAAGCACGTGTTTATAAATCGAACGCCCAGGGAAGAGCAGACTCTATAACATTCAATGAAACAGATGGTATTATGCATATGTATACCAAACCTATTCTTTGGAGTGGAGAGAAACAGGTGACAGGAGATAAAGTAGAAGCTTATTTTAATACGAAGAGTGAAAATATTGACTCACTGAGAGTGATTGGGAATGCCCTTGCCATCAGTAAAGTGGATTCATTAAATCTGAAAGACGAATTCAATCAGGTGAAAGGAAAATTCATGACAGTCTATTATGATAATAACAACATCAAAGAAGCTAAAGTCATTGGAAACGCGCAGTCCATTGTGTATGTAGATGATGTAGACCAGGAAACCAAACAACCTCAAAGAATCGGAATTACACTTTCTGCCTGTGGAATTATAGGGGCCTTATTTGAAGAAAGAGCTCTGCAGATTATTTCTTGTAGTATTGGGGCAACTTCAGATACCTATCCAATGAGTATGATAGAGCCGGCAAGGAGAAAGTTTCCAGATTTTAACTGGAATACGAAAGACCGTATCAGAAAATGGCAGGACATCCTGGTAGATACTCCTAATTACGAGGAAACAAAATACTCAGCAGATAATGAACTCTATGATAAAGCTCAGGAAGCTGTTGAAAAAGAAAAAGCAAAAGAAGAAGCTAAAAAACCGAAAAGGGTCAGAAAATAATAAAAAACCCGGGATAGACATAAGTTTATTCCGGGTTTTTTATTTTAATTATAATATGTTATTCCTTAATAAAGGTATGGTTTATTCTTTGTTCTGCGATTTTTAGAATATAAACACCTTTTGATAGGTTTTGAACTCCTATTTTTCCATCTTTTGGCTTTCCGGATTCTACTTGTTGACCAACTGTATTATAAATTTCATATTTTTTATCCCTTACTCCTTTTATATAGATAACATCTTTGGCAGGGTTAGGATAAAGATAGAATTGTTGATTCTTGGTAACTTCATTTGTTCCAAGATTAGGTAACGTAAGATTTTGTGCATAAATCTTTTCATTGGTATCTGATGATTTTTGTTCTTGAAATACAATTACATTTTGTCCGTTTATCGGAGCCAGGGAAGAAATAGATGTTTTCATAGCAGGATAAGTGGCCATTGGAAGATACTGTTGAGACCAGACAAAATTCCCTGTTGTATTCAATAAAACGGCATTAAGGGAAGCTTTATAAATATCAATTGATTTTTGGATAATAAAAAAAGGATTGTCATTGATTAAATAGAGGTTTCCTTCGTGAGTTCTAAATTCATTATCAATAGGAAATACTTGTTTAGCATTGTCGGAAAGAAGTCTTGTACCATTATTTTTATCAAACTTTTGAATATATTCTCCACTCATGTTTTGGGAAGGATTGGTATATTTTGCTATAGACCATATATGAGGTGAACCTGCCGTAGAAGCAATTTTAATGTCCACCTGATAATTGTTGGGATCTGTTGTAAAACTTACTCCATCTGGTCCCCAAGCTAAACTTCCATCTGAATTAATTTTCTGTAAATAAGCATAAATTGAAAATCCATCTGATGCCGTAAATCCGTAATAGAGATTATTTCCATCCACAACTCCGCTGTTTATTGAAACTAAAGATGTACTTTTTGTTGATATTTTCTTAGGAGAACTCCAAATTATAGTTCCATTACCGCTTAATTTCTGTGCAAACAAGCTGCCATATATCCCAGAACCTGATTTATTAAAGATAATTTCAATTTCATTGTTGGCTAACTCAAAGATGTCTGCAGGTTGCGATCCCTTTGTAGGATCATCTGAAAGAATTTGTATTGGTGCGGGCCATACAGCTTGTCCATTTTGATTAAACCTTTGAACTCTCGTATGATCTTGATTGACATAGCTTACAATGATATCACCATTGGATAAAGGCAAAACTTTTGGAGCTGTAGCCTCTCCTAATAATATTCCATTAGGCCATACTGAAGTACCTTGCGGGGTGATTTTAAATAAATAGCCATTATTGTTAGCCGTCCCGGTTACAGCAATATAAAAATTATTAGAAGAGTCTACAGCTGTTCCCTGAAGAAAAGTATAACTTGACATTGGAATCTGATTGCTGATCAGTAAACCATTACTTCCCAATGATTTATTCCCGTTTTGATCTAAAATTTGTAACCATAGTTCATAATTCTTAGGTGCAGGTACAGATTTCCAATAGGCAATATAGGTTTTGCCATCATTCATAGCAGCGGAAAAAGATGAGCCTAATGCTCCCGGATCCGCAACAAGTAAATTTACATTAAGGTTAGCATTCCATTGGGATTTAAGCATAATAATGGAATAAAACACCGCGGTGATCATAAATAGTTTTTTCATAATATAATGTTTTTATCAACTAAAGGTAAATAATTATCACTAAATAGTGAGGTTTAAATATCAAAAAAATGAAAATTATCTTTTGTTATTATTGTTGGATAATTTCGGCATTTGCTGAATGTTTTATAGCTTTGCTAAAATTTTTGAGACGATGGAAATGCATAATGATTTTTTTACATATCAGGCACAAACCACAAAATTTGCTGCAGGTTTTGAAGTTGAAAAAGCAGAAGGAAACTACATTTATGGCACTGATGGAAAAAGATACTTGGACTTTGTAGCAGGAGTTTCTGCCAATACCTTAGGACATTCGCATCCTAAAGTTATTAATGCAATCAAAGAACAGGCAGACAAATATCTTCACGTGATGGTGTATGGAGAGTACGCACAGGATAAACCTGTTGCTCTGTGTAAATTACTTGCAGAAGCTACTCCTGAACCACTGGAAATGACTTATCTTGTAAATAGTGGAGCAGAAGCAATTGATGGGAGTCTTAAATTAGCAAAACGATTTACAGGAAGAGAGGAAATTGTCTCTTTCAAAAATTCATACCACGGAAATACGCACGGTGCACTAAGTGTTTCCGGAAGTGAAAATCACAAAAGAGAGTTCCGTCCATTACTACCGATGGTTAGTTTTATTGAATTCAACAATGAAAACGATTTTGATAAAATTACGGAAAAAACAGCTTGCGTTATCCTTGAAACAATCCAGGGAGCAGCAGGATTTTTAGTTCCGGAAAATGATTATCTGATCAAATTAAAGAGAAGATGTGAAGAAGTAGGGGCACTTTTAATATTAGATGAAATTCAACCGGGGTTTGGTAGAACCGGAAAATTATTCTCTTTTGAACATTATGGAATCGTTCCAGATATTCTGGTAATGGGAAAAGGAATGGGAGGAGGAGTTCCGGTAGGAGCATTTATGAGTTCAAGAGAAATGATGGACACTTTGTCTCACTCACCAAAATTGGGTCACATTACAACATTTGGAGGAAACCCTTTAATTGCAGCGGCTAGCTATGCTACTTTAAAAGAAGTTTTGGAAAGTGGGTTAATGAATGAAGTGGAAGAAAAAGAAAAGCTATTCAGAGAACTTTTGGTTCATCCGAAGATTAAAAATATCAATGGAAGAGGATTAATGTTGGCTGTAAATCTTGGAAGCCCGGAATACACGTTACAAGTCGCAAAAAAATGCATGGAAAAAGGACTTATTGTTTTCTGGCAGCTATATAGAAATGAGTACCTGAGAATTTCTCCACCACTCACATTATCCATGGAAGAAATCAGACAAGGATGCCAGATTATACTAGACGTTCTTAATGAAGATTAAAAATAAGGTCTCTCCAGACGGAGAGATTTTTTTATGCTTAGCATGGGAGTTTTAGTTCCTCATACTTAACATAATAGATATTTAAAATCTCTGATAAATATCATACAGATTCTTTAAAAAAGTAACTGCTTTTTTGTGTAATAAAAAAATTAATTTATATATTGCGGGACGATAAAAACAAAGATTATATGGCGAAACATAAAGTCCATTACGAATTCCCAATGCACTGTCTATCAGAGATTTTATATGAATATCTGGCTACTGCGGAGGGGTTGTCTGAATGGTTTGCGGATGAGGTAACAGAGAAAGGTGATGATTTCTTTTTTAGCTGGGGCGGAGGACCTGCTGAAAAGGCCACTTTGATTAGATATAAGCCTGAAGGTTTCGTGCGTTTTAGATGGGAAGAAGACGAAGGAACTAAAAACTTCTTTGAAATGACTATCGTAATAGATGATATTACAGAAGATTTATCTCTAAATATTACAGATTTCTGTGAAGAAGGGGATGAAGAAGAAAACGCAATGTATTGGGAAAATCTTATTGAGAACCTCAGAATAAAATTAGGTGCAGCGTAATGTTGCACTGTATTAAATGATAAAACTGATGAACGATTTATCGTTCATTATTTTTTTGTAAATAAATCGCATCAAAAATTGGAAAATCAATATTTTACATCAGACGAATTAAATGTAAAGAATAGAGCCTTTCTTTGGGGAGACTCAGTAAAGGTGTCTTTCTTTGTAAAAAACGGTGGTTTGATCATGGATGAAGAATGCTATTTCTTCCTGATGGCTTCCATGAGAAAGATGAGAATGAATATCCCTTTAACCTATACCCTGGAGTTTTTCCAGTCTCTTTTCCAAAAAGATATTATTGAAGGTAAAGGAATACAAAATGGAATTATTAATTTCCAGGTTTTCAGAAATAATGATGAATTGACATTAGCAAAATCATCCGTTTCTTATTTTTATGAAGTTGTGGAAATGGATGATGTATTAGCGATACATCAAAGATCATTAGAGTTAGACTTAATCAAAGAGATTAATGTCAACAATAACCTGCTAAGCAATATCAGAGTACACTGTCCTGAAAATATTTACGGCGGGATTTATGCTCAGGAAAATGATCTGGATGACGTCATTCTTCTGAATCCCAATAAAAGAATTGCCCGTACCACTTCAGGAAACCTTCTTTTTTTAGAAGGAGATGTTATCAAAGTTCCAAAACAGACCGAAGGAGCATACATTTCTCCTTTAATGGAAAATTTTGTGACTTTTTTACATAAAAATAATCTTGCAGATATCCAAGAGCACGAGATTATTGCCTTTGAATCTCAGAAAGCAGAAGAAATTTTAATGATATCTGATGAGAAAGGCATATTTTCTGTAGGTAAAATAAGAAATAAGACTTTTGAAAGCTCTCGTTTTATTGAACTGGTAGAGCGTTGGAAGGCTAGTTTTAATCAATAAAAAATTGACAAACCCGGTAAACAACAAAATTACACAGTCCTTTACCGGGTTTTATTCTGAGTAAATCAGAAATTGTTTCTTTTATTTAGTATTCGTTGATAACATCCACGAATTTTTGTGCGATTTCCTTTTGTCCTTCTTCGCTGGTGATATATTTTCTATCATTTGAATTATTAAGAAATCCTACTTCTACCAATACAGCAGGAGCTTTAGTTTCTCTTAAAATATGGAGATTACGCTCTAAAATCCTTTGGGTATCAAATTTTTTAGAAATTTTTTCAGCTAATTTTTTGGAAGCTTCAGAGTTCTGAATGTAAACTTCAGCTCCATGATTGGGAGTTTCTTCCTGAGGAGATTTATTCACATGAATTGAAATCACCATCTCAGGATTCAATGCATTAATCTGATGGGTTCTTTCAGCAAGAGAAGGATAATTGTCTGCATCTCTGGTTAAGACGATCTCATACTTATCCTGACCTTGGCTTATCTTTTGAATTTCCTTGGCTATTCCCAAAGAAATATCCTTTTCAGAGAATTGACCATATACAACTCCATTGTCGTTTCCGCCATGACCGGCATCTATAACAATATATTTTTTATTAATAGGAGTGAATGATAAAAATGCAGTAGAAAAGACTGATAAAGTAAGTAGTTTGATTCCTCTCATTTCCAGTGATTTTGGTTTTTCAAAGAACGTGAAAACTTTCTTTAAAATTGGTTAACATAATCTTAAAGTTTGTTAATTATGTTCCTGTTTTAAAGTAGGTTACTAATTCAATGAGATGTCTTCAGGCGAATTGGCCCAAAGTAAAAACTCACCACCCAGATTCTGCATTATCGATTTCCACAAACTTTGATCGTTTGGAAGCGTGTAGTCAAGATTATAAACATCCACTACAGTCCACATCTTGCGTTGAACTTCCGTATCCAATTGGTTTGGAGACCATCCGGAATATCCGGAAAAGATCTTTACATTATGAATATCAAGTTCATTGTTCAACACAGCACTGATGATGCGTTCAATATCTTCTGTAAGATAATATTCATCGGTGATTTCAGTGTAAATCTCAGTGACTTTTTCTTTACCTTTTACAATAAAAAAAACTTTATCATTCTCCACAGGTCCTCCATCATAGACTTCGATCTTGAAATCAAAAAAATCTTTGAATTTAGTACTCATCTGGCTGTTCTTTTTATTTAATATCAAACCAAATGCTCCACTTTCATTATGTTCAATAACCAATACTACCGATCTGGAAAAAAGATCGCCGGAAATGTCAGGGGTCGAGATTAATATTTTACCTTTGTATGAGTGATTCATACTCAAATTTAATAAAAAATATTTATGGAAAACCTGCACGACAAAAGAAAAGTGTACGAGAAGTCCCAACTTATTGAAAGTGAGATAAAACAAAATCCAATCGAACAATTCAGGGACTGGTTTTTAGAAGCTAGTGAGAGTCCTGCTATCTCTGAAGCTAATGCTATGGCTGTTTCTACAGTAGAAGAAGACGGTTGTCCCAGAACCAGAATGGTGCTGCTTAAGGCCTATACCCATGAAGGATTTATCTTTTACACCAATTATAACAGCAAAAAAGGAAAAGCAATAGCCCACAATCATAAAGCTTGCCTGCATTTTTTCTGGCCTAATCTCGAAAGACAGGTTATTATTAAGGCTGATTTAGAAAAAGTAGCAGAGAACCTGAGTGACGGTTATTTTCATTCAAGGCCAAAAGGAAGTCAGCTGGGAGCGGTTGTTTCTCCACAAAGTCAAGTGATCCCAAATAGGGAATTTTTAGAAGATAAGTTGAAAGATTTAGAAAAAGAATTTGAAAATACAGAAGTTCCCCGACCTGTAAATTGGGGTGGCTATCTGGCAAAACCTTATGAAATTGAATTCTGGCAAGGAAGACCTAATCGTCTACATGATAGAATTGTGTATCAGTTGGAAGATTTGGATTGGAAGATTTCAAGGTTAGCACCATGATTTTTCGCCGGTATAATTTATAATAGACTTTATAGCATCAAAATAAGCGGACTTTAGTCTGCTTATTTTATATCCACCGCTTAATTACATCCAATATTGAATCCATTGGATTTTTTTAAACTATAAATGGGCTAAAACCTGTTTCTTTTGATTGGTATTTCATATAAAGTAGAATGGATTATCTTAGATTTTGGATAAGTCTCAAAAGTAGATAAAACGTTTGGTTAATATGAAAGGAAAGTAAATTAGCTTTTTACTACTCTAAGCTTATACTGAAGTTTTATTTAGACGCAAAGGCAAGATGCAATTCATTATTGATAAGGGAGCAAAGAAAGCCATAAAGGTCGCTGATGAAGCGATATGGATATGCGTACGCTTAGAAAGAATCAATACAATTGATTCAAGCCTTTGCTTCCTAAAATATAACACTATATAATAAAAATCCTTTGCGTGAAATTTAAAGATTAAATAGATCTAAATATTTTAAACTCCCCCAACTTTTGCTCTTGATCCCTTTTTTCAAGACCATTAAGCACAAAAAAAGCTGTTTCTTAGAAACAGCCTTTGAATTTTCGTAATCTGAATGATTATTTTTTCTTAGCACCAGAAACTGCGTTTGATAAATCAGCTCCAGCTTTGAATTTAGCAACTTTTTTAGCAGCAATTTTGATTGGTTTTTTAGTTGCAGGGTTAATACCTTGTCTAGCTGCTCTCTCAGCTACTGAGAAAGTACCGAAACCTACTAAAGAAACTTTTCCGTCTTTTTTCTTTAAAGTAGAAGTTACGTTAGAAATGAATGATTCTAAAGCAGCTTTAGCTGCAACTTTAGTGATTCCTGCATCTTTTGCGATTGCGTCGATTAATTCAGACTTGTTCATAATTTTTAATATTAAAGTTAGTTCGTAATTATAGCAAATATAATACTATTTTCTAATTGTGCAATTTTTTTATTAAAACTTATATAATTTTTTTGCTTTTCAATGAAAACAGTTAAAATATGATAATTCGTATTTTCACGAAAAATCTACGTTACGGGTTACTAAAATCGTGCCAAATGCTTATGTGTATTGACTTTAGCAATTTGTTAATATTATTTTCTGTATTTATTAAATCCTAAATTGTGTATAAAGAATTGACGTTTTTGAGGATATGTTTGTTGATTTTACAAGTAAATTTCATTTTTTTTATGTTTTGAAAAATTAAACACCTGTGTTTGTGGGAGTTTTTAAATGATCATGATGACCTGTTTTGTAAATTTTTATTAATAAATTTGCAGCATGTTAATAGAAGTTTTCAAATCTAAGATCCATAGGGTGAGAGTAACTGCCTCTGACCTTAATTATATAGGAAGTATAACGATAGATGAAGATCTTATAGAAGCTGCCGGTTTGGTAGTAGGAGAGAGAGTCTATATTGTGAATGTAAACAACGGAGAACGTTTTGATACGTATGTGATCAAAGGAAAAAGAAAATCGGGAGAAGTATGCCTGAACGGACCTGCGGCTAGAAAGGTACAGAAAGATGATATTATCATTATTATAGCTTATGCACAGATGACTCCTGAAGAAGCAAAAGACTTTCAACCGAAAATAGTTTTCCCGGACGAAAAAACAAACCTTCTTACTTAATTTATGGAGAAAACATCAAAAAGTCCTTTAAAATCAATACTTACAATAGTAATATCGCTTGCTTTTGCAGGCTTTTTTTTATGGCTTGCCTTAAAAGGACTTGATTTTAAAGTGATTCAAAAATCGTTGGCTAAAGCAAATTACCTTTGGGTACTGTTTGCTGCAGTGTTTGGTCTTTTAGCTTATTGGTTCAGAGCAATTCGTTGGAATCTGATGTTGGAACCTATGGGACATAGTATTTCTAATGCTAATTCACTTTGGTCCATATCCTTTGGATATTTGATGAACCTTACCATTCCAAGAAGTGGAGAGGTGGCGAGAGCAACAGCTTTATATGGGGTTGAAAAAGTACCTGTAGATAAATCTTTTGGAACCATTATTTTAGAAAGAGTAGTAGATCTTGTATGTATGCTTGTTTTTTTAGGTTTGACATTACTATTCAAGTATGAGGCGATTTTGTCTTTTTATGAAAATTCAGGAATCCATATTAACCCTAATAAAATATTATTTGGCCTTTTAATTGTAATCGTAGGAACTGTTTTGTTCTTTGTGTTTAAAAAGAAATTGGCAGACGTTCCGTTTTTAGGGAAAATTGTCAATTTTATAGATGGAATTTTTCAGGGACTGACTACTATTTTTAAGTTAAAGCAAAAAGGAAAATTTATTTTATATACTGTTGGAATCTGGGTTTCCTATTATTTTGCAGCCTATTTAGTATGTTTTGCCCTTCCGGAAACATCAGGATTTACATTGGCAGATGGTTTCTTCATTATTGTAGTTGGGACATTAGGAATGATTATTCCTGCCAGTGGAGGAATCGGAGCCTATAATCTGGCGATGAAATATGGATTTATGGCTTTATTTATCTCGGTAGGGAAAAGTGCCGATTTAGGAGGAGAAATGGGGCTTACTTACTCCTTTATTTCTTTACCACTTCAAATTGTACTTATGTTGGTGATGGGGCTTATTTCCATCCCAATGTTGGCAAAGGCAAGAAATGTTGCTGCTTCAGATAAAGATTTTAAAGAATAAATACAGTAGTATTATAAATATAAAGGTTCAATTCTAAAAATTGAACCTTTTTTATTGTTGATGCTAATGAGTCTATACAATCATTATTTGAACTCCGTAAAATAAGAGTAAGCATCCTCACCTATGATTTTAAAACCCAGACCGGAATAGAGATGCTGAGCTTTATTAGTTTTTAAAACACTTAATGTAACCGGTTTTGCCGTTGATGAAGCTTCTGCCAGAATATTTGTTAAAATCATTCTTCCTAATCCTTTACCTTGCTGCCCGGGATCAATCTGAAGTTGCAGTATATCGATTTTATCTTCTGCTCTGTTGATCTTTAATAGCCCAATAGGCTGATGACCGAGAAAAATGATGTTTGCTTTTTCAAATTCATATAAGATTCTCTTGAGAGTGGTTTCTTGATCAGTTGGAAGGAGTGATTCCTCATAATGTGGATTCATTGTTTTCGTTCTGAGCTCAAGAAGAAAATCGATGTCATTTTCTGTGGCTTTGCGATAGGTAAGATCTACACTCATTGTCCTTTATTTTTAGCGATCGTTAGCTAAACGAAGATATTAATTTAACTTGATTTATACGGTGAGATAAATCAATATTTAAGCGGAAAAAGCCGGAAAAAATTCCAGCTTCTGACTTTCTGCTCAAATCAATTCAAAAAAAGCTCTTTTTCCAATCTTTATCTTGGTATTGGAGACCAATGCTAATTTTTCATCAGGTTCGGTTATTTTATCATTATTGATTTGAATACCTCCACCTTCAATTAATCTTCGCAATGCTGATTTGCTAAGATCAGTTCTTAATTGATGACAAAGTTCAATGAGAGATATTGGGTTTTCATCGTGATTCAGAGATTGTATGGAAATCTGTTCAAAGGTTTTCTCCTCAAAATTTTTGTTTTGAAACTGATTGCTGAAAAAATGTTCTGCATTCTTTGCATCTACTTCATTATGGTATTGAGTGATGATGTTTCGGGCAATTATTTTTTTGATGTTCATTGGATTTTCGCCATATTCCATTTTTGATTTTAAATCTATTTTTTCTTCAAGGGAAAAATTGGTAGCCAGATTAATGAATTCATCAATCAAAGTATCCGGAATAGACATCGTTTTTCCAAACATTTCATTAGGACTGTCGGTAAGTCCAATAGTATTGTTCAGAGATTTGCTCATTTTTTCTTTTCCGTCCAGTCCTTTTAATAAAGGCATACACATGACGATTTGAGGAGACATTTGATGGACTTCCTGTAGGTGTCTTCCCATAGTACAGTTGAAAAGTTGGTCTGTGCCACCCATTTCGATATCGCATTCAATTTTTACAGAATCAAACCCTTGAAGAATAGGATATACCAGCTCATGCATCGCAATTGGAGTGTTTTCCGTAAATCTTTTGTTAAAATCATTTCGATGCATCAATTGAGCTACAGTGACTTTTGATAATAACTGAATGACTTCAGAAAACTCAAGAGCGTCCAACCAATCCGAATTAAAGACAATTTTTGTTTTTTCAACATCAATGATTTTAGAAAGCTGATTGATATAAGTTTGAGCATTATGCTGTACATCTTCAGTACTCAAAGGTTGTCTTGCTTTATTCTTTCCTGTAGGGTCACCAATTCTTGCTGTAAAACTTCCTACCACAATAATGATCTGATGACCAAGATCCTGGAATTCTTTTAGCTTTTTGAGAACAACTGCATGTCCCAGATGCAGATCCGGGGCTGTAGGATCAAAACCTAGCTTAATTGATAATTTTCTGTTTTCTTTTTTTGCTTGTCTTAATTTTTCTTCCAGACCGTTTTCAGGAAGGATGATAGCAACATTTTCTTGTAATGTATGGTTCATATTGAATTATTTTAAAAATGAAAAGCCCGGACAGGTACTGTCCGGGCTCTATATATTAAGTAGATTATTTAATTTAGAATACAGATATAGAAAGTCTTCCCGAACGATAACTCGGGGAGTAATACTCACTGAAAAAAGGAAGACGTAATATGCTGTTTAAATGTTTCATAGGTTGTGCAATATATCAATTTTTATTGCAATTCCAATATTTAAACCATTAAGATGCTGGCGCATAGTGTAAAAACTTAACCAATTATGAATCTCAATGGTTTAAAATAAAGGTTCAAAACAATTTTACTTGCCATTCTTGAAGCCAATTTCATGCCATACCTTTCTTAAATAAAATATAAAATCAAGATGCAAACAGGTGAGATTGATGTTCTTCAGTTTTCCGATATTAAACTAAAAATACTCCCAATTTATTTTCAAAAACTATTTTTATCAGCAGGAATAGAATCATTAACGATCAGCTGAGTATAAGTTTTGAATCTGTTCTTTCCATATTTCAAGGTTCTCCGGAGTGATTTTGTCTGCTTTGTCAAAAAAGAAATGTTGTATAACTTCAAAACCGGAATACAAAAATATACCTTTATCAGACGTTAGAGAAAGTGCATTATTCATTCCAATTTCGGCAGTCAGTAGTGTGGTATGTTGCTCAGGGCTTCTTTTCTATTGTTATTCAGTTAAAAACCTATCGTTAAATTTTTTTTTAATAAAAAAAGCCAACAGATTCTTTTAATAGAGAAACTGCCGGCGATTGTTATAGTTTTTATCCTCTTAAAACTTCAAAAGTTTATTATATGACAATCTTTAGAAATATAATATTACATGGAGAGATGAAAAATTTTGAAAATAAGAGTTCCTCTAAACTGCAGTTACATAAATAAGACTATGAAATATAGTATTTGTTAATACTAAAGCTGGATAATAGATCCTTTATAAAATTTTGTCAGATCATATAAATCATTAAAATAGGGTTGAAGAACAAGGTCATTTTCTTCACCAGTCTTTTTTAAATAAAACTGATTTTCAGCAAGAGCATATAAAGTCTGATAATCGTTTTTTAAATAATCGGAAAGAATGTTTTCCGGGCCATCATCTTTATTCATTAACGCTGTTAAAAATATCCCGTAAATCATAAATTGATTGAAATTTTGTGAAGTGGCAATATAGTCCAGATGCTGTTGGGATGATTTTTCATAATCCGAAAGGACCTGAAGAAAGTGTTGTACATGATCTGTGGATGGAATTTCATAAAAAAGATCAATGCCATGAATAAAAAGTTGAGTTTTAATCTCTTCGTGGTTTGAAGGATATGCACGACTAAACCATGAAAAAATACACAAAAGCTCTTCTTTGGTAAGCTCTTCTACAGAGTCTTTTACCTTTTCCTTAATAGTTTCAAGATTGGTTTTAGGGGCCGTTTGTAAAAGCTTCGAAATTTCTTCTTCTTCACGACTTAGTTTATTGTACAAATTAATTTTGGCAACATTAGGATTGGTTTTTATGAAATAAAGTTCTCCTGTCATAACTTTTTACCAAATAATTTTATGAAAATGGTAATTAAAGATACAAAATCTGAAATTAATTTCAATTAAAAAATATTATGCATTGTATTGCATCAGTAATAACTTTATATAACGAAATGTGTAGTTGTTTAAAAATTTTTCAAATGGAAAAGCCCTTTTTATTCTATTCGTTTCGTTTTTAATTTTATACCTGTAGAAATAATGGTTAGGTTATATTTCTCCCCGTTATTGCTTAAAAATTCATAGCTGTCTTCAGATTCAGGATTGTCAAAAAATGAGGATTGTGTTTCAGGATACATTTTCGTTTTTTCTCCATCTTTATCAATAATGTATAAAAAATGATCTTCTAAAATAATCGTGAAAATTTGTGTGTTATCCACTTCCAATGCAAATTTCCCTGTATATTTTTTTAAAAGCTCATCAGAGATTTGTATCGCTTTTTTATTAATTTTTTTGGGAAGACTATAGGGCTTGTTTTCTAAAAGATTGATAATATCCTCGGTAAGTTTTTGAAAAGGAACGTCTGTAATATTTGATGTAAAAATAAATGTGACTCCTGATTTTAAATTCTGATAATAATATGCTCTATAACCGGGTCTTCCTCCTGCTTGTACCAAAAGCTGATCATTTCCAAACATTTTGAGAGCAAGCTCTTTTTTAATGTTTTTCCCGGAGAGAAGTTGTTCACTGAAGCTGTACAGATCATCAATTGTTGAAAAATAATTTCCGGTTTCGAACCTGTTTATGCTGGTATGGGGAACAGGAGTGATTTTTCCACTTTCACTAAAAAATCCATAGGCAAAATTAGATAATGATTTAGCAGTATTAAATTCACCAGTATTTTTTAATTGATATTTTTTGATGATTTCATTTTGCATAAAGTTCCAATATCCTTTATCAGAGATATTGTCTATAATATAATGGAGAATAAAATATCCGACATTAGAATAAAGAGTCTGAGTACCCGGTTCAAATTGTAAAGTTTCTTGTTTAGCCAGTTCAATGGTCTTGTCTAAACTTAGACTTTCATATTTTTCATAATCCCGGATTTCTCTTGGCAATCCCGATTGATGGTACATTAAATTTTCAATTGAAATTTTCTCTCCATTCGGAAAATCGGGAATGTATTTGTTGATCTTATCGGATAATTTAACTTTTCCTTGTTCTACTAACTTTAAGATTCCATATTTGATAAAAATTTTTGAAACCGAAGCGATAATAAATTTACTATTCCGATCAACCTTCAAAGCATTGATCTGGTCAGGTATATTATATGTTTTGTCCAGAAGAATAGTATTGTTTCTTACAATTTTAACATTTCCATTAAAGTTTTTCAGATTTGTTAAAGCAGTAAAATACTGGTCAAGTTCTTTTTCATGCTTACTATTATCTTGAGCAGACAAGTGTAATGAAAATACTAAAGTCAAGAAAAAAATCAGATGTTTCATAGGTTTAATTGAGATCAGATTGATGTAGAAGCCAGAAGGAATACCTCGCCGCTGGCAGGTTGTAAACCATCAGTTCTACCCGAGAAATAAAGTTGTCTAACATTGTCAGTAGAAATAATTTCTACAGGATCAAATCCCGATTCCTGTGCAAGGTGCAAAACTTCTAAGGGTGAAAAAAAACTTACGAAGGGTGTTCCTGCTTCACGGGCTCCTTTTTCTGCAATCTCCTGCATAGGCTGGTCCTCTTCTTCAAGAAGGTCTATCGGTAAGTAAAATGACATGGCAAGTTTGGAGCCTGGAGCTAAGGTAGAAATCTGTTGTAGGGTAGAAGTGATAGCTTCTTTACTCAGATATAAAGTGACTCCGGTACAAGCAAAGACTGTAGGCTGATTGATGTCGAATCCGGCTTTTAAAAGTTCATTCCACCAAGAAGAAGCTTCAAAATCAACTGGAACAAAATGTAAATTTTCAGGGAGACCAAATCCTGTTTCTATGAGACGATTTTGTTTCCATTGCAAAGTCTCGGGTTGGTCTATTTCAAAAATCTGGAGTTCAGGAGTAATGTTTTGTTTACGTTGTGCAAAAGTATCGAGCCCGGCTCCCAGAATCACATATTGTCGGGTTCCTTTCTCATATTCCGTGATGATCAGATCTTCTATAAAACGAGAACGTGCTATGATAGAAGCTCTTAATCTTTTGGTGTATTTCATATCCGGACGTTCTTGCCATCCTTCATCGGGAGCAATTAATTGTAATCCAACCTGATCTTCAAGAACATAAGGAGCCTCATCTATTTGTACATGTAAAGCTCTCCATAAAGCTGTTCTTACAGCTGTATTATCTGGTTGTGGTTGATTTTCCATAGGTGTTATTTTTCAACAGCGATGAGTAGCATCATTGGGCGACGGAGTTCATCCTTCATTTCCGGGAGCTCTTTCAGCATTTCCGGACTTGGTTCGGGCTCCATGATTTCTTTAATGGCGAAACCATACTTTAAAAGAATATTTAAATAAGAGGTTAAAGTCCGGTGATATTTGATGACATTTTCTCCTAAAAAAGTAGTGTTTCTTTTGTCTTCAATAAAATATTGATCAACAGGCCAGCATACGCTTTGTCCATCTTTATCGTACATCCAGTCCTGGCTTCCTTCTGCCGTGAAAACAGGGTGTTCTACAGAAAATACGAACCGACTTCCGGTAGTGAGCCACCGATAGATATTTTTAACAATAGAATCGTAAGATTCTACGTAATGCAATGTGAGTGAGCTTATAACAAGATCAAACTTGCCTGCAGGATAATCGATGTCTTCCAGAGCTTTTCTTTCATATTGAATGCCTTCCAGGTTGTTGATTTCTTTAGCCTTTGCCAACATTTTTTCTGAAATATCAATGCCAATTACAGACTGTGCACCATGTTCAATAGCATAACGGCAGTGCCATCCATATCCGCATCCGAGATCAAGCACATGTTTGCCTTTAAAGTCCGGTAACATCTTTTTCAGTGCATGCCATTCTCCGGCACCTTCTAATCCCAATTGTGAACGAAGCATTTTTTCATACTGGTCAAAAAATGACTGGTTATCATATTTATTTTCTTTCATAAGATAAAAGCGGTTCTGCTGCTTTTAATTTTGAAGTCAGATTATTAAAAAAAAGTTCAAACTTTGGAAGATCCTTAGGATTAATCTGTGACCTTAGTATTTTCATCGTTTTATGAGCCGTTTTTAAAGTATAATCATCTGCATAATAACCTGCGGAAATAATTTCATCGATATTAATTTTCTTACCGGGAAATTGATTAATCCTAATCTGTTGATCAGTGATTGTGATATATTTATAGTAATATTCAGATGTTGCCAATACAACATAAACGATTCCTAATGTTAAAACAGCGAATGTTTTCCATTTCAAACCTTCACCATTCAAAAAATAACTTAAACCTATAATAAGCCAAGCTGCTCCTAATAATGAATTAATAATAATTCTTCTATTTTTAAATGCGATTTTCATATTTGATAGATTGAAATTGTAAAAGATCTTTGATAAAAAGGTGTATGGTAAAAATACGATAATTATTTAATAATTTTAAATAAAATCGATGAATAATAACGATGTCTTTACCTATTATTCATAAAAAATTCGGGCTGAATATTTCAAATATTCAGCCCGAAATGGCGATGGAATCTTATAAGAATTAATGAGATTCTGTATACTTCTTGAAATTGTCAAGGATAGCTTGCCATCCCCCTTTTTGCATTTCTTCGGGGTTTTGATTTTCCGGATCGAAAGCTACATCAACAATAGTTTTTCCATTGTTTTCTTTAAAATTTACATTTACCTGTCTACCGTCCGGAATCGTATAGCTGAATTTCTCACCTTCTTTTATCTCATCATAAATTGCTTCAAAATCAAAACCGAAGCTTCCGTCTTTGGCTTCCATTCTTGCAGCATATTTTCCGCCGACTTGCATATCATTGGAAGCTGTAGGGCAGTGCCATGAAGGATCAGCAAAATTCCATTGAGTAATATGTTCGGGATTGGTGTAATAGTCCCATACTTTTTTTGAATCTGCATCAATGGTTGCAGTCACATTAATTTTGTGGTTCATTTTTATTGGTTTAAGATTAATAATAATTCATCAAGTTTTTCCAATGTGGCAATCATTCCTTGTTCCATTCCCATTTGAATGATTGTTTCAAGATCTGATAAAGATTTATAAGTAACAATAGTTTCTACCAGTGTATTTTCATTTTTATCTGAAAAACTAACCTCCCATTCTGCACGGGGAAGATTATTGTTGATTTCTCCCTTTTCATTACAGAATGCATCCAGAGAAGTATAAGAATCAATAGGATTGATTGTGAGATATTCAACCATACTCCAATATTCTGTTCCGTTAGGTTCTATCATAGCATAATGCCAGTGCCCGCCTTCACGGAATTCCATAGATTTTGTTTTGGTCGTTAATGGCTTTGGCGCAAACCATCGATCGAGAAGTTCACTTTTTGTATAGCAATCCCATACCATTTTACGGTTAGCTGAAAATTCACGTCTGATCGTAAGTGTATTCTTTTCCTTATCTGCAAGAAAATCGAATTGAAGTTGATGTTTCATTGGTCTATTTTTATGATTGTTTTTATTTTTGTTGACTTTTAAGCCCTTCCAGAAGGGTATCCAATTGTTCAAAACGGCTTTCCCATATTTTTCTGAATTGATCGAGCCAATGATCTATTTCTTTCATTTTATCAATTTCAAGGAGGTAATAAATTTCCCGTCCCTGATGATTTTGAGTAATAAGCTCACATTCTGTCAGAATTTTCAAATGTTTTGAAACAGCTTGTCTGGTTGTATCAAAATGTTCGGCAATAGCATTTGGGGTCATGGCCTGTACTGCAATTAAGGCGATGATTGCTCGTCGGGTAGGATCTGCTATGGCTTGGAAAATATCTCTTCTCACTTTGTTTGATTTTTATATGAAACTATATGGTTGCGAATTTACGTGCAACTTTTCGGTTTCGCAAATTTATTTACATAAAATTTTCAAAAAAATATATTTTGTAAGAATGAAAAAAGAAAGTATGAGTCTTAAAACTGTTCTAATAGATAGTTTCTGATGGTTTTGTGAAAGATAAAAGAGGTTGTTTCAAAAGTCAAATAATTTGGCTTTTGTCATTGACTACGTCGAATCTTCGATTTCTGACGAAGGAAGAATCTCTTTGACAACCAATTATATGAGATTCTTCACTGCATTTCATTTCATTCAGAATGACACTTTTGAGACAACCTCCTTTGTTTATGTTTTAAGATGGGCTGATTATTTCCCGTTTTCGCGCATAGCCCGGATCAATCGATCCGTTCTTTTTTCAGCTCTGGCATTGTTTAAAGATAAAACGGCCCATATTGCAGCAGGAAGCCATCCGATTAAAGTAATCTGTAAAATCAGACAAATGATTCCTGTAATAATTTTTCCACGAACCATAAAAGACAGAAAGGGAAGTAAAATGGCTAATAGCATAGTTGAAAATTTTAGTCAGAGCAAATTACGAATTAATTATTAGTATAAATACCCGTTGTGCATTCTGATATTTTAATGTCAGTTCGGAGTAAAGTGGTTTTGAAGTCGGGAGCTGGAAGCTGGAAGTAATGAAAGCCATAAAGAATAAAGATTCATCTTTTTTATTGGCCTTAAGGCAAAAATTAATGATGCTATAGGCTATCAATCATTATAACTCAAAGTAACTTCCAGCTTCCAGTCCTTTTACTCGATTTCCTTACCTCGACTCAGTTAATTTTAGCTCAAAATGCGGTAGGATAAATATGAAATGATAAGTTTAATATAAAAGGCCTCTGAAGTTCCAGAGGCCATTATGAGATTTTAGTTGATCAAAATTATTTTACTGAGATTAATGCTCTCATTGTCTTATCTGTATTCATAGGCTCTCCCTGCGGAATCTGATGATGAAGATAATTGAAAAGCAAACTGGTTACCCACTTATTTTCAATAGCCTGGATATAATAAGAACAGATGAGTCCAAAATCATCAGAAATATAAGCAGATAATTCAGATGACCCTGTAGCCCTGAAGGTAGATATAAAAATCTCTTTTCGAATATCATGAATCTGATCTTCTATTTCAGAATTAATCTCTTTTTCTTCAATACTCTGATAAGCATCCATCCATGCTTCTGAAAATTCTGATGAATCTCTGTTGTCTAAGATAATGTCAATTTTTTCAGAATCAATATGAGAGAGATTTGTTTTTAATGACTCATTAAAAACAGAAGCGAGTGTATTGAGATCTTCCTTCATATCCTATCCAAATGCTCTTTTTAATAAACTCTCCACTTTCGGTTCACTGCCTCTGAAATTTTTATACAATTCCATAGGGTCTTTGGTTCCTCCTGAAGAAAGAAGTACTTTATATTTGGCAGCAATTTCAGGATTGAATATTCCGTTTTCTTTAAAATATTGGAAGGCATCCGCATCCAGTACTTCCGCCCATTTATAAGAATAATATCCTGCAGAATACCCGCCTTGGAAAATATGGGAGAAGCTTGGGCTCATCGCAGTTTCAGGATTAATAGGATAAAGAGTAGTTGCTTTTGTGTATTGATCTTCAAAGTCTTTTATACTTTCATTTTTCAATTCATCTACTTTAGTGTGGTAGTTCATATCCAAAAGACCGAAACCTAATTGTCTTAAGGTTTGATATCCTTCCATGAAATTTTTTGACTGTTCGATTTTTTCAATTTTTTCGTCAGGAAGTACTTCACCTGTTTTATAATGTTTAGCAAAAGTTTTTAAGAATTCAGGCTCATAGCAGAAGTTTTCCAGAAACTGAGAAGGAAGTTCTACAAAATCCCATTTTACTGAAGTTCCGGAAAGAGTAGGGTATTGTGTGTTGGCCATCATCCCGTGAAGAGCATGTCCGAATTCATGGAACAAGGTTGTCACTTCCTGGAAGGTTAATAAACTAGGTGTATCTTTTGTCGGTTTGCTGAAATTACATACAATAGAAATATGCGGACGTGAATTTTCACCATTCAGTTGATATTGATTTTTATAGCTGGTCATCCATGCGCCGGCTCTTTTCCCTTTTCTTGGAAAATAATCAACATATAGCAATGCTTTGTAGCTGCCAGTCTGAGCGGAGTCGAAGGCTTCCTTTACTTCATATACTTTTACCTCTTCATGATATTTAGGGATATCATTTCTTTCCTCAAAAGTTAATCCGAAAAGTTCTCCTGCTAATCCAAATACGGCATCCTGTACCTGGTTTAAAGGGAAATAGGGTTTCAGCTCTTCATCGTTGAGGTCAAATTTTTGTTTACGTAATTTTTCAGCATAAAAAGCATGATCGTAGCTTTGCATTTCATCTATTCCATCCGCTTTAGCCAAAGATTTCAATTCTTCAATTTCTTTGTCTGCATAAGGTTTTGCTTTTGTTAAAAGTTCATTTAAAAAGTCAAACACTTTTACCGGAGACTTAGCCATTCTTTCTTCAAGAACAAAATCCGCATAATTTTTATACCCTAGAAGCTCTGCTTTTTGTTGCTTTAAATTCAAAAGTTCTTTGATGAGGTTTTGGTTGTCGAATTCACCATCATCAAAAGATTTTTTACCGTTGGCTAGTGCCAGTTCTTTTCTTAATTCACGATTTTCAGCATACGTCATGAAGGGAATGTAGCTCGGATATTGTAATGTAATTACCCATCCGTCAAGATTTCTTTCTTTAGCTTCTTCAGCATATTGATCCATGATCGCTTCCGGAATTCCTGCCAAATCTTCTTTATTGGTAATATGCTTGAAATAAGCATTGGTAGAAGCAAGTACATTCTGTCCAAACTGTAACGATTTTACAGAAAGATCCATGCTGATCTTTTTTAATTTTTCTTTGTCTTCCTCATTCAATAAAGCACCACTTCTTACAAAGCCTTTATAGGTCTCGTTCAAAAGCATTTTTTGTTCCTCATTAAGATTGTACTTTTCTTTTTCATCATATACTTTTTTGATTTTGTTGAAAAGTGCTTCGTTTTGGGAAATTTTTGAAGAATATTCTGTTAAAATAGGAGAAACTTCCTGTGCAATCTGTTGAATTTCATCACTGGTTTCAGCCGAATTTAAATTGAAAAATATATTGGAAACCACATCCAGTTGCTCTCCTGAATAAGCCAATGCTTCAATCACATTTTCAAAAGTGGGCTCTTCCGGATTGTTAACAATAGCATTGATTTCTTCTTCCGATTGTTGAATAAGCTCTTTAAAAGCCGGAAGATAATCTTCATTTTTAATAGAAGTAAATGGAGCAGAATGATATGGGGTGTTAAATTTTTCTGTTAAAATATTCATTTTTCAAATTTTAATTAAAAGTAAATGTAATAATTCATGGGAAAATCCCAGCTGAAATGCACAAAAATAATGCCTGAATGAGAAGTATGACAAAAATACATTATCTTTAATTTATCTTGTCATAGGAGAAGCAGAAGTGAATGAAGAATATTTAATTTTGAAAACAGATAAAACATTATTAAAATAAATAACTTTAAATAATTTGACTATGAGAACACTCTTAAAAATTATCGGAATAATCATCTTGTTGATTGCCGTGTATGCTGTGATTGCAGTACTTTTCTTTAGCAAAGATTATCATTATGAAAAATCAATTACCATTAATGCCCCAAAAGAAAAAGTATGGACGTATGTTGGCTCTTTAAAAGGATATAATGCATGGGATCCTTTTTCAAAAGCAGATAAGAATATTGTTATTACCTATTCCGGAGATGGAGATAAAATTGGAGATTCTTATCATTGGAAAGGAGATAAAAATGTAGGAGAGGGAGAGCAAACCATTACCGGAATTGTTCCGAACGAAAAAATGACCACAAAACTTCATTTCATACAACCTTTTGAAGGAGATGCTAAAGCAACTTTCGTCGTAGCACCTGAAGGGAATACCACAAAAGTAACCTGGATGATCGATAACGAGTTAAATGCTATGATGAAGATTATGAAACCCATGATGAATGGAAATATGGATAAAATGTTTGGTCAGGGACTTGAAGATTTGAAAAAGCTTTCTGAAAAATAAAGGAATATATTTTTTCAAAATACATGAATCCATTTTGGAACTAAAAATATGGACTGTCTTAAAAGTAAGACGGTCTTTTTTATTTTAATAATTATTTTGATACTGTGACAAAATGGTATTAATTATGTATTTTCTTATTAAATAAGATTAATCTATATTTATTGAAGTGATAATCGCTTTTGTGCCAAAAAGATTAATTATTATTTTAAAACTATTACCTTTATATTAAAGAATCGATTTATGGAGAAGATTGTATTTGAAAAAAGTGATATCAGAGATTTTGTAAAAGCTACCATTGCTGAGAAAATTGAAAAACTTAAAAATTTTATTGAATTTACCCTGGAAGCTAGTCGTGATATCAAAAAGACTCCCAAATATGACAGCATGCGAGAAGAAATGCAGGAGGAAATTTATCAGATGCAAAGACAACTTGGAGCTTTAAATGATTTGAGAAGAAACATGGCCAAAGTTCTTAATACTGCTACAGAACGAGTTCAGCTTGGTTCTTTGGTTATTACGAATAAAGCCCGTTTTTATGTTTCGGTTTCATTAGGAGAGTTCTTTTTTGAAGGAGATCGGTTCTACGCTATTTCTCCTGAAAGTCCAATGGCGAAAAAAATGATGGGAATGAAACCCGGAGATGAATTCACATTAAATAAAATTCATCAAAAAATAGTGGAGGTTTTGTAGAGAGAAGCTTGATTGTATGTATTGATGATGGGAAAATGAATTCAGGAGATCTGAAACAAAAATGACTGAACTTGTAACGCCTAACCAATGGTCAGCAACTAATACCCATAAACTTTCCATCAATACATGAAATTTGAAAAACTAAGAACCAGTAAATTCAATCACTGGGTAATCATCCATCTCCGTTATCTTGTAGGGTTTGCATTTTTCCCTTCAGGGTTGGTAAAGCTCATGGGGAATAGATTCACAAGAATTTCGACGGATAATCCAATTGGATATTTCTTTGAAGCATTATACCAATCCGGATTTTATTGGAATTTCCTGGGATTGGCACAGATCTCTGCAGGAATTTTACTGATGACACAACGCTATGCTACACTTGGAGCATTAATGTTTTTAGCAATATTAACCAATATCTGGATCATCACAATAAGCCTTTCATTCAAAGGAACCTGGATAATAACGTCTCTAATGATGATCGCTGTTCTTGTATTGCTGATCTGGGACAAACATAAGCTGCTTCCAATTTTTAATTACAATAAAACAAGTATAATAAAAGAATATCCTGATCCTGCATTAGTCTGGATCATTACAGGAATTGTATATGCCGTAAGTTGTATTGCTTTGTACATGCTTGATCCTGTAAAAGGAAATACATATGAGAAATGGTTCAGTGTAATATTGGGTGCAGGTATTTTGCTGACTTTTGTTTTTAGTAATTATAAAGCATATAAAAATCGTAAGCAGGTACTAAGTCCTTAATCAAATTATATAGTTTTTGTGATCAAAACAGGTAATGTTTTATCATGAAAATTTTTGAAAACTTCAATGATTTTAAATAGAACAGATTGAATTCCATGTTGTAAATTTGCAGGTATGAATACAGCAGAAGTTTTAAAAGAAATCATAGAGCAAAGAAGAAGTATTTTCCCAAAAGATTATACAGATGCCGAAATTTCTCAGGAGGTTCTTGATGAAATTTTACATTCGGCAACATTAGCTCCTAATCATAAACGTACAAAGCCTTGGCGTTTTAAAATATTCAAAGGTGAGGAGAAAGCAAAACTGGCTTCAGAAATGCAGGCTATTTATAAAGCAACTCAGCCTGAGCAGGTTTTTCTGGAAAAAAAATATAATGATATTGGTTTCAAAATAAATAAAGCTGACATTGTTGTTTCCATTGTTGTTAATTTTAGCGGAATGGTTCCTGAATGGGAGGAAATTGCAGCAACATCAATGGCTGTACAGAATATGTATCTGACTTGTACTGCCAATAATATAGGTTGCTATTGGAGTTCCCCGAAGATTGTTGACTATTTGAAAGAGTCTTTAACCATTGAAGAAAATCAGAAGTGTCTGGGGCTTTTCTATATGGGAAAACTAGACTAATAGCCCTGATCGAGCGGCCTGTCTGAGCTCTTTTTCTTTGCAAAAGAAAAAAGCGAGTAGCGAGAGCAGGTTCCCGGCTCCTGAGAAAAATAATTGAATTTCACAAAACTTTTTACTTGGAGCTTTTTACTTCAAACTTTTTTACTATCTTTGCACTCTTAAATATTTAACTGGGACGAGTTCCCGTAAAATTCAAACATTATGTCAGTAAAAATCAGATTACAAAGACACGGTAAAAAAGGAAAACCTTTCTTCCACATCGTGGTTGCAGATTCTAGAGCTAGAAGAGATGGTAGATTCATCGAGAAACTAGGAACTTACAACCCAATTACTAATCCAGCAACTATCGAGTTGAACGTTGATTCTGCTGTACAGTGGTTAAACAACGGTGCTCAGCCTACTGATACTGCTAGAGCTATTTTATCTTACAAAGGTGCTCTTTACAAAAAACACTTACAAGGTGGTGTAGCTAAAGGTGCTTTTGATGAAGCTGAAGCTGAAAAAAGATTCAATGCTTGGGTAGAAGCTAAAGATGCTAAAGTACAAGGAAAAGTAGATGGTTTAGCTACTGCGAAAGCTGACGCTAAAAAAGCTGCTTTAGAAGCTGAAGTAAAAGTAAACGAAGCTAGAATCGCTGCTGTTGCTCAGGCTGAAGCTGATGCTAAAGCTGCTGAAGAGGCTGCAAATGCACCTGCTGAAGAAGTTACTGAAGCTACAGAAGGAGAAGCTCCAGCTGCTGAAACTGAAGAAAACACTGAAGCTTAAGAACAAACCCTGTTATGCGTAAAGAAGATTGCTATTTTTTAGGTAAAATCACACGCAGACATGGACTTGCGGGTAACGTAATCCTTAAATTGGATACCGATCAACCCGAGCTTTACAATAAATTGGAATCAATATTCGTTGAAATCAACGGATTATTGGTTCCATTTTTTATTGAAAAATCATCATGGAGCAAACTCGATGCTCTGAATCTTGCCTTCAAAAACTCTTCTGAGGCAATGGTAGACCAGGTTTTAGGTAAAAGTGTTTACCTTCCGCTGGCTTCTCTTCCAAAACTTACAGGCAAACAATTTTATTACCACGAAATCATCGGATTTGAAATTTTTGATGAAAATAATAACAATTGTGGAGTGATCAGATCTGTAAACGATCAGACGGCACAAGTATATTTCATTACCAATCTGGATGGAAAAGAGGTGGTAATCCCTATGATCAAAGACTGGATTCTTGAAGTGAACAGAGAAGAAAGAACAATCAAGATGAATCTTCCTGAAGGACTTATTGATGTTTTTCTGGTTCCTTCGAAGAAAGATGAGTGATTTTCCAATAAGCAATAAGCTTTTGACCTATATTGTTTTTACACTAATCTTTTCCTGACCTCTTCAACCTGATCATACATCTTATTAAAGAATATTTTCCTCTCCCGATTTCCGGATTCATTCAATGATCTTGAGTTTTTGATTTGATGTTCAAAATAACTCAGAGAATCCTCACAGGTTATTTTATCATTTGTCATCATATATCCAAACATACTGAAAGGAACAAAAAAAGAGCATTGTTGTTCGTTTTTAAATAAAATACTGTTGTTTAAAATAACCATATCGTTCACGTAAATCTGAAAATTTTCCTTTTCCGCGGTTTTGTTTTCAAGTTTTGAAAGGAGATTCTTCAGGTCTTCAAGAATCAGATCGGAATCATCTTTTTTTAATAGACCCATCTCAGCGTAAAAAGAAATTTGCCTCAAAGCACTCATAATGGTAGTGTCATTCCAGATTTCAGTCACATTTTGCTTATCATACAGATCTTTTAGCATTTCATTTTTTATGGAGTGGTATTCCATATTAAATTCACGAAATGGACTTAAGAACTTATCTTGATTTAAAAGATTCATCCAGACATAGAATTTAAAACGGGATAAAATAGAATCCGAAATGGTATAGAAAAAAGGTATATCCTTGGCAGAATAAAATACTTTGGAATGATTGATATTCTGAAAAATATTCAGAATTTTAAGCGAGTTTTCAAAATAGTTGAGCAGATCTTCGGTAGTTTTTACAGGTTGTGTTCTTTTAACCACCAGCTGGTTTTCTGTGCCCAGAAACTGATCCAGAGAAATCTGATAATATTTAGCAAGTTCCAAGGCTTCCTCAAAACTGAATTTTGCCTTTAATGAAGTCCTTCTATGTGCGGCATCATAACTGATGTTAAGAATATTAGCAATCTCATCATTTAAAGACCTTTCACCAATTTTTTTACGGATTTCTTTTAATAAAGCTTCCTGATGCATGATTTGTGATTTTCACAAATGTAATATTTTTTTTAATTTTTTTTCGCATTTGAGATTGATGTTCCTACTGATAATTTTGAAATATAATTTTAAAATCATGAGTTATGAAAACACAATTTTTAATACCAATTATTTTATTCAGTAGTCTGACTTATGCATCTGATACTTTAAAAGGTGATTCTTTAAGGCCAAAATTCATTGCGGGATCTCCTTCAAAGAATGTTAGAAATGTCAATGGAATTCTGTTTAAATATTATGATGAAGAAGAAAACTTTACTCCTAAAAAAGTTAACGGGCTTGGAATGGGGTTCAACTTTCTAGGTATTTTTCTTCCACCATTAATGCTTTTTAACTTGCCATCAATAAAAGGATGGAATTTTGATGATGACTATGCCATTATCTGCCCGGAAAAAATGAACAAAATTAATGGTGTTCAGTTATCTCTCATCAATATGGAACCTACAGTTACCAATGGTTTGGAAATGAATGTTTCCAGTAACATCAGTACTTATGCAGTTACTAATGGAGTTTCTGTTTCTCCGTTTTTTAATCTGCATCATGAAATGAATGGAGTTTCTGTGGCGCCTTTGGCTAATGTCGGGCAGAAATGCAGAGGGCTTCAGATCGGTTTATATAATAAATGTCAGAATTTTCGGGGAATACAAATTGGAGGATGGAATGAAAATGGGAAAAGAAAACTGCCTTTGATTAATTGGAATTTTAAAGGCGATAAAATACCCGAAGGTCAAATCATAAAAAAGAAGGTAGATTAACGGTCTCTATTTCTGTTTTTTATTTATTTTAAGTAATTTTTTGTAAGTGGTTTGTTTTTAATTATTTAATGTGTGTTTATTCATGGATTTATATCTATAAATTCATAAATCTATAGAGCATTCTCTTGTACAATCACCCTCCTTTACTGCATCTTTGCTTCAGGTAAAAACACAGTACTTATAATTTTGAAAGTGTACAATACAAAATTGTAAATACAAAACTAAGAGTCTCAGTTGCTCTAATTAATAACCATGGAAACGATAAATTAAACTAGAGATGAATTGAGGGGAAATCAGGAGTCTTAATTATTTAAACACAACAAAAAAGTTCATTTGTAATAGTAAATTTTCACTTTAAAACTAATAACCATTTTTATAAAAGTAAAATTATTTCGCAAAATCTGAAGATTTTTATCTCTTCTCTTCACAAGTGAAAAAGTATATTACAGAACAAATTTTCTTTACATGGAATAGATATGGAAAATCCACTTTAGAAATAAAGTGAGAATAACAGATTAAAAGAAGATTTTTGGAACAGAATGCTTAAATATCAGATAAGTGATTTTTAAAGACGGCGTAACCATTAAGTTGCGCTGTTTTTTTTTGTAACTTTGCCAACATTAATTTTTATACGAAAAATTTATCATCAACAAATGAAAAAGCAAACGATCAAAGAAATCCTGAAGGATTACAAGAAAGTATTACATCATGACATTACAGTTTACGGTTGGGTAAGATCATTCCGTGCTAATCGCTTTATTGCGCTTAATGATGGTTCTACGATTAATAATTTGCAGATAGTTGTTGATTTCGAAAATTTTGATGAAGAGCTTATCAAAAATATCAGTACAGCTTCTTCTCTTAAAGTAATTGGTGAAGTAGTGGAAAGCCAGGGAGCAGGACAATCTGTAGAAATTGTTGCTAAAAAGATCATTATTTTAGGTGATAACTTTACAGAAGAGCTTCAAAGCACGATTCTGCAGCCTAAAAAGCATAGCTTGGAAAAACTTCGTGAACAGGCGCACTTGAGATTCAGAACGAATTTATTTGGAGCTGTTTTCAGAGTACGTCACGCAGTGAGTTTTGCTGTGCATTCTTTCTTCAACCAAAACCAATTCTTCTATATTAACACGCCGGTAATTACAGGAGCTGATGCTGAAGGAGCAGGAGAGATGTTTGGAGTAACGAACTTCGACCTGAACAATATGCCAAGAACCGAAGAAGGTGAAATTGATTTTACACAGGATTTCTTTGGAAAAAAGACCAACCTTACCGTTTCAGGACAGCTTGAAGGAGAAACTGCGGCAATGGGATTAGGTAGAATCTATACATTCGGGCCTACTTTCCGTGCTGAAAATTCAAATACAACAAGACACCTTGCAGAATTCTGGATGATTGAGCCTGAAGTTGCTTTCAACAACCTTGAAGACAACATCGACCTTGCAGAAGACTTCTTAAAATATGTAATTCAGTATGTACTGGATAACTGTAAGGATGATCTTGATTTCTTAGATAAGCGTTTTGCTGAAGAGCAGAAAACAAAACCTGAAAAAGAAAGAGCGAAAGAAGGTCTTATCGAAAAACTTCAGAATGTGGTATCTAAACGTTTCAAGCGCGTAAGTTATACAGAAGCTATCGAGATTTTATTGAATTCAAAAGAGAATAAAAAAGGAAAATTTGTTTATCCTGTTGAAAAATGGGGAACTGATCTTCAGTCTGAGCACGAGAGATATTTGGTTGAAAAACACTTTGAAAGCCCGGTAGTATTATTCGACTATCCAAAAGAGATCAAAGCGTTCTATATGAAGTTGAATGAAGACAACAAGACTGTTGCTGCAATGGATGTCCTTTTCCCTGGAATCGGTGAGATTATCGGAGGTTCAGAAAGAGAGGCAAGATTAGATGTATTGAAACAAAAAATGGCAGATATGCATGTAGATGAGCACGAACTTTGGTGGTACCTTGATACCAGAAAATTCGGTTCTGTACCTCATGCAGGTTTTGGTTTAGGATTGGAAAGACTGGTTCTTTTCGTAACAGGAATGACAAACATCAGAGATGTGATTCCTTTTCCAAGAACGCCGAAAAGTGCTGAATTCTAGAATAATAAAAAAAGCCTTAATCAGAAAGATAAGGCTTTTTTTATTTTTTAATAGTTTATTATATAGAGGCTATAATGCAAAAATCATGCTAAATGTGTTTTTTTATCAAATAAATTTATTAAATTCGTAGAATATGTTATGTTAAAACGCCAATATTAATATGCTTAAACAACACTTACAACTCAAATTAGGACAGAAACTGGCCCCTCAACAGATCCAGTTGATGAAGCTTATTCAGCTTCATACTCTTGAATTTGAAGAAGAGTTGGAGAGGGAGTTGGAAGAAAATCCTGCCTTGGAAATTGTAAAGGAGGATTCTAAAGAAGATGATTATTCTTCTTTAGAAGATGCTTATCAGGATGAAGGTACCGAAAGTATTGAAACAGATTTCGATGTCAATGAATATATTTATGATGACGAACCAAGTTATAAAACTGCATCCAGCAACTATTCTCCGGACGACGAAGAATTTGATAATGAAAGTCTTTTAACAGAAGGACAATCACTATATGATTACCTTATGGAGCAGATTCATTTGGTGAATATCAATGATGAAGATCTTAAGATTGCAGAATACCTTATCGGAAACTTAGATACTGACGGTTATTTGAGAAGAGAGATCAAATCTATTGTTGATGATCTGGCTTTCTCACAGGGAATTTATACCACGAGAGAAAAAGTGGAGGATATCCTTGAAAACTATGTTCAGAAACTGGATCCATCCGGGGTGGGAGCAAGAGGATTGCAGGAATGTCTATTGCTGCAAATAGAAAAAAAAGTAAGTTCGGATAAAGCAGTTTCTTTGGCTGCTAATATTCTGAGATATCAGTTTGATGCCTTAACGAATAAGCACTATAATAAGATCATTCAGAAGTATGATATTGAAGAAGATGATCTGAAGGATGCGTTGGATGAAATTTCAAAATTATCACCAAAAGTAGGAGGAAATTTTGATACCCAGACCATTACAATTAATCAGGAAATTATTCCGGATTTTGTAATTCAGGTAAAAGACGGACAGGTTATTCCTATGCTGAATAGCAAAAATGCACCTACTTTAAGAGTTTCCGAAGAGTATAAAGATATTCTTACAACGTACTCTCATGATAAAAATTCATCTGAACATAAACAGGCCGCTTTATTTATCAAACAAAAGCTGGATGCTGCTAAGTGGTATATTGATGCGATCAATCAGCGCCAAAATACTTTATTGCAGACTATTACGGCTATTGTGAAGTTTCAGAAAGATTATTTCATCACAGGAGATGAGAAGTCCTTGAAACCAATGATCTTAAAAGATGTTGCAGATATTACAGGGTTTGATATTTCCACTATTTCAAGGGTCGTAAAAAGTAAATATGCTGACACACCAAACGGAATTGTATACCTTAAAGATTTATTCTCAGATAGTTTAACAAATGATGACGGTGAGGAGGTGTCTACCAAAGAGATTAAGACTCATCTTCAGGAAGTGATCAGTAAAGAGAATAAGAGAAAACCATTGACGGATGATGCTTTAGTGGTTATTCTAAAAGAACAAGGATATAATATTGCCAGAAGAACAATTGCAAAATATCGTGAACAGCTCAATATTCCGGTAGCCAGATTAAGGAAAGAACTTTAAAATATAAAAAAGCATTTCAATTTGAAATGCTTTTTTGTTTGTATAAGTATTATTGAAAGCTATGTCGTTTGTGGGTGATCATTCTCTTACAACCACCCCGTCAAAAATTCTTTGAATTTTTGCCACCCCTCCAGTGGATGGGAATGTATACTTTTGATAGTAATATTTGTGAAAGATTGAGCAGTATATTATTTTAAATAAATCAGTCTGGGTTCCTATCGGAATGACAATATTTGTATGTATCACATTATTGAATAATGCCAATTGCTTTTTGTCATTCCGGTAGGAATCTAAATATAGTATTTCAAATTCTTTTGTTATAAGAAAATCATAGATTTTCAAGAACTTAAATGCCAAAAAAATGATTTAAGCGAAGTTCTCCTCTTAATGCTTTTAAAGTCTTATTAAATTTTAATGGTAAACATTAAGCTTTATAAGTCTCTAATCCTAGTTCTTTCATGGAGATTTCTCTCATTTCCACCTTTCTTATTTTTCCGGAAATGGTCATCGGAAATTCGTCCACAAATTTCCAGTATTTCGGAACTTTATAATGAGCAATTTTTCCCTTACAATAATCCAGTAGTTCCTGTTCTGTAATCGTAAATCCTTTTCTTACTTTTACCCATGCCATAACTTCTTCTCCGAATTTTTCGCTGGGTACTCCAATGATCTGAACATCCAGAATGTTGGTATATGTGTATAAAAAATCTTCAATTTCCTTTGGAGAAATATTTTCTCCCCCACGAATAATCAGATCTTTAATTCTTCCAGAAATGGTAATATATCCGTCTTTATCCATTACAGCCATGTCTCCTGTATGCATCCATCGGGCATCATCTAATACCTTTTTAGTGTTTTCAGGATCGTTCCAGTATTTTAGCATAACGGAATAACCTCTTGTGCAAAGCTCACCATGCTCTCCTCGTTTCAATATCCTTCCATTTTCATCGATGATTTTTATTTCAAGATGATCTTGTATGGTTCCTACAGTACTCACTTGTTTTTCCAATGGAGTTCCAATCAGAGTTTGTGTGGAAACGGGTGAGGTTTCCGTCATTCCATAGCAAATGCTCATTTCTTTAATATTCATCAGATTTTCTACCTTTTTCATGATCTCGGGTGGACAGACAGAGCCTGCCATTACCCCGGTTCTCAGGCTTGAAAAATCATAAGTGTCAAAATCTTTCACGGCTAGTTCTGCGATAAACATGGTAGGAACCCCATATAATGAAGTGCATTTTTCGTCGGAAACCGTTTTTAAGGTAATATCAGGATCAAAACTGTCATTGGGAATCACCATGCATGCTCCGTGAGAGGTACAGCAAATATTTCCAATGACCATTCCAAAACAGTGATAGAAAGGAACCGGAATGCAGACACGGTCTTTTTCAGTATATTTTAGTCTTATACCAATAAAATACCCATTGTTTAATATGTTGTGATGAGAAAGGGTTACTCCTTTTGGAAAACCTGTAGTTCCTGAAGTGTATTGAATGTTAACCGGATCATCAAACTGAACATGCTCTTCAAAACTGTGAAGTACTTCATCTGAAATTTCCTGTCCATTGTTGACAAAATGTTCCCAGTTATCATCAAAGAAAATTTCATGTTCGAGAGAAGGGCATACTTCTTTAGCATACTCCACCATTTCTTTGTAGTTACTTGTTTTAAAGCTTAAAGAGGAAAACATAAACCGGATTTCAGACTGATTGATCACATAAGTAAGCTCATGAGTCCGGTATGCCGGATTAATATTCACTAAAATGGTTCCTATTCTTGCTGTGGCATATTGCAAAAGTACCCATTCATAGCGGTTTGAAGACCAAATTCCGATACGATCTCCGGCTTTGGCTCCTAAAAAAATTAAGGCTTTTGAAATAGCGGTCGTTTGATTATAAAACTCCTGATAAGTAGCTCTGTAATTTTGATGAACACAGATTAATGCTTCCTGATGAGGATATTTTTCGACTGTATTTTTAAGGTTTGCTCCGATAGTCTGTCCCAATAATGGAACCTCGGAAGTTCCATATACATAAGATAAAGGCATAGTTTAAGATTTGGTTCAATAAAATTAATGAAATATCTTTAACTATAATCTATGGATATTAATTTTCCTGTAATTCGATTTCTTTAAGTTGCTTTAAATTTTTATCCAGTTTCTTAATAATGCTTCCGTATACTAATCTGTAATAAAGCCAAATCATGGATACGGCAAGTAGAGTGCTTACAACAATTCCAACAATAATAATGGTTAAATTGGAGCTCGTAGGTTGTATATTTTGAGAATTTAAAGTATAAAATATAAATGCAATGAGTACAAAAGTAAATGCAACCAGCAATACAATGCTGATAAGGATAAATGCATTAACGGTTCTTTTGAACTTAATGATTCTTGTAATGAAGCCTTTAAGGTTTTCTTCAATTTTTATTTTGCGGTAATTTTGATAAAACTTTAATACGAAATAGGCGGTGATTATTAAACTTAGGATTTTTATTGCTAAATAAACATGTCCGAAATTGTTTTCTACTTCAGGTGCTTCCTGTGCTCCTAATCTTTCCAATACGTTACGGAAACTGTCAGATTCTTCTTCCTGAAAGAAGTAAAATAATCCCAAAACAGAAAAGAATAAGAATTCTACAACACTGATCCAGAAAATATATTTTACATAATTACGCGACTTTCGATTCAACATCTGAAGAATCTCAAAGTTGTCGTATTTTGGCTGAACAGGTTGCTCCTGCCATGTTTTCTTAAAATTATCTAAATCAAATTCAGGCATATTTTTCCATCTGTTCTTTAAGGGTTTTCTTTAATCTGTTCATTTTTACACGTGCATTAACTTCGGTGATCCCAAGGTTTTCTGCAATATCCTTGTAAGGCAGATCGTCAAGATACATCATGACAATGGCTCTTTCTACATTAGGAAGAGTCTTGATTACAGTATATAAAAGCGATACCTGTTGTTGTTTTTCATCATCATCTTCCACGAAATCTCTGTGGTTGATGTCCAGTTCATTAGTAGGAAGGCTTTTGCTTTTTTTTCTAAAAAGAGTAATCGCTGTATTGAGTGCTACTCGATACATCCAGGTAGAAATTTTGGAATTTCCTTTAAAAGAATCATAGCTTCTCCAAAGTTGTAAAACAATCTCCTGGAAAAGATCTTCTTCATCTTCAAGAGAATTGGTATATAGACGCGACACTTTAATAATCAATCCTTGATTATCTTTAATAAGTTGTGCGAATTCTTTTTCTCTGGAAGTCATAGATATATAATGGCACGAAGATAATAATAATGTGGTAATTGATGAAAATTATAATAGCAAAATGGCTAAGAAAGCTAAAATGGTTGAAGACCGGAAAATAGAAAGGGTGAATTTATTCTTTAATTCTTCAGCTTTCTTCGTGTATACCTCCTTTTCATATGAAATTTCCGTATCTTTGCACCCGCGAGAAGATCGGCTTGTTGATTTCCCGTTTTTGCGGGAGGTAGGAAAGTCCGGACACCATAGAGCAGCAAAGCGGATAACATCCGTCACCCGTGAGGGTAGGACAAGTGCAACAGAAAGCAGGTACAGTTCGGCTGTAGTGAAACCAGGTAAACTCTTTGCGGTGCAATGGTAAGTATATCGGTTCTTTCCAGCAATGGGAATAGGGGCGGCTCGTCCTGAAAACCGAGGGGTAATCAGCTCAAGTCTTGCAGCAATGTAGGACGTAGATAAATAACAGGCACTTCTTCGGAAGTACAAAATCCGGCTTATAGATTTTCTCGTGATTTTTCTTACTGAAGAATATCTATTCAATTTAAAAAAATAAGCAGAGACTTTTCTCTGCTTATTTTTTATGTCACACAGTTCTCAGCTACTGATAATCTTTTTGAATAGAATTTTACTCGTTTTCAAGTACTTTTCTGGCATCTGAGAGTCCTTTCTTCTCTTTATCAGAAAGCTTAGGATATTTAAGATTCATTTTTTCCAAAGTATCGATGATGATCTGAATAGCAGCAGTTCTGGCGAACCATTTATTATCAGCGGGAAGTACGTACCATGGTGCATAATCTTCAGATGTTTCATTAATGGCTGTTTCATAGGCTTTCATATACTGGTCAAATAAAGCCCTTTCAGGAAGGTCACCTGTTGAAAATTTCCAGTTTTTATCGGGTTCATTAATTCTGTCTAACAATCTTTTCTTTTGTTCATCTTTAGATACATGCAGAAAGATTTTGATAATAGTTGTTCCATTTTGAGCAAGATGTTTTTCAAAATTTCGGATACTTTCATACCTGTTTTCCCAAAACTTATTATTAAAATCCTTTACGGAAGACCAGGTCTTTTCACTTAAATTATATTCAGGATGTACTTTACATACCAAAACACTTTCATAATGTGAGCGGTTAAAAATTCCAATCATTCCCTTTTGAGGCAAAGCCAGATAATGTCTCCATAGAAAATCGTGAGTATATTCTTTAGAGCTTGGAGTTTTAAAGCTGGTTACATTGCATCCTTGTGGGTTTACTCCTCCAAAAACATGTTCTATCATGCTGTCTTTTCCGGCAGCATCCATTGCCTGAAGTACTACTAAAAGAGATTTACTTCCGTCTGCATAAAGCCTTTCCTGCAATTCACGAAGTTTTTCTTTCTCTTTGATTAATAATTGGGCACCTTCCTCTTTGGTAAGCTTTCCCTTATAGGCTGTTGGTGTTTTTTTAATTGAAAATTTTCCATTTATCCGGAAATCATTTGTGAAATTGGTATCCATATATTTTTTTAATATCTAATTTATTTCATCTAATATGATATAAATGTAATAAAAAAACCGTCTCGAAGGAGACGGTTCTTTTTATTTTTTGAGTAGAGCTTACTTCGCAGCAGCTTTTTTAGCTAGTTTAGCAGCTTTTTTCTCAGCTTTTTCAGCAGCTTTTTGTTCTGCAGGAGTTAATACTTTTGCTTCAGGAGCGTTAGCATCTACATTACCTTTAATGTAAATTACGCTTCTGTTGTTTGCAGGGTCGTTAGAATATACTTCAATCATTTTGTTGAAACTTCCGTTAAGAGCAGTGTTGTATCCAACTTTGATCTTAGCAGATTTTCCTGGCATGATCGGATCCTGGCTGAATTCTGGTGTCGTACATCCACAAGAAGGCTTCACGTTTGAAATGATCAAAGGTTTATCACCGGTGTTTGTTACTGTAAAGAATCTTGTACCATCAGCGTTAGGTTTAATAGTACCGTAGTCGAAAGTAGTTTTATCAAACGTAATAGTTTGTGCAGATGCTAGGGCAAATGTTCCGAATAATGCAATTCCTGCGATTAATTTCTTCATATTCTTGAATGTTAATATGTTTGTTAGATAAATTTTGTGAAACAAAGTTAAAAATTATTTTAATTCATGCTTAAAATTTTTTTTCTTTAGACTATTTTTGCAAATTGTAAGCCAAGAAATAGAATTTATGCAGATTTCAGAAAAATATAATCCACAGGAAACAGAACAAAAATGGTACAATTACTGGTTGGAAAATAAATATTTCCATTCAGAGCCTAATGACAAACCACCCTATACCGTGGTAATTCCTCCGCCAAACGTTACGGGGATTTTACACATGGGACATATGTTGAATAATACCATTCAAGATGTTCTGGTCCGTCGTGCAAGAATGCGCGGTTTTAACGCTTGTTGGATTCCGGGAACGGATCACGCTTCAATTGCTACTGAAGCTAAGGTTGTTGCTAAATTGAAGTCTGAAGGAGTCAATAAATCAGATATTACTCGTGAGCAATTCCTGGAGCATGCCTGGGAATGGACTAATAAATATGGAGGTACCATCCTTGAGCAGCTTAAAAAATTAGGATGTTCATGTGATTGGGATAGAACCCGTTTCACGATGGAAGAGAAACTTTCCCAACAGGTTATCAAAAGCTTTGTAGATCTTTATAATAAAGGGTTGATCTATAGAGGTTACAGGATGGTAAACTGGGACCCTGAAGCCAAGACCAATATTTCAGATGAAGAGGTAATCTTTAAGGAGCAAAACGGGAAATTATATTTCCTTAAATATAAAATTGAAGGTTCCGAAGAATTTCTTTCAGTGGCAACAACACGTCCTGAAACTATTTTTGGGGATACTGCAGTTTGTATCAACCCTAATGATGAGAGATATGCTCACTTAAAAGGTAAAAATGTTATCGTACCCATCGTAGACAGAATAATCCCAATTATTGAGGATGAATATGTTGACATTGAGTTTGGAACTGGGGCGCTGAAAATAACTCCGGCACATGATATCAATGATTACGAAATCGGACAAAAACATCAGTTGAAGATGATTGATGCTTTGGATGATGACGGAAACCTTAACGAACATGGCCTACATTATGCGGGGAAAAACAGATTTGATGTAAGAAAACAAATCGCCAAAGAATTAGAAGAAAAAGATCTTTTACTAAAAGCAGAAGATTACGTAAATAAAGTAGGAACATCAGAAAGAACAGGTGCTGTCATTGAACCGAAAATTTCAGTACAATGGTTCCTGAAAATGTCTGAAATTGCTAAGCCGGCATTGGATGTAGTAATGGATGACGAAGTAAAGTTCTATCCTGAGAAGTTTAAAAATACGTATAAGCACTGGATGGAAAACATCCGTGACTGGAATATTTCCCGCCAACTTTGGTGGGGACAACAAATCCCTGCGTATTATTACGGTGCCGGAGATGAAGATTTTGTAGTAGCTGAAACCAAAGAAGAAGCTTTAGAATTGGCAAAACAAAAAACAGGAAATCAGGAGCTGACTATTGAGGGTCTTAGACAAGATGATGATGCATTAGATACCTGGTTCTCTTCATGGTTATGGCCAATGTCTGTATTTGATGGATTACTTGATCCTGAAAATAAAGATATCAACTATTACTATCCGACTTCTGATCTGGTTACAGGTCCGGATATTATTTTCTTCTGGGTAGCCAGAATGATTATGGCAGGATTGGAATACAGAAAAGAAGTTCCATTTAAAAATGTTTATTTTACAGGAATTGTAAGAGATAAGCAGAGAAGAAAGATGTCAAAATCTTTAGGGAATTCTCCGGATCCTCTTGAATTGATGGACAAATACGGTGCAGATGGAGTTCGTGTAGGAATTTTATTGAGTTCAGCAGCAGGAAATGACCTTCTTTTTGATGAAGATCTAATGCTTCAGGGAAGAAATTTCATGACGAAGATCTGGAATGCTTTCCGTTTGATCAATATGTGGAGTCATGAAGATAAACCGGCTAATTCAACAGAAAATCAGACTATAGAATGGTTTGAAAATAAATTGAATAAAACGGTTGCTGAAATCAACGATCAGTTTGAGAAATTCAGAATTTCTGATGCGCTGCATTTGATTTATAAATTAATTTGGGACGATTTTTGCGGATGGTATCTTGAGGCCATTAAACCGAACTATGGCGAAGGTATTTCTAAGGAGGTTTATAATAAAACAATTTATTTCTTTGAAGAATTGATGAAGTTACTTCATCCTTTCATGCCTTTCTTAACGGAAGAATTATGGCAGACTATTTCGGAAAGGAATATTGATGAAGCTTTAGTTATTGCCCAGCAAAGAACAGAAGATGCGTTTGATGAAACGATCATTAAAAACTTTGAAACTGCAGCAGAATTAATTTCAGGAGTTAGAAATTATCGCCAGACAAAAGGAATTTCACCAAGAGAAGCGGCTGAAATCTATACCAATGCTTCTGAATTTGCCAATGAAGCGGTAGTAAGAAAATTAGCAAATGTTTCTGAAATCCATTTTGGACAGAAAACAGACAAGCCAAGTTTTACTTTCCTGGTAGGAGCTACTGAAGTTTCAATTCCTTTAAGTGAAAACTTAGATTTAGGAGAAGAAAAAGCTAAAACTGAAGAAGAATTAAAGTACCTAAAAGGATTCTTAATTTCAGTTGATAAAAAACTTTCCAACGAAAAGTTTGTTGCCAATGCAAAACCTGAAATTGTTGAGGTAGAGCGTAAGAAGCAAAAAGATGCTCTTGACAAAATTGCTATTTTGGAAGAAAAGTTGAAAAGTTTGTAGTTTTAAAATATAGACAATTAAGTTGTCGAAAGTCGGGCTGGGTACAGATGAAAACTTGTGCCCAGCCTTATGATTTAAAAAGAAAAAGAATAGATGACACATATAGAAAACATACAAAAATTATTTTCAAAAGACTTTGTGGAAAGTCCGCTGTTAGAAAGCTTTGAAGTAGGAAAACTTTATCTTTCCAGCGGAAAATTGGTTGCGTGTGATCCTTTGATCACGAATGATATGCTTCCTTTTTCTACAGAATTTCCAAAGGGAGAGTTTTCTGTTATGTTACACAAAGAAAGAGAAAGTAATTGCGTGGCATACGCGGAAATTATTTTTAACACCAAAGAAATTGCAGAGTGGAAACTGGCAACTACTGCGGGACAGAATGTAAAAGACCTGGCAGAAGGAGAGGTATTCGGTTATCCTGTGGAAAGTGGGATGGGCTGTTTAATGGATGTAGATACACAGAATAGCCTTAATGAATTGGAGCAAAAATTATTTAAGAATAAAGGAGCCGATTTTATGGGAATTTATGAAGAATTTTTCCATGAACATTTCTTTGATGAAAACGGTGCAATTGATCAATATGCATTCTTAAAGCCCTCTGAAGAACGTCCTGGAACTATATTTGCTTTTGAAACAGGATACGGTGAAGGTTTTTATGCCAGCTATATCGGTTATGCTAAAGATCAATCGCCGGTAAAGATAATTACTGAATTTATTGAAATAAGTTAAGTAAATTTAATTATTTTTGAGATGCAATTTTTTGTTTGTTATAAAATTTTAAACTAATAGTAAAAACACAATGAAATTCTCATCAGAACAACCCAAAATTATTGTTGTAGGTAGCTCATCAATTGATCTGGTTTTAGAAACCGATAAACTTCCTTTACCCAATGAAACTGTTTTAGCTGTTAATTCAGATAGTTATTTTGGAGGAAAAGGTGCCAATCAGGCGGTGGGAACATCGAGGCTAGGTGCAAGTGTTTATTTCATTGGATGCGTAGGTATGGATCCTTTGGGGCAACAGATCATGAGGAATCTGGTAGGGGAGAGTGTTAATGTAGGATTTGTTCATGAAACGGATAAAGAATCGACAGGTACTGCTTATGTGACAACCTGTAAAGGGAATGCTGCCATTGTGGTAGTTCCTGCAGCCAATAAGTATCTTAGCAAATCTCATATAGATGAGGCAGATCGTTATTTCCATACAACCGACCTTGTATTGGTACAACTTGAAGTTTCGATGGATGTAGTAGAATATACCGTAAAAAAGGCTAAGAAATATGGTAAAAGAGTAGGTTTGTATGCATCTCCTGCAATGAGAATCAGTGATGAGATTATTGAAAATGTTGATTTCATTGTAGCAAAAAGCAGCGAGCTGTATATTATCTTTGGAGAGGAGAAAAGAGAAGACGTTCTTACAAAGTATTTCAACAAAGTATTTGTGAGAGATGATACCAATTCAACTATCTATTTTGACGGCACGGAAATGAAGTATTATAGAAACGATAAAGATGAAACTGTTTATAAAATGGGAATGGGAGATGCGTTTACTTCAGGATTTGCTATCGCACTTTGTCATGGGAACTCAGTGGAAGATTGTGTAAAATTCGGGAATGAAGTTTCGTCGAGAGTTTCCAGAGGAAAAGGATCTCAAACAGGACTACCAAGAATATCTGATTTTCTTTCTTAAAGTTATTTACGGCATATCGAAAGTTTAAAACTTAACGTAAAAATATATGTAAAATGTCCACTTTTATAGTGGATTTTTTCTTTTTATAATATGGAAAAACTAATACTTACCACAGAAGACCATGCATCTTTAACGGCCCATCTTTTTCGACCGGAGAAAAGCAATGGGAAATTATTGCTTATTAATTCTGCAACAGGCGTAAAACAGCAAGTATATTTTTCATTTGCCCAGTACTTTTCAGAACAGGGGTTTACAGTTATTACTTATGATTATAGGGGAATAGGGCTTTCTAAACCGAAAAATATGAGAGGGTTCTATAGCTCGATGAGAATTTGGGGCGCGCAGGATTATAAAGAACTCACCCGCTATATTAAAGTGAAATTTCCGGAATATAGAAAATATTGTTTAGGACATTCCGTAGGTGCATTGATTTTGGGAATGAATAAAGATTCCGAAATGTTTGAGAAACTTATTTTCGTAGGAACACAAAAAGCATTTGTCGGCAATTTGAAATTAAGAACCAAAGTGGAAGCTTATCTGGGGTTTGGAATTGTTCAGCCACTAACAACTTCGTTATTAGGTTACTTTCCGGCACATTGGTTTGGCCTTGGAGAAAGTCTTCCAAAAAATTGTGCATATGACTGGAGAACCTTAATTTTAAACAAAAAATCTACCAACCGATTGTTGGAGAAAATTGATAATTATTCTAAAAATTTAATCCAGGAAGTATTTGTCATCAGAGCGGAAGACGATGTATGGCTAACGGAGAAGGGGGTAGTAAGTTTATTAGATGAAACGTATCCCAATCTCAAACCAACTTACAGACTTGTGAAAACTTCAGAATCTGAGAAAAAAGAAATAGGACATATTAACTTTTTTAGAAGCTACAATAACAAACTTTGGGATATTATTTTAAATGAACTGATAGATAAATGAAAAGTACAATTAACAACACCGTAGAATTTGTAAAAGAAAAGTTAGAAGGAGCAGAAGCAGGTCATGACTGGTTTCATATCGAAAGAGTCTGGAAGCTTGCCAGAAAAATTGCAGAAACAGAAGATTGTGATCAAGACGTAGTAGAATTATCGGCACTTCTTCATGATATTGCTGACCCTAAATTTCATAATGGAGATGAGACTATTGCTCCAAAAATATCCAGAGAATTCTTAGAACAACAAAATATTCCTAACGAGACTATTGAAAAGGTTTTGTTTGTGATTAATAATATATCATTTAAAAATAGAGATCAGGCGCCGCAAAATCCTCCTATTGAACTTAAAATTGTTCAGGATGCAGATCGTATTGATGCCATTGGCGCAATAGGCGTTGCCAGAGTATTCAATTTTGGGGGCTTTAAGAATAATCCGATATATAATCCGGAAATTCAGCCCAACCTGAATATGTCTAAAGATCAGTATAAAAAATCCAATGGAACTACGATCAATCATTTTTATGAGAAATTGTTGCTTCTTAAAGATTTAATGAATACTGAAGAAGGAAAGAAGCTGGCAGTGGAAAGACATGATTATATGTTGAACTTCCTGGACCAATTCTATAAAGAATGGAATGTAGATTAAGATTCTCCTGAAAATTCTGAAATCAGTATCTTTGCAATATGGTATTTATCATTTTGGTTATCTTTTGGGCTTGTGTGCTTTCTTTGATTTTATATAAAGTAAAATCAGGAAAGGTAGCAAAATGGGCTAAATTGTTTCGTATTCTGACTGTTGTTTTTTCAATCTCAATCTTTGCGTATTGGTTTATCAAAAAGAGTGCGGTAGCATTTGTAGATAATTCTGTAGGATTGCAAGTGGTGAATAAACTTCCACAGCCATTGGATTTTTATTTGATTAAAGTAAATAAAGTGGATGCAAAAACTATATTAGAACCCAAACATATCGGAAAGATACGCCCGGAATATTATAGAATAGAATATCTGAAGATGGATAAGTCTGATGAATACTGGATTGCAGGATATTTGGGGAAAAAGAATCTGGTATATTTTACGCAACATTCGGTACCTAATAAAAATATTGACCAGATTGTTGAGGTCCAGAATTATATCAACCAGAGTGCAAAGTTGTCTGATGCAGCAAAGAAGCATATAGATGCTTATAACTATGAAAATACAAAGCTTGGGATCTGGATTACATTAGATTTTCTGCTTTTATTTTTGAATCTGGTATTGCTGCTGAGAAAGAAGAAATAATTTATTCTTTATAAAAAGTAATGAGCAATGAATAAAACAGTATTACAATACTTATTATTCATTGCTCATTATTCATTTTAAGGATAATCCAGGATCTGCATGATCTGTTCTTTAAATTCTTCCGGACATGCTCTTATTAATTTATCTTTATTTTGTTTACTGATTTGTTGGGGTTCCAACCATTCTACATTATTCGAATTGAGGCTATGGGTGTCATATATTCTTTTTATCGTATGATTTTCATAAAAAATATATTCATCAGCCAGCCAATTACCAGAGATACTGATTCTACAAATTTCTTCCATGATGTTGCTTTTTTTTTAATTTTCTATTTAAAAATAGACTTATTCCCTAATGTATGAAATTTTTAAACACTGTAGAAGTTTTCTCGGTTTCTATTTGATATAGAGGGTAAATTAAAATTATTCTATTTAAACATTAATGGTGAAGTCACTGTTTTCCAGATTAAAATAATGTTCCTGTACTTTCTGCAGCCATTTGTGGGATATGGATATCTGTTTTCCATTCATCATTTAATTTTTTGATGAAGTGCGCAGATAGTAAGGGAGATGCCTTTTCAATATTCTGGTGCACAAAAAAATAGAGATTTTGTAAGCCTTCTTTTTTCCATTTTGTTAAATGCTTCAACCAATCATCCAACCTTTCATAGTCACTTTCTGCATTAGCACCTACATAACGGATAAATGCATTAGGAGTAGTCAATCGCATATGTAACATATCTCTTCTTCCTGCTGTATCTACAATAATATTGGTGATATCATGGGTTTCAAAGAGTTCACACGTAGTATTGAAAATGTCTTCATTGGTAAACCATTCTGTGTTTCTAAGCTCAATAGCTAATGGAACTTCTTTGGGCCATTCTTTTACAAATTTTTCGAGCCTGTCATAATCTTTAGGCTTAAAGTTGTCATGGAGCTGAAGAAAAGCCATTCCTAATTTTTCATCAAAGTTCATAACGGCTGCTGCGAAATGGGTAACCGGATCTGTAACGTCGATAAGTCTTCTAAAGTGGGAAACGGTATTGGTAATTTTAGGGAAGAACTTAAAATTGGCAGGTGTTTTTTCTTTCCATGTTTTTACCTGATCGGGCGTTGGCATTCCGTAAAAAGTAGCATTCAACTCAATGGAATTAAACTGTGTGGCATAATAGCTCAGCTCATCTTTGGTTCCTTTAGGATAAAAGCCTTTAAGGTCGGTCTTGTTCCATTTTGCACATCCGATGGAGATATTTTCCAACCCTTTTTTATTTTGGTTTAAAATTTCTTTGGTTTTGGAATGATCTTTGGGAAGGGCGAAATCTATTTTTGATGGGTCTTCTACTTGTCCGAATTTCATATCTGTCGTTTTAGAATATTAAACAATAATTACAAATATAATCCAAAAAATCATAGTAAGTTTCTAGATTTTTTGAGGAAAGTGATAGGAGAAAAAAGATCAATTCTTGATGATTTTTTCCGTAATCTGATTCTGTTCTGTATTGACTTTCATTAGATAAACAACAAAATAATTTGTGAAAAAAAGGAAAAAGGTTGATTTTTTTAGACATTTTCCATATATATAAATTGTTTTTTTATTTAAAAAAAATAGTTGAAACAGTCTTTATAAGTTCTATTAAGTTTTTTTTAAGGAAATATTAAACATTATGTCACATAATGTTAATTTTATGTTACCATACTTCATGGCTACTAAATTTAATTTTACGGCAAGTTTTGTAGCAATAAAAATATGAAGAAAAAATTAATCTGTGCTTTTGCTTTATTATCTTTTGGATTTGCATTTTCACAGGAGACCAGCTCTAAAATTTTGGGAAGATTAAAAGGAATTTCCTCCGAAGTTACTGTAAAGGTTGTGCATGTCCCTACCAATAGTACTTTTGAAACAAAAAGTAATAATAAAGGACAGTTCAGTCTGGATAATCTTCAGCCTGGAGGACCTTATACTATTGAAATTTTGGACGGGTCAAAGGTTCTTTATGAGAATACCCTTCAGCTTACTTTAGGGAACAATGACCTTCCTTTGGTAGATGTTGGAAATAAAGAAAAAACAATTGATGAAGTAAAGCTTACTTCAAAAAGAACTATTGTAAAAAATGGAGTAGGAATCAGCCAGGCGCAAATTTCAGGGCTTCCTAATATCAACCGAGGGATTCAGGATGTGACTAAGTTGGTACCGCAGAGTGCTAATAATTCTTTCAACGGAACTAACTTCCGTTATAATAATGTAACAATTGATGGTTCAATCAATAATGATGCAATCGGTTTTAGTCCGTCTTTAGGAGGACAAACGGGAACATCAGGTATGCCGGGAAGCAGTACGCGTTCCAATTCTATAAGTTTGGATGCTATTCAGGATGTTCAGGTGTATATTGCTCCTTATGATGTGAAATTGGGGAACTTCCTTGGCGGAAGTATCAATGCAGTAACACGAAGTGGAAGTAATGATGTGACAGGATCTTTATATGTATATGGAAGAAATGCTTCTATTACAGGAAATAATAGAGTAGGTGATAATTCTAAAATGCCAAAAGACTTTTCAGATTTCATTTACGGAGGAAGAGTTGGTTTACCGATAGTAAGAGATAAGGTATTCTTGTTTACCAATTTAGAATATACCAAAAGAACAGATCCTCTATTCTACAATGCCAACGATCCTAATGCACTGGTGAATGAGGGAGTCGCACAACAGATTTCAGATTTTGTACGAAATAAATATGGCTTCAATGTTGGCAGTTTTAACCAATACAATAACTTTTCAGAGAGTTCCAAGCTTTTCAATAAATTAGATTGGAAGATTAATGATAAACATACATTATCCATTAAGAATAATACAGTGTTTTCACAAGCTTCCAACCTTGAAAGAGATGGAGCGAATTTCAGATTCTCCAGTATGGATTTTGTTCAGAAGAATACCGCTTCCACTACTACATTGGAGTTGAAAAGCCGTTTTAATGATAAATGGAGCAATAACTTAGTACTGGGATATTCTTCTATTCACGATTACAGGGATCCTACTTCAGGAAATGCTATGTTCCCTCAAGTGGAAATCAGTTACAATGGCGGAACTATTTTGTTGGGTAATGATAGAGAAGCAACTGTCTTCAATATGAAACAGAAAACTTTTGAAATTACAGATAACCTTACGTACAAAACAGGGAATCATACTTTCTTACTGGGAACTCATAACGAATTATATAATATCAATTATGGTTTTGTAAATGCATTAAACGGAAGGATTTCTTACAAGAGTTTAAATGATTTTTACAATGGTAATCCGGCCAGGATAAGAGGAACGTATCCTTTTAATGGAGATAGCAGACAATCTCTTTTTGATAATCCTTATGCTAAATACCAGGTAAATCTTCTTTCATTATACTTCCAGGATGAGATCAACTGGGGAAGAGTGAGACTTTCGCCGGGAGTGAGAGTAGATTATACGGATCTTCCTAATAAGCCGCAACTAAGTCCATTGGTTACCAATTCCCCTCAGGATCCGAACTATGGCAACACTTACACTTATACACCTCTAAGCCAACTTACTAATACTTATCTTAACAAGCCGACTTTATCTCCAAGACTTGGATTTACTGTTGATATTACGGAAAACAGGTCTGTAGTAATGAGAGGGGGATCGGGTATCTTTGTGGGGAGAATTCCTTTTGCATGGTTAGGATATGCTTATTATAATGATGGGGTAGGTTTCGGAAGTTATGATTATAATGGGCCAACGGCTGCTCAGCTTGCTACTAATGGTGATCCATTGGTGGGATCTAATTTCCCTAAATGGCAGAATTCTTCAAAAGTACAGGTAGACCTTATTGATAATAATTTTAAAATGCCAAGAGTATGGAGAAGTTCTCTGGCTTTTGATTATACTCTTAAAGGATATAAACTTACTTTGGAAGGTATCTACACCAAAGTTCTGTATGACTTGAAGTTCCAACAGGTAAACAAAACGGATAATGTAACGTATTATAGCTATGATACCAACCATGAAATGCCGATTTATACAACGAATATTAATAGTAAGTTTTCTAATGCCTATCTTTTATCCAATACTAAAGAAGGATATCGTTATAATTTGACAGCTCAGCTTTCAAAATCATATAATTTCGGTTTCAATTTCTTTGTAGCATATACTTATGGAGATGCTAAAGATATTACAAATGGTATCAGAAACTCTATGGAAAGTAACTGGCAGATGAACCAGTCTCTTACTCCTAATGATCCTAAATTGACAACTTCTAACTTCGCGATCAAAAACAGAGTTGTAGCTAACCTTGGATATGCCTTTAATATTTCAAAATCTAACAGATTATATACGAATCTATATTTCAATGCTCAATCTGGAAATCCTTTCACCTGGGGATTTGTGAACAGTACTATTGCGAACACCGGACAGGCTGCAGGTCTTTCTTATATCTTTAAAGATGCTGCTGAGGCTGCTAAATATATTGTTCCGATAAAAGATGCTGCCGGGAATGTTCTGGTAACTGCTCAACAACAAATTGCAGATTATGAGAATTTTGTGAATAACAATGATTATTTAAAATCCAGAAGAGGTAAGTTCACTGAAAGAAATGGTGATGTTACTCCTTGGAACATTCAGGCGGATATCAGAATTATGGACGAAATCAAACTTAGTGAAAAGTCTAAAAACACATTACAAATTTCATTAAGCATTATCAACTTTACCAACTTATTGAATAAAGATTGGGGTAAAGTATATTTCGTACCTAATACATTCAACTCTACAGCAAGTGTAGGACTTACAAAAGTAGGAAATGTTGCTACGGGGCAGCCAGAAGCGGGAGACCCAACGTATAACTTTAAAACACCGGGATTGCCTTATACAATTGATCAGTTTGCATCGAGATTCCAGGCACAATTGGGAATCAGATATAATTTTTAATTACTGTTTTTTATTTTACTTCATACACAATTCTTTTCAAAGGCACGGGTTTCTTCCGGGCCTTTTTTTATGAGTAATAAGTAATGAATGATGAGTAATAGGAGGTATTGATCTTTTTGTTGTAAAGAAATGTTTTTACATATTCAATTCAATAGAAAGAGGTTGTCTCCAAAAGTGTCATTCTGAACATAAACTGAAAGTTTACGAACGTAGTTCAGAAATGGAGTGAAGAATCTCAAACAACTGATCATCAATGAGGTTCTTCCTACGTCAGAATGACAAAAACTAAAATTATTTGACTTTGGAGACAACCTCTTTTATCATTAAATAGCATTCTAATGGCTTTAGCCTAAGCTTATTATTAAGGTTTAATGTTACCATAAATAAAAAAGCACGCCATCTGGCGTGCTTCTGCTAATATAGCGTGTTTATTATTTGATCTTATGCCTCACAGCTTGAGCATGATACAAAGTTTACCATCATTTCTTTTGATACGGAAGAACTTCTTTGGTAGTACAATGTTTTTACTCCTTTTTTCCAAGCCTCAATATATAGATAGTTAACATCTTTTACAGGCATTGTAGAAGGAATCTGAAGATTCAACGACTGAGCCTGATCGATATATTGTTGTCTCTGTGCAGCCTGAGAAATGATCTCCATTGGGGAAATTTCCTTGAATGTTTTAAATACTGCCTTTTCTTCCGGAGTAAGCTCGTTCAGGTGTTGTACAGAACCATGGTTCAACATAATTGTTCTCCATGTTTCTTCGTTATCCAATCCTTTTTCTTTCAATAGTTTTGCCAGGTATTTGTTCTTACGCATAAAGTTTCCTTTCGCAAGACCTGCTTTATAATAGTTAGAAGAGAATGGTTCAATTCCGGGAGATGTTTGTCCTAAGATGGCAGAACTAGAAGTGGTAGGAGCGATAGCCATTGTTGTGGTATTTCTTAATCCGTATCCTTTCAATACTTCCGGTTCACCATATATATTGGCAAGCTCTCTTGATGCTTGTTCAGCTTGTTCTTTAATGTGTCTGAATGCTCTTGCATTGAACTGAGTTGCTTCAAAGCTTTCAAACGGTATCATATTTTTTTGTAAATAAGAATGGTATCCTAAAACTCCTAATCCAAGTGCTCTGTGACGCATTGCAAAGTTTCTTGCTCCCTGTAGGTAGTAGTTACCCTCAGTTTTGTCAATAAATTCAGATAAAACAGCATCAAGGAAGTATACTGCTAATTTTACAGCATCTGTATCTTTCCATTCGTCGTATAGCTCAAGGTTCATTGAAGACAGACAGCAGATGAAAGATTCTTCCATTGTAGAAGGAAGCATGATTTCAGAACAAAGGTTACTTGCGTTTACCGTCATTCCTAAGTCTTTATAAACTTGTGGTTTATTTCTGTTAACGTTATCTGTGAAGAAAATATAGGGAAGTCCTTTTTGTTGGCGGCTTTCTAAAACTCTTGCCCAAACTTTACGTTTCTCCATGTCACCATCAATCATATCCTGCATCCAGTAATCCGGTACACATACTCCGGTAAATAAGTTCTGGATTGGGCTCCCGATATCTTTAATAGACAAGAATTCTTCAATATCTCCGTGGTCAATATCTAAGTAAGCAGCAAAAGCTCCTCTTCTTACACCGCCTTGAGAAACAACATCCATTGCCGTATCGAAAAGTTTCATGAAAGAAACAGCTCCTGAAGATTTTCCATTATCGGTTACTGCAGTACCTCTGTTTCTCAATTCTCCAAAATAGCCTGAAGTTCCCCCTCCAATTTTGGTTTGCATGATAACTTCACCCATTTTGTGGGTAATTCCTTCAATACTATCCGGAATATGAACATTGAAACAAGAGATGGGAAGACCTCTTTCTGTTCCCATATTAGCCCATACAGGAGATGAGAAGCTGATCCATCCTTTTGTGATCATTTCTTTAAAAGCCGGTTGTAGCTCCGGTTTGTATAATCTTTTTGCAGCAGCAGTGGTAATTCTGTCGATAGCTCCGTCTACCGTTTCACCTTTCAACAGATATCCTCTGTTCAACATCTGCTCAGACTCTTCGTTGAGCCACCATATATTTGAATTTTGCTCTTCCATAGATGTTATATTTTCGAATTCCGGAATGAGGCCGTCACTCCGGAATTTTGTTTTTTTTATATTATTGATTGTAAAAATTCTACTTTGTGGGAATCATTTAGCCCACTTTCATCTCTTAACCTTTGAAATTCTTTAAAAGATGGTACATTCAAAACTTCATGCTGAACTTCTTCATTGATGTAGTTTGAATAATGTAAAAATGTAATGCCATCTTCCTTTACATATACCTTGTATTCAAAAGCGGACTGATCTAAGTTTTTAAAATCATCCAGAAATTTTTGAATATTCGCTTTATTGGCTGGAACAAATTCAGGGTTTACTGTATAAGTAACAATTACATTAATCATTTTTATATTTGTGTCTATAAGTTTCAAATAATAAAACGCTAATACTATCTGCTTTGACGCTCGCTTCGCTCGCGCCCTACCATATTAAAACAAATCGTTTGCTGTAATACTCTTATCGTGTTTTGTATAATCCACAGGTCTTTTTGCAAAGAAATCATCTAATGAATTCGCGAAAACTTCCTCTTCGAACCATACCATTGGTCTGTATTGTTCCGGAGTGATATTGTATCTTGTTTTCATATTGATTTTCTTCAAGCTGTCGTCTACACGGTATTTCATGAAGTTTAATAAGTCTTCTTTAGATACGTTGTCGATTTCACCCAATTCAAAGATCCAGCTTAAGATATCTCCTTCTCTTGCGATAGATTCGTCTACTAAAGTGTAAATATCTTCAATATCACTGTCTGTTAACAAGTCAGGTTGCTCTTCACGGATTTTATTGATCAGGTAGATTCCGGCGTTAGCGTGAATTTGCTCATCTACAGAAGTCCAGGCGATGATGTTGGAAACATTTTTCATAAATCCTTTAAATCTTGTGAAAGAAAGGATGATGGCAAATTGAGAGAAAAGAGAAACGTTTTCTACTAAGATACTGAATAACAATAATGCTGAAACATACTCTTTAGGAGTAGCGGAATTAGCATGTTTTAAAGCGTTTCCTAAAAACTCGATTCTTCCTTTTACAGCAGGAATTTCGATAACGTTAAGGAATTCGTCATTATATCCTAATACCTCTAATAAACGGGAATATGCTTCAGAATGACGGAATTCACATTCTGCAAAAGTAGATCCTAATCCATTGAATTCCGGTTTTGGAAGGTGGTTGTATAAATTTCCCCAGAATGTCTTTACAGACACCTCGATCTGTGCAATGGCTAAAAGCGCATTTTTCACAGCATGCTTTTCATGTGGTTCCAACTGCGAATGAAAATCCTGAACATCTGCAGTAAAGTCCACTTCCGAATGTACCCAGAACGATTTGTTGATGGCTTCTACGAATTGAAGCACCTCCGGGTATTCAAATGGCTTATAACTTACTCTTTTATCAAAAATTCCCATAAAAATATCTTTATAATTAAATAATTCAGTTCTTTGTGGATAACGTTCAGAAAATGTATAACTTTTTGTTTTTGTGTTGGTTGTGAATAAAAGTTATTCACAATATAAGTTTGTGTTTCTGATCAGAATCTAATGACAAAGTTCGAAAAAAAGAACTGATTTTGAAAGAGGTAAATACTAATTGGCTGACTTTTAGCCGTAAAAGTTTTCCACATTTACATGAAACAGGCTCGAATAATAGGCTTAAAGCCAATATTGTTGGGAAATGGATGTAAATCTATAGTTACGATTAAACAATTGGTTGTAAAGTATTATTAATAAACGATTAATCAATTAAACAAAAAAAAGTTTGAATAAATTTTCAATCTTGTAACAATTTGAAAATATGTTCTACTTATTGGGTATAAAACATACATCACTTAATGTTAGTAATTCAGGATTTACATAAATCATACGATACAGGAAAAAGCAAGCTTCATGTTCTGAAAGGAATTAATTTGAATATTTCCGAAGGAGAGTTTGTTTCTATCATGGGGAGTTCCGGTTCGGGAAAATCTACGCTTCTTAATATTATTGGTATTCTTGATGAAAAAGATTCAGGGACTTATGAATTGGATGGTGTTCCGATTGAACATTTGTCTGAGATAAAAGCGGCAGAATACAGAAGTAAGTTTTTGGGCTTTATTTTTCAATCTTTTAATTTGATTAGTTATAAGACTGCTTTAGAAAATGTAGCCCTTCCTTTATATTATCAAAATGTACCGAGAAAAGAACGTAACGAGAAAGCATTGGAATATCTTGAAAAAGTTGGTCTTGCCCAGTGGGCTAATCACCTTCCTAATGAACTTTCAGGAGGGCAGAAACAAAGAGTAGCTATTGCACGAGCCCTGATTACTAATCCTAAAGTTGTACTGGCGGATGAGCCTACAGGAGCTTTGGATTCGAAAACGACTCATGATATTATGAAGTTGCTCCAGGATATTAATAATGAAGGGAAAACAATCATTGTGGTGACTCACGAACCTGATGTGGCTGCACAGACCAAGAGAAATGTAATGCTGAAAGACGGCATCATTGAAAGTGACGAGTTTATTAAGCAGATTGTGCTTTAGGTAATTTGATAATTTGAAAATGGGATAATTTGAAAATTTAATGATTTTATTCTTTTAATTTTTCAATCTTTTAATATTAATAAAAATGTTTGACCTAGATCGTTGGCAGGAAATATTCAGTTCTATCCGCAGTAATGTACTCCGGACGGTACTTTCGGGGTTTACGGTGGCTTTAGGATTGTTTATCTTCATTGTACTTTTTGGAATTGGAAAAGGTCTTCAGAATGCTTTCTCTGAAGGATTTGCAGGAGATGCCAAAAACCTGATTATTGTTACTACAGGAAAAGCTTCCTTAGCTTATAAAGGTTTGCAGTCTGATCGAAACGTTACAATGAATAATGGCGATTATGATTTTTTAGTTAATACAGATAAACAAAAAGCAGGTCCTTCCAGTCCTAGATATACTGCCTCTTTGATGGTAAAATATGGAAAAGAAAGCGGCCTTTATCAGATAAACGGTGCTGAACCGGGGGAACAGGTTATTGAAAATAGAAAAATTATTGATGGTCGCTATCTGAGCTCTATGGATTTGGAAAGGAAATTAAATGTTGCTGTCATTGGAAGAATGGTTCAACGAGATTTAATCAAAAACGGAAGTCCGATTGGAAAAGAGCTGGATATTAACGGAACAATGTATAGAATAATTGGTGTTTTTTCAGATGATGGAGGAGATAGGGATGAAAGACATATTACAGTTCCTATTACGACTTTGCAGCAAATGAAAAAAGGCTCTGACACGATAAATATCGCTTATATTACCTATAATGATAAATTGACTCCGGAGCAGGCTATCAAATACGGTGATGAGCTGAAAGATAAACTTAAAGCGAGAAAGAATGTTTCCCCTGACGATGAAAATGGTGTCCGTGTCTGGAATAATGCCAAAAATATGAACGATACATTTACGTTTATGGCAGTTCTTACAGCGATTGTAGGGTTTATTGGTCTGGGAACTTTGCTGGCAGGTATTATTGGGATTAGTAACATTATGGTGTATATCGTGAAAGAAAGAACCAAAGAAATCGGGGTTCGAAAAGCGATTGGCGCCAAGCCAAGAGGAATTGTTGCCCTGATTGTTCAGGAGAGTGTTGTGATTACAGTAATTTCCGGATTTGTGGGGGTAGGAGTAGGTGTATTAACATTGAATATGCTTGGCGATAGTCTTGAAGAGTTTTTTATTAAAAGCCCAAGTGTGGGATGGGGAACAATATTTATGGCATTTATTGCCTTGGTTTTCTCAGGATTGGTAGCAGGATTTGTTCCTGCATACAGAGCTTCAAAGATTAAACCGATCGAAGCATTGAGGACAGAATAAAAAGATAAAACATATAGGTTGATTGATAAAACTCATAATGTATAACTCATAATTCAAAAAGGTGAATATCATATTTAAAAAAGACACTTGGCAGGAGATCTATTATTCATTGAAGAATAATAAGCTTCGGACATTTCTGACCATGATTGGAGTAGGATGGGGGATGTTTTTGTATGTAAGCCTTCTTGGAGCGGCAAAAGGGATGGAAAATGGTTTTGATAAATTGTTTTCCGGGTTTGCTACCAATTCGATTTTCCTTTGGGCACAGAAAACATCTATTCCGTACGAAGGATTTCCTAAAGGACGAGAGGTTCATTTACAACTATCAGATATGGATATGTTGAAAACAAAAGTGAATGCCATAGATTATATATCACCACAAAACGCAAGAGGAAGTTTTACGGGAACACCCGGTGAGGCTATGTCAAGAAACGGTAAAAATGGGACATATTCGCTTACCGGAGACTATTCTGTTGGAAATAAAATTTCAGAAAAGAAATTGATTTTTGGACGTTACATCAATGATGCGGATGTTTCGGGTAACAAAAATGTAGTGGTTATCGGAGAAGAGATTTATAAAAACTTTTTCGATTCCAAAAAAAGAGAAAACCCCATTGGACAATCTATTAATATAAAAGGAATCTTTTTTAATGTAATTGGAGTTTTTAGAGTAAAAAAAGGAGGTGGTTTTGAAAATGATCAAACAGCATTCATTCCACTTTCAACGTATACAAAAATGTATAATGCAGGAGAACAGATAGACATGTTTGCTATTGTAAGTAAGCCAAATGCCAATGTAAACACGGTAGAAGAAGATGTAAAGCAGGTGCTGAAATCTAAAAATAAAGTTTCTCCTGAAGATACCAATGCTTTCGGTAGTTTCAATTTAGGAAAAGAATTTAAAAAACTGACAGGTTTCCTTACAGGGATGCAGTTGTTGACGATTATTGTGGGAACGCTTACGATTCTTGCCGGAGTAATTGCCATTTCTAATATCCTGTTGATTACCGTAAAAGAAAGGACAAAGGAAATAGGAATCAGAAGAGCTTTGGGGGCAAAGCCATCTGAAGTAAGAAACCAGATTTTACTGGAAAGTGTTGTGATTACACTCTCCTCGGGATTATTAGGCTTTATGTTTGGGATTTTTGTATTGATGATTTTAAATGTGGTAACCCAAGGGCAAGATGCTTTCCCTTTCTATAATCCGACGGTTAACTATGGAAATGTATTCGCCGCTATGGCGGTAATGGTGGTTTTGGGATTGATTATCGGGATGATTCCTGCTCAAAGAGCAGTGAAAATTAAACCGATTGAGGCATTAAGAACAGAATAATAATTTGAAAATAAAATAATTTGAAAATTTGAAAATGAAAAATGATCAGTAGCCGTGTGGTATTAATCTTTTAATTTTTAAATCTTTCAATTCTTTAATTAAAAAATAAACTATACATATGAAAAAGAAATTCACTTGGAAAAAAGCCATTTATATAGTGTTGGGGCTTTTATTTGCAGTGGCATTGTTCTCAGGGATTGGCTATCTTATTAAATCTAACTCTAAAGAAGGAGAAGACTTTCTTACCCGTAAACCTACGATCCAGAATATGGATGACAAAGTAATGGCTACAGGGAAAATTGTTCCAAAGGAAGAAATTGAAATCAAGCCGAATATTACGGGGATTATTGATAAAATTTTGGTAAAAGAAGGAGATAAGGTGGAAATTGGACAATTGATTGCTACCGTAAGAATTGTGCCAAGTATTTCTGAGGTAAATGCCGCACAGCAGGAAGTTCAAAATGCTCAACTTCAGATTAGCAATGCTCAGTTGAATGTTGCCAATATGCAAAAGCAGTTTGACATGCAGGATAGGCTTTATAAACAAGGAGTGGTTTCCAAACAGGATTATCTGAATTCACAACAGCAATTATATACCCAGCAGCAGACTCTGAAGAACTCACAACAGCAATTGAATACTGCTCAAAAAAGACTTCAGATCGCTAAGACAGGAGCTACTCCCGAACTTCAGGGACAAGGATTAGCAACGACACAAATTCGCTCTAAAGCTTCAGGGACTGTTCTTGAAGTACCCGTGAAATTAGGAAGCCAGGTGATTGAAGCGAATAACTTCAACGCAGGTACAACAATTTGTTCCGTAGCGGATTTGAATTCTTTAATTTTTAAAGGAGAAATTGATGAGGCTCAAGCCGGAAAATTAAGCCAGGGTATGGATATGAATATTGTTATCGGTGCCTTACAAAACAAAACCTTCCCGGGAAAACTGACAATGATTGCTCCGAAAGGAAAGGACAATGCTGGAACAATTAAATTTCCGGTAGAAGGAAATGTAAATAATCCTAATAATGAATATATCAGAGCCGGTTTCTCAGCGAACGGAGAAATTGTATTAAGCTCTCAGAAAAATGCTTTATTATTGGATGAATCTTTAGTTCAGTATGAAAAGAAGCAAGGAAAAGATATTCCTTTTGTAGAAGTAAAGCAAAAAGACGGGAAGTTTAAAAAAGTATATTTAAAACTTGGGGCTAGTGACGGAATTAATGTTCAGGTACTTCCGGGATCAGAGATTACAAAAGAATCTGAAATAAAGGTTTGGAACCCGTCAGATAAAGACAAAGAAGAATTAAAATCAAAGAAAAAATAATAAACTAACACTATAAGTTTTTTAAACTGTTGAATCCTTAAGATTTTTCTTAGGGATTTTTTTTGTAATCAATTCTAATCATGATTTTTAAGTATATTTAATATAAGTTCGGGATAAAGAGATTTTGAGGCCGCAAGCCGGAAATTATGAAAGCTATAAAGAATAATGATTCATTTGTTTTTATCGATCTTAAGGCAAAAATTAATTGAGTCGTCAGCTGTAAGTCATTATAACTGAAAGTAATTTCGAACCTCCTTCTACCAGTCTTCCCTTAACCCGAATTCAGGTTATGTTTAAAATGTAATAAAAAAGGAGTTTTAAATGTTTTATTGGTAATAAACTATTCGTCATGAAAAAAAACTATTGGATTCTTTTTCTTTTAATTGCCGTAAAATTTTTCCTTCAATACTCATTGATCAATCCTGAGTACGAATTACAACGTGATGAATATTTACATCTTGATCAAGGATATCACCTTGCTTCTGGATACCTGTCGGTACCGCCTGTAAGTTCATGGTTTGCATGGTTGATCAAAGTCTTGGGTGGAGGTGTATTTTGGGTTAAATTTTTTCCTGCATTGTTTGGAGCATTAACAATGGTGGTGGTATGGAAAATTGTCGAAGAACTGAAAGGAAGTTTATTTGCTCAGATATTGGCATCTTTAGGAATTTTATTCTCAGTACTCCTCCGGTTGAATATGCTTTTTCAACCTAATTCCTTAGAAGTGCTTTTATGGACTCTGTTTTTCTATTTTCTGATTAAATATGTTCATTCTGAAAAAGTGAAATGGCTTTATTGGGGTGGATTTGTTTTTGGTTTTGGAGTGCTCAATAAATATAATATAGCTTTTCTTGCCTTGGGATTTATCCCTGCTCTTTTGATGTCTGGTCAAAGAAAAGTTTTTAAAAATAAACATTTGTATGGAGCTCTCTCTTTAACTCTGATTATTGTTTTTCCTAACCTTCTCTGGCAGTATTATAATCATTTTCCTGTTATCCACCATATGAAAGAACTTTCAGAAAGGCAATTGGTGAACGTGAATAGGGTTGATTTTTTGAAGGCCCAGGTTTTGTTCTTTATTGGAACAACTTTCGTTATAATAGCTGGATTTTATGCTCTATTGTTTTATCACCCTTTTGGAAAACTTCGGTTTTTCTTTTGGGGGTATATGATAACTATAGGATTATTTATGTTCTTTAGGGCAAAAGATTATTATGCAATAGGTCTTTACCCTGTTTATATTGCCTTTGGAGCTGTTTATCTGGGTTGTCTTTTTGAAAATAGCTGGAAGAGATTTTTTAAGCCTGTCTGTATTTTGCTTCCTCTTGTTTTATTTGTGCCTTTGTATAGTTTTGCATTCCCTAATAAGAGTCCTGAGTATATTGTAAGTCACCCGGAATGGTATAAAAAGTTAGGATTACTTCGTTGGGAAGATGGAAAAAACCATGCCCTACCTCAGGATTTTGCAGATATGCAAGGATGGAAAGAATTAGCTCAAAAAGTAGATAAGGAATATGCCGGGCTATCAAAAGAAGGAAATACCTTGGTTTTGTGCGATAACTATGGGCAGGCTGGTGCTATTAATTATTACTCGAAAACGGGAGTAAAGGCTGTTTCTTTCAATGCTGATTATATCAACTGGTTCGATTTAAATAAAAAGTATGATAACCTCATTAGGATTAAAGATGAATTGGATGGTGTAGATGAGTTGAAAATAACATGTCCATATTTTGAAACTTCAAAAATTGTAGATTCTATCACCAACCCATTTGCAAGAGAAAAAGGGACTCGAATTTTTAGCTTTAAAAAGGCAAAAATTAATATCAGGACGAGACTTCAAAATGAAATTAATAAATTCAAAAATCAGTATTGATGGATAATTAACTAGCGTTATGCTTGGAATATTAAAAAGTAATGAAATAATATTTACTTAAAATAGGATAATCATATTAAATGATTTGTATTGAAATAGTGTGATAAGTTAATATAGTTGGGGATTTTAAGTTTTGTACATCATTTATTTCTTACTTAAGCCAATTTTTAACTGTGATGATATATTGCTTATAGGTTTTATTGTTTGTATTTTCACCTAAAGACATTCGGATAATTAAGTTGTCTAGGGGCAAGTAAATTCTGGATAACTTATGTACTTTAACCTTATTTTATACTCTCTATAGCCTGTTGGAAAGATATTTTGATTTTACTTCTATAAGTGTGTTAATATATAATGTAAAACAATTCTTTTGTACAGGCAATTTCTTAAAAAACTGATTCTTGAATAGATAATATTTTTGGGTCAGTTTTTTTTATCTAAAAATATTAATGCAATATTGTTGCGTTATTGGAATTTGTCTTACCTTTGCCAATATATTTAGACTAAAATCAGCTTAAAATGGAAAAGAAAAACTTTGATGTTATTATAATAGGAGGGAGTTATGCGGGATTATCGGCAGCAATGGCTTTAGGGAGATCATTGAGGCATGTTTTAATTATAGATAATGGAAAGCCCTGTAATGGGCAAACGCCTCATTCTCATAATTTTATTACTCATGATGGAAAAACTCCGAAAGAAATTTCAGGTATTGCAAAAGAACAAGTGGCAAAGTACAATACCGTTCAATTTTATGACGGTACGGTGAGAACGATAGAACGGAATTCTGACGGCTTTAATGTTAAACTGTCTTCTAACGAAAATTTTTATGCTAAGAAACTTATTCTGGCTTCAGGAATAAAAGATGTAATGCCGGATATTCCTGGGTTTGCAGAGTGTTGGGGAATTTCTGTTTTACATTGTCCGTATTGCCATGGGTATGAAGTGAAAAATGAAGTAACAGGAATTTTTGCCGATGGAGAGCTCGCTTATGAATTCTCAAAACTGATTTTTAATATGACAAAAAAGCTGACCATATTTACAAATGGAAAATCAATACTTACCAACGAGCAAATTGAAAAATTACAACAGAATAATATTAGGATCAATGAAGATGAAATTCAAAGAATAGAACATGAAAACGGTTACATTCAGAACGTGGTTTTTAAAAATGATAAAAAGGAACCTTTAAAGGTATTATATGCTAAAATTCCTTTTGAACAAAATATGAATGTTTCAGAAAATTTAGGTTGTGAACTGACGGAGCAAGGATTTATTAAAGTAGATGGGATGCAGAAAACGACCGTTCCCGGAGTTTTTGCTTGTGGTGATAATGTGACTATGATGAGGTCTGTTGCCAGTGCCATAGCACAAGGGAGTCTTGCAGGAGCTATGGTGAATAAGGAACTTTCAGAAGAAGATTTTTGAATGAGTTGTCTCTAAGAAGATCGATTAAAAATCATTTTTTCTGATACTAAAACCTTACGGGAAATTCCGTACATTTGGGGTGAAAATTTCAAAAACTAAAAGTAAAATGGATATTATTTTCGACCTGATTGAAAAGGAAAGACAAAGACAAGCCCATGGATTAGAACTTATCGCATCAGAAAACTTTGTTTCTGAAAATGTGATGAAAGCAATGGGAAGTGTACTGACAAACAAATATGCTGAAGGATACCCTGGTAAGAGATATTACGGGGGATGTGAAGTAGTAGATGAGGTTGAAACACTAGCGATCAACAGAGCTAAAGAGCTTTTTGGTGTAGACTATGTGAATGTACAACCGCATTCCGGATCTCAGGCGAATGCTGCCATTTATCTTGCTGTTTTGAAACCTGGAGATAAAATTATGGGGATGGATCTTTCTATGGGAGGTCACCTTACTCACGGTTCTGCAGTGAACTTTTCAGGAATTCAATACGAAGTGGTTTCTTACGGAGTAGAAAAAGAAACAGGTCTTATTGATTACAACCAAATGAGAGAAGTAGCTTTAAGAGAAAGACCAAAAATGTTAATCGCTGGTTTCTCAGCATATTCAAGAGATCTTGATTATGCTAAATTCAGAGAAATTGCTGACGAAATAGGAGCAACACTGTGGGCAGATATTGCCCATCCTGCCGGGTTAGTGGCAAAAGGATTATTAAATTCTCCATTTGAACACTGTCATGTAGTAACTACGACAACTCATAAAACACTGAGAGGTCCAAGAGGAGGAATGATTATGATGGGCAAAGATTTTGAAAATACTTACGGTCATAAAACTCCAAAAGGAGAAATCAAAATGATGAGCCAAGTACTGGATGGAGCTGTATTTCCAGGTATCCAAGGAGGTCCGCTAGAACATGTAATTGCGGGTAAAGCAGTAGCTTTCGGAGAAGCTTTGGATGGTCAGTTCGAAACGTATGCTAAACAAGTTAAAGCTAATGCACAAGCATTATCGAAAGCAATGATCGACAGAGGATTTGATATTGTAAGTGGAGGTACGGATAATCACTTGATGCTTGTAGACCTTAGAAATAAAGGTGTAAACGGTAAAGAAACTGAAAAAGCATTAGTCCTTGCAGATATTACTTGTAATAAAAATATGGTTCCTTTCGACGATAAATCACCATTTACAACATCTGGTATCAGATTGGGAACAGCTGCTATCACAACAAGAGGACTTAAAGAAAATGATATGGATACAATTGCCGGGTTAATCTCTGAAGTGGTAGATAATATCAAAAATGAAGAAGTTCTTGCATCTGTAAGAAAGAAAGTTAATGAATTAATGGAAGGTAAGGCGTTATTCAATTACTAATAGCGCTTACTATATCATATAAAGAATGGGCTATGGCTCATTCTTTTTTTATACACATGGAAAAAAAGTCACATACCTTTGACGAAATTAAGCAGAAATTGGTAAACTATTGTGTTTACCAGGATCGTTGCCATGCAGAGGTAGAACAAAAAATGAAGGAGTTTCTGTTGATTGATGAAGCAAAGGAAGAGATTCTGTTATATCTTTTAAAAGAGAATTTCTTAAATGAAGAAAGATTTACCCGAAGTTATATCAGAGGGAAATTTTATATCAAGCATTGGGGTAAGAATAAGATAAAAATGAATCTGAAGCAGAAACAGATTTCAGAAAGACTAATGAACTCATGCTTTGATGAAATAGATGAAGAAGATTATAGGAAAACAATCTTCAGAATTTATGAAGATTATTCTTCAAAACAGAAAGGACTACAGGAATATCAAAAAAAATCAAAGACGATAAAATATTTGATGAGCAGGGGTTTTGAATATGAAAAAATAAATGATATTTTTGACTGAAAATAATAACCGAAATATAAACACATAAAGATTGGAAGAAGAAAAAATTTGGCTGTCACCCCCTCATATGGGAGGAAGTGAATTAAAGTACATACAAGATGCTTTTGACACAAACTGGATTTCTCAGTATGGTTTAAATATTAACGAGTTTGAAAATCAACTCGAAAAATATCTTGGAAATAATTCTTTTGTTACAGCCTTATCTTCGGGGACTGCTGCAATACATTTAGCTTTGAGGATGTTGAATGTACAAGAAGATGATTTTGTGATTTGCCAATCGTTTACTTTTGTGGCTTCTGTCAATCCTGTTTTATACCAGAAAGCAATCCCGATTTTTGTTGATAGTGAAACTTCCACATGGAATATGTGTCCGAATGCATTAGAGGATGCTATTAAATATTGTTTGCAAAAGGGAAAAAAACCTAAGGCAATCATTGTTATTTCTCTGTATGGAATGCCCTTCATGGTTGATGAAATTCTTGAAATATCAAAAAAGTATGAAATTCCCATTATTGAGGATAGTGCCGAAGCTTTGGGAAGTAAATATAAAAATAAGCTTTGTGGTACTTTTGGAGATTTGTCTGTGATTAGTTTCAATGGGAATAAAATTATAACAACCTCAGGAGGAGGGATTTTAATATCTCGAAATCAATCTGATAAGAATCGAGCACTTTATCTTGCCACGCAGGCAAAAGAAAATAGAGATTACTATCATCATTCAGAGGTTGGGTATAATTACAGAATGAGTAATATCTCAGCAGGAATAGGAAGAGGTCAACTGGAAGTTTTAGAAAATAGAATAATGAAGAGAAGAGAAAATCATGAATTTTATCAGCGTGTTTTTCAAAACTACGAGGAAATTGAACTATTTGAAGAGCCTAATGATGATTTTTTTTCTAATTATTGGCTGAACACCATCACCATTGAAGGAAATAATTTTAACATTACAAAAGAAAAGTTAAAAGAAAAATTTTCTAAAAATAATATAGAAACCAGATATTTATGGAAACCTATGCATTTGCAGCCTCTTTATAAAGATTATAAATTCTTTGGTGCGGATGTCTGTGGTACACTTTTTGGTAGTGGGTTATGTTTACCGTCAGGTACTAATTTGACTGATGAATGCAAAGATAGAATCGTGAATGTTTTGATAAAAATTAAAAAGTAAATTTATTTTTAATTTTAAAGTATAGAAGAGATTTTATTTTAATTTTGCATGCAATATACTTTAATATTAATTTGAAGTTATTAATGAATTTGTGCCGAATTATACTATAACATATGAATACTAATACAGACAATGTACAATTCTCTTAGAAAAAAAGTATTTGGAGGAGATAATGTTGTCAATCTCTCAGATGTAAGATATCTTCCCAGATGGATAATACTTGTAATAGATATTATTATTCTGGTTGTTTCTCTATTTCTTTCCACTTATATTATTGAAAAAATTACCCAAAGGGAGTTTATTTATCATGATGATAAAAGTGTAGTTTTTGCTTTTATTATATTGATCAATACGATCTTTATGTATCTTTTTAAGACGTATGCAGGGATTATCAGACATTCTACTTTCATAGATCTATTTAAACTTCTTGTTTCTTGCTTCTGTACAATGTTTGTTGTGGGAACAATCAATATTGTATACTTCTGGATTACAGGTGGAAAATTTATTTTAACTCCCTATCTGGTTTTATATTTTGTTATCTCTTTTATGGGATTATTTCTCTTTAGGCTTTATGTAAAAGAGTTTTTTCATATTGTAAGAGAATATAGAAGAAGTGCCCTGAAAAAAAGGATTCTTGTACTTGGCATTGATGAACAATCTATTGCAATCGCAAGAGCTATTTTAGATAACCCTAATCTTCCTTATCAGGTTGTTGGCTTTTTAACACAAAGAACCGATTCAAAAAGAGCTTCACTTCTTGGGAAGCCAATTTATGCAAAAGAAAAAATTGAGGATAGTACAAAAGACGATCTGCTTGTAGATGGAGTTATCATTGTAAAAGAAATGATGGCAAAAGATGAGATGAATTCCTGGGTTAATTTATTTCTGGAAAAAGATCTTAATATCTTTAAAGCACCATCCGTACAAAAGCTAAGAGATAGTGATTTAGGTGGATCTATTAGAAATCTTCAAATTGAAGATTTGCTTAATAGAAAACCTATTAAAATTGAGAACGAGGAAGTTAAGAGTCGCCATTATGGTAAGGCTGTACTAGTAACTGGAGGAGCTGGGTCTATTGGAAGCGAGATTGTAAGACAAGTAGCACAATTTACACCTTCTTTAATTGTTGTTTTAGATCAAGCAGAAACTCCACTATATGATGTTGAACTTGAAATGAAGGAAAAATTTCCACATATCAGGTTTAAGTTTGTGTTGGCTGATGTATCCAATGTACATAGAATAGAACCATTATTCCAAATGTATAATTTTTCAATGGTGTATCATGCTGCGGCATACAAACATGTTCCATTAGTTGAAGAAAATCCTAATGAGGCTGTTCGTGTTAATGTATTAGGATCAAAGAATATAGCTGTTCTATCCAGTCGATATAAAGTGAATCGATTTGTAATGATTTCTACAGATAAAGCCGTAAATCCTACTAATGTAATGGGTGCTTCTAAACGAGCTGCAGAATTATTTGTCCAATCATTACAGCATGTTGAAGGAAATACAACGAAATTTATTACAACAAGATTCGGGAATGTATTAGGGTCAAACGGTTCTGTAATTCCACATTTTAAAAAACAAATTGAAGCAGGAGGGCCTGTTACCATTACTCATCCGGATATTGTAAGATACTTTATGACAATTCCGGAAGCTTGTGAACTGGTTTTACAGGCAGGAACAATGGGTACGGGAGGAGAGATCTTTGTATTTGATATGGGAGAGCCGGTAAAGATCTTAGATTTAGCAAGAAGAATGATAAAACTATCAGGTTTTGAACCTAATATTGATATTAAGATTATTTATACTGGTTTGAGACCGGGGGAAAAACTATATGAAGAGTTGTTAAGTGACAATGCCAAAACACTTCCTACACATAATGAAAAGATTATGGTTTCCAAAGATCCGACCATGTCATTCTCTGAAATAGAAAACCTTATTAATCAAATTACGGAAGCTGCTGTAGTAAAAGAAAAGGTAGAAGTCGTAAAAATATTAAAAATCATTGTTCCGGAATTCAGGAGTAACAATTCTATTTACGAAGCACTGGACAAATAAAAAAATAATAAATGTATATTTGTACAATTTTAAAATATAATGAAAGGTAAAATATTGGCCATATCACTAGCTTTCTTGCTGGTTTCTTGTAAAACTAATCAGAATGCTCAAAATGATTTAAACTATATGCAAAATATAGAGCAAATTGCCATTGAGTCTTCAGCTAAGAATTCTGGTAATACAATTCAATCTGGGGATCAATTGGTCATTTTGATTACAGCAAAGGATATGGATGTCGTAAAGCCATTTAATCAAAATTATTCTTCTTCTGAACTTATTCAGACTAATAATTTGGCAGGTGGTAATACTCCTAATCAGGGAATGACAACTATTTCTGGACCAACTTATATTGTAGATAATAATGGAAATATAGATTTTCCAGTTGTTGGTGCAATTGATACAAAAGATAAATCTCTTATTGAACTGAAAAATGAATTAAAGGATAGAATAAGTCGTTATGTTATTAATCCGACAGTAAATGTTCGAATTGCGAATTTTAAAGTAACAGTACTCGGAGAAGTTAATAGACAAGGAGATTATACAATTGCTAATGGACAAGCAACAATTCTTAATGCATTAGGGCTTGCAGGAGATTTAACAATGTTTGGTAAAAGAACAGATGTACTAGTTATTAGAACTGAAAATGGTACGGTTACACATGGTAAAATTAATCTACAGGATGCAAATCTAATTAATTCTCCTTACTATCATTTAAAACAAGGGGATGCGATTATAGTTCCATCAAATAAAACAAAAGAATTAGCATCCAAACAAAATCCTAATACGGGGCTTTATCTGACAGCTATTTCTATTGGAGTTACAGCTATTGCTGTCGTTGTAAGTTTATTTAAAAAGTAGAAACTATATTGACTCTATTATTTGCATGAAATAATATTTTTAGAAAAATCACAAAGTAATGAAATCATATAAAATAGCTGTTATTGGACAAGGGTATGTTGGACTACCTTTGTCGCTGGAGTTTGCTAGTCATTATCCAGTTCTAGGTTTTGATATTAATGCAGAAAGAATTAGTCAGCTTAATAATGGCCATGATATAACATTAGAAGCTAATATTGAGAAATTAAATGAAGGCTTACAATGTTATAAAGAATCGAATGGAAATAAAGGTTATAAAGGGACAAATGAATTAAATGAGATTGCAAATTGTAACATTTTTATAGTAACAGTTCCCACTCCAATAGATAAATATAATGCTCCTGATTTGGATCCTTTACTATCAGCTTCTAAGATGTTGGGTGAGATCATTAAAAAGGGAGACATAATAATTTATGAATCTACAGTTTTTCCAGGGTGTACAGAAGAAGAATGTGTTCCTGTGCTGGAGAAGTATTCTCAATTAAGATTTAATAAAGATTTTTTTGTAGGTTATTCTCCCGAAAGAATTAATCCAGGCGATAAAATACATACTTTGACAAGCGTAAAGAAGGTTACATCAGGGTCTACTGAAAAAATTGCAAATGAAGTAGATAATTTATATAAAAAAATTATTATAGCAGGAACTCATAAGGCTCCTAGTATTAAAGTTGCAGAAGCATCTAAGGCTATTGAAAATGCTCAAAGAGATGTAAACATTTCATTCATCAATGAATTGGCCTTAATATTTGATAGAATTGGTATTGATACAACAGATGTATTGGAAGCTGCAGGTACCAAATATAATTTTTTAAAATATAAGCCGGGTTTGGTAGGAGGGCATTGTATTTCTGTTGATCCTTACTACTTAGCTCATAAAGCGGAACAACTTGGGTATCATCCGGATGTTATATTGTCAGGACGTAGGGTAAATGATTCAATTGCCAGATTTATTGCTTCAAAGGTAGTAAAACTATTGATTGCAAAAGGAAGCATTATTAAAAGTTCAAAAGCACTTATTTTAGGTGTCACTTTTAAAGAGAACTGTCCAGACATTAGAAATACAAAAGTTTTGGATATCTATAAAGAGCTAAAAGACTATGGAATAGAAGTTGAAATATATGATCCATGGGCAAATAAAGCTGAAGTATATGAGGAATTTGGTGTTAATCTTTTAGAAAATCTTGAAAGTAATCAATATGATTCAATAATCATTGCAGTTTCTCATAAAGATTTTTTGACTTTGGATTTTGATAAGCTTAAAAAAGATAATACAGTAATTTTTGATGCCAAATCGTGTATAGATCGTAGTAAAGTAGATGCTAGGCTCTAAATTTAACAAAACAATTAATATTATATTAACTTCTTAAAAAGAAGTATAATAGAAAGTTTGCGAAACCATACAAATTATATATCAGAGAATGAATCACTCAACACAGGAAGAATCTGACAAGATAAATATTCATGAAATTATTATCCCTTATCTAAGAAATTGGATATGGTTTATTATTATCCCATTTATTGGTATTATCCTTACTTATTTTTATCTAAAAACCTTAACTCCAGTATATAGTATCCAATCATCTGTTTTGATTAAAGATGCTAAAAGTTCACCTGGTATGGGAGGAGATTTTAATGTTTTGAAGGATCTTTCTGGATTTGGAGGAATGAGTACAAACAGTATTAAAAATGAGCTAGAAATCTTTAGGTCTAAGAAACTAATGCATGATGTAGTTAAAGCTCTCGATCTTCAAACTACTATTTATACAGAAGTAGGGTTTACAACCAAAGAATTATATAAAGATACTGCGCCTTTTGGTGTTAAAGTATTGGAAGAGAAGGTTTTGGTGGAAGAGCCTAAAAAGCCAATCTCTATAAAGATAGAGGGGGAAAAGGTAACTTTATCGTCCAAAGAGTTTCCTAAAGAAATTAGCACAACTTTTGGTAAAACAGTTAGTTTGCCTTATGCAAATATCATTATTGTTAGAAATCCTAATTTCAATAAATTAAAAGCAGGAGAATTAGGAAAATTATATTTTAGTTATTCTACAAAAGATAGTAAAGTAAATGATTTGCAAGATATTTTTGTATCGGATCTTGTTAACAAAGAAGCTACAGTCATTGCACTTTCTTTGAAATATCCAAACGTGGATAAAGCTAAAGATATTATTAATAAAATTGTTCAAGTTTATAATCAGGATGCAATAAAGGATAAAAATTCTGAATCAGCAGTTACTCGAGACTTTATTGATGAGAGGATTAATATTATAGCCAATGATTTAGGAGAAGTAGAAAGTAGAAAGGAAAAATTCAAATCTTCAAATCAAATCACAGATCTTGGAACTGAAGCAAAAATTAATTTGGAAACTTCTGCCGAGGCGAGAGCAAAACAAATAGAAGTAGATGCACAATTAAGTCTTACTAATTCATTAATTAGTTATTTATCTCGTCAAGGTAATGGGCAGGTTTTGCCTTCAAATGTTGGTTTACAAAGTACTGAAGCAACAGGTAGTATTTCTGCTTACAATCAGCTTGTATTAGAGAGAAATCGTTTACTAGAGAATGCTACGCCACAAAACCCTGTGATTATAGATTTAAATAAACAAATAAATTCTCTTCGTTCTTCTGTCATGGAAAGTCTTAATAAGAATAGAATAGGGTTACAGTTTGCTAAAGATCAATACTTAGCAGAGCAAAATAAAGTTTCATCGAGAATATCAAAAATTCCTACTCAAGAGAAGCTTTTCAGAGATATAGAAAGACAACAACAAATTAAAGAAAGTTTATATTTACTTTTACTTCAAAAAAGGGAAGAAACTGCAATTTCGCTTGCTGTAACTGCAGATAAGGCACGAATTATTGATTATGCATATTCTTCACCAAAACCAGTGGCACCAAAGAAAATGATGTTTTTGGGAATAGCTCTTATTATTGGTTTTATACTTCCTCTTGTATTTATTTATTGTAAAGAATTATTAAATAATAAGGTTAAAACAAAACATGATTTAGAAGATCTTTCAAATGGAAAATCTGTTATTGGTGAGATTCCTAGTCTTGAGAAAGGAGCTTCTGAGCTTATACAGATAAATGATCTTTCTCCAATGGCTGAGGCTTTCAGAATTTTGATTACAAACATGAACTTTATGTTATCAAAAAAGAATAGAGCTAAGGTTGTATTCATAACTTCTACAGTAAAAGGAGAAGGAAAGACTTTTGTTTCAGTAAATCTTGCACTTACTTTAGCTACACCTAATAAAAAGGTTATCATTATTGGTTCTGATATCCGAAACCCACAGTTACAGCGTTATAATCCGGCAAGAAAAGGTTTACTTGGACTTACAGAATATCTTTATGATGATAAAACACAATTAAAAGATGTAGTCCATGTTTCTACTTTCAATCCTTATTTAGATGTTATTTATTCAGGAAGTATACCACCAAACCCGACTGAATTACTTACCAATGGAAGGTATGAAATTTTAATTGAAGAGCTGAAGAAAAAGTATGATTATATTTTACTAGATACAGCACCATTGATGCTTGTTACAGATACATTCTTATTTGCAGAAATGGCAGATGCTACATTATATGTGACAAGATCAGGATATACTGAAAAAACCTTAATTGAATTTGCAAATAAAAATATCGAAAGTGATAAGATTAAAAATGTTGGATTTGTTCTGAATGATGTAAATAAAAATTATTTTGGATACGGAAACAAATATGGTTATGGGTATGGAGAAACAGAATTAAGTATATTTCAAAAAATTAAAAATAGATTTTTTTAATTAATAAATAGATTAATGAGAATTCAAATGTTATTTAAAAATAATTTTAGGAATAATTTAAATGTTTTCAACAAAAGAAATAATGAATTTTAAGGATAAGATTGTTGATAAATTTAAATCAAATAAAGCAGTTATTGAAAATTATATTTTTATGACTATTTTACAAATTTTAAATTCTCTTTTTTATATCATAATATATCCTTATGTAATTAGAGTTTTAGGAGTGGAAAATTACGGAATTTATATTTATACAGTAAGTATTGTTACCTATTTTATTTTTCTTATTAATTTTGGTTTTGATTTTCCTGCTACAAAAGCGGTTGCGGAGAATAAAGATAATGTGAAAGCTCTTAATGATATACTATCCTATATTTTTACAGCAAAAATATATTTGCAAATTTTGTCAAGTATAATATTTTGTATTTTGATCTTTTCAATTCCATTTCTTCGAAATAATAAATTAATTTATTTTATTATTTATTTGCAAACTTTTGCAAATATTTTGTTTCCACAGTGGTACTATCAAGGTCTTCAAAAAATGAAAACAGTGACGATTATTCAAGTTGTGTTTAAGCTGATTTCTTTGCCGTTTATTTTTATTTTTGTCAAAAAAGTAACTGATTTAAGTTTGTTTGCAACAGTTACTACTTTTACTATGCTTGCTGGTGCAATGATTTCGTTTTTAATGATACGATATCAGGATGGATTTAAAATAAAATTGATTAGTTTTAATAAAACTAAGTCATGGTTTAAACAAGGAACACCATTTTTTTTGAGTACGTCTGTAGGTGTCTTTAAGGAGCAAGGGGTAACAATTGCCATTGGTGCTTTTTTTGGAATGAAAGATGTTGCAATCTACGATCTTGCCAATAAGATTGTTATTATACCCCGAACATTACTTATGAGTGTTAATGCTGCAATGTTTCCTAAAATTGTTATTGAAGCAAAAAAACATGTTATAAAAAAAATTATTAAGTACGAATTTATTTTAGGAATTTTAGTAATGATATTTATTGCAATTTTTGGTAAATGGGTTATTCAATTATTAGGAGGTGAAGCAATGATCTCTGCTTATCCTTTGTCTATAATTCTTAGCTTTACAGTAGTAAGCTGGCTTGTTGTAGGTGCTTATATTAGTTTTGTTTTTATACCCAATAATAAAAATTATTTCGTTGTACAGAATCAATTAGTTGCACTAATTAGTGTTGTTGTATTTTCATTGATTGGATATATATTTTCGAACAGTATTTTTATTCTTATATGTGCTCTTGCTCTTTCGGGGCTGGCAGAAATTATATTTTGCTATTATAAAACTTTTAAAAATAACCTATTATGATGTTTGATGTATCTGTAATTGTGCCTATTTATAATGTTGCCAATTATATAGAAAAATGTTTAGTATCTTTATTTTCTCAAACTCATAATAGTATTGAGTTTGTTTTTGTAAATGACTGTACATCAGATAATTCTATTGATATTTTGTATCAAGTATTAGATAGGTTTCCCGAGAGAAAAAGTGCTGTAAAGCTAGTTCAACATGAAAAAAATAAAGGACTTGCTGCAGCAAGAATTACAGGGATTTCTAATGCTTCCGGAGAATATATTCAACATGTGGATAGTGATGATTTCATAGATGTAAATATGGTGGAATGTCTGATAAAGAATGCTCGAGCTAACAATTCAGATATTGTTATTAGTGATATTTGGATTGAATGGCTTCATAAAAGAAAAAAAGCTCCTCAAAGGTTTATCTCCAAAGAGCAGTATTTGGTTGATATATTGGAAGGAAGAATAATGCCTGGAGTAGTGAATAAACTGGCCCGAAAAAAAATATATGTTGATTATGATATCTTTCCTATTGAAGGAATGGATGTTGGAGAGGATCTTATTGTTACCCCACGTCTGATCTATTATGCAGATATTATTACAAAAGTAGATGACGCTTTTTATTATTATGTACAATATAACCCTGAATCGTATACTAAACAATTTAAAATAAAGGCTCTACAAAATGTGTCTTATGTCTTGGATTTTCTTAAAACCTTTTTTTCTAATTCTTTTGATAATAAGTACTTGGAAGCTTTAGAAGTTGGTATTAGTAAGAAAAAAGTACAATACCTCAAAGAAGCCGGTTCAAAAAATACTGAAACAGTTCTTTCTTATTTTTCATTACCTTACAATAAGAATTTTTCAAGTAAATTTAACCTTCTTGAAAAGTTTATTTTAAACTTAAGTGAGCATAACCTTATCCTTCTTAAAATCAATTTATGTATTTATAGAAAAATGTTTTCAGCATTGCAATCTATTAAAAGGAGAAATTAATGATGAAAATTATAATAAATTTAATTTTTTGTGTTATTGCTGGGTTAATGATATATCTGGCTCCGAATCGTTATGATTTCGATTTCTGTTTACAAATATTAATATTATATATTATCATCAATATTATATATTTTTTAGGAAATAAAACAATTAATTATAATGCTGCTAATTTTGATTTCTTTTTTATGTTTTCATATGGGATGACAAATTTTATTTATCCTGTATTTTATATGAATCAGAATCCGAACGTTTCTGTATTTGCACTTCCTTTTAATACTCATATTATTTCAAAAGCTACAGCAATAGCATATCTAGGGTATACATTTTATATTTTGGGAATAACTGTTTACCATAAAAATAAAACTAAATTAAAAATTATTCCAAAAGTTGAAGATAATCCAAAGTTCAAAATTAATAATTTATTTTTACGATTAATTTTTCTAATCGGAATAGTGGCGTTTTTAGGCTATGTTATCACAGGAGGACTTACCCAATTACAGAATGTTTATTCAGGGAAAAATGTTTCATTATCAGAAGTGGGTACGTTTTCGTATTTTAATAATATTTTCGCGATATGTTGTAATTTACTTGCTATTTTTGTGTTTTTAATTAAAGATATTAAAACAAAAATTACCATTTTTATATTTTTAATTATTTGTTCTCTTTTATTATTAGCTACAGGTTCAAGAACTACAGTATTAGGAATTGGCTTAATTCTTATTGCTATGTATGGAAGATTTATAAAAAAAATTACTTTTCCAAAACTTATTTTCTTTTTATTAATAGGCTCATTTATAATGACTCTGGTTCAGCTCATGAGGGAAGAGGCATTTTCTGCGGATGTATGGACTAAAAATATCGGGAAAACCAAATTTGATTCAACCTTTGATATTTTTTTAGATTTAATTATAAATAATAGAAATTTATATGTTTTGGTAGATTTTGCTGATCATTACGGAAATGTTTATTTTTTGAGTACTATATCAGAAATTACCGCTCCTATTCCTGGATTGTTTTCCTATGTTTCTTCTAATATAGGCATTCCTATAGAGTTAATTTCAGGTGGTGCATTACCTACATTTATTGAACTTGGAAGAGACTCCGAATGGGGATTAGGTACTAACCTTGTAGGAGAAACATATATTGGGTTTGGTTATTATGGAGTTTGTATTATTATGTTTTTAATAGGATTAGCAATCAAAAGCGCACAAAAATCTTCCAGTAAAAATATTTATTCATTTGTAATTTATTATTTATTGGTTTCACATGCTATTTTTTTTCCAAGAGCTTTTTATATGTACCAACCTAGAACTTTAATATGGAGTCTGTTAATTGTATTTTTGGTTTTAAATCTTACTAAATCATTATATAAAAAAGACAGAAATAGAAATCAAGACAAACTTTTAAATTAATTATGAAAATAGTATATTGTATTCCATCTTTAGATAATAGTGGTGGTACTGAAAGAATTCTTACGGATAAAGTAAATTACTTAGCAAAAGCAGGAGATTATGATATTACTATTATAACTACAGAGGGGGAAAGCAAAAAACCTTACTTTTTGTTAGAAAAAAATATAAAAGTTGTTGAGCTTAATATCAACTTCAACGAAGTTTTTAATTATTCAATTGTAAAAAAATATTTGATAACTCATCAAAAGCTCAATTTATACACTAGCTTATTACAACAGTTTTTAGATGAACAAAACGTTGACATTTGCGTCTCTACTGGAGGCAAAGAAATGGAATTTTTTAAAAAAATAAAGAGTAAATGTGTTAAAGTTTGTGAGCTTCATTTTTCGAAAAATTTTCGAAAACAATTTCTAATTTCTAGAAAAAATAATATTTTTTGGAGACTTATTGGGAATTATAGAAATATAAGGTTGATACAACAGGTAAAAGATCTTGACCAATTAGTAGTACTTACTAGAAAAGATTTAAAAGAATGGAAAAAAGATATAAATAATGTAACCCAGATTTATAATTTTTCTCCTATTTATTCAAATGAAAGATCATTATTAAACAATCATTCTATTATTGCAGCAGGACGTTTAGATCCTCAAAAAGGCTTTGATATGTTAATTAAAGCATGGAGCCTAATTCAGGATAAAATTTTTGATTGGAAATTAAATATTTATGGACAAGGGGATTTATACGCACAGCTTTCAAAAGATATAGATGAAAATAAATTAAATAACACTGTATTTCTTAAAGGAAGGACTAATGATATAAAAAAAGAATTACTAGAAAGCTCTATCTTTGTTTTATCTTCCAGATATGAAGGATTCCCTATGGTAATGTTGGAAAGTCTCACTTGTGGAATTCCAATAGTATCTTTTAATTGTGAAACTGGTCCAGATGAGATTATTATTAATGATGATTGTGGAATACTAGTAGAAAATGGAAACATTGAAAAACTCGCTGAGGGAATACTTCGTTTAATAAATGATAATGAGTTAAGAGTGCAAAAGAGTATTATTGCTAAGAAAAAATCGGAAGATTTTTCAAAAGAGGTAATAATGCAAAAATGGATTAATTTGTTTAATGAGTTGTATTTAAAAAATAAAACAAAATGATTCTTATAGATGCAGTTTTTATAAATAACGGAGGAGGAAAAATTCTTTTGGATTATCTTTATGATAAAATAACCGAGAATAATCTTCATCAATATCTTTTTTTAATAGATGAGAGATTGAGAGATGAATATAAAGAAAAAAATAATCCAAATATTGAACTTATATTTATTAAGGGTTTTTCAGAAAGATGTAAATTTTATAATAATAAAATTAACTTTTCTAAAGTACTATGTTTTGGCAATGTTCCACCCAATAAAAGATTGAATTGCAAAGTCTATACTTACTTTCATCAACTTATTTATTTAAATATACCTAAAGAATTTTCATTTGTTGAGAAGATAAAGTTCAGATTTAAAATAAATATTCTTAGGCTATTTAAAAAAAATACGGATGTTTGGATTACACAAAATAACCTTACAAAAGATTCGTTAAGTAGAAAATTTAAAATCACTGTAAGTGATATAGAAGTTTTACCATTTTATCCTCCAATTACTGGGGAAGGTAAATACTCAAGAAATGAGAATTCTTTTCTTTATGTAAGTAATGCAAATCCGCATAAGAATCATAAAAATCTCATCAACGCTTTTTGTAATTTTTTTGATCAATATAATATTGGGATTTTAACGCTTACAGTAAATAATACTTTTCCGGAAATAATAGAACTTATTAATGATAAAATAAAAAAAGGATATCCAATAAATAATGTGGGATTTGTAACAAGAGAAGCACTTTATAAAGAATATCAGTCTCATCAATATCTTATATTCCCTTCTTTAGCAGAAAGTTTTGGGTTGGGATTGGTGGAAGCGATTGAGAATAATTGTAAAGTAATTGTTTCAGATTTACCTTTTGCACATCAGGTTTGTGTTCCCAGCATTGCTATTAAAAATCCTTTTGGGGAACAGGAAATACTTCAGGCAATGATATCTGGTATACAATATGAAAAGATACCTTTTTCAGAACAGAAGATACATGATGAAATTGAAAAATTATTAAAATTGATTAAATGAAAATAAATAACAAAGTATTATTAATCACCGGAGGTACAGGTTCTTTTGGAACAGCTGTACTTAATCGTTTTTTACAGACCGATCATTTTAAAGAGATTCGAATTTTTTCACGTGACGAAAAAAAGCAGGACGATATGCGAAACCTTTATAAAAATGATAAAATTAAATATTATATTGGTGATGTTCGCGATTATAATTCCGTGGAACCGGCTATGCGTGGTGTTGATTATGTTTTCCATGCTGCTGCATTAAAACAAGTACCTTCTTGCGAATTTTTTCCAATGCAGGCTGTAAAAACTAACGTAGAAGGAACTCAAAATGTTATTCGTGCTGCTGCAATTAATCATGTGAAAAAAGTAATCTGTCTTTCTACTGATAAAGCCGCATATCCTATCAATGCAATGGGAATTTCCAAAGCTATGATGGAAAAGGTAGCTGTAGCAGAAGCCAGAAATCTTACAGATACTGTTGTTTGTCTTACGCGTTATGGGAATGTAATGGCATCCAGAGGCTCGGTTATTCCTTTGTTTTTAAATCAAATACAAAAAGGAGACTCTATAACGATTACAGATCCTAATATGTCACGGTTTTTTATGTCTTTAGAGGATGCGGTAGATCTTGTATTATTTGCCTTCGAAAACGGTAATTCTGGTGACTTATTTGTAAATAAAGCACCTGCAGGAAGTATTGGAGATTTAGCAAAAGCTTTAATTGAATTGACCGGTAAAGAGGTACCCGTTAAAATTATTGGAACACGTCATGGGGAGAAACTTTATGAAACGCTTTGTACCCGTGAAGAAATGATAAAAGCCGAAGATATGGGAGAATTTTATCGTATTCCGGCAGATAATCGTGATCTTAACTATGCTAAATATTTCTCAGAAGGAGAAGAAGATATCTCCAAAGTAGAAGATTATCATTCACATAATACAGAACAACAAGGAGTAGAAGGCCTTAAAAACCTTATTTCAAGTTTACCTCTGATTAGAAAAGAAGTTTTCGGAGAAGATGTAATGCAATATCCTTATTAGAGTTTACTCCTTTATTTTTAGGAAGATAATATTGTAAGTTGATGAACGAAATAAAGAATAAAATTTATGCTTTTTAAAGGAGGTCAGTTTAAAGATAAAAGAGGGGTTGTTAGATATAATAATGATTTTGATGCTTCTAAAGTTAAAAGAATTTATACAATAGAAAATTTTCAAACCGATTTTATAAGGGGATGGACTGGGCATGCTATAGAACAACGTTGGTTTGCATGTGTTGTTGGAAGATTTAGAATTGCTGTGATTAGAGTGGATAGTTTTCAAAATCCATCAGCAGACTTAACGGCAGAGTATTATGATCTTCATGCTAATACCTTAGACTTTCTTCATATAGTGCCAGGATGTATAACTGCTATTAAGGCAATAGAAGAAGAAAGTAAATTATTAGTGCTTGCTGATTATGGATTAAATGAAATTGATGATGATTATCGTTTCCCTTTAAACCACTTTAATATTGAATTATGAAAAAAATAGGAATTACCGGACAAAATGGTTTTGTAGGCGGACATTTATATAATACTTTAGGATTGTTTCCTGACGAATTTGAACGTATTGATTTTCAAAAAGAATATTTTGAAGATGAGTCTAAAATAGATGATTTTGTATCAAAATGTGATGTGATAGTTCATTTAGCAGCAATGAATCGTCATGACAGTCAAGAAGTTATTTATAATACTAATATCAACCTGACTCAAAAATTGATTAATGCTTTAAAAAGAACCAATTCAAAAGCACATATTTTAATTTCATCATCTACACAGGAAGAACGAGATAATCTTTATGGAAAATCCAAACGTGAAAGTCGTGAAGCCATTGTAAATTGGGCAAATGAAAATGGCGGTAAAGTTACGGGTTTGATTATTCCTAATGTGTTTGGAGCATTTGGAAAGCCCTTTTATAACTCATTTATTGCAACATTTTGTTATCAGTTAACAAATGGAGAGATACCAAGTATTGATATTGATGGTGAAGTGAAGCTAATCTATGTTCAGGAATTAGTACTGAATATTATTGCAGAAATTCGTTCAGAACTAGGCCAGCCGGAATTATGGGTAGAAGCTACGGTTTCGAAAAAAGTTTCAGAAGTTTTAGCATTGTTAAACAATTTTAAAACAAAATACTTAAACGGTGGAGAAATTCCAGTTTTAAAAGATCAATTTGAACATAATTTATTCAATACTTACCGTTCTTATATTAATTACAAAGAACATTATCCTGTTAAGTTTACGCAACATACTGATCCAAGGGGAGCTTTCGTTGAAGTGATCAGATTAGGAATTGGAGGACAATGCTCATTTTCTACTACTGTTTCTGATATTACGAGAGGTAATCATTATCATACTCGGAAAATAGAACGCTTCGCTGTAATTAAAGGAAAAGCACTAATTCAATTGAGAAAAATTGATACTGATGAAATTCTAGATTTTTATTTAGATGGAACTGAGCCTGCTTATGTAGATATCCCGATCTGGTATACTCATAATATTAAAAATATAGGAGATGAAGATTTATATACCATTTTTTGGATTGATGAACCTTTTAATCCAGAAGATTCTGACACTTATTTTTTTGAAGTATAGTAACTCGTTAGAATCTCCATATCTATAATATAAACAATAAAGAAATATAACCTATAAGCTTAAGATCAAAACTTAGCTAAATACCATAAGAAATGAAAAAACTGAAAGTGATGACGGTCGTTGGAACAAGACCGGAAATTATAAGATTATCAAGAGTACTATCAGCATTAGATATTTCAGAAGCTGTAGATCATATTATTGTTCATACCGGACAAAATTATGATTATGAGCTCAATCAAATATTTTTTGAAGATTTAGGACTTCGTAAACCAGATTATTTTCTTGAAGCTGCGGGAAAGACGGCTACAGAAACGGTGGGAAACATTCTTATTAAAATAGATCCACTTTTGGAAGAGCTAAAGCCAGATGCTTTTTTAGTTTTAGGTGATACAAATTCTTGTTTATGTGCTATTCCTGCAAAAAAACGTCAAATTCCTATTTTTCATATGGAAGCAGGAAACAGATGTTTTGATCAACGTGTTCCGGAAGAAACAAACCGTAAAATTGTAGATCATACAGCAGACATTAATTTAACATATTCAGATATAGCTCGTGAATACCTTTTAAGAGAAGGTCTTCCTGCAGATAGGATTATTAAGACGGGGTCTCCTATGTTTGAAGTACTAAGCCATTATTTACCACAAATTGAAAATTCTGATGTTTTATCACGACTGAACTTAGAAGAAGGAAAGTATTTTGTGATTTCATCACATCGTGAAGAGAATATTAATTCTGAAAAGAATTTCAGAGGACTTATGGAGTCTTTAAATGCTATTGCAGATCAATATAAATACCCGATTATTGTATCGACACATCCACGTACAAAAAACATGATTGATAAGATGCAAATTGAAATGCGTCCTGAAATTCAATTTCTCAAACCTTTGGGCTTTCATGATTATAATGCTCTTCAAATGAGATCATATGCTGTTCTTTCTGATTCAGGAACTATATCCGAGGAATCTTCAATTCTAAATTTTAGAGCTCTTAATATCAGAGAGGCGCACGAAAGGCCTGAAGCGATGGAAGAAGCATCTGTAATGATGGTGGGACTTTCTCCAGAAAGAATTTTACAGGGATTAACACAACTTCAACAACAGATGATAGGCAAAGAAAGAAATTATAGACAAGTTTCGGATTATTCTATGCCAAATGTATCTGAGAAAATGGTAAGAATTATTGTTAGCTATACAGATTATATTAATAGAGTGGTTTGGAGCAAAAAGTAATGAATAAGGTTTGGATTGCAACAGAGCTTTTTTATCCTGAAGAAACCTCTACTTCTTTTATTCTGACAAAAATAGCAAATAAATTGTCAGAAAAATATAATGTAAAAGTGGTTTGTGGTGATCCTGTGTATGATCAACGAAAGAATAGCGAAAGCTTTACTCTTAGTCCAAATGTCTTTGTACATCGAATAAAAGGATTTAAGGGAGATAAGAATAGCTTAATAAGCAGATCTATGAGGTTTGTCTTTTTGAGTCTTTCTATTTTTCTTTATCTGTGGAAAAATGTTAGAAAGGGAGAAAAAATTTTTATCGTAACCAACCCAGCTCCTTTAATACTATTAGCTTCAATTCTCAAGAAATTCAAAAAAATTGAATTAATTATTTTGGTTCACGATGTTTTTCCTGAAAATACAATCCCGGCTGGGATAATTAAATCTCAAAAATCTCTTGTTTATAAGATTTTGAAAATGATTTTTGATAAAGCCTATTCTACAGCTGATAAGCTCATTGCTTTAGGTAGAGATATGCAGAATGTGCTTGAAAATAAAACTTCCAAATACAATCATAAACCTCAAATTGAAATTATTGAAAACTGGGGAGAAGTTGGAAGTATTTACCCAATCTCACAAGATAGAACTAATACAGACTTTTCAATTAAAAATAAAATTATTTTTCAATTTGCAGGAAATTTGGGAAGAGTACAAGGGTTAATGGAACTTTTGGAAATTATTAAAGAATCAAAAAATGAGTATTTGGAATTTCACTTTATAGGTGAAGGAGCTTTGAAAAAAGAATTAGTTGATTTCGCTAACCTGCATAGTTTATCGAATGTAGTATTTGGAGGCGCTTACAAAAGAGAAGATCAGAATACTGTACTTAATTCAAATGATATTGCTATTGTTACTCTTTCTCAAGGAATGTTTGGTTTAGGGGTACCTTCTAAAACATATAATATTCTTGCAGCTGGGAAGCCAATTTTGTATATAGGAGATAAAAATAGTGAAGTTGACCTTTTGATAAAAGATCATAAGATTGGTTATAGTTTGAGAAAAAAAGATGATATTCTTGAATTTTTTAATTCACTTGAGATTAATGATAAAGAAATATTAAGAGAAATGGGATTAAGGGCAAGACAACTTGCAGAAACAGTCTATTCAGAAAGCTACATCCTCAATCGATATATAGAAGAAATTTAACTAGTATAATAGATGAAAATAGCTATTTTTGGAAGTACTGGGTTTGTAGGTACACATTTAAAGCAAAATTTGATCAATAAATATGAGATAATCTCGTATTCATTAAGAGATGATAGAGATAATTTACAATATATTAAAGATTGTGCAATAATGATTAATTTGGTAGGAAAGGCTCATGATCATAAAGGAATTGCTACCGAAGCTGATTATCATTATGCTAATGTAGATCTTGCAAAAACGATTTTCGAAAAATTTGTCTCGTCTAAAGCAAACTTGTTGATTCATGTAAGTTCATTAGCAGCATTGGAGGAACTTGAATCTTCTGATTTTTTAACTGAAGCTGATATTCCAAATCCTATTTCTTCCTATGGAAAATCTAAAAGAGCTGCAGAGGAATGGCTGTTGGCACAAAAAATAAGCCCAGATAAAAAAATAATTATTATAAGACCACCTATGATTCATGGCTCAGGAGATAAAGGTAATCTGTCATTATTGGTAAAATTAATATCAAAAGGATTACCTTATCCTTTGGCATCCTTTGATAATAAAAGGTCTTTTATTTGTATTGATAATTTTTGCTTTTTTATAGAAAAAACCATTGAAAATTATCATAATCTTAATACAGGGATTTATCACATTTCAGATGATCAGGCTCTTTCTACAAAATCTGTCATTTCAATAATTCAAAAAGAATATGGAAAAAGAACTTTTAGCCTATCTGTTCCTCGCTTTTTAATGATTGGTATTGCAAGAATTGGAGATTTTTTACCTATTCTAATCAATAGTACTAAATTGAAAAAAATGACTTCGGATTTATTAGTGTCAAATCTTAAAATTAAGAAAGAACTTGATATACATACTCTTCCTTATACTGCTGAGGATGGTTTAAGGAAAACTATCAGGTCTTTTATTGATAAGAAATAACAGCTTCTGTAAATCTATTGTCTTTTGAAGGCAAACTGCTTCTGCTTTGTTTCAAATCACTATTTTCGAAATAACTTTCAGTATCATTATACAGATCTACATTTTTTAAATGAATCTTAAAAGGTGTTTCATAAGGACTAGTACTAGGTTTTAAAAACTTTGATTTTATAGCAAATTCTCTTTTAATGGCTGTGTCAGGATACAGAACAACATTGTCAAAATATAGATTTCCGCTAGTTGTCTCTCCAATATAAATACCATTGGATGCACCAGAAAGGATAATGTTTTCAAACATTAGATTAGCAATCAAATTAGATTTTCCTATGCGGATCGATGTACTGACTACTTTTCCATTTTGAGTAATATCAGCAGTGAGTTGTTCAATTCTTAAATTTTCAAATTTATTATTTCTAAAACTATTCCAAAGATTACTATCCTCAGAATAAAGTCCATACAACCCCTGATTCCAGCTTTGAGAACCAGTAAATAAAAGATTCTGAGATTGTACTGCTTCTTTTTTAAAATATACATTTGCTAATCCAAATGGGCCACACCAATTCATAAAATCAGTTATATTTACAAAATCAGTGTATTGAGAAAACATAATTCCTATATCTGCTATTGTGAATATATTGGATAATTTAGATACTTCAGAATCACCGTGAAAATCAATACCTACATTAGCATCTTGTACTTTATTTTCATTTTTTAAAAAATCATATAAATCAGACTTCACAAACATTTGATAACCAAAGGACTGTTGTATTCTTACATTTTCAAGTAAAGGTTTATGTACTGCTCCAACGATAATTCCTCTGTTTCCTTTCAACTTGGTTGTATTTGTTTTTGTTGTAATGAAAAGATTTACATCTCTTATATAGTTATAATTATAAGTCCGTTCCTTTACGGTTCCTCCGATTTTACCTAATGAAAAGAGATAGGTATTGGATTTATCCGTTTCCATAATTACTCTGGTTCCAGCCATTGAAACTCCTTTTAACCCATTGACTGGAATTTCTCCTTTTCTTGTATAATAATCCCCTGTTCCCAGAGATATATCAAAAAAAACAGGCGAAAGTTTTTTTATCCCGTCAGCCAGATCTATAGTATTATCATTTGGAAATATACCCATCCACTCAGGATATGCATAATCTGATAAGGAAGAGAATGATCCTGATAAATTAATATTGTCAAATAGCTTTATTCTTTCGGCCTTTATTTTAGTTTGATTTCCTTTTAGTGTAGCATTCATTATGATTCCACCTTGAAATTCTAAAATAATTCCTTTTGAGTATTTTGTTAAGTCAAAGTTTTTATTTGAAAGATTAAAGAAATATCCGTCAGGAATAATAAGCTTTTTAGTGAGTGTTTTATCTATAGATTCTAATGCCCTGATAAAAGCTTGCGAATCATCTTTTGTTCCGTCTCCAACAGCTCCATAATCTAGAAGGCTATATGTTTGTTTTATTGTATTTTCATATTGTTTATTTGCCCACAAATTATCCTTGATAAGAATGAAGATTAGTATAACAATTATTTTATTTTTCATAAGTTCTAATAATAACAAATATAAGAAATTCAAATTTCTGTGATAAAAAAAATAATAATAAAGTAACCTGCTTTTATATTTTGAATGCTTTGTCATAAATTCAAAATCGTTATTTTTGCTGCTTAAATTATAAATATTTATTTAATGCAATATTGCCTTGTAACTTTGATACTGTTTATTTCTATCTTGATTTATTTTCGAATAGCAGATCATTTTAATATTATTGATAAGCCTAATCATAGAAGTGCGCATACTCAAATTACATTAAGAGGTGGGGGAATTATTTTTCCTATAGCTTTTATTATATTTTGTTTGTTTAATATCAACGAAGCTTTACAAAATTATTGGTCATTTGGGTTAGGTCTATTGGCTATCTGTACCGTTAGTTTTATTGATGATATCAAGACTCTGTCTAATAAAGTAAGACTTTCAGTCCATTTAATATCTGTAATTCTTCTTCTATATTTTACAGGAGCTTTTGCTTTGATGCCTTTTTGGATTTGGCCTATTTTGTTTATTCTAATAATAGGCACCTTAAATGCTTATAATTTTATGGACGGAATTAATGGGATGACGGGCACTTACAGCCTTGTAACATTAAGTTCATTAGCTTACATTAACAGGGAAGTGATTCAGTTTACAGACAATAATTTTATTTACTATCCTATATTAGCCTGTTTGGTGTTTTTATTTTTTAATTTTAGAAAAAAAGCAAAATGTTTTGCAGGAGATGTTGGAAGCATGGGAATTGGATTTTGGGTAATAGGGTTAATTACTTTGCTTATCATGAGAACGGGAGAATATAAATACATTCTTCTTTTGTCAATCTATGGAATGGAAGTAGTGCTCACTATTATTGAAAGAATTTTATTAAAAGAAAATATTTTTGAAGCACATAGAAGACATTTATATCAGTTGTTTGCAAATGAAAAAAAAATATCACATTTGATTATAAGTAGTGTATATGCTATTTTGCAATTAGTTATAAATGTTTTTTTAATAAATTTTCAATTTCCAATTTGGGGAGATATTTTAATTGTGTTTATTCCTGTTGGAACTTTATATATAGGATTAAAATTAAACTTGAAAAAAGAATATAATTTATAACTAATTACTATACTTTCTAAAATTAAAATGAAAATACAAGAAACACCTTTAAAAGATTGTTATATTATAGAACCTACCATTTTTGAAGATGAAAGAGGCTATTTTTTCGAAAAGTTCAACGAAAAAAAGTTTGAAGAACTTACAGGAATGAACGGACACTTTGTGCAGGATAATATCTCTAAATCATCTTATGGTGTTTTGAGAGGATTGCATTTTCAAAAAGGAGAACATGCACAAGCAAAATTAGTATCTTGTCTTGAAGGTGGGGTTTGGGATATTGCGGTAGATTTGAGAGAAAATTCTCCAACCTTTGGACAGTGGTTCGGAATTGAACTTAATGACGAAAATAAATTACAACTATATATTCCAAGAGGTTTTGGACATGGCTTTTCGGTGTTAAGTACTACTGCCGTATTTTCATATAAATGTGATAACTTTTATAATAAAGAATCGGAGGGAAGCGTAAAATTTAATGATCCAGATCTTGGTATTGACTGGAAAATTGAAGAAAAAGATGCAATACTTTCGTATAAAGATCAAAATGCTCCAAATTTTAAAGACAGAAACTTCTAAATAAAATATTGAAAACCACTTTTCTAAAGTGGTTTTTATTTTTTACTCTTTACTCTATCAATATTTCGTATCTTTGCACACTCAAAATCAAAAAGATGCGCACAAAATCTGTAGGGAAGAAGAAAATCAATGTAGTTACTCTTGGATGTTCTAAGAATGTATACGATTCCGAAGTATTAATGAGCCAATTGAAAGCCAATGGCAAAGAAGTGGTTCACGAAGATCGCGGTGATATTGTGGTCATCAATACCTGCGGATTTATAGATAATGCTAAAGAAGAATCTATTAATACGATCCTTGATTATGTAGAAGCAAAAAACAGAGGTGAAGTAGAAAAAGTATTCGTTACAGGATGCCTTTCAGAAAGATATAAGCCGGATTTGATAAAAGAAATTCCGGATGTTGATCAATACTTTGGAACTAGAGATCTTCCAGTTCTGTTGAAACACTTAGGAGCAGATTACAAACATGAGTTGGTAGGAGAAAGATTAACAACTACTCCTAAACATTATGCTTACCTAAAAATCTCAGAAGGATGTGACAGACCTTGTTCTTTCTGTGCTATTCCTTTGATGAGAGGAGGACACATTTCTACTCCTATCGAAAAATTAGTTTCTGAAGCTCAAAAGCTAGCTAAAAAAGGAACAAAAGAATTGATTCTTATTGCACAAGATCTTACTTATTACGGGTTGGATTTGTACAAGAAAAGAGCGCTTGGAGATCTTCTGAAAGAATTGGTGAAAGTAGAAGGAATAGAATGGATTCGTCTTCATTATGCTTTTCCAAGTGGTTTTCCTGAAGATGTATTAGATATCATTAGAGAAGAACCTAAAGTTTGTAATTATATAGATATTCCTCTTCAACATATTAATTCTGATCTTTTAAAATCAATGAAGAGAGGAACAACTCACGAAAAGACAGATGCCCTTTTAGCTAAATTCAGAGAAAAAGTTCCGGATATGGCCATTAGAACGACCTTGATTGTAGGGTATCCGGGAGAAACAGAAGAAAGATTTCAGGAATTGAAAGACTGGGTAAGAGAACAAAAGTTTGACAGATTAGGTTGTTTTACTTATTCTCATGAAGAAAATACTACAGCTTATGTACTAGAAGACGATATTCCACAAGAAGTAAAAGAAGCCAGAGTAGAGGAGATCATGGAATTACAATCACAAATATCCTGGGAAAAAAACCAGGAAAAAGTGGGAAAGATATTCAGATGCGTATTTGATCGTAAAGAAGGAAACTACTTCATAGGAAGAACCGAATACGATTCGCCGGATGTAGACAATACTGTACTGGTAGCTGCAGAAGAAACTTATATTTCAATAGGTGAATTTGCTGAAGTTAAAATTACATCAGCTGAAGAATTCGATTTATATGGAGAATTAGTGTAAAATAAATATAATATTACTAAATAACATATTGAGTTTGTGTACGTAATAAAAAGAAGTTAATTAAAATTAATATAAATAGTTTCTTTCTATTTGTTTGTATGTTGTTGATTTTCAGTATTTTGTATTTTTTATGTTTTAAGATCTTTCAATTTTCTTTTCATAAAGTAGGTAAATTCGAAAATTATGTCTTAAATTTGCGCAGAAACAATTTTTTAATTCATATGCTTTTCGGCAAGTTATTTGATAAATTGTAGTTAGAAAACACGATGATAATACATATTTTTGTGTATCTTAGCTTCAAGATCATAATCACAAGTTGATATGCATCTTCCTTTTAGGAAAATATTGATGAAAAAATAATGTAATTAAAATCTTTAAAAACTTATGAAAAAATTTTTATTAACAGCAACTATGCTGGTTTGCCTTTCGGCACTTTCCAAGGCTCAGCAAGGACGTGTAGGGATTAACACAACCACACCCGCTGCAACTTTAGATGTAGTAGCTACTATATCTGACAATTCAAGGCCTGATGCCGTATTGGTCCCTCGTATGACTGCAACAGATTTATTGGCGAAAGACAATACTTCTGGAACTTATGCTGCTCCTCAAAACGGAGCTCTAGTATTTATTACAGCTGGAACTGGTAATACGCCCAGAACTACCAAAATCACTGCTCCAGGATTCTATTATTTTGATAATAGTGTTCCAGAATGGAAGCCAATAGGAGGTGGTGCTGCTCCAGCTGGTATGACTGTAAGAGCACAAACTGCGGCTACAATTTCTGATGCAGATTTAGGTAACGCAATTGTTGTTACTTCAAATGTGACATTCAATTTAGCTACTTTGACTAAAACGAACGGTAAAATTATTACTTTTATTGATGCTACAAACGGACCTGGCTTTAGTATAAGTGGGGCTCATAGTACAGCTACTATTTCTCCTATCCAATCTGGAGGATCTTTATCTTACATTTGTGATGGGACTAACTGGTATAGCTATAACGGATTCTAGTATTTATTTAAGTATTTAAATTAATTTTAAAAACACATCATTATGAAGTTTTACATTACAACAATTTTACTTGCAGTCGTTTCTATTTCAAATACTACTTTTGCACAAATCAGATCAAATAATGCTATTAGTGCTACTGTAGCTGGACAATCTGTATTTTTAGATGCTTCTGCCAACGGTTTTTCAGGTTCTACAAATTTAGGTAAAGGTATTTCTTTTCCTAGAACCGACCTTACTACTTTTACTTTTGCTACCCCAAATACAGGAGCTTTGAACTTTCCTACTGGGTACGATGGTATGATCGTATATAATACAGCTACAGGTAATACACCTGCAACTGGTTCAGGATCTGGTACTCAAGCGGTTACTCCTGGATTCTATTACTTCTCCAACCCTACAGCTGGACCTGGTAATTATACAACAGCGGCGGGTAAATGGTTACCAATGGGAAGTAGTGCGGCTATTAACAATAAAGTAAATATTCTTCCAACTGAAACGATTACAAATACGTTAGTAAATAACGCTCAGGTATATGCTATCAAAGGAACTTTCACAGCTAGTGGTACTTCTACTGCTGTTAATATTCCTTCTCCTACAGGAATGACAGCTATGTATGGTATTACAATCTATAAAGCTGGTACAAACATAGTATATGACAGAAGTTTATATTCTTATACTCTTGGAACAGGAGCTGGTAACGCTGTTACAGGTTCTCCAAGTATGTCAGTAGTTTATCCTGCTGATACTTATGACTACGTATTGGAATATTTAAAATAATAAATTAATATTTAATTACATATAAAACCAATGAGTTCCCTCTCATTGGTTTTTTGTTTTTTGTAGAGGAATAGTACAATTAAATTAGTTAATCAGAATATTTTTTATTCTTTTCCGGTTAATAAATATTGACGTAATCCATTCTTCTATTGAATTGAAGTTTAAATAGATTAGGTCTAATATTTGAATTAATAAAAAGATACCTTCATTTCTGGACTTAATGCTCTTTTTGCATATTCGGATGAGTTTGTTTGCTGGGTGATAAATTAATTCATTTTTAAATTTAATCTTTTTTTATTCAAAATATTAAATTTTTCTAAAATACTGTTAATCAGTTATTTGTGAAATATGTTTTTTAAAATTATGCACAAATTAGTTAATTATGTTAACTTTTAAGGTGTTTTTTTAACGTTTTTTAACAGTATGCTTTAAATTGCCTATTAATAGGAGGTTACAAAGATAGTTAACGTTTATTTAGGTTTTTATTAACTGTTTTTAACATTTCGACTGGGGACTTTAAAAGATTCCTGATACATTTGCTCCGTCAAAACCAATAAAAGTTCAAAGTGATGAAAAGATTCATTCTCGTAATCATAATGATGATTTCAACCTTAGGTGTTTATTCCTTTACGAATAATGCCTTAGATGCGAAAAAAACAAGTTATGCATCGTACTACCACGATAAATTTAACGGTAGAAAAACCGCTAGCGGAGAAATTTTTGATAACTCAAAGTTTACTGCAGCAAACAGAACGCTTCCATTTGGAACAAACGTTAAGGTAACTAACCTTAGAAATGGTAAAGAAGTAATAGTGAGAATTAATGACAGAGGACCTTACCATTCATCAAGATCTTTAGACATGTCTAAAGCTGCGTTCGACGAGATTGGAGATATCAACCATGGTACTATTCCAGTCGAATATGAAATTGTCGATTAATCTTATGATTTAAAATTAAAAACCAGCTGATTCAGCTGGTTTTTTTATTTGTAGATTTAAACGTCTAATTCTAATAAAGCAGGACAATGGTCAGAATGTACAGCTTCTTTTAAAATAACGGCTCTGCTAAGCTTATCTTTTAAACTATAGGTGGTAAAATTGTAATCTAACCTCCAACCCTTATTTTTTGCCCTGGAATTTTGTCGATAGCTCCACCAGGTATAATTATCCGGTTCATTATTGAAAAACCTGAAACTGTCGATTAATTCGCATTCGTTGATGAAATTAGTCATCCACTCTCTTTCCATAGGAAGAAATCCGGAAACATTTTTTAAACGGACTGGATCGTGAATGTCGATAGCTTCGTGACAAATATTAAAATCACCAGATATGATAAGGTTAGGAATTTCCCTTTTTAAGTTTTTGATATAATCTAAAAAATCGTGACAAAACTGCATTTTAAAATCTAACCTCTCAATATTAGAGGCGGAAGGAACATACACTGAAATAGCAGAATATCCATCGAAATCTGCACGGATAATTCTGCCTTCATTATCATAACTTTCAATACCACATCCATACTCTACGTGATTAGGTTTAATTTTTGAGGCAATTCCGACACCACTGTAGCCTTTTCTTACTGCTGAATGCCAATAGCTATGATAGCCCAATTTTTCAAGGCTTTCAATATCAATTTGATCATTTCCTGCTTTACTTTCCTGAATGCTGATAATATCAGGGTCGGTGGTCTTTAGCCAGCCTAAGAAATCTTTAGTGAATGCTGCCCGGATTCCGTTGACGTTGTATGTAATTAATCTCATGAGTCTTTTATAAAGGATTTAAAATTTTCATTGTGCTTAGAAGGAATGAATTCGATAATTTCATAATCCGCTATGTGGTGGATATAGAAAGGATCTTCTTTGATGATTTGCTCTGCTTCATCTTTTGATTGTGCGTTAGATATGATGATACCACCGGTTCTGGGCTCTTTTCTTCCCGAAGTAATAAAATGTCCGGAATCATAATACTTTTGAAGGAAATTGTTGTGTTCCGGAATGTGAATTTCAACACTTTCAAGAGGTGTTTTATAAGTGAGTGAAATAATAAACATGATTTATTTTTTACGAAGATATGAACTCTTTAAGATTATAAAAAAAGAAGCGGGAAAAATCAATTGATTTTTCCCGCTTTAAACCCAAAATTAAATAAACTATGAAAAAAACTACTTGGGTTCTAAAATACTGATAGGAATAATGCACTCTTCCAGTGAAATTCCTCCATGCTGGTAGGTTTCTTTATAGTAATTTACAAAGTGATTATAATTCTTTGGATAAGCCAGGAATATATTATTTTTAGCAAAAATATATTTAGAACTTAAATTTCCTTTGGGAAGAAATAGCTTTTCCGGATTGGTGATCGCCCAAACATCACTATCATCATACGTTAAACTTTTACCGGTTTTATATCGGATATTGGTAGATGTTTCTCTGTCACCTACAACTTTGCTTGGTTTCTTTACATATACAGTTCCGTGATCAGTAGTGATCACTAGTTTATAACCATTTTCTGCTGCCGTTTTGATAATCTTCATTAAAGAAGAATTTTCAAACCAGTTGAATGTAAGAGAACGGAAAGTTTTATCATCACGGATAAGCTGATTTACAATATGATTATCAGTTTTTGCGTGTGACAGGATATCGATGAAGTTGTATACAATCACCAAAAGATCATTGTTTTTATGCTGATTGAAATCATCATAGATTTTCCTTTCAAAATCGGCATTCAAGACTTTGAGGTATTTCATGGATTTGGATCCAAGACCAATTCTTTTCATTTGATCTTCAAGGAAATCACGCTCAAATTCATTCTTATTTCCTTCTTCATTGTCATTAAACCATTTGTCAGGAAAGCGTTTTTCAATTTCTGATGGCATTAAACCGGCAAAGAACGAGTTTCTTGCATATTGTGTGGCGGTAGGAAGAATACTGTAATAATAATCTTCAGATACTTTATTATAATATTTTGTAAATAATGGTTCAATTACTTTCCATTGGTCATAACGAAGGTTGTCAACCATTAGAAGAAGAACTTTTTCTTTTTCAACTTCAGGTTTTACCTTTTCTTTGAAAAGCGTGTGACTCATGATAGGTTTATCAGAATCAGTAAGCCAATTTTCGTAATTTTTTTCAATGAACTTAGCAAACTGAATATTTGCTTCTTCTTTCTGTGATTGTAAAAGATCGGCAAACTCATTGTCTGCTACTTTATCAAATTTGATTTCCCAGCTAAGAATTTTTTTATAATATTCAGCCCAATCCTGATACGTTCTTAGATAAGAAAGTTCCATCGAAAGGTTTCGGAATTCCTGTTGATATTGTAAAATCGTTTTTTGTTCCACCAAATTGTCCTGCTGAAGGTTCTTCTTTAATGAAAGTAATATTTGGTTGGGATTTACAGGTTTTAAAATATAATCTGCAATTTGGGAACCGATAGCTTCTTCCATGATGTGCTCTTCCTCACTTTTGGTTACCATTACTATTTTAAGGGAGTTGTCTTTTTCCTTAATCATAGGAATAGCTTCCAAGCCAGAGATGCCGGGCATATTTTCATCAATTAGCGTTAAAGCAAATTTCTCTGAATCCATAAGTTCCAAAGCCTCATTCACATTGTTAACAGGAGTTACCTGATAACCTTTCTTTTCTAAAAATACGATATGAGGTTTAAGTAAATCTATTTCATCATCGATCCATAATATCTTTTCTGACATAATTTATTTTTTACATGGTTATTGTATCAAAATGTTGACCAAATCCTTTTAAAATCTCACAAAATAGAGAGATTAAAAGTTAAATATTAGTTAAATGAAAAGTAATAAAATCTTTCATCATTTTTACAATATTTATTCATTGGTCCTTATATATTGCAAAGCTCTTTCCAGAACTTCATCTTTACCTTGTTTTATTCCTATAACAGAAGGTTTTACAATGATATCGGGAATAATACCTATTCTTTGTGTTTCTCTTCCATCAGGATAATAAGCCCCAAGACCGGAAAAACTGGTTTCCAGATCAGCAATTTTAAATTTAATAATGTCACCATTAGCTCCTGAGGTATTACTTCCAATTATTTTGGCTTTTGGATGTTGTTTAAACATCATCGTTGTTGTTTCAGCTTGGCTCTGTGTATTTTCATCTACCAAAACTATAACATTTCCTTTATAATAATTCGGATTTTTTTTGCCAATACTGTTTTTTCTGCTGTAAAATTTGCCGGGATAATCGGTTTCAGGAAAAGTAAACTGATAATAAATCGTTTTTTCCGGAAGAAAGAGTTCGCTTAAAGGTCTGATGGTTTGTTTAGGGTAGTTTCTGAGATCAAAAATAATGGATTGTGTCGATTTTAGGTTTTGATACATCTCATCAAGGTCCTGGTTTTCAATAATTCCCATGTTGACATAACCAATCTTTTTGTCGTTGTCTATGAATTTCCACTTTTCAGGAGTAAGACTTTTTTCAGTAATAATATCTTTAACAAAATAGGTTTTAGCTGTAATCTCCATATTTTGCCCATTTCTTTCAATTTTTACAAAAATGGAATCTTCATTGCTGAAAAGGAACAGGTTCTTAACTTTCTTTATTTTTCCCCAAGAGTTGGATGCCGGAACGTATTTCCCAAAGTCGTTGACCATTTGAGGAATGGTTTTGCCATTAATATCGTAAATGATATCTCCTGTTTGTAAGGGAATTTCTTCATGGAACGAATTGCTGTTAATTTTTGTAACGACTAATTTCCCTTCGGCATATGAATATTCTACCGGAATTTTCTTGTTTCCATATTGATTGAGACTGATGAGTCTGGAGAAAAGAAATGCATGAGAATCATCGGTCTTGGTTACCAATTCGGCTAAGGTTAATTGATAGTTTTCGTCGTTATTAATCGCCAGAAACTTTGGAATCATTTCTGTTAAAACATCATTCCAGTTTTGATCGGTTTTATATTTATAGGGAAAAAAATATTCAACATAGTTCCAATATCTGAATAATTCAAATAAAGAGATGGATTGGGACGAGAAGCCGGAACCATAAGAATTCTCATTTTTAAAATAGATTTTTCTTCCTCCTTTCCCGAGATAATAATTGTCCCCAATGTTTCTATTATTTTGAATATAATGAAGCTTTTGAGCGACATCTTCTGTGAATATATTAGGATGATCAATCCAGCTAAGGTCAAAGTTTTTTAAAAAATAAACTTCTTTATTCTCTTTTAAACATACTCTACATGGTGCAATTTTTCCAAGATCGTCTATCCAGTTGGAATACAAGATATTTAAACCTGTTTTGTCGTGAATGTTATCAAGCTCTTTAATTTTTTGAAAAAGCTGATGATCCCAATTTAAATTTCCCTTGGCAACATTAGGGTGATAATATTTTAGAAATCCCCAAACCCTACAAAGAGATTCCAGTTTCTGGGTTTCGGATAAAGCTTGTGCGGAGAAATGTAAACTAAAAAATAATAAAATGAAGAGAGTATATTTTCTCATTAAAGGTTATTATGTGTTTTTATATCAAAGATAAATTTTTAGTGTAATAAATACAATGCTTTTGAATAATAATATAAAGTAAAAAACCTGAAAAAAAAGGTTATGATGGTCAATATTATAAAAAATAATATATTAAGTATTCAGAATATAGCCCAATCATCCATACCCATTGTACTCAATAACTTCCAGTCTCCGGCCTTTTAATACTAATTTAATTATCCTTCCCATTTAAAATGCCTAACTTTGTTTATTAATATTTGACGTTTCAATGCAGAATAAGCTAAAAATAATCAATGATCCCGTTCATGGGTTTATTAAAATTCCACACGAAATTTTATTTGATATTGTTGAGCACCCCTATTTTCAAAGATTAAGAAGGATAGGGCAGACCGGTCTTTTGAATCTGATATTTCCGGGAGCTACGCATACTAGGTTTCACCATGCCCTGGGAGCGATGCATCTCATGTTTACTGCATTGGAAACATTGAAACAGAAAGGTGTTAAAATTTCTGAAGAAGAAGAAAAAGGAGCAATGCTGGCAATTTTGATGCATGATATTGGTCATGGTCCATTCTCTCATGCCTTGGAAAGTATGCTAATGGACGACTGGCACCACGAAAATCTTTCCTTATTGTTGATGAATAAATTAAATGATGAGTTTGATGGGCAATTATCTACTGCGATTGAAATGTTCCAGGGAAAATATCATCGAAAATTTTTCAATCAGCTTATTTCCTCCCAGCTTGATGTTGATCGATTGGATTATTTAAAAAGAGACAGCTTTTTTACAGGAGTATCGGAGGGGAATATCAATACCCAGAGGATTATTTCGATGATGAATGTTTGTGAAGAAGGAGAATTGGTTATCGATGCAAAGGGAATTTATTCTATTGAAAATTTTTTAACGGCCAGAATGTTTATGTACTGGCAGGTTTATTACCATAAGACATCTGCTTTGGCCGAATTTCTTTTGGTTAAAATCCTGGAAAGAGCAAAATATTTGGTTTCTCAAGGGCATCAGCTTCCGGCTACAGAAAATCTCAAATATTTCTTATACAGAGGAAAAAGTTCTGCAACCGATGAGGATATAGAACGATTTACACAACTTGATGATAATGATATTATTCAGGCTATGAAAGAATGGCAAAATTCTGATGACTTCATTTTATCATACTGGTGTAAATGTGTAATCGGAAGAAATCTTCCAAAAACAATTATTTCGTCACATCCATTTGATGAAGAAATTATTAAAGAAAAAATAGAAAAGACTAATAAATTTTTTGATATTGATAATGGTATGGCACTTGTTCATGAGATTAAAAGAAAACTCTTACCTTACAATACAGAGAAACAGCCTATCTATCTATTGCAGAAAAATGGTAAAAAAACGAGACTACACGAGTCGGAAGATCAGCTTTTGTCAGGGTTAATGGTTCATAAAACAACAAGATATATCCTCATGTTCCCAAGAGATATTTCACAAATAGATTCTTAAAAATTATTAAAATTTACGATCTCAAACCAAAACGTGTTTGCAAATTCTAGAATTTCTTATCTTTGCAGAATATGGAATTTACAGCTTCGCAAATTGCAAGTTTTATTGACGGAAAAATAATAGGTGACGAGAACGCACTTATTACAGGGGTTTCACCAATTGAAAATGGAGAATCAGGACATCTTTCTTTTATAGCACAAGATCGTTTCTCTCATTTTTTGGATACCTCAAAATGCTCCGTTATTATTGTTTCGGAAAAACTTCTGGCTAAAAATAATTACAACCCTACTATAATCGTTGTGAAAGATGCTTATCTTTCTTTCCAAATTCTGATGAATCTATATCAGGAAATGAAGGGAAGAAAAGAAGGTATCGAAAATGGTTCTTCTATTCATGACACAGCTGTGATAGGTGATAAAGCTTATATCGGAGCATTTACTTATGTTTCTGAAAAGGCTAAAATCGGTGAGGGATCACAAATCTATCCACATGTATATATCGGAAAAGGAGTGAAAATTGGTAAAAACTGTAAAATTGACAGTGGAGCCAGAATTTATGATTACTGCATTATCGGTGATAATTGTGTGATTCATTCCAATACAGTGATAGGTGGAGATGGATTTGGTTTTCAGCCAACAGCAGATGGATTTAAAAAAATCCCACAATTAGGGAATGTTATTATTGAAGATGATGTTGAAATTGGTTCTAATTGCAGTATTGACAGAGCTACAATAGGCTCTACCATTATTGGAAAAGGAACAAAAATCGATAACTTGATTCAAATTGCCCATAACGTAAAAATTGGTCAAAATAACGTAATCGCTGCCCAAGCAGGAATTGCAGGCTCTACAACCATTGGAGACTGGAATCAAATCGGAGGTCAGGTAGGAATTGTAGGACATATTAAAATCGGAAATCAAGTGAAAATTCAGGCTCAGAGTGGTGTGAATTCTAGCGTTAATGATAAAGAAACATTATATGGTTCTCCTGCAATCAGCTATAATGATTATCTAAGGAATTATGTTCATTTCAGAAATTTTACTGAAATTGTAAGCAGAATAAATAATCTTGAGAATAACTCAAAAGATAATACTAATGAGTGATATGCAAAAAACACTTCAGAAAGAGGTAACTCTTTCTGGAATTGGTCTTCATACTGGTAGAGAAGTAAAACTTACCATTAAACCTGCAAAAGAAAACACAGGTTTTGTATTTGTAAGAACAGACCTTGAGGGACATCCTCAGGTTGAGGCGGATGTAAATTATGTTGTAGCAACAGAAAGAGGAACAACATTAGAAAAGCTGGGAGTAAAGATTACAACTTGTGAACATCTTTTAGCAGCTTTAGTAGGTTGTGATATTGATAACGCAATCTTAGAAATGGATGCCTCTGAGCCTCCAATTTTGGATGGATCTTCAAAATTCTTTGTGGAAGCTATCGAAAGTGTAGGGGTTACAGAGCAAAGTGTAGCCAGAGAATACCTGGTAGTAAAAGAAGTTCTTACTTATAGTGATCCGGCTACCGGTTCGGAAATTACAATTATCCCTTCAGATACATACGAAGTAACGACTATGGTAGATTTTGGAACCAAAGTATTGGGAACCCAAAATGCTACTCTTAAAAATATTTCTGAGTTTAAAGATGAAATCTCTTCTGCAAGAACATTCAGTTTCCTGCACGAATTGGAAATGCTTTTAGATCATGGATTGATCAAAGGAGGAGATATCTCCAATGCTATTGTATATGTAGATAAAGATCTTACTCCGGAAACTACAGAAAAATTGAAAAAAGCATTTGGAAAAGATAACGTTTCTATCAGACCAAATGGTATTTTGGATAACCTAAACCTAAACTATCCTAACGAAGCTGCAAGACATAAATTACTAGATGTAATTGGTGACTTGGCATTAGCCGGGGTGAAAATCAAAGGAAAAGTTATTGCTAATAAACCAGGACATTATGTAAATACGCAGTTTGCTAAAAAGCTGAACCGTCAATGGAAATTACAGAAGAAAAAAAATGTTCCTGATTTTGATTTAACTAAAGAGCCGGTGTTTGATATCAACGGAATTATGAAGTTAATGCCTCATAGACCCCCGTTCTTATTGATCGATAAAGTTCTTGAACTTTCAGATTCACATGTAGTAGGATTGAAAAATGTTACAATGAATGAACCTTTCTTCGTTGGACATTTCCCTAAAGAGCCTGTAATGCCAGGAGTTCTTCAAGTGGAAGCACTAGCCCAAACCGGAGGTATTCTGGTGCTGGCAAGTGTTCCGGATCCGGAAAACTATTCTACTTATTTTATCAAAATAGATAAAGTGAAATTCAAGAGAAAAGTAGTTCCGGGTGATACTATTATTTTCAAAATTGAATTGATAGAGCCTATCAGAAGAGGTATCGTTCACATGCAAGGGTACGGATATGTAGGAGATACAGTGGCAGTAGAAGCGGAGCTAATGGCTCAAGTTGCAAAAAATAAAGTTGATTAAATGATTCATCAGTTAGCAGCCGTAGATAAACGTGCGAAAATCAGCAAAAATGTAATTGTAGAACCATTTACTACAATTGCAGGAGATGTAGAAATTGGAGAAGGTACATGGATTGGTCCCAATGTTACCATTATGGAGGGGGCAAGAATCGGAAAAGATTGTAAAATCTTTCCCGGAACAGTAATTTCTGCAATTCCTCAGGACTTAAAGTTTGATGGAGAAGATACACAAACCATTATTGGAGATAATACGACTTTAAGAGAATGTGTTACCATCAACAGAGGAACAAAAGCATTAGGATATACGAAAGTAGGAAGTAACTGTCTTATTATGGCAACTTCGCACGTGGCTCACGACTGTATCATCGGAGATAATGTAATTATCGCTAATGGTTGTGGTATTGCAGGACATGTGGAGATCGGTGATTTTACAGTAATGGGTGGTTTGTCAGCTGTTCAACAGTTTGGTAAAATCGGAAAACATACAATGATTTCAGGAGGTTCCCTGATCAGAAAAGATATTCCTCCTTACGTAAAAGTAGCGAGAGACCCAATCTCTTATGCAGGTATTAATTCTGTTGGTTTAAGAAGAAGAGGATTTTCTAATGAAAAAATCTTTGAAATCCAAAAAATTTACAGAGCTATTTTCCAGATGAAAATGAATGTTTCTCAAGCTTTAGCATATATTGAAAAAGAAATGCTTCCTACCGCTGAAAGAGATGAAATCTTACAATTCATTCAAAACTCCCCGAGAGGTATTGTAAAAGGGTACGGAACAGGTAAAGAGTAATAACAATATGATACGAATCCTTTTCATATTAAGTTTTATTTTACTTTCAACCGGTTGGGCTTTTGGTCAAGTAAAATTGCAGGGAGATACTGTAAATTTGACTCAGGATATGAAATATTTGAATTCGTTCAGTATCCATCAAAAACAAGATACTTTGACAGATCAGTTAGTGAAAAACACAAACCTGAATATCAATCAAAGTTTAAAAGCTGTTTATGTTAAAAATAATGGTTTTAAAAAAGAAGTAGATTATTTTAAATCTAACGAAAATGTTTTTGAAAATGAATTTGGAAGGATAAAAATAAATGAAACACCACGTGACAGAATTGAGTCCGTTCTAAACATAATTTTAAATAAGTAATATAATATATTAATGGCAACAAGCAACGATATCAGAAAAGGGCTTTGCATCGAGTATAGCAATGATATTTTTAAAGTAATCGAGTTCCTTCACGTAAAACCAGGAAAAGGACCTGCTTTCGTAAGAACAAAATTAAAGTCAGTAACCAACGGTAAAGTAATTGATAATACTTTCTCTGCAGGGCACAAAATTGACGAAGTAAAAGTAATTACCAGAAAGTTCCAATATCTTTATGATGACGAGAATGGATTCCACTTCATGAATAATGACGATTTCTCTCAGTTATACATCAACAAAGAAATGATTGAGAACGCTCAGTTTATGAAAGCTGGTGAAGAAGTAACCATCATTTTGAAAGAAGCTGATGAAACGCCTCTTTCTGCTGAACTTCCACAATCAGTATATCTTGACGTTATCGAGGCTGATCCAGGTGTAAAAGGAAACACTGCAACAAACGCTCTTAAAAACGCAATCGTTGAAACAGGAGCAAGAGTAATGGTTCCTTTGTTCATTGAACCGGGAGACAAAATTAAAGTAAGCACTGAAGACGGTAGCTACTTAGAAAGAGTAAAAGAATAAATAAAATTTACATAAATTCGGTTTGCATTAGCAGTCCGAATTTTGTTTTATAAGAAAAACTATTGTTATGAGATTTCATTCTCCGCAAAAGCTTAAAACGATTGCAGATTTAATAGGCTCAAAATTCGTGGGACCGGAAGACTTTGAAGTTTTGGGTTCTAACGAAATTCATATGGTAAAACCGGGAGATATTGTGTTTGTCAACCATCCCAAATATTATGATAAAGCGTTAAATTCTGCAGCGACTATTATTTTAATTGATAAAGAAGTTGATTGTCCAGAAGGCAAGGCTCTTTTAGTGTCTGATGATCCTTTCAGGGATTTCAATAAAATCAATACACATTTTACAAGAATATATAATTTCACAGAAGAACTTCATGATGCAGAAATTGGAGACGGAACAAAGATTCATCCTTCTGCAGTGATTGGAAACAATGTGAAAATTGGGAAAAATTGCCTTATCTTCCCTAATGTTGTGATCGGAGATAGAACCGTTATTGGTGATAATGTCATCATTCAGTCCGGTACTGTATTGGGAGGAGATGCTTTTTATTATAGAAAGCTGAACGGGAATTTTGATCGCCTAATCTCTGTTGGAAATGTTGTCATTGAAGATCATGTTGAAATTGGAAACAACTGTACGATTGATAGAGGAGTTACTGACTCTACTGTAATTGGAGAAGGATCTGTTTTGGATAATCTGATTCAGATTGGGCATGATACGGTTATCGGAAAAAAATGTCTGATTGCTTCTCAGGTTGGTATCGCAGGATGCTGTATCATTGAAGACGAAGTAACGATTTGGGGGCAAGTAGGAATTGCCTCAGGGCTCACTATAGAGAAAGGCACTGTGTTATTAGCCAAAGCAGGAGTCAATAAAGATCTTAAAAAAGGAACCTATATCGGGTTATTTGCTGAAGATTTTAAGTCGTATCTGAAAAAAGAAGTAAAACTGAGAAATCTCAAATAAACAATTCCAAAGGTTTTATCCAAAATCAAAGAAATTTGAGTAAATTTGTGAGCATTAATAAAATAATAAATAAATTAAAACAACAATAAAATGTCAATTTTAGTAAACAAAGATTCTAAAGTAATTGTACAAGGATTTACAGGGAACGAAGGTACTTTCCATGCTAGTCAGATGATTGAATACGGAACAAACGTAGTAGGTGGAGTTACTCCGGGTAAAGGAGGTAGCGAGCACTTAGGAAAACCGGTATTTAATACAGTAGCTGACGCTGTTGAAAAAGCAGGAGCAAACGTTAGTATTATTTTCGTACCACCGGCATTCGCTGCAGATGCAATTATGGAAGCTGCTGAAGCAGGTATCAAAGTAATTGTATGTATTACTGAAGGTATTCCTGTAGCTGATATGGTAAAAGTAAAATCTTATATCGCTGACAGAGACTGCAGATTAATCGGACCAAACTGCCCTGGAATCATTACTTCTGAAGAAGCTAAAATTGGTATTATGCCTGGATTCGTTTTCAAAAAAGGGAAAGTAGGTATCGTTTCAAAATCAGGTACCCTTACTTACGAAGCTGCTGATCAGGTTGTAAGAGCAGGTTACGGTATCTCTACTGCAATCGGTATCGGTGGTGACCCAATTATCGGAACTACTACAAGAGAAGCTCTTGAATTATTCATCAACGACCCTGAAACGGAAGCTGTTGTAATGATTGGTGAAATCGGTGGAGGATTAGAAGCTGAAGCAGCTAGATGGTACAAAGCTAGTGGATCTACTAAACCGGTTGTAGGATTTATCGCTGGACAAACAGCTCCAAAAGGAAGAACAATGGGACACGCTGGTGCTATCGTAGGTGGTGCAGAAGATACAGCACAGGCAAAAATGGAAATCATGAGAGAGAACGGTATCAACGTTGTTGATTCTCCTGCTGATATCGGTGCTACTGTTGCAAAAGTTCTAGGATAATCTATAAAACCAAACCCATATGAAAAAACTTTTATTAGCCTCAGCTTTGACTTTATCTGCTCTTTCGTTTGCACAGGTGCAATGGAAAAATACCAGATTTGGTCTTACCGCAGGTTTAAACTACTCCAGAGTAGCAAATGCCCATAATCCTTCCGGCCCTAGATACGCTTTCCAAGGTGGAGCTTTGGCCCTGATCCCGGTAGGAAAGGCAAACCAATTTTTTATACAACCGGAACTTTCGTACTATGGTGCGGGAGAAACAGGGAAAGATAGTGACGCTAAAGGAAAAGATGGTTACGACGCAGTATATGCTAACAACTATCTGAGTGTGCCTGTCTATTTTAAAGGATACTTTTCAGAAGCTGCATCAGAATTCTTTGGATTAGTAGGACCGAGATTTAACTTTTTGCTAAGTCAAAATGTTAAAAATGCTCCGATAGGCAGACCTTATTACGATCCTGATGTTACTGATCCGGCTTATCCGGGAGTAAACGGTAAAGCGAAAAGCTTTAACTGGGGAATTGGACTAGGAGTAGGATATAGCTATAAGAGACAATTAGAAGTTGCTGTTAAATATGACATTGGCCTTGGTGATACTTATCCTGGTCTTGCAAAAGAAAGAGGAGGTACCGACAAGAAAAAGTCTGAACAGGTTCTTGCTCTTACGCTAAGCTACATATTCAAATAAAATAATTATTCAGAATATAAAAAAATCCCGAAAAGTAATTTTCGGGATTTTTTGTTTATATGTTATTGGTAGAGGAAAGAAGCTGAGAAAGCAAAATCTATTTACTTCTGTTTTTGAATGCGTATTAAAGTACAAGTATATTGGGTTTCAAAAACAAAAAAAGCAGACTTGCTTATTTGCAAATCTGCCCGTTTTATTTTAAACTTTCTTTACATTTTAATTTATCCTTTAATCCACTTCCAAAGCTCTTTTAGCGTGGCTTTGTTGCCGTACATCAAAATACCTACACGATAAATTTTTCCGGCTACAAATATCATAAAAATGGTTGTTCCCAGTAATAAAGCAATAGATAAAGCAATTTGCCATGCAGGGACTCCGAATGGTATTCTTGCAATCATCGCAACAGGCGATGTGAAAGGGATGATCGATAACCAAAAGCCCAATGGACCATCAGGGTTATTCATTAATGAGAAACTACCATACATTCCTAGCATTAAAGGTAGAACAGCAAATAATGTGAATTGTTGGGTTTCAGTTTCATTGTCTACAGCAGAACCGATTGCTGCATAAATTGAACTATAAAAAATATATCCTAGAAGGAAAAAGATAATGAACACAAAAATAATGAGTGGAAAGTTCATTTCCAGTAAGCTGTGGGATATCTGAGTAGCAAGTTCTGTAATATCAAGTTTGTTCGCAATTTGTTCATTTCCACCCGGAATATTCTTTTGAATGGACGAAAATCCAGTATTTAACACCAATGCTCCAATAACAGACATAGTGATCCAGATGATGAATTGAGTTAAAGCTACCAATGTAACTCCCAGAATTTTTCCCATCATCAATTCGAAAGGCTTTACAGATGAAATAATAATCTCCACAACACGGTTGTTTTTTTCCTCTAAAACGCTTCGCATAACTCTGACTCCGTAGATAATGATGAACATAAACGTAACATACATCAAAATCATACTAAGGCCTGTTTTTACACCGAAGGCAAGGTCAGAATCTTCCTTATTGTTATCTGCAACATTGATGGTTTTCAAACTGAAACTTTTATCAAGATCATCTAATTGCGCTTCTTCAATACCCAATTGCTTGATCTTCTCTTTCTTGATAACATTCGAAATATCAGAAACAATTTTTTGTTTAGTATCGAGACCTATTTTACTGTTAACAATTAATCGGGTAGAGGTTTCAAGTTCATTGAAATTTTGGTTTTTGAGCTCAGGCAAAATCAGAATACCTTCCATTGACTCATTCCCTTTCAAATTATTGATCTTGGATTTTTCATCCGCAGCGGAAACAAAGACATAGTCAAGTTTATCATTAGATTTTAGCTGGTTCGTAAATAAACCGCTTTTATCAACAACTTCTATGATACTGTGCGACTCATTAGCTTTAAACATCAATCCGATTACTGCTCCAAAAGCAATAATCATAAGAGGGGCTAATAACGTTAATATGATGAAAGACTTTTTCTTAACCTGAGTAAGAAACTCTCTTTTTGTAATTAAAAAAATATTTTTCATAAAATTAAGAATGATTACTTACTGCATTGATGAATACTTCATTCATACTAGGGATTCTTTCGTCGAATGATCTCACTTTTCCGACATGCACAAGATCCAGAAGAATATTGTTTTGGTCTGATTCATTTTTCAACTCAAAAGAAATAAGATTATTTTCATTGGATAAATTGAAGATCTCATATCTATTCTTAAAGCTATCAAATTGTTCATGATTCACTTCAGAAAGAGTAATACCGAAAATGTTTTTCTTAAACCTTTCTCTTACATCAAAAACTCTTCCGTCAATAATTTTTTTTGAATTATTTATCAATGCAACATAATCACACATTTCCTCCACACTTTCCATTCTGTGGGTAGACAGAATGATGGTGGTCCCGTTATTTTTAAGATCGATGATCTGATCTTTAATCAAATTGGCATTTACAGGATCAAACCCTGAAAAAGGTTCATCCAGAATCAAAAGATGCGGACGGTGAAGAACAGTGACCACAAATTGAATTTTTTGTGCCATTCCTTTAGATAATTCTGAAAGTTTTTTCTTCCACCATTGATCGATATTCAGCTTTTCAAACCATTTTTTGGCTTCATTCAGAGCATCGTTTTTACTCATTCCTTTTAATTCTCCAAAATAAAGGATTTGATCACCAACCGTCATATTTTTATATAGCCCTCTTTCTTCAGGCATATAACCGATGGCTTTAATATGATTGGGATTCAGTTTTTCTCCATTAATGAAAATATCTCCGGAGTCTGCTTGAGTAATTTGATTGATGATGCGGATGAAAGAGGTTTTTCCGGCTCCGTTGGGACCTAAAAGGCCATAAATACTGCCCTTTGGAACATGGATGCTGAAATCATCCAATGCGACCTTTTTTCCGGCATTATAGGTCTTTTTAATATGTTCAGCTTTTAGCATTAAATTGTTCTTTTACAATTAGTATAAAAAAGTCCTGAAAGTTACGGAATTATTGAACAGGATTAATGTAAAAGAAAAAATCCTGATGATTATCAGGATTTTAATTTATTGTTTTACGATTTGAGTAACTTTTTGCGTATTATCGCTTAAGATATATCGAATCAAATATTTTCCGGGTTTTAATTTTTCAATATTAATCTCACCAGAATTCATATTGACCGTATAATTAGCAACTTGCATACCCAAAATTGAATAAAAAGTCACACTTTTGATTCTTAAAGAAGAATCCTTTGCCTTAATGATAAGGTAATCCTTTGCGGGATTTGGATAGGCCACCATTACTCCATCGTCAGATTTTTGTGAGATGGAACCCGGCTCTCTAAGCTGAGCTTGTAAATTGTTGGAAAACCCAACAAAAGTGCCTACAAATAAAAATAAAAGTAAAAGTTTTTTCATCAAATTTATAATTTCTCGAATATATATAACAAATATAACAAATTCTATAATCTCATACAATAGTTTTTTATAGAACTTGTAGTAAATTTGTAGAAACTTATTCAAAAAGTATTCCAAAATGATACATTCAAGAAATAGAAGACTTAGAGTTAATGAATCTATCAGAAGTTTGGTAAGAGAAAATGTGCTTACAACTGATGATTTTGTAATGCCTATCTTCGTAATGGAGGGCGAAAACATGCAAGAACCGATCCCGTCGATGCCGGGAATTTTTAGGAGGAGTATAGATTTAACGGTGAAAGAATGTAAGGAATTATTTTCTTTAGGCGTAAAAGCTGTCAATTTGTACATGAAAGTGTCAGAAAATCTGAAAGACAATACTGGAAAAGAGGCATGGAATAAAAACGGATTGATGCAGAATACCATTAAAGCGATTAAAGATGCTGTTCCGGGAATGGTTGTTATGCCGGATGTAGCATTAGACCCTTATTCAATCTATGGCCATGACGGAATTATTGAAAATGGGAAAATCTTAAATGATGCTACCAACGATGCATTGGCAAGAATGTCAGTATCACATGCTGAAGCAGGTGCTGATCTTGTAGCACCAAGTGATATGATGGATGGGAGAGTGCAGGTGATTCGTGAAGCGCTAGAAGAAAGTGGATTTACAGACGTAGGAATTGTAAGCTATGCTGCAAAATATGCAAGTTCTTTTTATGGACCTTTCAGAAGTGCTTTAGACAGTGCCCCAAAAGATGATATGGAAGTTCCAAAGGATAAAAAAACATATCAAATGGACTTTCACAATTCTCGCGAAGCATTGAATGAAGTATTCAAAGATATTGAAGAAGGAGCAGATGTCATCATGATCAAACCAGGACTTCCTTACTTAGACATCGTTTCCAAAGTACGTGAAGCTATTGATCTGCCGATTGCAGTTTATAACGTAAGTGGAGAATATGCTATGGTAAAGGCAGCTGTTCAAAACGGATGGTTGGATAATGATAAAACAATCATTGAAAACCTTACTTGTTTCAAGAGAGCAGGAGCAGATATGATCTTTACCTATTTTGCTAAAGAAGCAGCAATGATTTTAAATAAATAATCAAACAATATTCAAAAAGAAACACCTCAGCTGAGGTGTTTTTTTATGAAATGATTTTATAACCAACCTTTTCTTCCGTACACATAAGTGTCATCAAATTGCTTATCACTCATAAAGAGGTATAAAATTCCTTCAATAAAAGGAATAACAGAGGCTATTCCACAAGTAACAATATTAAGCACAAGTTGGATAACACCTTCTCTGGTGTATCCTAAATAAAACTTATTCAAAGCCAGCCAACCTACAAGAATACCTAATAGTGCTGCAGGAATTTTCTTTTCCGAACGATAAGGAATATTGTTTTGTTGATTTTGAGAGTTCTCTGTTTCTGTGTTCGTGTAACCGTAATTTTCCATCTCTTAGTATTTATAATGAATTGATTTGTTTTACAATAAGTAGTTTAATATTGTAAAATGTTACAATGATGGGTAAGCAAACAAGTTTACATGTAATGCAAACAAGTTTACATTAACATATAAGTAAAGTTTATATTTTTGATATATTTGCCCTATGATTTTACGAGGAGAAAACTTAATCAAAGAATACGGTCCTAAAAAAGTTGTAAAAGGAGTTTCTGTACAGGTTCAACAAGGAGAGATTGTTGGTTTGCTGGGCCCCAATGGAGCAGGGAAGACCACATCGTTTTATATGATTGTAGGATTGGTTAAGCCTACTTCAGGGAAAATATTTTTGGATAAACAAGAGATTACTTCTGATGCAATGTATCGCAGGGCTCAGAAAGGAATCGGGTATCTGGCTCAGGAAGCATCTGTTTTCAGAAAATTATCTGTAGAAGAAAATATTATGGGAGTATTGCAATTGACAAAACTTTCAAAACGTGAACAACAGATTAAATGTGATGAGCTGATCGAAGAATTTTCTTTACAACATGTTCGTAAAAACCGAGGTGATCTTCTTTCCGGAGGAGAAAGACGTAGAACGGAAATTGCCCGTTGTCTTGCCACAAGTCCAAACTTCATCCTTTTGGATGAACCTTTTGCAGGAGTTGACCCGATTGCTGTAGAAGATATTCAGAAAATTGTAAGAAGTTTAGTGGATAAAAATATCGGAATTCTGATCACAGACCACAACGTACAACAGACTTTGGCCATTACGAATAAGACGTACATTATGTTTGAAGGAAAGATCCTTAAAGAAGGACTTCCTGAAGATCTTGCGAATGATCCACAGGTAAGAGAAGCATATTTAGGTGAAAACTTCGTATATCAAAGCATTTTAGATAAGCCTAAAAAGAAAAAATATGCCTACAATATCTGGGCAGGAAATTTTGACTCTAAAGTGCATTTGCAAGGATTTGTGGATGAACATTTTGGACAATATGATGACCTGAGACTGATGTATGGCTTTGAAGATATCAGTTTCGCTTCATTAGCCAATTCTGAAATTGAACATATTTTTAATGAAGTGGTAGATAAGAACGCGAACAATTCGTTTGTATTCCAAAGAAAAGAAATTACTTCACAATATTCTTTAGATCAGGCACAGGCAGAATCTAAGGAAGCGAGCAAACCGGAATTACATTACCTGACTACTTATATGTATGAGGGATAACCATAAAGTTCTGACATTTATTCAAAATATTAAGATTGGAACTAAGGTTTTTCTTGGGAATGAATATGGAGTTTTAACCCATTTAAAAGAGCATGAACATTCTACGATAATTCGCTGGGATACACTTGATGAAAGAGATCTGGAAGATTGGTGTGGAATGTGGGATAGCTTTGTGAAAGCAGGTGGGGAAATTGTAGATGAAAATTATCAGTTTAGACACATTAACGATGATGGAAGTCTAAAAAATATAATTTAAAACTAAACAAACTTTTGCTAAAAATCATAATAAAAACGTACCTTTTCTCTTGAAAACGGTACGTTTTTAAGTTTAAACAATTCCTATGGCTAAACCTTTTAACAGAACAATTACTTTATTCGGAATTTATAAACAGCTTGTCCCATTTATCAGGCCCTATCGATTAATGATCTATGGAACCTTGTTTCTTACGTTTCTGGGGGCACTTGCAGCACAGGTGAATCCTATTGTTTTAAAATATACGGTGGATGAGGTGACCAAACTTACTCATCTTCCACATCCGATGACTGAGGGAATTCATATTCTTATCGTCATTTCCATTATTTTATTGGGAAAGGAATTGTTAAACATCTTTATCAATTTCGGACAGAAGTTTTATGGAGAAAAGATTAGAATTAATGTGAGTTCTACTTTAGCCCAGTCGGCAATTGATAAAATTTTGACATACAGAGTAGCTTATTTTAATGATGAGAATCACGAATCAGGAAAGTTACAGATTAGAATTGATCGTGGTATCGAAAGTTTAACCAAATTGGTTCAGAATTTTTTCATTGATATTTTACCGCTCTTTTCCAATGCAATTATCGCTCTGATCATTATGTATATGCAGAATGTATATGTAGGAGCAGTCTCTACCATCATTGTTCCTATCTATTTTTATATAAGTTCTTTGCAGGCTAAAAAATTGAGCGGGGTACGTCGACAGCTTAGAAATCAAAGAGAAAAGAAAACTTCAGGCCTTCTGAATCTGATCAATTCTATCATGGTGATCAAAAGCTTTGTTCGTGAAAAATTTGAAGGTAAAAAGCAATATGATCTGCAGATGGAGCTGATGGAAAGCCAAATGTTTACCAGAAAAACGAACTTTATTTATGATGGTTTAAAAACATTTATCGAGCAGTTTGGAGTTGTTTTAATTATTCTTTTAACGGTTTATCTTGTTCTTGACCAACAGATGACGATTGGAGCAATTATGCTTCATATTATGCTTTTTAATAATGTTTCGGCGCCTATCCGCCAATTGCACAGGATTTATGATGATATGAATGATGCGATGATTTATGCTGAAGGATATTTTGATATTTTAAATGCAGATAACGAAACTGAACCCAATGGGGACTTTGTGGAAAAAGAAATCAAGGGCACTTTTGAGTTAAAAAATGTTGACTTTACTTATCCTAACGGAACAAAAGCTCTTCATAATGTTTCGATGAAGATTGAAAATGGGAAAACGACAGCTCTGGTAGGGCTGAGTGGAGCAGGAAAATCAACGGTTATTAATCTTTTATGTAAATTCTACCTTCCGGATTCCGGAGAAATTGTTTTGGATGGTGTTAATTTGAATGAATATAACAACACCTTTTTGAGAAGTGATCTTGGACTGGTACTTCAGAAAAATCATATTTTTCAGGGAAGCATTGAAGACAATATCCGTTATGGAGATATGAATGCCGACTTTAATAAAATTGAAGAAGCTGCTAAAAAAGCTTATCTGCATGATCAGATTATGGATCTTCCGGATCAGTATCAGCATGATGCTACCCAGCTTTCAGGAGGACAGCAACAGAGAATTGCGATTGCCAGATTATTTCTGAAAAATCCTCCGATTATTTTCCTGGATGAGCCTACAGCAAGTTTGGATGCTATTGCTACGGAACAAATCAAAAATTCTTTGGATGCCATAAAAGAAGGAAGAACTGTTATTATTATTTCACATTCTTTATCTCAGATTCTGGATTCGGATGTGATTTATGTAATGAAAAAGGGACGAATCGTAGAAAATGGAACTCATGATGAATTGTATAATAAAGATGGTGTTTATCGTGAGATTTTTGACGCTTCAGCACGCAGTTTAAATTTAGATAAATTGGTCAATACTCTTAAAGATAATTAATAATTTTGCTAACCATCAATTTTAAGTCTGCAATAGTAAACCCATGAACGATCATTACTTGAAAAAACTCGATAGAGTAACAGCTATTCTTACCCAGCTGCAATCTAAATCTCTTGTAAGAGCTCAGGATCTTGCAGAAAAATTTGATGTAAGTATCCGAACGATTTATCGGGATGTGAAAACCCTTGAAAATGCCGGAATTCCTATTGTAGGAGAAGCTGGAAATGGATATTCGCTGATGGATGGGTATAAGCTTCCACCTGTTATGTTTACTAAAGAAGAAGTATTGAGCTTCATCACTGCTGAAAAACTGATGCAGAAATTTTCCCATCAAAGTCTGGGGAGTCATTATCAGACTGCCATGGAAAAGGTACGTTCTGTGCTAAGACATTCGGATAAGAATCTAATCCGGAATATCGAAAAACAGATTGATGTTTTTAACTTTCATGCACAGACTGAAGATTCTCTTAAAAATGTGATTCCTATTATCCTGGAAAGTATTGCAGAGAAAACTCAATTGAATATAGAATATCAAACAGTAGACTCACGAGTAACGACCAGAACAATTGAAACGGTCGGAGTTTTCTTTGAATTTAATTTTTGGTATATCATGGCATATTGTACTTTAAGAAATGATTTCAGACAGTTCAGAATAGACAGGATCTTAAAAATTTCCAAAACACAAACTCCTTTTTTACAGGAATATGGCCAGGTAAATGATTACCGAAAAAAAACACATGGGAATAAAGTTATGGCTAAAATTTTAGTGGATAAAAAGATTATGTCCCATATTGTTAACTCCAAAAAATATTATGGATTGACGAAGGAATCGGAAACAGAAAATGGAGTGGAACTCACTTTCGAAACAGAATGGATTGACGATGGTTTCCCACGTTGGCTTATTACTTTTGCTGATTATGCTACTGTTTTAGAACCGGAAAGTCTCCGTACAAAACTGAATGAGCTTCTCATAAAAATGACAGAAAGACATCAATAAACCCCAACAGATCACTGTTGAGGTTTGATTTTATTGACAAATAGATGAAATGGTTTATTTTTTATTAAAATCTCTCCCAGAAGAAAGGAGGTTCAATTCCTAAGGCTCTTAAATAAACATATCCTTGTCCACGATGATGGACTTCATTATCGATAAAGTAAAGAATGTTTTGATACACAGGAAATTCATATTGTCCAAATAAGTTAAACGTTTCCTGGAAGCGTTCTTCGGTAATTAGACTAAAATAATGGTTGATTACTTCAGTTTCTTCATCCCACTTTTTTAAAATTTCTTCTTTGGTCTTTGGATGAAAACTTTCTTCGTCATGAGCTTCCGTATTGCTTTCAACAATTCCTTTTAACGCAGGCCCGCCGATGCTGATCAGTTCTAATGCCATTTTTGAAAAAGGTCTCATTCCGGCAATTGAAAATTCAAATAATTCTTTTTCAGGAAAAGCTTCAATAACTCTTCTAGTCAGGTTTCTGTGCCCTTGCCAATCTTCTAATAATTGATCCGATGTCATGAATTGTTTTGTGGCTGTTGCTGTAGTGGTCATAATTGTATGGTTTTTGTTTGTTATTGTTGAAACAAAGGTAAGCGCAGGTTGTGACAACAGTTTGTCAGCAGGATTTTTAATACTAAAAAATATTTTATTCCTTTGTTGAAATATCCAACCTTACTTTTCCGTTAAAAGAGAAGTGAATTAATAAAAAAAGAAATTGACCCCATTAGAATAGAATTATGAAGAAGTATATTTTACCTGTTATGACAGGGCTTTTATTAATATCATGTAATAAAATTGAAGAAAAAATAGATCAAACCGTTCAAAAAACAACAGAAACGGTACAGCAGAAAGCTCAACAAGCAGTAGAAGAGACGGTAAAGAAAACCGTAAATGAATCTATCAATTCTTTAACCAATTCTCAGGATGTGAAATTTAATGACGTTTTCCCTGGCGCAAATACCTCTGTTGTTTCTGAAGAAAAAGGAAAGAAATTTAAATTTCCTGGTGGATCAGAGGGATATATCTTAAAATATAAAGCAGATATTGCTGCTTTGCTTCCCATTTTGGAAGGGCAATCTACTTCTGACGAAAGTAAATCAGATAAAGCTGCCAAAAAAATTGACGGTCAAAGTATTATTGATAAAATAAGTCTGCTCTCAAAATTTATTCCGGAAAATACCTTTGATACAAGCTTTTTAGAAGATATTAAAAATGATAAGAGCATTGAATATTATAAGCTAAAAAGATTCCCGAATAGTAGTACGATAATCTACAACCCAAAAAATCAGACCGTAATACATTATGTAGAGGTAAAATAAATAATTTGGATTGGCCGGTTTCTACCGGCCGTTTTTTTATGTCATTTTTGATAAAAATGATTACACGAATTTGTTTTTAATCTTTAAAGTTGTTTAAACTTTATAAACCACAGCAGCTTTCATTTTACAACACATTAGTTCACTTAAGTAAGTTTGTTTAAAAAAAGTCTACATAAGATGAAAATCAAAGATTTTCACAAAGCTTAGGTGTACTTATTATGCATAAGGCCTGGCTCTAAAAAACTTAAGTGGTTAAACTTTTGTGGTTAAAAATAATCAATATAAAAGTTTAAACAACTTCATTAATACATTTTACTTTTTACATTGTATTTTATACAAATTAAAGTATTTTAGTAGTATGAAAATTTATACAAAAACAGGAGATAAGGGTCAAACGGCACTTTATGGTGGAACAAGAGTTTCCAAAGCCAGCGCCAGAGTAGACAGTTATGGAAATATAGATGAGCTGAATTCATTCATCGGGATTGCAAAAAGCCATATTGAAGATGAAGAAGTATTGAAACAACTGAAGAAAATACAGTTTGATTTATTTACAGTCGGTTCAGAAGCTGCTACCCCTGTGGATAAACTGATGTTGGCGAATGGAAAATCGCGTCTTCCTATTATTATTTCTGAAATAGAAATTGAAGAATTGGAACAATGGATGGATGCTTTTGATGAAAAACTGGAACCTCTTCAGTATTTTATCCTTCCCGGAGGAGGAAAATCAGCTACATTTTTACATGCAGCAAGAACTATTTGCAGAAGAGCGGAACGTTCATTGGTATTTTTAAATGAATCAGAAGAAGTACGTCCTGAATTAATCAAATATTTGAACAGACTTTCAGATTATCTTTTTGTGTTGGCAAGATATATTTCAAAATTGAATAACGAATCGGAAGAATACTGGAACCCGAATGAAAGATAAAGTATTACTTTTCATCAATGGGGATGCTCCAAAATCTTTTCCCAATTTGGAAAATTATGGTTTAATCGCTTGTACAGATGGTGCTTTTCATTATCTGAAAAGAATGAATTTTCCATTGGATAAGCTGGATTTTATTTCCGGAGATTTTGATTCACATTCCGGGTCTGATGAAAATATTTATGAAGAAAGGTTTATCCATACGCCGGATCAGAATAACACAGATTTTCACAAGGCATTGGATATTATTGTTGAAAAAGGATTTGAAAAAATAGACGTTTTTGGAGGAAGTGGAGGAGAACAGGATCATTTTTTAGGAAACCTAACTGTTGCCTACGCCTTTAAAGATAAAATGGATTTGAAATTTTATGATGAATTTTCAACTTATTATTTCATTCCAAAGAATTTTATGATAGAAGGTGTGAAAGACAAAATGATTTCATTATACCCTTTCCCTTTTGTAGAGAATGTTACAACAAAAGGGCTAAATTGGCCTTTGACGCACGGAAGTTTAAATATCACTTCAAGAATAGGAACACGAAATTTTGCTGTTGAAGATGAGGTTTCTATTGAATATGAAAAAGGAGATTTATTGATCTTTATCGGGAAAAATTATCTTTGATTTGAAATAAATATCAATGATTGTATCAATAGAAACAGGCTTAGCCGTTTTATAAAAAATAAAGTTCGCTTGGATTTAGCCAAAACTTAATACTATTAAAATTTTCATGCCTTTTGTGGCTAAACAAAAATCTCTTGAATACATTAATCAAAATACCGCTTGTCTCCATTTCATTATTCTGTGTTTTTTCATGCAAAACACAATATTTTGAAACACCTGAATATGGCAAAAATGAGACGGAAAGAAGTATTAATATTAAAAAGGTTTATAATTTCAGAGCCGTAGGAAATATTAAAAATAAAGATGGACGAATCCTAAAACAAGGTGCTTTTTATAGAAGCGGCCATTTTTATAAACTTCAAAGCAAATCTTTTGATCAAATTGAAAACTTAGGAATCAAAGAGATTATTGATCTTCGAAATTCCAAAGAAATAGCTCAGAAACCGGATCATCTTCCAAAAAATATTATTTATAAAAATTATTCTGCCTTTGAAGATGAAGGAGACCAGTTGGATCAGGCTAAAAAGCTTGTTTTAAAAGGAAAAGTAAATGGAGCTGATGCAGACAAAAGAATGGTAGATTTTTACCGAGAATATGTTACTGAAAATCCGGGAGTAATCAAGAAAATTATTACAGAAACTTTAGAGTCTAAAGAACCGGTTCTTTATCATTGTACAGCTGGAAAAGATAGAACCGGAATCATTACAGCATTAATTTTAACCATCTTGAAGTTCGATAAAGAGACAATTTATAATGAATATCTTTTATCTAATAATTATAGAAAAGACCTTGTAGAGAATAGGCTTCGATTGGCCAATAACCTACATTTTGTATATCCCAAAATGGATATACAGGTTTTAGAAAAATTAAGTTGGGTGGAAAAAAAGTATCTTGATGCTGCTTTTGGGGAGATCAATAAAAAGTACGGTTCAACAGATACTTATATTGAAAAGGCTTTGGGAATCTCCGAAAGCAAAAGAAAGGAGTATATTGAAAAGTTTACGTATTGATATTTGGGTTGACTTATCTTTTTAAATAATATTGAATTAGAAAATTAAAAATCCCTGATCTTATCAGGGATTTTATGGGTTAATTTTTAATTACCTTTTTGGAGATTTCTCCTTGATCAGTATAAATCTTTAGAATATATATGCCTTTAGGCAGAGAGGAAGTATTGACTTGTGCTTTGCGGTCATTTTGTTGAATATCTTGTTTGGAAATTACACGCCCCACCATATCGATAAATTCTATATTCTTTATCTTGTTTGTAGTATTAATGTAGATTAAATCTTTAGCAGGATTAGGGAATATAGATAAGTCTGTTTTGACAGCCTCATTGACTGCTAATTGGGAGCAATTTAAAATAGCCGCAGGTGGCATATCAAAAGCTTCAGTGCCATCTGTGCGTGACGCAGAAGTCCCTTGATTAGCACTATACCCTAAACCTCTTTTTGCAAAAGCTTTCCATATATCGCATTTGTTTTGGCCGCCATATAAAGCATCATCAGCTTGTAATATAGCATTCCGTCCATCTACAAATCCAGGATTGGGCACTCCCATTTTCATCCCTTGTATAACCAGATTCAGAGAAATATTATTACCTCCGGTTGATCCTTTAATATCCGGATTAAAACCATATTTATTGACTAAAGCCCAATGCATTTCCCATAGCATAAGAGCCCATAAATACCCGGTAGGATGTTCTAAATTGGCCCCAGCACCTATTGTCTTTAAGTAATCGTATGTATGAGGGTTTACACTTATATCTGTTGTGTAAGGAAGTACACGCAATCCACCACCACCGAAGGCGTACTCACCCATGTTAATCTGGTCAGTAGAAACTTGACTTGGTTTTTGAGTAAGGTTGATGGCAAAATAATCACCCCATCCTTCTCCCATTTGCTCTTCTCCGTTTTGGGCATTATTCATTAAGCGTTTGCTTACTGCATGGGTGTATTCGTGTAAAATAACCTGACTGTCTAAGCTTCCATTTCTTTTTGTGATCGCAAAACCTATTGCAGGGAGTATGGATGTTACGGTTTGATTATTATTTAATGCCGTACGGATCTGATCACCAATTCCTTTATTGACCCCAACTACGGGTATGGATAGGCTAGGGTTAACAATATCAAGAGTATTAGGCAGATCGCTTGTTGAATTATTAAGGATAACGATGCCTTTGGGATTGAAGTTTTTTATATTATTTACCTTAGCGGCAAAGTTACAGGTACCTCTGTTAACAGCTACAATTTTATCTGAAAAAGCTGATGAATTCATGGGTGCTTCACAACCGTCGTTAGGGTCCCCACCGGCCCCATCATTATATAAAACCAGATCTCCGGTAACATTGGAAGTATTGTAAGCAAAGCTATTGTTTCCTATGCCACCCGGATACGCTCCAGTAAGTGTTCCACTAGGAATCTTCAATACTCCTGCATTATTAGGAGTTTCGAAAGTATAAAAAAGAGCTGTAGGATTTTTTAAAAGTGCAGAATATCCCATTACTGCATTATTGATTTGTTTATTTTGTCCTAAGCCAGAAGTAGTAAACCCTATTAAGTTATACCCCTCTCCTTTATCTGCCTGAAAGCTCCCTGCAGCAGGATTGAAACCATGATAATGAAGTACATCATGAATGAAATTGGTAGAGTAAAACATTTGAGTATTAGCGAGGTCTTTGTAATTTACTGGATTATAGTTGGTTGAAGTTCCGGGGTTGGGGAAATCAAATACATAATTATTACCTTTTGACTCTTTTTTGATATATGTTGTATTTAATAAAATAAAAAGTTGAAAAGTAGCTATTAAGTCACTGAACTCCCCATTTTCATCATATCCTATGTGTGAATTGTTTCCGATGGTATATTCATCGGTTATTGCAGGATTATTCGTTAAAGCATAATTTAATGCTTTGTGCCATCCGTCTGATGAAGCTTGCGGATCAGCAGCGTTGGTGAGCATAGTGTAATTATGGTCGAGTGGACTGTTAAAATTAGCTGGAACTACATTATATGATCCATTAACTGTAAAAAGATTGTTTTTATATTCCTTGGTTATCCATTCAAAATCCTTTGGGTTATTTTGGTACACATTATTATTTATAAAGTCGGGTTGGAATGTACATGAATTAATAATAGGAGTCTTTGACAGCATGTCTCCGGTATTGGCATCAATTATTGCTTCAAAAGAAGAGGCCTGATGTTCGTTTTCCTTGGTCAGTCCGGAATTGCGAATTTCAGTTAGTAAAACCCAAGCTAATTTCAATTGATTGTTATCATTGTAATAAACAAGACTAGTTGGCATATTTTCAACAAAAATTACATCATTACCTGTTGATTGCTGTTTCAGCTGATTTACATTTTTTTTAACATCTGCTATGCTTTTAATAAGAATAAAGTTTTTTCCTGATTTTTGAGCAAATTTTTCAATCGCGGATGTTGCTTTTAAATTTGGCGAGGTAGCTGGATTCTTATTTTTGGATAGAGAAATAAAGTTGTTGTTGAAATTTTCTACTTTCCCATTTTTAATGGAAAAAGTTCCAAAAGCCTCATGAATTGGAATATCATTAATTTTCTGTTGTACTTTTACGTATTCAATACCATTTATAGTTTCGTGATCATTCAATACATTGTAATCGATTGGATTACTAATTATTCTTTTGTTTACTGCTTCTGTCTTTAAAAAGTTGTTAACAATTTCGAGACGGTTTTGTGCAAATGAACCCATAGAAAACAGGACAATGTGCAAAAGTAATTTTTTTTTCATGTGTATTTTTTTAGGCTCATAAGTTATGTATAAAAAAATGAATTATCAAAAAAAATAGCTTTTAAAATGATTGTTTTGTTTGTATTTAATTTATTTATTGAATTATTATTAATTTTTTATTTATTTCGATGCGAAATATTTATGTTTTTTATTTTTCTCTAATAAAGGATTAATTATTTTAATTGTAATAATTTGATTGTCAGCAGGGTATTGCTTAATTGTGTAATGTGAGTAACTTGAAAGATATCTGAATTCTTATCAATAGCAAAATATGATAAATATTTTGGTAAATATGCTGAATGTTTTTTTTATTGATTAATTAATTATTACTACTAATTATTAATTAATTTCTTACAGAATAGGATGATGTTTTATTTATTATATAGCAAAATATGATAAAATATATTCGTTCAGTTATTATAGAAAATTATAATAATTTTAACACCTAAAAATCAAACTTTTTTAGCAATTTTGCATTTCTTAATTCACTTGTTTAGAAATGAAAATAAAGTACTCGGAACTTATTGATCAGACATTATATTTTCCTACAGAGGAATTTAATGTTTCTGAGAACAATTTGTTGTTTCACGACGTTCCATTGATGGACGTAGTTGAACAATTTGGCACTCCGCTAAAGATTAGCTATCTGCCGAGAATTTCTCAAAATATTCAGAAAGCTAAAAGCTGGTTTAAAGAAGCTTTTGAAAAAACTGAATATAAAAAGAGTTATACCTATTGCTACTGCACAAAATCCAGTCATTTCAACTTTGTATTGGAAGAAGCCCTGAAGAATGATATCTCAATAGAAACGTCTTCTGCTTACGATATGGATATTGTAAAGTCTCTTTATGAAAAGGAGAAGGTAGATAAAAATATTGAAGTGATCTGTAATGGATTCAAAACTGATGATTATCTGACGAAGATTTCAGATATGATCAATAGTGGTTTTGAAAATATTACACCTATCCTTGATAATTATCGTGAACTGGATAAGCTTACGGAAAGTATAGACTCTACATTTAACATAGGAATCAGAATCGCCTCTGAAGAAGAACCTAAATTCGAATTCTATACATCAAGATTAGGAATCGGATATAAAGATATTATTCCTTACTACAGTCAAAAGATTGCTGAGCACCCGAATGCAAGATTGAAAATGCTTCACTTCTTCATCAATACGGGGATTAAAGATACTTCATATTACTGGAACGAATTGTACAAATGTCTTCGTGTATATGCACGTTTGAAAAAAATTGCTCCTGAAGTAGATTCATTGAACATTGGTGGAGGTTTCCCAATCAAAACTTCTCTGAACTTTGATTACGATTACCAATATATGGTAGAAGAAATTGTTTCCCAAATCAAAAAATTCTGTGAAGAGGAAGGTGTAGAAGAACCTAACATCTATACTGAATTCGGAAGCTTTACGGTAGGGGAAAGTGGAGCGAACCTTTATAAAATTATCTCTCAGAAACGTCAAAATGACAGAGAAAAGTGGAATATGATTGACTCTTCTTTCATGACAACACTTCCTGATACATGGGCGATTTCAAGACACTTCATTATGCTTCCATTGAATCGTTGGGAAGATACTTACGAAAGAGTATTCCTGGGAGGTTTGACGTGTGACTCGGATGATTATTATAACTCTGAACAGCATACTAACGCAATTTATTTGCCGGTTTTCAGTGATACAAAACCTTTATATATCGGTTTCTTCCATACAGGAGCTTATCAGGAAACAATCGGAGGTTATGGTGGAGTACATCACTGTCTGATGCCTCAGCCAAGACACATCTTGATTCAGAAAGATGAGAACGGGGAATTGCAGTATGAAATTTTCCGTGAAAAACAGGAACCGGAAGATGTATTGAAACTTCTTGGTTATAAATAATAACCTTGTGATTAATAGGGACGGGCTTTAGCCCCGTTTAATGAAAAATTAAATAAATCTATTGGCTTTAGCCAAAACTTATACAAGACAAAAGCTCTCAGATTCTGAGAGCTTTTGTTATTTAAAAATATTTTGAAATTTTATCAAGTTCGAGGTCTTCATAATCGGAAACTACTGTTTCAGCTAATGTATAATCCTGATTTTTTGAATGTGGGCTTCTGTAAGCCGCACAGAAAATTTTTGCTCTGTGAGCAGCCAAAATTCCATTGGTGGAATCTTCAATGACCATACAGTTTTCTACGGGTTCTCCAGACATTTCAGCTGCCAATAAGAAAACTTCGGGATGAGGTTTTGACTCCTTTAAATCAGCACCACTAATTTTTCCGCTGAAATATTTTTCCAATCCGAACTTTTCAAAAACCATATTGATGGTAGTCATCGTTGCAGACGAAGCTAAGATCAGTTTTATTCCGTTTTCATGGTAATGTTGAATCAATTTTCTAACCCCCGGAATTAAATCAAACTCGTCATCATTATAGAAATAATCTTTGAAGTGAGATCTTTTAATACCTGCGATAGCTTCATGAGTCTGATTCAAATCAAATTGACTGATCAATGTTTCACAAACTTTTTTGGTAGAAGCCCCTGTAAAGGAGGTGTATAAATCTTCGGAAACTGCGATTTCCAACTCATCGAATGTTTTGAAATAAGCTTTCCTATGTAATGGTTCTGTGTCTACAATTACCCCATCCATATCGAAAAGAACAGCTTTTAAAGGCATATTTAAAGTTTTTTGCAAAAATAACTTTTAAAATTTAAACATGAAGAGATTTAAAAATTTAAAAATCAGGATAAAGGTTAATAATTCATAACAGACCGTTCATTACTTATAACTCAAGGAGTATTTTGTATCTTTGTGAAATCATTTAATCTTTCAATCATTTAATTTTTTAATTAATAATTATATATGAAAACATACGCTGGAATTCCCGAAGAAAACGCAACGTTAGAGAATTCAAAAGTAATGTTGGTAACAGTTCCTTATGATGGAACTTCAACATGGGGAAAAGGAGCTGATAAAGGCCCTGAGTTATTCCTAAACGCTTCTGAAAATATGGAGCTTTATGACATCGAAACACAGACTGAACCTTACCTTCAGGGGGTATATTTGGCAGGAGAAGTTTCTGAAAATTCAACTCCTGAGGCGATGACAGAAGCAGTTTATCAAAAAACAAAAGAGCTTTTAAATAATGATGGTAAATTATTTACCCTTTTTGGAGGAGAGCATTCTGTTTCTATTGGTTCTATCCGTGCAGTAGGTGAGAAATTTGAGAACTTAACGGTTCTTCAGTTAGATGCTCATACAGACCTACGTCCTGATTTCCATGGTTCTACTTCTAACCATGCGTGTGCTGTTTTTGAAGCTAACCAAAAGCATAATCTAGTACAAGTGGGAATCCGTTCTATGGATGCTGAGGAAGCTCAGTATTTACCGGAAGGAAGAGTATTCTTTGCCCACGAAATCGCCAATAACGAAAACTGGGTTAATGATGTGTTGGAAAAAGTTTCAGGAAACGTATATATTACGATTGACCTTGATGCTTTTGACCCTTCCATTGCACCATCTACAGGAACACCTGAACCAGGTGGATTACAGTGGTATCCTACATTGGAATTATTAAGAAAAGTATTTGAAAAATGTAACGTAGTGGCTTTTGATATTGTAGAATTAATGGATTCTCCAATGGCTAAACCAACAGCTTTCTTGTCTGCTAAGTTATATTACAAAATGCTTGCTTACTACGATATTTATAACAACAACTAATATTCCGCAAGAATCGGATTTTTTCTGCCGTATATTCTTTGGAAATTTGTGAGGTAAAATAGAATTAAAATGTCCACACAAAATCAAATAGATTACAACAGAATTGCCAAAGCGATAGAATATATCCAGAGCAATTTTAGGCTTCAGCCAAGTTTGGAGGAAGTGGCAGAGAATATTCACTTGAGTCCGGCTCATTTTCAGAAGATCTTTACGGATTGGGCGGGAACAAGTCCGAAAAAATTTTTACAGTTCATCAGTCTTGAGCATGCTAAAAATTTATTGAAGGAAGAAAAAGCAAGTTTATTCGATACGGCTTACGAGACCGGATTATCCAGTACAAGCAGACTTCATGATCTGTTTGTGAAAATAGAAGGAATGTCTCCGGCAGAATATAAAAACGGTGGAAAAAATCTGGCGATCAATTATAGCTTTTCTGAAAGTCCTTTTGGAAATGTCTTGGTAGCTTCTACTGAAAAAGGGATTTGCCATATGGCTTTTGAAACCGATAAAGAAACAACATTAGGGAATTTAAAACATAAATTTCCTAATGCTTCTTTTTTTGAAAAACAAGATATTCTTCAAAAGAACGCATTGTCCATATTCGATAAAGACTGGACAAAACTCAACACAATCAAACTTCATTTAAAAGGTACCGATTTCCAACTAAAGGTTTGGGAAAGTTTATTAACGATTCCTATGGGCAAACTGTCTACTTATGGTAACCTTGCTGAAAAAATAGGAAATCCTAAGGCTTCGAGAGCTGTAGGAACGGCTATAGGAAGTAATCCTGTGGCATTTCTTATCCCTTGTCACCGTGTGATCCAATCGACGGGTCATCTTGGCGGCTACCGATGGGGAAGTGATAGGAAGCAGATGATTGTGGGCTGGGAGAGTTCGCAAGTTTACTTGTAAACTGAAACAATCTGGTGTTTTAAAAATGATACAGAAGCATTAAGTTTTGGTTAAAGCCAATAGATTTATTTAATTTTTTATTAAAGGGGCTGTTTCCAAAAGTGTCATTCTGAACATAAACTGAAAGTTTACGAACGTAGTTCAGAAATGGAGTGAAGAATCTCAAACAACTGATCATTAATGAGATTCTTTTGAACTGCGTTCGCAGACCTTCAGTCTGTGTCAGAAATCGAAGATTCGACGTAGTCAATGACAAAATCCGGATTGTTTGACTTTTGAGAACCTCTTCCTATTGATCAAAACGATTGTGTTATTTGTGAAATTATTCGTGCCATTTGTGTTTAATAAAAATGCTTATTTATTAGAATCATCTCATCTTTTTACAAGAATATTATGCAGAGTTTATTCGAAGATATATCAGATTATCCTTTAAACATACTTCCGCATGACGGAAGTGTTCATTACTATGGAAAAGTTTTTTCAAAGGAGAAATCCGATTTTTATTATGATTATTTGTTCAATCAGATCCCATGGGAAAATGATGAAGCAATGATCTTCGGAAAACTGATTTTAACGAAACGCAAAGTTGCCTGGTTCGGAGAGAAACCTTTTGAGTATACCTATTCAAAAAGGACTAAACATGCGAAATATTGGACTCCGGAATTACTGGAATTAAAAAAGAAATGTGAAGAAGTGACAGGAGAAACTTATAATTCCTGTCTGCTTAACTTATATCACGACGGAAGTGAAGGTATGGCCTATCATAGCGATGGTGAAACAGATCTTAAAAAGCATGGAGCTATTGCTTCCCTGACCTTTGGAGCAGAGAGAAAGTTTTTATTCAAACATAAAAGAACAAAAGAAAAGGTAGAAATATTCCTGGAAAACGGAAGTTTGCTGGTGATGAAAGGAACGACCCAGGACAACTGGCTTCACAGACTTCCTCCAACCACTAGGGTAAAGACCCCAAGAGTAAATCTTACTTTCAGAACAATTGAAGAGTAAAAACTTCAATAATCTGTTAAAAATTAGCCTTGTCAAGATATTAAAACTTGACAAGGCTGCTTCTGCCAACAAAAGTGAGCAGACCAAGAGTAAATCTTACCTTCAGGACCATTGAAGAAGAAAAACTCTCGCAGATTGAGCAAATCACGCAAATTCTAACGCAATCATTTGTGGATCTGCGTCATTTGTGGTAAATAAACTTGCTTTTTAGAGCAAGGATCTGCACAATCAGCGAGAGATCAAAAAAACGCTGTTCAAAATGAGCAGCGTTTGTAATTTATTTCAAGATATCAGCTTCAATAGAACTGTCATCGTATATTTTGATGAATGCCTTGGTATAATCTTCTTTTGTAGCAAAATTCGGATTATCCAAGAACTTCTGTGGATTGATTGCAAATAATGGGAACCATGTACTGCTGATCTGAATCTGGATTTTATGTCCTTTTTTGAAAGTATGGACAACATCCTGAAGTCTGAAGTTCACAGCGGTTTTCTGATTAGGAATTAAGGCTTCTCCTTTTTCTCTTGTATTTCTGAATCTTGCAGGCATGATTTCACTTCTGACCATTTGATGATAATTTCCGTAGATCACACCATCTTTCTTTTCCAACGGTTTAAAATCTTCAGGATAAACATCAATTAGTTTCACGGCAAAGTCTGCATCCGTAGAAGAGGAGGCAATATTTAATTTTGCCATGATCTCTCCGGCAAATGTGATATCTTCAGTCAAAACATCGGTTGTAAACGTTAAAACATCAGGTCTTCCTTCTGCAAATCTTTGGTCTTCCGACATATAGTTTCTTGGGGTAAAACCGTTGAAATCTTTTAAATGATCGGAGCTTAATACAGGATTATTGGGATCACTGTAATATTCAGAATAGCCCTGTCCGGAGGTTTTCTTTAATGTCTTATCAGATAAATAAAAATTAACTTTTTGTGCATTTTTTGGTGGATAAGAAGTGAACTCTTTCCATGCTTTAGCACCTGTGTCATACATCAAAGCTTCGGGTAGCCCTGCATCTTCCTTGGTATTTCCTTTTAAATAATGATTGAAGAATTTCGTTTCCACATTTTTCTGGTAATAGGTAGCAATGCTGTCTCCGAAATAGGTTTCACTATGAAAATGTTTTCCCTGTTCCTGTGACCATCCACCATGAGAGAAAGGCCCCATTACAATTGTGTTTTTTGCTTTTGGGCTGTTTTTTTCAATGGTTTTATAAATATTAAGTGGTCCTGAAAGGTCTTCTGCGTCAAACCATCCTCCGACAGTCATTACCGCATGACTGATATTTTTAAGATGGGGAAGAAGACTTCTTTTTTGCCAGAATTCATCATAATTGGTATGTTCCATAATTTCTGTCATAAAGAAATTATTTTTGTAATATTTCTCATAGCCATCTTTCAATGTACCCAGGTCTCTGTAGAATTTTAATCCATCTTCAGAGGTTTGTTTGATGAAAGAATCCATATACCAGGCTTGTTGTTCCGGTTTGGTTTTTTGAACTCCAAAAACCGGAAGAGTTCTGAAATATCCCAGCATAAATCTTCCGTTGTGAAGGAAATCATCATTCCAGAAGTCGGAAATCGGAGCCTGAGGAGATGAAGCAACCAAAGCAGGGTGTTGTGCCAAGGTTCCTACCGCTGTATAAAACCCGGGATATGATGTTCCAAACTGTCCTACTTTACCATTGTTATCTTTCACATTTTTCAATAGCCATTCGATCGTATCATAGGTATCTGTGCTTTCATCAATATCTTTTTTTGTCTTACGTTCCACTTGCGGAGTCATGTTGGTAAAGGTACCTTCACTCATATATCTTCCACGTACATCCTGATACACAAAGATGTATTTGTCTTTCATAAGGTAAGTATTGGGACCTATTTTGGTTTTATATTCGTTTTCACCATAAGGAGCAATGCTATAGCAGGTTCTCTGCATCAGGAATGGATATTTGTTTTTATTGGAAATATCTTTCGGAATGTAGACTGCTGTAAAAAGTTTAACTCCATCACGCATCGGAATATAAAATTCTTTCTTGGTGAAATTATCTTTAACAAAATTATCTTTTTGTTCCACTTTTTGGGCTTTCCCCAGAAAGAAAAAGAGAATAAATAAAACTGAAATATGGATTTTCATAAAAAAAATTTACGGCTAATTTAGAAATAAAAATACTCTTATTATAGCTTACCATATGAATCTTCCTTTAAAAATGGAATATGAATATATTTTTATTGAGTAAACATTATAAAATTCATCATTAGCGTCTAAAAAGAATAAGATCTTTATTATTCCGATTTTGAAAATAATATCTGTAAAAGGATAGTGGAAATATATAGGGTTGGATTCCTGAATTACAATATTCGTATGTATCATATTATTGAATGATGCCAATTGCTTTCTGTCATTCCGGTAGGAATCCAAACTGCATAATTTATTTTACTCTTTTTTATAATAAGATCGCGTAGATTTTGATTTACAATTGAATATGAGATGATTGATTCATTTTCGGCTCACAATGGTGATGAAAAATAGCCGGGAAACTCCCGGCCATTATCTAGAAAATATATAAAAGTATGGTGTTTACATTTTTTTACCTGCAAATTTGTTCAGTTTCATACTAAGGGAAAACATGATATATCGCTTTAAAATAAGATCTTCACGGTCTTCGTAATAAGAATCGGTGATGGTTCTTCTTACACTTTGATTTTGATTTAATACATCATAAACCTTTACTTTAGCTGTAAATTGTTTTTTGAAGAACGAATATCCTAAACTCGTATTCCAGAAATAGAAGTCTTTTTTAAAGCCCGGGGCAATATTGGAATTGGTATTATATTCAAAATCATTTCCGAAAATAAACTTGCTTTGAAACAGATAATTGGTCAATTCTAGTTTTAATGATTGGTTGGCGGTATTTATCCTGTCTACACTGTAATTGGTATAATTTGAAAAACTATATCCGAGCCTGTATGAAGGTTTTATGGTCATTTTATCTTTGATTTCATAAGTAAGATTCAGGCCGGGATTCAAATTGTAAGAGTTGCTTGTAAATGCCTGTCCATTAATAAAACCATTGTTATATGCATAATTCATATTGAATCTGGGACTAATGGTTAGTTTATTGCTCTTCCATTTAAACGTTTTACTGAAACCTCCACCGGCATTAAGGCTTTTATTTCCGCTTACATTATCATATGTCACAACTTGCTTTCCGGCATCATCATATTTGGTGAAATTAATAATATCATTATTTCTGTAAGTAAAACTGATGTTTACATAATAACTGAGATCTTTTACTTTATTATAATTATTGAAGTATAAAGAAAGATTATTACTCCATGTATTTTTTAAATCAGGATTTCCGGTATAGGTAACCAAAGGGTTGGATTCATCTCTATAAGGAGTTAGTTGTTCTGCCGTTGGAATAGTAAAATTAGAGTAATTATACACACTCAAATTTTTTCCTTCAGCAAGCTGGTAATATACATTGATGTTATATCCAGGTAGGGCAAAATTTTTCTGAAGATCATATTGTTGCCCGTTGAAGATAGAGTTTACTTTCATATCTGAAATATCGAGATATGCGGAAGCCCATAGGTTCAATTTCTTTTTGCTGAGCTGATAGGTGAATTCGGGGGTAATCTGATTTACCCTTTGCTTCATATTATTGGACAAAAGCTCGTTATACTTTGAGTATTGCCCTGTAGCATTATCAAAATCGTTAACATCTCTTATATCTCTGGATGACTTCGAACCATATTGAAGTTCAAAGCTTACGGTTGCAGAATCCGAAATAGGTTCGGTATAGCCAGTATTGAAATTAAAACTATTGTTTTGACTTTTATTTTTAGTCAATTGATCCCGATTATCAGTTGTATTTCCTGAATCCTGATAGAAATTATTTTGAGATTGATTCAAGTTATCTCTTTTAGTTTCAGATAAGGTCGTATTCATATTGACAGACATGGAGCGCCCTTTTTTTCTGAATTTTTTTGAGAAATAAATATAGGGATTGAATGCATTACTTTCTGACTGATTATTCGAGTAAGACTTACTTTCATTTAACAAAGCATTGTCTCTCAAGGTAGATGATTGAGAATTATTGACCGTAAAACCACTGCTTTTAGTAAGTCTGGGTGCAATATAGATGCTTGTCAAAGAATCTAATTTAATTCTGGCAGAAGCATCAAAACTATATTGTTTAGCTTCATTTTCACCATTGTTCTCGGATTTGGTCTGAAGAGTATAGTCAGGAAGAAGAGTGGTTCTTGAAACTTTGGATTTTGTTTCTGTATTTGAATCGGAATGCATGATACTGAAAGAATCCAGATCGGCATCTTTACCAAATTTATCACTATAGTTTAAACCAATGGTGGTAGACCTTTGAATTCCTTTTGTACCTCCACCTTGGCTATAATAAGTAGTGTTTCCTATAGTAGACACGGATCCACCCTGCATCATCCATGCATTTCTTCCATTTCCCATACTATCAAAAACTTCATCCCGGGAAAACCCCTGAGAATTGATATTATTGGAGGAAGCCAAAAGACTGATTTTAGTATCCCCTTTGAAATAACTTAGGAGTCCGCTTACTTCATACCGTTTATCTGATCCATAGCCAACGGTAAGCCTTGATATTAACCCTTTATTTTTCTTTTCGTCAATATTAAAATTAATGGTAGTATTCTGAGATTTGGCTGTTTTTCCACTCAGCTCCTCTTCCTTTGTTTTGGTTGTTGTAAACTGAATGTTTTTAATAATGTCGGCCGGAAGATTTTGCAATGCAATTTTACCATCCTTGTCGAAGAAAGGCTTTCCGTTAATCATAATTTGGTCGACATCCTTCCCGTTGACGGTTATTTTTCCTTCATTGCTAATCTCTACACCGGGAATCTGCTTCAAAAGTTCTTCTATTTTACTATCAGGACGTACTTTGATTGCAGCGGCATTGAATTCAATGGTGTCTTTTTTTATTTTTACCGGAGATACGGTAATTTTTACCTCATCAATAGCATTGACAATATTTTTTTTCTCAAGTTCAATATCACCTAAAGATTGTGGACTATTTATTTTCTCAAATTTTTTGGAATAAGAAGATAATTTTTCTGCATCAATTTTCAGAATGGAAGGTTCTTTCACTTCATCAATTTTTAGTGAAAATTTACCTTCTTTATTGGTGGCAGTATAATTAATGATTGAGGAATCTTTTTCTTTTAACAGATATACCGTAGCATTTTCTATTGGTTTTTTTTCGAAGTTGGAGACCTTTCCGTCGATGTGTAATTTTTGAGCATGTACTATCAGAACACTGAGGATCAATGTTAATAGTAATAATTGTTTTCTCACGTAGTTTTTATTTAAGGGTAAAAATAAAGAAACATCCCAAAATTGGGATGTTTCTTCGTAAATATTTTGAAAAAATATTTTTTATAAAATTATGCTCTCAAATATCTTGAATAAGCATATCCTTCCTGACCATCAGCGGTTTTTACTTTCCACCAGTCATCAGAAGTTTGTTCAATTAAAGTTACAGATGAACCTTTCGCAGCTTTACCTACAACAGCAGCTTCAGTAGAAGGCTCTTGTCTGATATTCAGGTTAGACTCGTCAGTAGCCACAGTTAAAGAAGCTCCTGAAGAAAGACCTGCAACTTGTACATCAATATTGATGTCTGAAGCAGAATACGTAGAGTCGATAGCTCCTAAAGCGTTCCATACAGCATCTTTAGCAGCTGTGTTGGAAGCATTTCCTGAAACATATAAAATACCATCTTGCTCCTGAACCTGAAGATTTGAAATTCCTGCAGACTGTGCTGCTGAAACTACGCTTGAATATTTATCTTGTAATTCGCTCATCTTAAATTATTTTACAATTAGGTTATTGTTATATTTCCCGATTTTCAAAGCATCAACAGATTCTTTGATTTTTCTTGCCTGTTGACCAGAAACATTTCCTGTTAGAGTAAGTTGTCCGTTTACAACCTCTACTTTTACAGTAGGGAAATCTTTTACTGCATCCTGAACTTTCTTCTGAACAGCAGGATCAACAGCAGATTTAGTATCAACTGGTGCAGGTGCCGCAGCGATAGTAGACATATCCATTACGTCTTTTACCCCATTGATTGCTTTTAGTTTTGCAATCATCGCATCTTTAGACTGTTGGTCTGCAAAAGTTCCGCTTAAGTGAGCTACACCTTCTTTTACTTCAACAGAAGCACCGGGATTAGAAGTTACTACAGTTGTAGCCTGAGTCTGAAGGTCGGCATCAGAAATTTTCTTTTTACAAGAAACCGCTCCAAAAGATACAGCTACAGCTAATGCAGCCATTGCGATAGTTTTTTTCATATTGTATATTTATTAATGTTGTTATACAATCAAATGTAACAATAAAATTTGTACCAAAGGAATAAAAATTCAATAAATGTTTCTTAAATTTTTTGCAATATTTTCTAAACCAGGGAATTAATTTTTATGTTTCAAAAACTTAATATAGGATTAAACCCAATTTGAAGAAAATCTTCTGTCAATTCAAAAACCATTATATTTGCGCAAATTGAACTATATATATGAAAGGACAAAATAAACTTTTTATAGCGATTGTCATTGCCCTTGTTCTGGGAGTAGGAATCGGAGGCATAGTACACGTGAAATATCCGGAAAGTGCAGAACCTTTTTCCAAGAACATTAAATTATTGGGAACTGTTTTCATCAGGCTTGTACAGATGATTATTGCACCTTTGGTTTTCACTACTCTGGTGGTGGGAATTGCTAAAATGAGTGATATCAAAATGATTGGAAGGGTAGGAACAAAAGCGATGCTTTGGTTTATTTCCGCATCTTTGGTTTCACTTTTTATCGGATTGATGTTGGTGAATTGGCTGGAGCCGGGACATGTAACCAAGCTGCCAATCCAGGATGTGGCTTCTGCTGATGAACTACTTAAAAGCAGCAAAAGTTTTTCTATGGAAGACTTTGTAAAGCACATGATCCCTAAAAGTTTATTTGAAGCTTTTGCAACCAATGAAGTGTTGCAGATTGTTGTATTTGCCATTATGTTTGGGGTTGCTTTGGCTAACTTGGGAGAGGAATATTCTCAACCTGTTGTAAAGCTTTTCGATATTATTGCTCATGCGATCCTTAAAATGGTAGGGTACATCATGTGGTTTGCTCCTCTTGGAGTTTTAGGAGCAATTGCAGCAGTAGTGGCTACCAATGGTTTTGAAATATTTAAAGTATATGCCATCTATCTGAGAGACTTCTTTTTTGCTATTGGAGTTCTTTGGTTAGTCCTTTTATTAGTGGGGTATCTGATCTTAGGAAACCGTCTTTTTGATTTATTGAGAAGAATTAAAGAGCCATTATTGATTGCATTCTCTACAACAAGTTCAGAAGCGGTATTTCCGAAATTAGTGGAAGAGCTTGAAAAATTCGGATGTAACAGCAGAGTAGTATCTTTTATACTGCCTTTAGGATATTCCTTCAACCTGGATGGAAGTATGATGTATATGACTTTTGCTTCTATTTTTATTGCACAGATTTACGGGATTGAAATGACCCTTGGTCAGCAGATCACGATGTTATTGGTATTAATGCTTACTTCAAAAGGAATTGCAGGGGTTCCAAGAGCATCATTAGTAATTATTGTAGCTACTTGTTCTATGTTTGGAATCCCACCAGAAGGTATTGCTTTGATTTTGCCAATTGACCACTTCTGTGATATGGGAAGAAGTATGACAAACGTACTAGGAAATACATTGGCTACTTCTGCAGTATCGAAATGGGAAGGACAATTAACCGAACCTTTGGATAAAGTTTAAATACAAAATTCATGAGTTTAAAGAACTTAGAATCATATAAAGGCCATATTCATGAATATGGCTTTTCTGTTATCAATCGTGTTTTTTCTGAAGAAGAAGTTGAAAAGATACTCAACGTTCTAAACAGTATAGATACTTCAAGGGAAAACTTCAGAAAGTCCGAAGATCTCTTCGCTATTAGACAGTTTTTAAAAGAAATTCCGGAAATTAAGAATCTTGTTTTTAATGAGAATATTAAAAAAATTATCAAAGAAATTTTCGGAGAACATTATTTTGTAGTAAAAAGTATTTATTTTGATAAACCTGAAACTTCCAATTGGTATGTTGCTTATCATCAGGATTTAACAATTTCCGTTGATAAAAAATTAGAAATGTCAGGCTTTGGCCCATGGACCACTAAGCAGAATCAGTTTGCTGTACAGCCTCCCTTGAATGTTTTAGAAAATATTTATACAATTAGGATTCACCTGGATGATACGGATGGAAACAACGGTGCATTAAAAGTGATTCCTAAATCCCACGCCAAAGGAATCTATAGACCGGAAACTATTGATTGGAATATAGAAACTGAAAAAATATGCGACGTGGAAAAAGGTGGCATTATGCTCATGAAACCTCTTACACTTCATGGTTCAAATCGAACCACCAATGGAAAAAAAAGAAGAGTCATTCATATTGAGTTTTCAGATATGGAACTTCCGGAAGCTTTACAGTGGAGTGAAAGGATGAATTAATAAAAAGTAAAGCCCTGCGAGTTCTCGCAGGGCTTTACTTTTTATGGCTGGAAACTGGAAGTCACTGAAAGACTAAGATTAATACTTAGGAGTATTTTATTAAATTTTTGAGGGGTTAAATTTTCTAACAAACCAACCTCAATAAGTAAATTGTCAAATATAACTTCAAGCTTCCAACTTTCAGTCTTATGACTTATTTTACAGAAATCTCATCAATAAAGATATATGCCTCTCCATTGGCCCCTTGATGCCATTCCGGAAGTTTTCCGAAATAGTAGGCTTTAACTTTGAGATATTGGGCCTCGGTAGGAAGAATTTCTGCTGAGAAATTTTCAATCTGAACTTTTTCATCTTTTGGATCTACCGTATTATCAATTGTTTTCAGAAGAATAAAATCCTTACCATTCATGGAAGCATAATATTCTACTTTTTTAGGCATCAGGATCCATGCTTTGCTGTCCTGAAGATAGGTCGAGGATAGTTTGGTGATCTGTTGAGGAGATTTAAAATCAATAATCGCTTCGAAATTTTGTCCCTGATAACCTTGCCATTCTCCTTTTCTCCAATTGATATCTCCTCTGATCCCATCAATAAGTGCCAGTTTTCCGTTTGCAGTATATTGAGGAGTTGCTTTTGAAAGCGTATTGATATCCCAATAATTGGGTCTTCTGTTGAAATTAGCTACCGTAACTGAACTTTTTTCACCATTTCTTTCTGCATAAGCGGTAACCTGTGTGGTTTTACTGATAGAAAATGCACCTTTATAAGGAATGAATGTTTTCCTTTTGTTAACATCACTTTCATCTATGGTCATATAGTATACTTTATCTCCCGAATTCAATGGAGTGATCTCTACTTTAGTAGAAAAATCAAAGATTCTATCTGCTGCGATAACAGGAGAGGCTGTAAGTGGAGTATATTTAAAATTCTTTGTGGCTTTTATATCTTCAAACCCTAATTTTTTAAGTTCAGTTTTGCTTGTATTCTTGGTAATGATTTTTGTAGAGCCATCCTCAAGGTGAATTTTAATTTCATCAAAATAAGGAGTAGTTGTCTCCCATTCAGGCAATCCGGGAGTCACGGAATAGATTCCCATTGCACTTAAAACATACCATGCACTCATCTGGCCGCAGTCTTCATTTCCAATTAACCCGTCCGGCGTATTTTTGTAGAAATTATCCAGAATATATTTGATTTTGGTGTCTGTTTTTTCCGGTTTATCTACAAAATTATAAAGATATGCGATGTGATGGCTTGGTTCATTTCCCTGTGCATATTGACCCATTAGACCTGTGATGTCTACCTGCTCTCTTCCGGTAGTTTTATCCGGTGCAGAAAAGATGGCATCAATAAATTGTTCAAACTTTTCTTTTCCGCCATGAGCGGCGATAAGTCCCGGAATATCCTGTTGTACAGAATATGAATAGTGCCATGAATTTCCTTCTGTATAATTGTTATTTACCTCTCTCGGATCAAAAGGTTCGTACCAGTTTCCGTTTTTTCTTGGCTGCATGAAACCGTTTTTAGGATTATAAAGGTTTTTCCAATTTTGAGAACGTTTCATGAAGTATTGATAATCTTCTTTTTTATTTAAAATTTTTGCCATTTGGGCAATGCACCAATCATCATAAGCATATTCTACCGTTTTGGAAACGCTTTCAGATTCATCGTCCATGCTGATATAGTTATTCTGTTTGTAGGCGTTTAAACCGAAAATATCCAGCATAGCGGAATTTTTAGAAGCCTGAAACGCCTTTTCATAATCAAACCCTTTAATTCCTTTTGCCATAGCATCGGCAATGACGGAAACAGCATGGTAGCCAATCATACATTCTGTTTCATTGGACGCCAGCTCCCATACGGGAAGTTTTCCTCCCTGTTCGTATTGTTTGATAAAAGTATTAATAAAATCAGCTGTTCTTTTTCTATCAATTAAAGTCATCAGAGGATGGGCACCTCTAAAAGTATCCCAGAGTGAAAATACCGTATAATAATCGAAGTCTTTAGCAGTGTAAAGTTTGTTGTCCCGTCCTCTGTATTTACCATCAACATCCATATTGATGTTAGGTTGTGTAAAAACATGATATAAAGCTGTATAAAAAACGGCTAATTTGTTTTTGTCATCAGACTTAACTTCTATTTTTGAAAGTTCTTTTTCCCAATCTGTTTCGGCTTGTTTTTTTATCGTTTCAAAATTTACTGATTTCCCTTCTGCCAGCATATTTTTTCCGGCTCCTTCATATCCGGTTGGAGAAAGCGCCACTTTTACATTGATTTTTTCTCCTTTTCTGACATCTGTTGAAAAGGCTAAAGCCAGTTTTGTTCCTGTGAAATGATTGTTTTCCTGTTTTCCGTTAACTTCTTTTTTTGAAATTTTTACAGGTTTTGAAAATTCAATTCTGGCATAAATATATTGATTGGTAGCCCAAGCCTCGCTTCTTCTGAAAACTTCGATCGTTTTATCATCAATGATTTTCACTTCACCTTCCAATAGCTTATCTCTGTGGTTGAGGTCCAGGATAATGTTGGCATTTCCTGCATTATTGAAAGTATATTCATGATATCCAACTCGTTTGGTAGTGGTAAGACGGACATCGATATTGTTTTTATCTAGTTTAACGGCATAAAATCCTGCTGTAGCTTTCTCGTTTTTATGAGAAAATTTTGAAGAATAATCTTTATTACTCAAGCTTGGATTGCCCATTGTTGGCATCAACATAATATCTCCATAATCTGAAACTCCTGTTCCGTTGAGGTGAGTATGGGAAAAACCATAAATCACAGAATCGGAATAATGATAACCGCTGCATCCGTCCCAGCTTCCATCAATTCTTGTGTCGGGAGATAATTGTACCATTCCGAAAGGAACAATAGCTCCCGGAAAAGTATGTCCGTGACCTCCGGTTCCAATGAAAGGATTAACGTATTGAGAATAGTTTTGAGAGTAGATGATTTGAGTAATCAATAAAGAAAATGCAATCAGCCCCTTTTTCATATCATAATTTTTATAATAGCGAATATATCGAAAAACAATAAGATAGATGTAATGATGAAGAGAGAAGGGTTGTCTTATTAAAAACTATTAGAATCAATGAAAAAGATATTTCTTTCTATGACGATGTTGTTGTCTATGTTGGCATTTTCTCAAACAATAACAGGAAAAATTTCACAGGCGGGAGATGCAGTTTCTTATGTTGAGGTTATTGCCGTAAAGGGTGAAAAAAAGCAAACTGCCATTTCTGATGAAAAAGGAAATTACTCATTGAAGCTTTCTGAAACCGGCAATTATAATGTTAAACTTATACAGGATGGTATAGAAGTATCCAATACAGATGTTTTAATACAGGGAGATATGAAACAGGATTTTTTCATTGAGAAAAAAAAGGAAAAACAACTTGAAGGGGTCACGCTTACTGCCAGAAAAAAACTGATAGAAAGAAAAGCAGATCGTTTGGTTTTCAATGTTGTAAATTCTGTTGCTTCTCAGGGGATGGACGGGGCGGAGGCTATGGCTACGACCCCGTTGATTAAAGTGGATGATAATTCCGGAATTTCAATTGCAGGGAAAAGTGGGGTAGCCATCATGATCAACGAGAGAATACTGAATCTTTCGGGCAGTGAACTTGTTACTTATCTTAAAAGTCTCCGATCTGAAAATATTGAAAAGATAGAAGTGATTACAACCCCGCCGGCGAAATATGAAGCACAGGGAAATAGTGGACTGATCAATATTGTTTTAAAGAAAAATCAAAATCTGGGATGGAGCGGAAGTCTTACAACCAGCTTGCAACAGCAAACTTATACGGGAACTTCAAACAGTGTTACGATTAATTACCAAAATGAGAAGTTACGTTCATCACTGAAATTAAGACAGAATAAGTATGAAAAACATTCTTACGAGAATTACAGAATAGAGGGCGTAAATGGTCTTAAAAGCTCTGATGACCGAAGAGATTTTGGAGATGGGCTTGGGGCTAATCTGAGTATTGATTATCAATTGAACCCTAAATCTAATGTTGGGTTTATCTATGATTACGGATTTGGGCATTCTAATATGGATATTATGAATACTTCGGATTATTTTCAGAATGGAAATTATATGAGTACGTTATTGACCTCTGCTGAACATAGAGCGAAAAGTATGCAACAAACAATCAGTGCTTATTATGATGTGAAATTTGGAAAACAAGATAATAAATTGAGTATCACAGGAAATTACTTTTCCAATATTCCTAAGACGATTATTGATTTTACAACGAGAGAGAATTCTGGAGATCAGTTTACGGTAAAATCACCTTCGATAGTTGATTATAAAATTTATTCCGGTCAGGCAGATCTTACATTACCTTATCAGTTTGCGAAGACAGAAGCAGGTGTGAAGTTTACCAATTTTGATAACAATTCGGAGATTTTTTATCAAAATCTGACCAATGGAAACTACGTTACAGATCCTGAAAAAAGCAATGAATTCAAATATAATGAAAAGAATTACGCAGCCTATATCAGCTTTGAAAAATCTTTCAATGAAAAATGGTCAGCAAAAGCAGGACTTCGTTATGAATACTCTACCGTGACCGGGAATTCTCTGAGGTTAGGGCAATTTTCTGAAAATTCTTACGGAAAGTTCTTTCCTACAGCATATATTTCTTATAAAAGTAATGAAAGTAATACATTCAGTTTTACCTATTCAAAACGAATCAACAGACCTGGTTTCAGGGCAATTAATCCCTACAGATGGTATATTAATATCAATTCCTATTTTACAGGAAATCCTTTTCTGAAGCCTTCCTTTAATCATAATTTTGAACTTTCGTATGTGTACCGGGGAAAACTATCGGCATCTGCCTATTTTCAGAGAACCTTGGATGGATTCAGTCAGATTGTCAATCTTAACGGGGAAAACAGGATCAGTACTTTTGCCAATTTCTTTAATCAGAATAGTATGGGAATCACTCTTAATTATTCAGATACTTTTTTTAAACGTTGGGAAGCCAATTATTCTGCGGATCTTTCTTATATGAAAACACAGGTTTTTGCTACTAATGCAGCTTCCAGACAGGGAAGTGGATATGATTTTGATTTTCAGAATAATGTTTCCCTTACTAAAAACAAAACGGTTCAGTTTGTTTTAAATTATTGGTTTCGTCTTCCATCAAATTTTGAAAAGGTGCATTGGGAATATACAGGAAATGTAACGGCCGGTCTTAAACTTAGTCTCATGGAGAAGAGTCTTCAGGTTAATCTCCTTGTTTCAGATATTTTCAAACAATCGCGAAGCAGAGGACAAATTTTTTATACAACAGGGACTCATTCTTTTAATAATTATTATGATGCGAGAAGACTTACGTTATCGGCAACCTATACTTTTGGAAATAAAAAAGTGAAAGGAGTGGATCGTAATGTGAGATTTGACGAAAAGAACAGAGCGAATTGATAAATCGGTATGCTTTAAATATGTTAAAATATATGATATTGAGATTCCTTCGGAAATCGAAGATAATACTATTTCGACGGAGCCAATGACAAAATTAGGTTAGTTTCACTAAATAATGTGATACACACAAATATTGTCATTCTGAATAAAATGAGGAATCTCTGCTTATGTTAGGGGTTATACTTCCCCTTCAAATAGATCATTCAGATAATTCTTTTTGTCATCTTCATCCTTTGTAGTTCCCAAATATTTTTTCCATGCCTGGGATTCATGGTATACAATTCCCATTTCCCAGACACAATAAGTTGGAAGGTGAATTTTGTTTCTATCCCAGATCTCAAATTTTCCGGAGCCGTCATAATAAACACTTTCCCATAATTCATTTTCACTTCGCCATGTACAAACCAACAAAAGATAATTTTCACCACATCGGTGCATAATCACGAAACCAAGATCATCGATGTTCTGAAAGTTTTCCTGAGCATTTTCTATGCATATTTGAGCATTATGGATATCCTGTGTTGAAATTTTTGAAGGATCTTCTGCCAGGTCGTACCATTTGAATCTGGTTTTTCCCACGGTGAAAATTCCTTTAGGAGCAGCATATTTAGAAGGATAAGCATTGGATTTCATAAATTTTGTTTTTGATGGTTTTAAGTTTGGCAAGGTAAAAAACAGATGAATAAGATTGTGCTTGATCTTATTTATCACCTGATGTTATAGATTTTATTGATTCTAAATTATCAAAAAAAAACGTAAATTTGTGAACAATTTATATTTAGTATGTTGACGAAAGAAAAGGTTCAGGAATTCCTTAAAGAAATAGAAGTAGACGATTTAGTGAATAATCTTCAGATTATGGGTGATGATGTTTATATTGACATGACCGCTCATTCGCCTGCGATGCACGAAAAGAAAAAGCTGGAAGCTGCAATGAAACAAGCTTTTGCCAGTGAGTTTGGAGAAAATGTTCATTTAAAACTTAAAATCGTTTCTCCGGAACCTAGCGAAATTCAGCAAAGTCAGATCAAAGGAAAACAAATTCCCGGAATTCAAAATATTATCGCTATTGCTTCCGGTAAAGGAGGAGTAGGAAAGTCTACAGTTTCTGCAAATATGGCAGTAACGTTAGCAAAAATGGGTTTTAAAGTAGGATTATTGGATGCCGATATTTACGGTCCTTCTGTTCCTACGATGTTCGATACAGAAGGCGAAAAACCAATTTCTGTAGAAGTGAACGGTAAAAACATGATGAAACCTATTGAAAATTATGGCGTGAAAATGCTATCCATCGGATATTTCTCTGGCGCAAACCAAGCCGTAGTTTGGAGAGGGCCAATGGCTTCTAAAGCATTGAACCAAATGATCAGAGATGCCGCATGGGGTGAGTTGGATTTCTTATTAATAGATCTTCCTCCGGGGACAGGAGATATTCACCTATCAATCATTCAAGAGGTTCCGGTAACAGGTGCTGTTATCGTAAGTACTCCTCAGCATGTTGCTTTGGCTGACGTAAGAAAAGGAATTGCCATGTTCCAGATGGAAAGTATTAATATTCCGGTTCTTGGATTAATCGAGAATATGGCGTACTTTACACCGGAAGAACTTCCTGAAAATAAATATTATATCTTTGGAAATCAGGGAGCGCAATATTTGGCAGAAGATTTGGGAATTCCTGTGTTAGGAGAAATACCTTTAATTCAGAGTATCAGAGAAGCAGGTGATGTCGGAAGACCGGCTGCGCTTCAGGATGGTTCTAAAATTGCAGAAATTTACACGGAAACTGCAAGAAAAATGGTAGAAAGCTTAGTGGAAAGAAACAAAAACCTTCCTCCAACAGAAGCAGTGAAGATCTCCACAATGGCAGGATGCTCGCCGAAAGCAAAATAATAATGTTTCAATTAAATTTGAAAAAACCGAATTGAACTGAAAAAATATGGAAACAAACATAACGCACGAAGATACAGTAACAAGAGTAATGGAAGCTCTGGAAAGCATCAGACCGTTTTTGAACAAAGACGGAGGTGATATTGAGCTTATTGACGTGAAAGATAATCAGGTTTTTGTAAAACTTTTGGGTAACTGCTCCGGATGCTCGTTGAATTTTTCTACTCTGAAATTAGGAGTTGAAAATACAATCAAGCAACATGCTCCGGAAATTGAAAAGGTAGTCAATGTAGAGTAAAAATTATATCTGAGATATTTTTAAAAGACAGGCATTTTCCAAAGCCTGTCTTTTTTTTATTATCTATTATTGCTTTACTACTTTATTGTCTACTCCTGTAAGGGAAGCATTAGGTTTTCCTGATTTTGTTCCTGAAGTTTTGTAGTACACAGTATTACTACCTCCTTCTATGGCTATGTTATTCACTTTATCAATATATACTTTATTACCTGTCCCTGACACTGAAATTTTTCCTGCATTTCCTTTGATCGTTACTGTATTGTCGCCTCCGGAAACTTCAACATTTCCATTAGTAAGGGTGTAATTAAGTTTGTGTCCTACGCCATCTACCTGTATTGTTTTTCCATCAGATTGTTCTACTCCTTTTGTAGATTCTGTTTTTCTGGATTGAGAAAAAACTGTACCTGTTCCCAATAATAGAATGGCCAGAATTGCTATTGTTTTAATATTTTTCATTTTGAATTTGGTTTTTTATTGAAAAGTAAATATAAGTATAAAATAGCGTTCTTGCGTTGTTTAAAAATTAAATCATTTTAATATTGATCTTCAGAATCTCTAAGTTGACAAGTGAGTGTGCAAATTGTTCATCTCCTTTAATTAAAATGAGAATAGAAATGTTAAAAATAGTTTTTAAAAATAAAAAATAGTGATGAAATAATAGAGATCAATGTGTTTTTTAGAATTGGATTATTTTGCGGGTTTCCCTGAAAAATTTAAAATCTTTCCTGACTTATTTCCTTCCAGGGGATGTTTCTGCATGTAAAAATATCCTGAAACGGCAGTCAGAAGCAAGAGTACAAAAATAACCAGAACAATTCTTTTTAACATGTCTCTCATATCGCTAAATTTTTAATATCTCTAATTTCTAAAGTTGATGTAGGATACCCTTTTCGTACTGTATTGATCATTGCTCTTCCTACTTCGTGTAAAGTTAATGATTTTGATGGTAAAAAAATAGGAAAAAACCAAATAAAAGGTTTGAAAAACCATTTTACATTCAATTGTCCATCAACCGGTTTCATAAATCCGGGACGAAAATTATAAGCTGCCTTAAAATTCATCTTCTTCAAAGCATTTTCAGTTCGGCCTTTTACCCTTGCCCACATTAGTTTTCCACTTTCCGTACTGTCTGTCTGGGCTCCGGATACATAATTGAAAATAATGTTTGGATTTTGATTCAGAACTGCTTCTGCAAAGTGAAGGGTGGTATCATAAGTGATTTTGGTATAATCTTCTTCATTCATTCCTACACTACTGATTCCGGCACAAAAGAAACATACATCATATCCCTTGAGGTTTTCATCATTGAGGTCTATTGACAAAAAATCGGGGACAAGATATTCTTTTAATTTAGGATGGGTTTTTCCGGATGGTTTTCTGCTTATACTCAGAATTTCGGAAACATCCGAATTTTCAAGACATTCCATTAAGACGCCTTCACCTACCATTCCGGTAGCACCGGTAAGAATTATTTTGATCGGGTTCATAGTTTTGCTGTTGATAATTGTATGACGAATGGGAGGAGAAAATTACTTTATTTTTTTTGAATATCCGTTTATTTATCTAATCCAGTGGTATTAGCAATAACAAGCCTGTCAAAGAGTTCGTCTCCAAAATATCTTCGGTTAAGTTTGTCGATAAATTCATTTAAATAATAAGATATGTATACTAGAAAGGCTATCTCAGGTGAGACAGCCATTTTTTCTAGTTGTGACTTTAAGTGAACTTATTCTTCTGGACAGAATGTACCTTCCGGAACAAGTCCGAGAGTTGGGCAAAAGAATACTGGAAATTCTATGTGCCCAGGGTCATCCCCATCTCCTCCAGACACTTTTTTTAATTGGCATCTTTCTAATTTTTTTAAATTTTTCATAATATTTGATTTAAAAATTTGGTGATATAAAATTAATAAAAAAAAACTAACTCACATTATGGTGAGTGTTAAAAAATAAAAAAAATAATATGTATAGAATGCTTTTTGTTTAAAAAGAAATAAATTATTAAGAGTCTGTTTAAGTTTTAAGAATTTTATTTTATGAGTTAATTTGCCATTTTATTATGATTAGGGAAAATGACACATTGTATGCTTGTAAGATTACCGGAATGACATCAATTGTTGATATGATTTACCCTAGCCCCGATTGCAGCGGCATCCTTTTTCTGAAATGGAGTAGAAGCGGGAGAAAAAGATACAGCGGAAAGCGGGAATAGCTCCTAAAAAGAAAACCGGACAGAAAATGCCCGGCTCCAAGTAATCTATACTTTAAAAATTATTTCTTATGTTGTAACTGATTATAAATATTCTGGATCAAACCATCTGCTACAGAAATCTTAGGCACAAAGATTCTGTTGATGTCTGCCCAAGACATTACGTTGTTGAAAATAGCCAAAGCAGGGACTAATACATCAGCCCTGTCTTCTCTTAGTGAATACCTGGTCATCCTTTCTTCTACCGAAAGTTCATTGAAAACCTTGTATACTTTTTTAAGATGAGAAAGAGACATAGGTTTTCCGTCTTTGGTTTTACTCATGGAAAATACTTTGTTGATGTTTCCTCCCGAGCCAATGGCAACAATTGGTTTTTTGCTGACGATGTTCTTTTTGATTTCATCCTTCATTTCCTTCCAATTATCCAATGTAACCAGATTATTGAGAAGACGGATCGTTCCTATATTGAATGATCTTTCGTATACCATTTTATTGTTTTCATAGAATGTAAGCTCTGTAGAGCCTCCGCCTACATCAATGTATAAGTAAGCAAATTCTTTATCAAGACCTTCTGCTACGTGGTTTTCGAAGACAAGGGTAGCTTCTTCGTCTCCTGAAATAATTTCTATATCGATTCCGGAAGTTTCTTTCACCTGTCGGATAATATCACCTCCGTTGGCCGCATCCCGCATAGCACTTGTTGCGCATGCCCTGTAATGTTCTACTTTATAGATTTTCATCAGATCACTGAAAATTTTCATGGAATCGATGACCATTTTTTCTCTTTCTGTACCTATTTTTCCAATGGTGAAAACATCCATACCCAGTCTGAGAGGGATTCTGAGCAGATTAAGTTTAATGAATTCAGGTTTTCTGTTGTTTATTTTTACTTCATTAATCAGAAGTCGTGCGGCGTTACTTCCTATGTCTATTGCTGCTATCTTCATTTTTTGCTGGTTTTAGCTTTTAAATATTTATAGGTTTCTATCTGGGAGCGACATTCTTTTTTGTCATTTCTTATATATTCATTACTCAGCTTTTTATCTAAAATCCTTGCTTTTACATTGTCTCTAAGCTGGATATCAAGAATATCTTTTAATTCCTTTTTTAGATTTTTGTCGGTAATTTTAGCTGCTGCCTCAATCCTATAATCAAGGTTTCTGGTCATCCAGTCGGCAGAAGAAATATACATATCCTCGGCTCCTTTATTATAGAAATACATTACTCTGGCATGTTCCAGATATTCGTCTACAATACTTATAGCTTTTATTTTCTCTTTAAATTCTTTTTGGTTGACCGCACAGTAGATTCCTCTTACGATCAGTTTTATAACCACTCCTACAGTGGCGGCATCATACAGCTTTTCGATCAATAACCTGTCACTTAAAGAATTGACTTTGACGATGATCTCTGCTTTTCTTCCTGCTTTGGCCTCTTCAATTTCTTTATCGATATGATGAACGATCTTTTCACGCATGAATTGTGGGCAAACTAATAAATTTTTACAAGTTTTCAAAATCGAAACGTAATCTTCTTTCGGTTTTTTCAAAACATTAAATACTTTATTGATATCTGCCATAATGCCACGATCGGAAGTCAGGAGCAAATGGTCACCATAGATTCTTGCTGTTTTCTCGTTGAAGTTTCCGGTACTTACAAATCCATATTGGATGGTTTTGTTGTGGGCTCTTTTTTTGATGACGCACAACTTAGCATGGACTTTTTTATTCGGGAGTCCAACCAAAACGGTGATTCCTTCCGGCTCCAGCATATCCTTCCATTCCAGGTTGGATTCTTCATCAAATCTTGCCTGAAGTTCCAACATTACGGTTACTTCTTTACCGTTTCTCGCTGCATAGATTAAGGCGTTGATGATTTTCGAGCTGCTTGCCAGACGGTAGGCCGTAATCTGTATAGACTTTACATCAGGATCCATTGCGGCCTCACGTAAAAGGTCTATTACAGGATTATATTTATGATAAGGAAATGTAAGCAGTACATCTTCTTTTAAAATAACATCAGTTACCCTTTCTCCGTGTTCGAAGGCTTGATGGGTAAAAGAGGTTCTTTCAACAGGTCTTTCGTAGGCTTCAAAAACATCAGGGAAATCCATAAAGTGTTTAAAATTATGGATTTTTCCACCCGGAATGATGCTGTCTTTTTTAGTTAGGTTCAATTTTCTGATCAAAAGTTCCAGCAAAGCTTTGTCCATATCTTTATCAAAAACAAAACGAGTTGGTTTTCCTTTTCTCCTGTTTTTAAGGCCTTTTTCTATTTTTTCTGCAAAGTTGGTTCGGATATCATTATCCAGATCCAATTCTGCATCTTTGGTTACTTTAAATGCATTGGCAGCAAATTCATCATATCCGAAATAAGAAAAAATATGGGGCAGGTTGAAAGTGATAACATCTTCCAACAGTAAAACGTTTTTTTCTTCCGGATCTTCTGTTGGCAACAGTACAAATCTTCCTACAAAACGGGACGGAATTTCAATAATGGCATAGTTGCTGGAATATTGCCAGTCTTTTTTTCTCATGGCAACTCCCAGGTACAGACTCTTATCCCTTAAATAAGGCATTGGTGTATTTTCATGAAGCAGGATAGGGATCACATTAGACTCCACCACTTCATCAAAATATTGTCTTACAAACTCTTTTTGCTTTGTTGTCAGGTTTTTAGCATTTTTAATAAATACTTTATGATCAGCCATCTCAGTCTGGATTTTTTTCCAGGTTTTGTCGAAGTTGAGCTGTTGTTTCATCACTACATCATTGATGCGCTGAAGGATTTTGGAAGGGGGTTGATAAAATGATTCTGCAATCACTTTTTCTTTAAAATCCATAGCACGCTTTAATCCGGCAACACGTACTCTGAAAAATTCATCTAAATTGTTGGAGAAAATCCCAAGGAAACGTATTCTTAAATGTAAAGGAACTTTTTCGTCCATGGCTTCTTGTAAAACTCTTTCATTAAAGGCAAGCCAGGTAATATCTCGTGGATTAAAGTGTAGTGACATTATATAAGTGTATATTTTATCAAAAATAATAATTCGTCCAATTTCTAACCCTATTTCTTAGGTTAAACTTTAATTAATTTTGTGGCAGTGGTAACCAGGGCTTTTTTGATTGAAAATAACACATGATCATATGACTGAATTTCAATGCTTTTTTATATTTTTATTATCAAACTAGAATACCATGAAAAAAACAATTTTATTGAGCTTATTGCTCTCAGTAGGATTAATGAATGCTCAGCATAAATCTAAATATGGACTTTTTGCCGGGGTAAATTTCAGCAGTCTTTCCGGTTCAGATTCAAAAGGTTTCTCTTCCCGAACGGGCTTCCATGCCGGTGGATTTATTTGGAGCTACTTATCTGATAAAGCTTCTATTGATGTTGAGCTGGCCTATTCACAAATGGGAGCTGATTTTAAAACAATCTTCCCTTCTATTGAAGCTACTCCCATTACGTTGAGCGGAAAATTAAAAACAGATTACCTGAGATTGCCTGTACTATTCACTTATCATCCTGTAGAAAATTTTTCAGTTTCATTAGGGCCGGAAGTTGGGATGTTATTAAGTAAAGAAGTTGAGTACAATCAAGTAGTCAATGGGAAAACCAAATATAAACCGGATAATATGCAATCATTGGATGCCGGAATAAAGGCAAAAATCCATTATGTATATAGCAAGCATTATCTGGCATCGGTAGGATATTATCTCGGAATGACAAAAATTTATAAGGATGCCTTGATGTATACTCCTAATTCGGCAGTGGTACAGGATGCTCCTAAAATATATAATTCCAATTTTAATATATCATTTGGATATGTTTTTTAATCTGAATTAAGAGTAATCTATGGCACATTGATGTAGTTTAGCTGAAAAAATTTCCATATTAATTCATATAAAACCTCGATAATATCGGGGTTTTTGTTTTTGTTGTGTCATTTTGTCACAATTCTTTGAATGGTACAGATATTGAGAAATTGAGAGTGTAAATAAAATTAAAAATTAGAAAAAATATAAAATATTATGAGTAAAATAATTGGAATTGACTTAGGAACAACCAACTCTTGTGTTGCTGTGATGGAGGGAAAGGACCCTGTTGTTATTCCTAACGCAGAAGGGAAGAGAACAACTCCTTCTATCGTTGCGTTTACAGAAGATGGTGAAAGAAAAGTAGGTGACCCTGCAAAAAGACAGGCTGTAACGAATCCAACAAAGACTGTTTACTCTATCAAAAGATTTATTGGAACGCACTTTAAAGATGATGCTTCTGAAATCACAAGAGTACCTTATAAAGTGGTTTCCGGACCAAACGATACTGTAAAAGTAAAAATTGACGATAGAGAATATACTCCACAAGAAATCTCTGCAATGACCCTTCAGAAAATGAAGAAAACTGCTGAAGATTATCTTGGACAAGAAGTAACAAGAGCGGTAATCACTGTTCCTGCCTACTTCAACGATGCGCAAAGACAAGCTACTAAAGAAGCTGGTGAAATCGCTGGCCTTAAAGTAGAAAGAATTATCAATGAACCTACAGCTGCAGCATTGGCTTACGGTCTTGATAAAAACCATAAAGATCAGAAAATTGCAGTATATGACCTTGGTGGTGGTACTTTCGATATCTCTATCCTAGACTTGGGAGATGGTGTATTCGAAGTATTGTCTACAAACGGTGATACTCACTTAGGAGGTGATGACTTCGATGATGTGATCATCAACTGGATGGCTGATGAGTTCAAAGCTGAAGAAGGTGTAGATTTAAAAGCTGATGCAATTGCTCTTCAAAGATTGAAAGAAGCTGCTGAAAAAGCAAAAATCGAATTATCTTCTTCTCCTCAGACTGAGATCAACTTACCATACATCACAGCTACGGCTACGGGTCCTAAACACTTAGTGAAGACTTTAACAAAAGCTAAATTCGAGCAATTATCTGCTGATCTTGTAAGAAGATCTATGGAGCCTGTTGCTAAAGCATTAAAAGATGCTGGTTTATCAACATCTGATATCGATGAAGTAATCTTGGTAGGTGGTTCTACAAGAATCCCAATCATCCAGGAAGAAGTAGAAAAATTCTTCGGTAAAAAACCATCTAAAGGAGTTAACCCGGATGAGGTGGTAGCTATTGGTGCTGCTATCCAGGGAGGTGTATTAACAGGAGACGTAAAAGATGTATTACTTCTTGACGTTACTCCACTTTCTTTAGGTATTGAAACAATGGGTTCTGTATTCACTAAATTAATTGAAGCGAATACTACTATCCCAACTAAAAAATCTGAAGTATTCTCTACAGCTTCTGACAATCAGCCGGCTGTAAGCATCAGAGTAGGACAAGGAGAAAGACCAATGTTCAACGATAACAAAGAGATCGGTAGATTCGATCTTCAGGATATTCCACCTGCACCAAGAGGAGTTCCTCAAATCGAAGTAACTTTCGATATTGATGCTAACGGTATCTTAAGTGTATCTGCTAAAGATAAAGGAACCGGTAAAGAGCAGTCTATCAAAATCCAGGCGTCTTCAGGTCTTTCTGACGAAGAAATCGAAAGAATGAAGAAAGAAGCTCAGGAAAACTCTGCAGCTGATGCTAAGAGAAAAGAAGAAGTTGAAATCTTCAACAAAGCTGACGGATTGATCTTCCAAACTGAAAAACAATTGAAAGAATTCGGTGAAAAACTTTCTGCTGACAAAAAAGCAGCAATCGAAGCAGCTCACGCAGAATTGAAAACAGCTTTCGAAGCTAAAAATGCTGATGATGTAAAAGCTAAAACTGAAGCTTTAGACGCAGCATGGATGGCAGCTTCTGAAGAATTATATGCAGCTGGTCAACAACCGGGTGCTGATGCAGGTGCCGGAGCTCAAAACCCTGGCGGTAATGCAGGAGGTGAGGATGTACAGGATGCAGACTTCGAAGAAGTGAAATAATTATTAACCGACAACAGTTAATAAAATATATAAAAACCGTCTTAGATAGCGATCTAAGACGGTTTTATTTTTGATATTTTCTGATTTTATGTTTTACTGGTGTCATAGCCCAATTTTTATAAAAAGCTTTATGATTGCTCTGTCATTTTTCAAATTATAAATTACCAGTAGCTGTTGGCTAATGAAAATTGATTATAAATAGTATATTTGATAATTGAGAGAAAATTTAATAAAAAAATATACATATGAAAATAAAATTTATCTTTTTTTGCTTATTGCTATTCAGTTTTGTGAATTCTCAGATTATTTCTGGAAAAATTATTTCTAAAGAAAATAATCAAGTGATTCCTTACGCAAGAATTGGAGTTGAAAATGAAAATATGGGAGCACTTACAGATGAGAATGGAAATTATAACATTGACTTATCCAATATTGATCAATCTAAAAAAATAATTGTTCAGTTAGGAGGCTATAATTCTTTTGAACAAAATGTTAAAGACTTTATCAATTCAAATAATCATAATATTATCCTTAAAGAAAAAGTTAATGAAATTGCTGAATTAAAAATAAACCCCAAAATTTTTGAAAGTAAAAATATTGGAGTCAAATCAAAAGCAAAGCATATGCTTTACGGGTTTAGCTCGAACGGCTCTAATCAAACAGCTTATAGAGAATTTGCAATCCCATTTTCAAACAAAAAAAAATTAAAAATTGAGAAAATACATCTTAACATAGCAAAGTTTAAAACGGATAAACCTATAGTTCTCAATTTTAATGTTTATTCTAAAAAAAATAAACAACCCGGAGAGTCCATTCTTTTGGAAAATCTTACCACAGAAATAACGGCAGATAAAATCATAGACGGAACATTTACTTTTGACTTAAATGATTATTCTGTTTGGATTGATAAAGAAGATTTTTATGTCTCTGTACAAATTATGAGTGGCTTTAGAGGTGATTTTGGTTTTAGTGCTGCATTATTAAGAACTGTTTTTGAAAGATCTTTTTATAGCAATTGGGAAAAAATAACTGCAGGAAGTCCGGCAATTAATATTGATGTAAGAATTGAAAAAGAAGAACGTTATACAGCATAGTATTACTAAATATATTTAAAGCTATTATCATGCTTTTAGAAAGATTTCTTTTTTTTAAATTTATAAATCCTTACTATTGCTGTGATGTAGAAGAATGCTAGAGAAGAGGATTTTGATTTTATACATTAAAAACAACAATTGAAGCTACTCATGTAGAATTAAAAACCGCTTTTGAATTTAAAAACATTGATGTGGATTTCAAAATCCTGGCGGTAATGCAGGAGGTGAGGATGTACAGGATGCAGACTTCGAAGAAGTTAATAATTAATAGTTATAAAATAAAACCCGCCGTAAACATCGTTTACGGCGGGTTTTATTATGTGAAAATATCGGGACTCAAAGAATCTCTACTTCCTCCGGAACTATGAAGAGAATAAGACATCCATTCTCAGATTTTACACTATGCTTAAAGCCGGGCGGAGTGTACAAATAGTCTCCTTTTTCCAAATATCCGCCTGCAATAAGCGCATCACCTTCCAGAATGAAAAGTTCTTCACCGGCAGGATGGTTGTGATAAGGGTAGCTTGCTCCCGGTTCAAATTTTAAAAGAATGGTAGTAGAGCGATTTTTCTCAGGATCAAATTTTAAAGATTTTACAAAAATACCTTCATAGTGAATTCCTTTTTCAATTAAAGGCTGCCATTCTTTTTGTTCTGTTTTTACGATATAATCGTTGATGTTATTACTCATGATATTGAATTTATTATTGATTTAAAAATTGTTCTAAAGTCCATTGATGAGTTGGAAAAGTACTCAACAGAAATGCTCCGGCACTGAATGCAAAAACCGAATAATCCAAAGGCTCTTTAATGCCAAATGAGATGCTCATGGCAACGGCAAACATGAAAGTTAAAAAAGAAGCACAAAAAGCTGTTTTACTGACCTTATAACCTATAAGCAGCAGAATACCAATTGAAAGCTCTGCAATCGTTGATAATACTGCAATGGTGGGAGCAAAAGATTGAGGGAGAAACGAATTGGTTTCAGCTGTATAATGTATAAAGCTTTTCCATCCTGAAGATCTGGACCCCCAAAGATTCAGTCTGCTGGCTATTGCTGATAAAAATCCGCCTGCCAATGTTATTCTTAATAAGAAAATAGCGATGTCCTGTCTGGTTTTCATACTTATTATTTTAGGTCTTAATGACAAGTACAAAGTTCAGAGAAAACGCTTGTCTAAAGAATAGACGATTTCGGGAAAAGCATATAATATTTGATAAAGTTCAGGATTCTGGTTGATAAGTTATATTGAATTTTTAATTGAGACGCAAAGTCTTAAGAAACTTATGTTTTAAGGTGTTAAAGATGGAATCAATGGAGTTGATTCGATGAAGCAATTAGATAGCATTCGCTTCCTTTCTTAGCTCACTTAAAAATAATGGACATTTTAAATAAAATCTTTGCGTGGTAAAAATTTAGTTTACCCTGAATTCGGATAACAACTTTCTATGTTTAATCAGGATGGAAGCTTGGAGTTTAAAGAAGGAAGTTATTCAGGTTATAAAGAAGATTTTCCTGTATTTTTATCTTTTTTAAACAATGATGTCATTAAAAACCATCTATAGTTTATGAGACTGACAGTAACTTCCTGCCTCCCTCTTCCAGCTTCCATCCTCCTGCTTTTTCCTGACTTTATCTCTAATTCTTCACAGATTTTTGATAGTCCTTTGGGGAGACTGAAGTGTGTTTTTTAAAAAAATTGGAGAAATAAAAAGGATCATTGAATCCTAGTAGATAGGCAATTTCTTTAACGCTTAGCTTTTCATAAAGCAGTAACCTTTTGGCTTCCGAAATTACAAGGCTATAAATCACATTTTGTGCTGTTTTATTGGTGTGTAGCTTTGAAACTTCATTTAATTTGGCTTCGGTAGTGCCTAATATATCAGCAAAACGGGAAACAGGGTAATTGTCTGCAAAGTGTTTTCGGACATTTTCAAGAAAATTTAAAAATAAAGCATCCGGTTTCCATATTTCATCGCCATTTGCAATTTTGCTGCGGTTGATTTCCACTAATAGTAATTCCACCAAAGAATGGGTGGCAATAAGATATTGATAAGGTTTGTCCTGAATTTCTTTTTCAATCATGTTCAGTATTTCCGAAAAAAAGGAAGCATTTTGAATGGTAATCATTTCATTCATTCCAAAATGACAGAAAAGTCCGTTATGGAAAATCAATTCAATATCACTATCGCTTTTGCTGAAGAAATCAAGGGTGAATTCAAGTGCGGTCAGTTCGCCATTCACCGTGATCAATTGATGAAACTGTCCCGAAGTAATGGTAACTGTTTGATGAGCATTCAACATAAAAACATGTTCATCTATCAGGATTTCAGCATTTCCGCTAAGGCACCAGAATAGGGTATATTTAATTACTCTTCTTGGTTCGGGATGCCCGTTCTGATTAGTATACTTTTTTATTTCAATCATTTTTTATGGTCATTAGGAATTGGATATTTTGATTGGAAATAGATGAATCATAAAAATTTACGTTTGACTAAATTACAAAAAATGTATACATTCGTATTAACATAAAAAATAAATTTCAAATGAAATATTCTAAGATCATTGTAGTAGCTGCTTTATTGTTTTTTCAATTGAGTATGGCACAGGAAAAAGCAGATATTGTTTTGGATAAAGCACGTACAGAAGCCAAGATGGGTAAGAAAAATGTTTTGCTGATGTTTCACGCTTCATGGTGCAAATGGTGTAAGATGATGGAAAAGAATATGAATCTTCCGGAAACCCAAGCTATTTTTAATAAAAGATTTGTTACTGCCTATGTAGATGTTCAGGAAAGGGGAGAAAAAAAATCTCTTGAAAATCCGGGAGGCCAGGAGCTGATGAATAAATACAAAGGTGAAAATGCAGGACTTCCTTTTTGGTTGATCTTGAATCCAAAAGGGGAAGTGATTGCGGATTCATTTAATGAGAAAGGCGAAAATTTAGGTTCACCGGCTACACCGGATGAAGTTTCTGCTTTCATCGTGAAACTTGGAAAAGCTTCAAAATTGAGTAAAGAGGAAAGTGAAACCATTCAGAAAGTATTTATGAAGAAATAAAAACCTTCTATGTATCACATAAAAAATCCCCGGAATGTTTTATTTCGGGGATTTGTTGTATTGTGGTCAGATTATAAAGCTTTATAATAATACTCAATATTACTCCATAATACCTGATCTTCTGTTTTTGTCATTTCTGTATGAGTGGTAAAAATGTTCCCAAAAATATTCTCGTACTGAGTAGTTCCAAAAAGGGTATTTTGGGTAATTAACATTCCATCATGATCTTCTCTGGGAACTTTTTTGATATACCTGAAAGTTCTTTTTAAAGTAAAAGTGGATGTGTTTTTATTAAAATTACCAATATAGTTGGGCTTACTGTTGTTGTCATTGATAAAGACTGAGTCATTGGATATCGTAAACTTATAGGTAAAATCTGTAGAAGATTCTGAAACCAGTTTGATAGAATTGTTTTTCATATCAAGGTTTATTTTCATCCATGCGGGTTCCTGATACAAAGCCCAGTATTTATTAAGAAAAGATTCATCAGGAGTTGATCTTTGAGCACCTTTATACAGAACAGTACCTGTCACCTGGTAACTCTTAAAATCAAAATGATACATTTCTTTATCTACTGGTCTGGGATCTTCAATGGTGTTGTCATTCGTCCCACATGAAAGAAGGGCAACAAAAGCCATGGAAGAGAAAAAATATTTCATCGTTATTATTTTTTTTGCAAAAGTAAGTTTTTTATGCGTGTTTCTGCCTAAAAGTTGTTCTGTTAGGACAAAAAATGGAAAAGGCGAGTTTGCAAATCTGCATTCCTCGCCTTTTATTTTTACATATTATTTTCCAAAAAAGATCTGATCCTGTTTTTGCTGTTCGTTATAAATAATCTGGAAGCTTACAGGCATATACTGGTAAAGAAGTTTCCAGTGTTGGATCTTAGCATGTTTTTTAAAACTTTCAAAAGATCTTACAAACAGGTTTTCAATCATGGTTCTTACATAAGAATTACCATTTCTGTAGATCCAGTCCATCAGCTTGATGTGATGGGCAATGATGTTGATCTTAGATTCCTGAAGCAGATTCTTAAGATAATTAACCGTAGCCTGCATAATCCCTGCAAAATTATCCTGCACAGATAACTGTGTGATTTCATTGCGAAGTGGCGGATAGAAAAATTTTAAGTATTCAACAGCTATTTTTTGATTAATAGTTTGCATTTGTACTTTCATCATAATTAAGAATTTTTCAAACACTTTTTATTGCAGCCAAATGTATACCAAAATTTAAATGCAAGCTGCAAAAATGAATACACCTACAATCACAGCAATGTGAGTGAGTAATATCTCTGCATTGTGTCTATTTGTGGTGGTTTTCCACGTTTTCCAGTCTGAAATTTTTCGAATTTTATTTTTCATAATCTATTGATTGTGAGTTATTTTTATTTTTGTTTAATTTAAACACTTTGTAATGAAACAGATAAAAAATGTAATAAAAACTTTATATACCGTGGCTGTAAATTTGTCTCGAATAGGTCTTCTGTAAAGTAGAAGAGATGTGACTAAAGATCACTTTTCTGTATTCTTCACTGCAAAATGCGGTAGAATTGTCCAGAGAATAGATAAAAGTAGTTTCAATTGCATTTTTCAATACCGTGTCACCATCAGTGTAAATTTTGTCCATTTTCTGTAAACTTTTGAAAAGGAGATTTCTGTCATTCTGGCGGATCATATTTTTAATACGTTCTGTAAAGGTTCGGATGATACTGTATGAGTTTTGAATTTTGATTTCTTTTACTTCATTTTCAAAATCGGGAACCACTTCTGTAATTTCCTGTACGGCCTGTAAATAGTTCATATTATTTATTTTAAATGGGGTTATGTTCCAACATTTTAATGACTCCTCCAAAAATGAAAATCACTAAAAAAGCGATAAAAAGAAGATGATATGGTTTCAGCCACTTCGGAGTCTCTGGTCCCCGGCTTTTTAATCTTCTTAACTTATCTATTCTGTTTAATGTTTTTAAGTCCATATTTCAAGGTTTTCAAATGATGATGCCAATGATGTTCCGTGAGAAAGTGATATTATTTAATGTATTGAAAATGAATATTTTGTGTTTTTGTTGCTTATTTTTATTGATGAAAAAGCATGTCAAAATGAGAAGGTTTTTATCAAATTGAAAAAGAAGGTGAAGAATAAAAATAGGATTTGTTCTAAACTTTCTTAGACATACTAAAATGTTTTTAGAATACTCGATGTTTAGATTCTTTCAGAATGACAAAAAGTAATGGGTATCACTAGATAAAATGAAACAAATGAACATTGTCATTCTGCAGGAATCCAGACTTATTCATTTCTGTAAAGTATATATCGAGCTCTTAACTTATTTTAAGTTTTCCATAAAGATTAGAATGAATATCTTTGCAGTCCAAATATTCAGAAGATGTTTTCAAAAATTATAGTACACAGAGTCGGAAATAAGATCAATGGAGATTCCTTAACGCTTTCCCAGGAGGAATTGAAGCTGGAGGAAGGTATGGCAGAATTGCTGGAGGATTACTTTTTAGGGTCATTCAAATCGGAAGAAACTTTTCATTTTTACAGTGATACCTATCTGGTGAACAATCCGGTTTACAGTGCAGTATCTGAAATTTTTGATGATAAGTCCAAGTTTATGTGGGAATCTGAAAATATTGCAAAACACCTTTTTGAGGCTGCTGAAAACCCTAGAGTTCAGAGTGGAGAGTTGTTTATTGTTCTTTTTGAAGATGAAAGCGATCGTCCGGATAAAGTGGATAAAATCGGAATCTTTAAAACCGAAAAAAGAGAATCTTTCCTTAAAATAAATCCTACAGAGGAAACATTTGATATTGAAAAAGATCAGGGAATCGGATTATCTAAAATTGATAAGGCAGCTTTGATCTACAATAATAATAAAGATACCGGATATGTACTTTCCGTAGTTGACAACAACAAAAACGGAGATATGTATTACTGGTTCGAAGATTTCTTAAAAGTGAAACAACGTGATGATGAGTACTTCCACACGCAGGAAGCTTTAATGGTATACAAAGATTATATCACAAAGCAACTTCCACAAGAGTTTGAGGTATCTAAAGCGGATCAGGCAGATTTCCTTAATAAATCCATCAATTTTTTCAAAGAAAAAGAAGAGTTCAAATTGGATGAGTTTGCTAATGAAGTATTAGGAGATGAGCATGTAATTGAAAGCTTTGTCAACTTTAAAACCGATTACGAACAGGATATGCAGGTAAATATTGCAGAAGAATTCCCGATCAGTGAGGCAGCGGTGAAGAAAACACAGAGACATTTTAAAAGTATTATCAAACTAGATAAAAATTTCCATATTTACATCCATGGAGACCGACAAAAAATTGAGATGGGGGAGGATGATAAAGGAAAGTATTACAGACTTTACTTCGAGAAAGAAGTATAATTGAGAAGAGCTTTAAAAAGCTGGAAGCAGGAGGCTGGAAGTTATGAAGGCCATAAGAACTGCTATTTATTTGTTTTCTCTTCTTTAGGTAAAATTTTAATTAGGTGGTTGATGGTAGGTCATTATAACTAAAAGTAACTTTCAACCTCCCTCTTCCAGCCTTTAATAAATAATAATATCATAACTTTATTGCTGATTATAAAATGACAGTTATGAAGTTTATGCTCATTTTCTGGGGAGCTTTCCTCTTTTTTTTCTGCGTTCCTTTTCCCATTTTTATTTATATGGCAAGTGAGGAACTCGCAACAGAACCGAGAAATTCATTAGCTGTCAGCTATGGATACCTCGGTTTTTCTTTGTTGCTATGGTTGTATATTTTAGGATTCTTTATTAACAACCTCTTTATTAAAACTTTTAAGGAAAGGAATACCATTTATTCCATTTTGAAGAATGGAATTCCAAGAGACGCCAAAATTACCCGTTATCAACTTGTGAAATATCTTCCGAAAACGAATATGAATATCATTCAGGTTGTTCTTTCATTTCCTAACCTTAGAAATACGATGATTGAACATGAGATGATGTTTCACGATTCTAAACCGCAGGAGAAAAGATACGATGTTGGAAATAACGTCAAGGTGTTGCTAAACCCTAATGTGTCAAAAGAACCTTATTTTATTCTCAATGATCAGAAAGTAGGATTCAATGCATCAGGAGTCATTCTGAGAATAGTGTTTATTGTATTGTTAATTGCTTATGTAATAGGATTGTATTATTATTTCTATATGCGGGAGTCTTTTGATTTTGGCTGGAGGTTCCTTACATTCATGCATCCTATTATTTTCAGTGGTGTGATGATCCTTATTTATATGTTGGTATTTCAATTGATCGTAGGAAAATTTTTTAAAAATAAAAAAGAAGAACGAATCCTGTTTGCCGGAAGAAATGCTGAAGCCAATATCATCAATGTAAGTCAAACCGGATTGACTGTAAACGATCAACCTGAGCTTATGTTTCAGGTTAGTTTCAAAGATTTCAAAGGAAACGAGCATATCGCTGTATATAAAAAGATCGTGAGCCTTTTGAATCTTTCATCAGTGCCTAAACAAGGAACAATAGAGATTCTGTATGATGAAAATGATCCAAAGAAAATTATGATTCCGAAGATATTTTAATGAAAAGACAGAAAGCTAGAAGAGAGAGGCTGGAAGTTACTTTCAGTTTGGTAATTATATACAATTTTATATTGGCGCTGTTATCTTATTCCTATGACTCTGTCATTCTGAATGAAACAACGTGAAATGAAGAATCTCTTATTGTAGTTGGATATTGAGATTCTTCCTTCGTCAGAATGACAGTGGCGTTAAATATACTAGTATCCTTAAGTTATTATTGCTAACCATCAATGAAATAATTATTTCTATATTAAAAAGAAGAGATAAATAGTGATGCTTTATGACCTTCATAACCTCCTGCTTCAGTCTCCATCT
>NZ_PIZV01000052.1 GCF_002835665.1 Chryseobacterium sp. PMSZPI
TTTTTTAAAGTAATCATCAGTCCATCTACAGCATGCAGAATAATACTGGCGTATAAAACATAGGATACTATTTTGATAATAATATTCCCGGATAGGAAATGAGAATAAGCGTTGAACTGCAAATGTGCCTGCTCTTGCGGAAGAAACAACTGGAGGTTTCCCAGAAAATGAATCAGCAGGAAGAATCCAAGAAAGAGTCCCGTGAGACACATCAGCATTTTTCTTGACAATGTTGATAACATAGAGTTGATTTAATAATTAATAATATCCTAAAACTTTCATCCACAATCCTCCGACAACCATGTAGATAATTAATAACACAATTCCGATTTCAAGTCCTCTGAGCCACCAAACTTTAAGATCGACGTACCCACTTCCGAAGAATACCGGCGCGGGACCGTGCCCATAATGGGTAAGTACCCCATAAATTGAACCCATGAAACCCAGCATCATTGCCAATAGCATAGGAGGAATTCCTAAAGAAACCCCTACACCTAATAAGGCTGCATACATGGCTGCTACGTGGGCTGTCGCACTTGCAAAAATATAGTGACTGAAGAAATAAACTATAATAATAACCGGAAAGGCTACCTGCCAGCTCAGACCTCCGATTTGTACTTTGATAAGATCACTGAACCAGCCAATAAAGCCTAATTCATTTAAAGAACTTGCCATCATTACAAGGACAGCAAACCATACGATAGTATCCCATGCTCCTTTTTCACCTTTTACATCCTCCCAAGTTAATACGGAAGTAAGTAACAATAAAGTCAGTCCGATGAATGCCGTAGTGGTAGCATCAATAGAAAGTGCTCCGCCAAATATCCAAAGGGCTAATAGGATAAAAAATGCCAATAGCATCAACCATTCATTTCTGGAAATAGGACCCATTTCTTTTAACTTCTGAGCAGCCATTTTGGGAGCATCACCTGTTTTTTTCAATTCAGGGGGATAAAGTTTGTATAGCACTAAAGGAACCACAAAGAATGCTACGACTCCGGGAATGAAACCGGCAGCTGCCCAAGACATCCAGGTAATATTGATTCCGAGGTTGGCCGCAAATTTCTGACACATGGGATTACTAGCGGTTCCTGTCAGGAACATAGATGAAGCAATCAGGTTCATATAATAACTATTCAAGGTTAAAAAAGACCCTAGCTTTCTATGCGTTTCCGGTTTTTCAGGAACGGAATCAAAACTTATCGCCATAGATTTCATGATAGGATAGATAATCCCTCCACCTCTGGCGGTGTTACTGGGAATAGCAGGAGCCAGACAAACATCTGCCAGCCCTAATCCATAAGCCAGTCCCAATGAACTTTTACCGAAAATTCTAATGAATAAGAAAGCAATACGATTTCCAAGCCCTGTTTTAATAAACCCTCTGGCGATAAAGAATGAGATCCCGATCAGCCAGATTACTTTATCTCCAAAACCTGAAAGGGCTTTTGTAATTGATTTTCCGGCATCTCCCGGAGCAACAACCTGTGTGAGTGCAGTGAAAGCAATGGCCATCATACACATAGTTCCCATAGGGGCAGCTTTTAAAATAATTCCTAGAATCGTTGCGGCAAAGATGGCAAACAGATGCCAGGCATCCTGAGTAACACCTTCGGGTACAGGAATAAACCATATAATCAACGCAACGACAAATGTGATCGCAACATTTTTGATATTAATTTCTTTCATGATAATAACTATTTAATTTGTTAAAATCTACTCTGTACCTGAATAATGAATAGATTGTTGTTGTATTGATTGGTATTTTCTACCTGATATTTGTATCGGTCAAACTGTACTCCCAATTGAATTCTGGCACCGTAATTTTTAAGGAATTCCAATCCGAACATTGGAGTAATGGTTTGTCTTGGATTAGATGCCATTCTGAAGTTGGTATCGAGGTATTCATATCGGCATGACAATTCGAAGGCACTAAGGTTTTTGTGATTGATCTCATATCTTAAATTCGGTAGAAAATATACACCTCGGATTAAGTACTGATCCGGATTGTCAGGTCGTAACTCCGGAGCAATGGAATTGTACAGAACGTGGTTGGTCGCTTGTTTGGCCTCCAGCTGCATATCAAGGCTCCATTTTGGATCAAAGTGAATCAGAGAGCTAAGGTCTACTCCCAAAGCATATACTTTTTTACTGAAAACTTCTCCGATCCCTCCGTTCAGACCAACATTGAAATTGTATTTTTTAGACAAGCCGAAAACTAAGCGGGTAGAATATTGTTTCCCGTTGTCATTATCATTGATTTGATTTTTCCCATTTCCATTGACCACAGAAACAGCATATTGGAAAGGAACTTCTCCAAGCTGAAGCTGTCCTGTTGCAGACATCCCGATCTGGAAACTTGTCCAGCCCAGTTTCCCGAACTCTGTGTATTGATTGGACCAGTCTAAAGATTTAATAATGTCGATAGGATAGGTTTCTTCGATACCGAACCAAGGTCTGAATTGTCCTACAGTTAGTGCTAGTTTAGGGCTAAAGGTGTATTTTAAATACGCATTTTCAAGAACTCTGCTTTTGGGATCATTTTTAAAATCTGCAAGGTTGGCTAATACCACTACTTCCGTACGTTTGCTGATTTGTGCCCGTACCTGGACCCTCATGTATTTAAGCATAAAATTATTGTCAGTTCCGGAACCATCGGAATGATGTAGTCCGTTGACATCCACATCTTTGCTCATACCTACCAGATAACGTGCCTGGAAAAGACCTTTAATCTGAAGTTGAGGATATTTTACGTTGTCTTCTTCTTGTGGTTGGTGTGATTGGGTTTGAAGAGAATCCTGTATCTGTGCATTAGCTGATAGCCAGCAGAAAAGAATGCAGAGCAGCAGGCTTTTCTTTTTGAATGAAAAAAAGGCCATATCTATTTGTTTGTTTTTTTACTATTGTTGTTTTGCAAAAGCTTTACGAGACACCTGTTTTTTTTAACCACCCCGTCAAAAATTCTTTGAATTTTCGCCACCTCTCCATGGGAGGGGAATGATCATGTATTGAATGGCGGTGATCTGAAGGATTTTTGGTTTTCCAAAAACTGACTTGTGTTGATACGTTCAGCCGGGCACTTAAAATAGCTTAAGTGATTTTTAGTCTTTTCTAAACTTTTGCAGTTGATATTTAGTTTAATCCTAAGAACTTAAACGGTGTCGATTCTTTAAAATCTGTATTAGATTTCCCGTTATATGTATGGTTGTTGCTTAAATCCAGTTTCATTACTTTTCCTTTTGGGCTTAAATCAAAATCTTTAAGATCTACCCAGAAAGTATTCGGTGTAAAAACGGTTTCAAAATAGTATACCAGGTTTTTCTGATCTGACACAGAGCGCCATCTTGTAGAAGAAATATTGGGTTCCGCTGCTGAGGTAATTCCGTAAGGGACAGAACAATTTCTGATAACACTGAATACGCTGGCTACAGCGGTGCGGGTATCAGCTGTTTGTGGGATTGCATTGACGTAGTAAGAAGCTCTTACAAAGCGGTCTGCTGCACGATTGGTTCCGGGAAGCATAACTGTCCCGGGTATACCTTTCCAGTAATTATTGAGAGCGAGTTGTTCTTCAAAGACAGGAGAGTTGGTCATTACAGTGTAAGAAGGATCATGATGAATAACTAATTTACCATTGATATATTCAAATACAGCATTATCTCCTGAAGCATCAGAAATAGAAAGATGGACGGTTGTAAATCTTTCTGTTCCGGGGATATAATCGCTTACGACAACGAAAGGTTCTTTTCTTGAAAATTCTACTGCTTCTTTTACGGTTGCAAAATTATCAAGGTAGTATTGTGCCCATAGAGAGACTGCGAGCCCTTTTTTACCTCCTTTAGGATCGTATTTCGGATATTGGGATTCACCAAGCCATAGCATATTGGCCACCAGACCTTTTTCGTTCATTCCGTCTGCTGAAGCAATGTCCCAGGAAGAGCTGATGAGGCTTCCGTATTTAGAAGTCCATTTTACAGATTTTGGTCCTGTTTGTCCGTTACGGTCTATTCCTTTCGGGAATACCCAAAGATTGGCCGGGATTTCATCGCGCCAGTCCATAGAGCGGGCTGTGAGAACTGTGTTTTGTGGACCTTTGTAAACTACTCGTGTACATGCTTCTGATGGATTCCATAATCCTACTGAGAGAATTAAAGAAAATAAAATTAATGGGAACTTTTTCATAATAGTATTATTTGAATTTAAATTTTATATTGAAATTATTGTGAATAATTCAATGAATTCTTTTCATATTCATTATTTGGTGATATAAATTTAGCAAAATTTGTTTAAATAACGTAATAATTTTAGGTGATAATATGTAATTTATGTTATGAATCATGGTTAAAAGAGAAAAGCTTTCGTTTTTGGATTTTTTTTCGTATATTTTAGAAATATCGCATTAAAAAGAGTTAAAAAAGAAGAAGTCTCTAATCGCTTTTTCTCTTTGTTTCAGTAGGATAATAGAGAATATAGACCTAAAAATTAAAATACCACAAAATAGAAAACTGTTCAAAAAAACGCTATCTTTGATTGATATACTGAAGAGATATATGAATTTTGTAGAATGCCATGAAGAACCCATCCATATTCCAGGTTATGTACAAAGTTTTGGTTATTTGATTGGCATTGATGCGGAATCCCGTACCATTACTTTTTTCAGCAGGAATATTTCGGATATATTTAAAATCGATGATACAGATGCTTTATTCGACAGAGAGCTTACGTATTTTCCGGAAAGTTTTCAAAATATTATCGATTCAGATATTTATACTTCGTTAGATCGTTTTACCAGAAGAGAGAATGAAACCTATTTCGATAAAATCTTCATTGATGAAAAAGAATATCATTTTTCTGTTTTTAAAAGCGGAAAATATATCTTTTTAGAATTTGAAGAGATTCTGATGAATCCTGATAAAAAGATTTCCAACAAATATGATAACTTTTATATCATTGATAGTGATATGGAGATTTGGAATCATCTATTGGAAACGCTCTTAAAAGTTGTGAATTACGACCGGATGATGGTGTATAAATTTATGATGGACGGTTCCGGAAAAGTAATTGCAGAAAGAAAAAATGAAGAGATGGAAAGTTTTCTCGGTCTTCATTACCCTGAGTCGGATATTCCGAAGCAGGCACGAGAACTTTATCTTAAAAAAAGAAAAAGAATTTTCAGCAATGTACATGCGGATGTGGTTCCGATTTTAAGCAAAACGAATGAAAATATTGATTTGAGCTTTTCTGCATCTCGTGGAATGTCTCCTGTTCATAGACAATATCTTAAGAACTCAGGGGTTTCTTCCAGCTTCAGTATTTCCATTATCATGGATAATCATCTTTGGGGTTTGGTGACTTGTCAAAATGTAACTCCTAAACATATCGATCTTGAAGATAGAGTGCAGGCGGGGATATTCACAGCACTGGCCGCAAATGCATATTCATCTTTTAAATCCAAAAGTGAGCTGAATTATCGTTTAGAATTGAATGAAAAATTATCTCAGCTCAAAACGGAATTTCTAAAACATCATCATTTATTTGATTCTTTAACCGATAATAAAACTGAAATCAAGAATCTTCCGGAAGCAGACGGCCTTGCTATTGTTTCAGATGAAAACATTGTGACTGAAGGAACAGTACCCTCAGTAGCAATGATTAATGAAATTGCGCAATGGGGACTGGAAAATACAAAAGATCGGATCTATGTGAGCCGAAGTTTCCTTAAAGAGCATGGAGCCGAATTAAACTTATCAGGAGATGCCGCAGGAGTGATTATCTACTTTATTGAAAGGGATAAAAATGAAATGCTGATCTGGTTCAGAAAAGAGTTTGACGAGCATATTAATTGGGCAGGTAACCCTGAGAAAAAGATTGAAACTTTTTCTCAAAATGGAGAAGATAAACAAATGGTTTCGCCAAGAACATCGTTCCGTATTTTTACAGAAAACATTAAGGGGCATTCTAAGAGATGGAACTCCAGAAATGTGAGTGCAGTGCAGGCCATCCGGGATTTAATTCTGGAAACATCTCATAAGAACTATAATGTGATCAAAAGGCTTAATGATGAGCTTAAAAAAGTGAATGAAGAGCTTGATAGTTTTTCTTATACCATTTCTCATGATTTGGGAACACCTTTGACTGTTATGAAACTGAATGCACAAATGCTTTTGAATAATCTAACGAACGGTTCCGAAAAGAGTAAAGACAAGATTAATGCTATCATTGAAGAAATAGACAATATGGCGGAAATGATGCAGGATGTTTTACAACTAAGCCGGGCAAAACATAGTGACATAGAATTGGAAAGTCTGAAAACGGGGAATACTATCCGAAAGATTTCTGAGAATGCCAAAATTACCCATGGAAATCCGAAAAGCGAAATTGTGATTAAGGAATGCCCGGATGTATTGGCCGATAAAACTATGCTTCATCAAGTATTTTTGAATATCATCAATAACGCCGTTAAATATTCTTCCCACAAAGACCAACCGAAAGTTGAAATTGAAGGTACAGAAGATGGACAAACCATTATTTACAGAATTTCGGATAACGGAATTGGAATTCCTGAGACAGAAAAACATAAAATGTTTAAAATTTTTAACAGAATGGATAATGCGAAGAAGTTTAAAGGAAATGGAGTAGGGCTTTCGATTGTTCATCGAATCATGAAAAGAATTGGCGGAAATGTAGATTATGAGAGTAATAAAGACGGAACTTCTTTTATTTTAACGTTCAAAAAGCCTTACATTTGAGAAACTTTTAAAACGTTATTATGGTATCAGAATATCTTAAACAAAATACGGCAGACTACCACGATGCAGCAGAAAAACTTTTTAATTCTGAAAAGATTTTTAATAAAACTTTCACGCTTGAAGATTATAAAAAGATCATCCATACCAACTATCTGATGCTCCTTCATAGTGAAGATCAAATATTCAGCAATCTTTCTGATAAGTATGCTGAAAAACTCCAGCTTGCAGAAAGAAAGAAACTTCCTCTTATTGAAAAAGATCTTAAAAGCCTTTCTCTGGAAAGCCTTTCAGCCTCCCATGATCTTAAATTTGACAATGAACATGAAGCTTTGGGAGCCATGTATGTGATTGAAGGTTCTACTTTAGGAGGAAATGTGATTGCCAAACAGCTTTCTAAAACGGAAGGTTTTGATGAGGTAACTTTTAACTTCTTCGGATGCTACCAGGAAAATACAGGACCAATGTGGAAGAATTTTAAGGAAGTTCTGGACACTGAAGTTGCTGAAGAAAAGTATAACGAAGTGCTTTCCGGAGCCAAAAAGCTGTATACATTTTTACTGAATGTCAACTAATTCCTATTAATGCTAATAAAATTTCTGAAAAATTGCGCACTTTTTCAGGATTTATTAAATTTGGGAAGTTTCAAATTTAAATAGTAACTAAACAAATAAATAATTAAAAAAGTAACAATATGAAAGTAACTGTAGTAGGTGCAGGCGCTGTAGGAGCAAGCTGTGCGGAATACATCGCAATGAAGAACTTCTGCTCAGAAGTAGTTTTGGTAGACATTAAAGAAGGGTTTGCTGAAGGTAAAGCAATGGATTTGATGCAAACAGCGTCACTTAACGGATTCGATACAAAAATTACCGGAACAACAGGAGATTATAGCAAAACTGCAGGTTCTCATGTCGCTGTGATCACTTCAGGAATTCCAAGAAAACCGGGAATGACAAGAGAAGAGCTAATTGGAATTAATGCCGGTATCGTAAAAGATGTTACTGCAAATTTGGTAAAACATTCTCCGGAGGTAATCATCATTGTGGTTTCTAACCCAATGGATACAATGGCTTATTTGGTTCACAAAACTTCAGGCCTTCCTAAGCACAAAATCATCGGAATGGGTGGTGCATTAGACTCTGCAAGATTCAAATACAGATTGGCTGAAGCATTAGAAAGCCCTATTTCTGATGTTGACGGTATGGTAATCGCTGCTCACAGTGATACAGGTATGCTTCCATTATTGAGCAAAGCTACAAGAAACGGAGTTCCTGTAACTGAATTCTTAAGTGATGAGCAACAAAAATATGTCATCGAAGAAACTAAAGTAGGAGGTGCTACCCTTACTAAATTACTAGGAACATCTGCTTGGTATGCACCAGGTGCAGCGGTTTCTGTAATGGTTCAGGCAATTGCTTGCGACCAAAAGAAAATGATCCCTTGTTCATTAATGCTTGAAGGTGAATACGGTCAAAATGATATCTGCTTAGGGGTTCCTGCTATCATCGGAGCAAACGGAGTAGAATCAATTGTAAATGTAACACTGACTGCAGAAGAGCAATTGAAATTCGCTGAAGCTGCCAATGCAGTAAGAGAAGTGAATGGAGATCTTAAATTTTAATTAAATAGATTTTATATATGAGAACCGCGCCCTTTGGGCGCGGTTCTTTGCTTTATTGAGGATATTCATTAATCTATTAATATTAAAGATTTTAAATCAGAATTAGAAAAAGAATATAACAAACAAAGCTCTGATAACAATAAAATCAGAAGATATC
>NZ_PIZV01000053.1 GCF_002835665.1 Chryseobacterium sp. PMSZPI
AACGCTGTAGGAACTACACCAGGAAAAGTATTACATGCTGGTTCTGACGTTCGTGTACAGGTAAACATTGTTGGTTCATAATAGATCAAATTTTTCTTTATTACGCTTACAATGAAGCGATTTAGGATATGGCAATCAATAAAAATCATAATACAAACTCCATTCTCCGGTTTTCTTATTCTTTGCAAACATAAGGCTGCCACTATGAATCACATTCAAGTTAGCCTTATCGTCTGAGGAAACCTGAAAAACAAACTCGAAGCCTTCTCCAAAACCATCCTTAAACCCGATACCAGGCTGGCAAAATGATGGATAGCCACCCAATTTAGTTCTGTAACTGTGCTTAATGATATCATAATAACTGTTGAAAAGCCCTTCTCTTTCAAGTTTCACAATGTCAGAGATTAAACGGTAGTCTATATCCTCAATTCCGCCACCATCCCATACAGGGGCATCTTTAGGATATAATTCGGAGCGTAGTGGAAATGGTTTTAAATAAGAAACCGGACTTTGTAAATCCTTGATGATTATATTTTCCAAATCATCATATTCCCGGATGACCCAATGATCACCCATTTTTTCAAGCATTTCCGGAAAATACTGAGAGATAAATACGGTAATTAATTTTTTATTCTTTATCAGTTCCGGAACAAAAGGTTGGTTGGGAAGATAAATCTGTATGAGGGGCATCATCGGATCTCCGTTTTTATCCAAGGGAATCTCTTCGTGTTCTGCGTAGGCAAATACCCGACCGATCCATGATTCTTCCAGGGTGTTTTCTGGCCTGAATCCGCCGGTTATGAATTCCGTGGCAGGCCTTTCAATCTTATCTTTTATGGCTTTGATTCTGGCGTCCATCTCTGTCTATTGGTTATTGGTTTTAAGCTCTGCAATTTTCTCAAATAATTCTGGGTAATTGACAATCAATCCGTTTTCATCGACCGAAATGTCGGCCGTAAAATCAGTTTGGAGATTATCATAACGATATTGGTCTGCAGAAATTCTGGTATATTGTTGGGTAACTGGCTTTATCACTTTATTGAGCACATCAATATAAATAACCTTGATTTCCTGTGAACTGTTTTCAGCAAGTCTTAAATTGTTGATGGGTAAGGTGTTGGTAAAAGGGGTCAGGGAAATATCAATGAAGGGAAAATCTTTGAAATCTGGATTGATGACGTTGTTGATTTCCCAATCATCCTGTATTTTTTTTCCCGTCAACGTATGCTTAATGGTATTGACCTCGGATTCAATGAGAAAAGATAGGATATTCCAGTCTTGATCAATGGTGAGATGATAATCCAAGGTGTATACGGAATTTTGGTAATAACCTATGACTCTTGAAGTTACAATGTGCTTTTTATTGTGTTCTTCCAGTTTGAAATATTCCAAGGATTGAAAGGCTATTCCTTGCCATATCAATGTCTTCATGATGCTTTGGTTTTTACGATGTTTTGATTTTATAAAGCGAATGAACCTTACTGGGAAATTCTTCGCTTTCTGATTCTGCTTAAAGTCTCTCTTGCTACTCCCAGAAAAGAAGCCAGTTGAGAAAGAGGGATGCGCTGTAACATTTCAGGGTGTTTGTTTTCCAGGTACTCAAACCGTTCTTGTGCGGAATAGAGTTTAAAAAGATTAGAAAATTCCTCCTGTTTGGAAGCGAATTTTCGGATACAATGGCGTCCCAATGTTTCAATTTCAGGGACACTGTTGGCTGCTTCAAACAATTTTTCTTTATCAAAAATAATTGCATGTACTTTTTCACAAGCGGCTATATTGAATTCGGATTTCTGTCCACTTCCAAAACTACTGATGTTGGTGGCAATTTCATTTTCAAAGTAAAAACCTGTGTTTTTGGTGGCACCATCTATTTCATAATAACTTTTACAAAAACCTGTATCAATGTAAAATAAGGAATGACATATTTTTCCTTCCTGTAGCATCAGTTCATTTTTTTTGTATGATTTTTCGGTGAGAGCAGGCTGTAGTAAAGCCCAACTTTCATCAGAAAATGGAGTAAGGGAGCGGATATAGGTAAGGAGGTTTTTCACTATAAATTGTTTGAAGTTGAAATAAGGTCTTTCAAAGATGCATATTTTTTATCGAATATAATGGTCACAGATCTTCATTATTACAGCTATTTGCCGTCTTTTTCGTAATTTTATTCATCCAAAACAAATTACAATAGATTAATAGATAACGCCATTATGAGAAAAATCATTTTCACATTGTTCCTTATTCCTACAGTATTTAATGCCCAGCAAACAATCCATCACGATCCTGAAATTGTCAATTATGTTTCACAGACAAATTCAGATTCTTTAAAAAGCCATATTAATTCTCTGGTGAGTTTTGGTACAAGACATACCATGAGCTCTACCACTGATTCCAAAAGGGGAATCGGAGCAGCCAGAAAATGGGTATTGAAAAAGTTCAATGATTATGCGAAAAATGCAGGAGGAAGAATGGAGGTTTTTATGCAAAATCAAACCATCCAACCTGACGGAAAAAGAATAGATCGTCCTACGGATTTAGGAAATGTTATTACAATTATTCACGGAACGAATCCTAATGATAAGCGATTATTTATGATGAGCGGTCATCTGGATTCAAGAGTAAGTGATGTGATGAATATAAAAGATAATGCTCCGGGAGCCAATGATGACGGAAGCGGAGTGGCAGCACTTATCGAAAGTGCCAGGATATTGAGTCTGTCTAAATTTCCTGCAAGTATTGTATTAGTTGCTTTCTCCGGGGAAGAACAAGGATTATTAGGATCGAAAATGTTGGTTGAAAAAGTAGCTAATGAAGGTTGGCAACTGGAAGCACTATTGAATAACGATATGATCTCAAATAATCTCAGCAGTGATACCCAACTTATTAATACCCATCAAGTAAGAGTTTTTTCTGAAGGCTTACCTCAATATGAACTGGATAAAAAAGCTCAGGATATTAGAAAATTCGGATTAGAAAATGATAGCGAATCCAGACAACTGGCAAGATATATTAAAGAAATAGGAGAACGGTATGTTGATAATCTCCAGGTAAAATTAATTTACAGAAATGACCGTTTTTTAAGAGGAGGAGATCATACTCCGTTTGTAGAAAAAGGATTTTCTGCGGTACGGTTGACGGAGTTTAATGAAAACTTTGACCACCAACACCAGGATATCAGAAAAGAAAAAGGTGTACAGTATGGAGACTTACCCGAATTCATGGACTTTGAATATTTTAAAAAAAATGTAGGGGTAAACATTGCTGTTTTAGCCAATCTTGCAAAATCACCTTCAAAGCCGGAAAATGTAAAAATAGATGTCAGTAAACTTACTAATTTTACAGATCTTTCCTGGGAAAAACCTAAATCGGGAGAAATAACGGGATATTATATTTTAATGCGTGAGACGGATGCGTCGACATGGCAGAAAAAGTTTTTTACTAAAGAGAATTCTATAAAACTGCCTTATTCTAAAGACAATTATTTCTTTGCGATACAGGCTGTAAATGCTTCAGGGAATGAGAGCCTGATGGTTATACCGAAAGTAAAATAGATATAAACATCAATAGGAGCGGGCTTTAGCCCGCTTTCATTATCAATAAATCATCCATTGGCTTTAGCCAAAATTTTAAATATTCACCGGTTTATTCAACATCCAGCGTCATAAAAAGAGCTATTTCCTCAGAATTATCATACAATCTCGTATTCACTCCGGTAATATTAAATCCCATTCTTCTATAAAATTGGATGGCAGGATAATTGGTGTTTTGAGTTTCTAATTCAATCACGCGACAGTTTAAGTTTCGGGCTTCTTTGATTGAACTTTTAATCAGTTGTATCCCTATTCCGAGTCTTCTGTATTTTTCGTCAATCAAAATGTTTTCAATATAAAAGCTATTGTTCCATGTTCTGTGTTCACAGATGATCCAACCTATCAATTCATTGTTAATAAAGGCTCCAAAAGAATGTTCTGTTTCAATGATGGTGTTGAGTTCTTCAATATCGTCTGCATCAGTTTCCCAGATTTTGGTATAAGGTAAAGATTTTTCTCTTAAGGTAAATTCAAAAGAGCCAGCATATTCGATGGAAGAAACTGAATATATCCTGTCCGTGGTATAGCCATTATGTCCCCATGTAAGGCTGGGGTTACGAGTCAATTTTTGTAGCTTTTTTATTTCCATAGAAAATGTATTATTGATGTAAAATATATTCCTGATCCACCATCAACTTCACATGTGGCCCATGAAGCGGATAATATTGTAATCCTCCAAAATGACCGAAATGAAGTGGGTACTTTTGTGTAATATGGTTTATTTTATTTCCAAATGAATTAATATCAACCACTTGAATATGGTTCTTATATTGTCTGCCGTTAGTGAAAAATAACATCAGGTTGCATTGGTCCCTGAAGTCAAAATCATGGTAATAAAATATATGAATATTCTCTTCTTTGCATACCTGAGAGACTTCATGAATAAAGTCTTTTTTGCGAGCCAAAGGCAGATTACAATCAATTCTTATTGAAAAATTTTCAGCATTGTTTTTCTTGGAGTCTGAGTTTACCATCTGAATAAACCGATATTCAATATTTTTAAATAGTTTCCTTTCAGGATGATAATTTTTAGTGAATTGAGATTCAAAAGGAGATCCAAAATCGACGAGTACAGCATTTTCACAGACGAGCAAGGCTTCAATTTCAAGAGCAAACTGAAAATAATAATCAAAAAGCTGATAGTTTCCTGTGCTGATAATCATTTGATTTTCATTTATATTCAGGTGTAAATAAGTTTGGGGGAACTGTAGTTTCAATTCTTCCAATTTTTTTTTCAAATTATCGATACTGTGGACCCGAACTCTGGTTACCAGCTCGGCAGCATTATCAATATGTCCACCGGATCCATCAAAAAACTTAAAAAACCTGAAATGATATAAATTCTCAGGGAATTTAAAATACCAGTATACTCCTAAAATCATAGCCGGATCGATTGATGCATTGTACAGTAACCAAAATTAAATAAAATTTTATGTTTTTGATGGGTTGATTCAATAAAAAAACGCATCATTGGATGCGTTTAAAATATTTCAATAATGGGAAATAATACTAAAGTTTATAGACTTCTTTCCATTTGTATATGGGTTGAGATATATTGAGTTCATAATTGCTTTTTGAAATACCAATATCATAACCTGAATTGACGCTTACACTTAAGATATCATTATCTGAATCATAAACGTGACTCTCAATAAACGTTTTTACAGTTTCCTGAAGTTCTTTATTTTTGATACTATATGCCGGTTGGTTTATATCCTTTAGATTCTTTTTGGTTTTAATAACAACTGTATAGATATTACGTTGAGTTCCTGTGTTGTCTGTCATTGGGGGATAGTTCATCACAATACTGGCATTTGATATATTTTTTTGTTGACTAAGCTTTTCATACAGGGGAATAAGCTTTTTTATCGTAGAATTGCTTGTATAACTATAAATTGATGAACAGATAATGATGGCAAAAATACCTCCTAAAATGTAGAATGGGAGCTTGCCTACTTTCGGCATTACTGTAATGGTACTGCTTCTATAATCCTGAACTACGTATGTTTTAGCAATAAGATCGTGGATTGACTGCCTGGTCTGCTTGTTTAGAATATAAAAAATAATGCTTCCTATACCTAGTGCAAAGATGATAATTGACTGAACGAAGGCAACGACCGAGAATGAAGAAGTTCCGGAAATTTTGTATCCATTAAGAAAAAAGGGAGCCGTAAGGATTAAAGCTCTGATTATTGAGGTTTTCAGATATATAAAATTTCCGTTACTGTCAACAACTTGAATGCCCATTAATTTTTTTCCGAAAGTTTGGCCTTGGTTAATATTGGAATTTAAAACAGAGAAATAAATCAACGAAATACTCCATCCGATAAGTTTTGCGTTTTCTCCTAATGATATAAAATAATTTTGGAAAAAAAATCCAAGAATAAATCCGAATATTCCTAGAAGGATTGAATCAAGCAAAAGAGCCCAGATCCGTGTCCAAAACTTGGATAAAAGCAAATTAGTTTCCATTGTATTAGTTTTTTTAATTCGAACAAAAGTAATAAAAAAATAAGTCGGCTTTTCCCAAAATCATGCAGCCTTTGTAATAAAAATGCTTCTATTTTTAAATTTGAATAAAATTTCACACTCTAAAATTTTCAAAACCCCTAAATTTGTGATCAATAAAAATTTACTTGGATGCTTAGGAACATTTCAATTGCGGCAGCTACTTTTTTGTCCGTAGTTACAATCAATGCGCAGAAGAACAGAAATTCTCAATTGGAAAGGCCAAAATTGGTCGTAGGTTTGGTGGTAGACCAAATGCGTTGGGATTATTTATACCGTTTTTACAATAAATATGGCAATGACGGTTTCAAAAGACTTTTGAATACGGGATATTCTTTAAATAATGTACATATTCCTTATGTTCCTACAATTACTGCTTTGGGACATACATGTATTTATACAGGATCTGTACCGGCGATCCACGGAATTGCCGGAAACGACTGGACAGATAAAGAAACCGGTAAGGGAGTATACTGTACAGCAGATGACAGTGTTCAGCCGGTAGGAACAACTAATACAAAGACTGGAAGTCATTCTCCGAAAAACCTTTGGTCTACAACAGTAACCGACGAATTGAGATTGGCAACCAATTTCCAGGGAAAAGTAATTGGTGTTTCTTTGAAAGACCGTGCTTCCATCCTTCCTGCAGGTCACACGCCGAACGGAGCTTTCTGGTTTGACGATAGCACAGGAAACTTCGTATCCAGTACATGGTATATGAATGATCTTCCTCAATGGATCAAATCATTCAATGCTCAGAATTTACCTGAAAAATTAGTGGCAAACGGTTGGAATACTTTACTTCCAATTAACCAATATACGGAAAGCGCACCGGATAATTCTCCTTGGGAAGGATTGTTGGGAAGTGCAAAAACACCTACATTCCCTTATAGCAATTTAGCTAAGGACTATCAGGAAAAGAGAGATAATATTCGTTACACTCCTTTTGGAAATACTTTGACTTTGAAGTTAGCAGAAGCTTCTGTAGAGGGAGAAAAACTGGGTGGAGATAATATTACAGACTTTTTAGCAATTAACTTAGCTTCTACGGATTACGCAGGACATAAGTTTGGTCCAAACTCTATTGAGGTAGAAGATGTTTATATCAGGCTGGATCAGGATTTAGCCGAATTTTTCAACTACCTGGATTCAAAGGTAGGAAAAGGGGAATATACAGTTTTCCTTTCTGCTGACCACGGTGGAGCACATTCTGTAGGATTCTTAAAAGAACATAAAATTCCGACAGGTTTCTTTGGTGAAGGGGCGCAAAAGACTATCAACGAAAAATTGAAGGAAAAGTTCGGTGCAGATAAACTAGTGAACGCGATTGATAACTATCAGATTTATTTTGATAGAAAAGTGTTGGCGGACAGTAAACTGGAATTAGATGATGTGAGAAATTTCACAGTTAAAGAACTTGAAAAAGATCCTACGGTTTTATATGCTGTTTCTGTAGATAAAGTTCAGGAGTCTAGTATTCCGGAGCCTATTAAGCAAAGAATTATCAATGGAATCAATAGACAAAGAAGTGGAGATATTCAATTGATTTCTCACGATTCTATGCTTCCTCCATATTCTAAAACCGGAACTACGCACAGTGTATGGAATTCTTATGACTCTCATATTCCTTTGATTTTTATGGGTTGGGGAGTACAACACGGAGAAAGTAACAAGGCTTATCACATGACGGATATTGCTCCTACAGTTTCATCATTATTAAAAATTCAATTTCCAAGTGGAAACGTCGGAAATCCGATTACGGAAGTTATTGGAAAATAATCTGGCATAATAATATCACAAAAAGCTGCTTTCAGTATTGAGAGCAGCTTTTTTATTAGTCCACTAAATCTTCGATTTGCCATATTTTCAATGATAGTGTTTATGATCTTAACATTTTTAATTATTACATTTTTTTGTTGCATTGGTAGACATACCAATGAGGCAATTGTTGGTATATAATTCCACTTTTTTGTCTAATACATTTAAAAAACTATCTTTGCAAAAATTTTGGTTTCCAGCGTATTGGAATGAAAAGGGAATCGGGTGAAAGCCCCGGACTGTCCCCGCAACTGTAAATCACGATCAAAGTTTCTGTAAAAAACCACTGTGTGAACGGGAAGGTACAGAATGTGAAAGTCAGGAGACCTGCCAAAATGATAATCAAAAAATCTATTGCTTTCGGAGGAAAAGTAAAAAAGTATGGATATAAAAAGATCTTTAATACTGCTTTTTTCGTCTTATGGTTGTTTTCTTTTTGGACAGGAGAAAGCCATAGATACGATTTACATCTTCGATAACCAGATGAATAGGGTAAAACTTTTTCATCCGGTAAAAACGATCACTCCCGAAGATGCTGAAAAAAATTCTACCAACCTTTCTGAACTGTTGAGGTTTCAATCTCAGCTGTATATTAAAGAAAATGGAAGAGGAGCGGTTTC
>NZ_PIZV01000054.1 GCF_002835665.1 Chryseobacterium sp. PMSZPI
TGAGTAAGCCTGTCAATGTTTTTTTCCCAGTCAGATTGAGCCAATTCATAAAACTTTTTAGGATCATCATTATATTTCTGTTCGTCAATAGCATAGGTAAATTCAAATCCAAATCCATCTTCCTGATTTTTATGATTTTGCTCTGCTGACCTGTTGGTGGTGAGGAAGTATTGCATTTTAACAGCATTGCAGTAAATGTTAAAATCAAAGCGATCTCCATTTCCCATCATAAAATCAATCTTTTTAGTGCCAAATTCAAAACTGTACAGATCAAATGGAATCTGTTGTTTGGTTTCCCATGAAAATATTCCGTTTTTGACGGCTGCACTTCCGATTTTTTTATGAAAATCTTTGGAGAAAATTTTCACGGAATCTATTTTCAGATCTGTATTCAGCTTTCCTGTAATGACAATTCCTTCTCCTTCACTTTTATAGGGTTTAGGTTTTTGTAAAATATAAAATGTAGCAGCTAAGATGAGGATAAAAGCTGTTGAAACGGTAATTTGTTTTTTATTTTTTAAAAAAGCAGTTTTGAAACTTTTCCCTCTATACCAAAAATAACCTATTATAAAAAATATGATAGCCCAGAATATACTTAAATACTCACTGTAGCTAATAAATTGACTCAGACTCCTGATATTAGGGGACTTACCCAATATATACAAATAATTATAAGGACAATAAGGAAATGCCTGTTTTTGAACTAAAGAAAACATATTGACAATAAGCCCGAGAATTCCTATAAGAAAAGCCCAGATAAACCCGGGAAAAGCGACGGATATGCACAGTTGAAGTGCAGCAATTCCCAATACGGCAATACATGACCTGATCAATGTTTTTAAAAACCATACTGTATCGAAGGTCAACAATTTTACTTCACTGGGATGAATATAATAATCTAACAGAGAAAACAGGATAGAAGACCCTAAGTAGGAGATAATACATAAAAAACTTAGGACCAAAACAACCAAATATTTTGAAAAATAGAGTTGAAATTTACTGATGGGTTGCGTTTCCATCAGTTGCCATCCATTATTTTTATGATCGATTTGTGCAATTCTGTTCGCTGCAATAACGATATAAAGCAAAAGGAAAAATAAGGTAAATGCTTTGAAGTTTTCTGTTATGGCACTCTCAAAAACAGAATAAGGAAGCTCTTCCGGAGTAATAAAAACAGGATTGAATATTTGGAAAATAAAACCCAAAAGTGGAATTAAAATTCCTAATGCCACAGCTAGGTATACCAGCCCTAATCCTTTTATTTTTAGCCATTCTGTACTGACTAATGTGTTTAATTTTTTCATTCGTGTTGGTTTTAGTTTTTAGTAATTTCCATGAACCAGTCTTCCAAACCTGCACTGTTTTTGATCTCAAAAATTTCAGCATCTTTAAGGACTAGTATTTTGGTGAGTTGAATAATGTCTCCCCTGGACTGAACGGTTACTTCAATGGAATATTCATCAACGATTTTTGCAGCATAATCTTCGGGAATGTATTGTAGAAAGGCAGATGGATTATTTAATCCTATCCTTATACGGTTATGGCGATAATGGGAATTCAATTCTTCTACACTTCCTGAAAACTTGATGGAACCATTGGAAATGATGGCCAGATGGGTGACCATTTTTTCAATTTCCTGTAATAAGTGGCTTGAAATAAAGATGGTAATTCCCTGTTCTTTATTAAGCTTTAGCAATAATTCACGGATTTCAAGCATTCCGTTGGGATCAAGACCATTCACAGGTTCGTCGAGAATTAAAAGTTCAGGTGATCCCAAAAGAGTCATGGCAATAGCAAGTCTTTGTTTCATCCCGAGGGAATACTTTTTCATTTTCATTTGTCTGCTCTCCCAAAGGTCTACCAGATGCAAAACCCTTTCGCATTCCGAATCGGGTAGACCCCTTAACCTGGAAAGAATAGTCAGATTATCCCAGCCCGACAGATGGTCATAAAAAGCCGGACTGTCAATAAGACTTCCTATCTTTTGAAACCCATCGGGATAAAGTTCTTTAAGATTTTTACTGAAAATTTCAATGGCACTGTTTTCGTCAGGAAGGCTTCCTAACATGACTTTCATAGTCGTCGATTTACCGGCTCCGTTGGCTCCGAGGAATCCAAAAACGCTTCCTTTAGGCACTGCAAGACTTACATTCTTAAGAATGAGTTTATCTTGAGTGAATCCGTAATTTAGATTTTGAATACTGATTAAGTTTTCCATATATCCTTGTGTTGATGGGTGTTAAAAAAAAGAAGAAGACCTTCTGTGTTTTACAAAAGGTCTCCTATAAGTATGAGATATAATCTATTTTGTTACAGTAGGCTTGTATCCGGATTGATTAAAGAGAGTAGTAGCATCGATCTTCAGAAAATCTGTTAATTTCGTTTCAGGTTTTTCTTTCAGATAGGCTTTACAAATTTGCCATCCGGTGAAAATTCCAATTTGAGGAGAAGATTCATTATCAATTTCTGTATAAAATTTAGAAAAAGGTCCCGGAGCAATAAAGCGCTCTCCTAATCTTGGATCATCTCCAAAGATAAGATTGCTTTCTACAAAATAATTCCAGATGTTAGCTTCATTGGCTTTTGCCCATTCGTATTGTTTTTGAGTATAATTTATTTTTAAATAATCAGGGAAATCCGGTAAAAACGCATCCTGTAAAATCATAACTTTTCCATTGAGAATGATCTGATCAATAAACTTTTGATGATCAGGTGATTCCGTAACAATATTTTCGGCAAAATTTCTTGAAACCTTCGGAACAATATTTTGTGGATTCATCGATTTCTGGAAATAGAGTTCCAATCCTTTGTAGTGAGCATTGCCATCTCCCATGAAACCGGAAATATCTATAAACAAAAGATTTCCCTTTTCATCATAAAGAATCGGATCCTGAGCCATCTGTAATGCTGATGAGAAGAGGAATACTTTCGGATTTTTAAATTGCGGGAAATAATATTTAATATGTGAAAATAAACTTTCCAATTCTTTCTGAAGCTTTACCTGGTCTATTTTTCCAACCGCTTCCTGATAGATTTTTATTTCCTCTGCATCATTTCTTCTCTTCTCAAAATCTGTATCGGAAACACTACCCTGGAACCACGGAAACAGGCTTTTAAATTGGCTTAAAGGAATACTCTGATTGTAAAATTCTTTGGAAATATCCGTTATTACAACTTTTTCAACAGAATCTTTTATTTCTACTTTCCACTGGTTTTCAGGTTCTTTTTTACAGGAATCCAATCCTAAAACTAAAATAGAAGAAAGCGCAATAAATCTAAAAATCTTCATTATTTTTACATGGAATTTAAGTTTACAAAAGTAATAATTAAAAGGACAACTCATGATGAAAATTAAAATATTTACAGCCCTCAGCCTTATTTCAGGATTTTCTTTTTTCTATAGTCAAAAGATTGATTTTAAAGATAAAAACTTTGAAAAAGCAGTACTCGAAAACTTTGATGCTAACAAGAATGGAACATTAGAACAAGCCGAAATGGGATTGGTTACCAATCTGTTTTTAACTCAAAAAGGAATTACTTCAACAGATGATCTGCGTTTGTTCAAAAATGTAAAAATGATTATTCTGGATGATAATGCCATTCCGGAGGTGTCCATCAGTAATTTGGACAAATTGGAACTATTTTCATGCACAGGGTGTAAAATTTCTTCATTCAAAGCAGAGAATTTAACCAGTTTGGCATCACTTTACCTTGATAATAATGTTTTGAGCATAATTTCCCTGAAAGCCACTCCGAGAATTGATCAATTAACGTTATCTTTAAATCAATTAAAAACTATTGATCTATCTCAGCTCAAAAACTTACGAAAATTAAATATTGAACATAATAAAATCCAAAAAATCGACATCTCAGGAAATCCGGTCTTACAAACCCTGAACGTAGGAGGAAATAAAATGAAGGAAACCGACATCAAAAAAGGGACGAAAACGGATGTCACCATTTTTGGAACTGAAGAATAAATTCATAATATGATACTGGAAACAGAAAGACTCATTTTAAGACCATTTGAAGATACTGATTTTGAACGTATGTTTCTTATGGACTCTGATCCTGAAGTAATGAAATACCTTGGTAAACCTGTGACGAATGTTGAAGAATCAAAAGAAGCAATTAGGATGATTCAGAAACAATATAAAGAAAATGGAGTGGGAAGACTGGCCGTCATTGAAAAAGAAAGCGGATTGATGATAGGATGGAGCGGTTTGAAATTATTGAAACAACCTATCAATGGACATGTTAATACCTTAGATCTAGGTTACCGTTTTATCCCCGAATTTTGGGGTAAAGGCTATGCAATGGAAACGGCAAAAGTCTCTCTAGCTTATGGTTTTAATGAGCTGGGAGCAAATACTATTTATGCTTATGCAGATTCCGGAAATACTGGATCCAATTATATTTTAACAAAATTAGGTTTTGAAAATACAGGTGAATTTGAAGATTCGGGGGTAAAGTGTTTCTGGTATGAACTACAACGTGAAAAATATATTTACATCCAATGATCACAATACGGCAAGAAGAAGAGAAAGACTATTCCAAAGTTTTTCAGCTTACAGAGGAAGCGTTTAAAAATGTGGAACACAGCGACCATCAGGAGCAATTTCTGGTTGAGAAACTAAGACATTCTGAAGCTTTCATTCCTGAACTATCATTAGTAGCAGAAGATGAGAATGGTGAAATTGCCGGGCATATTTTGTTCACAAAAATAAAAATAGTAAACAATTCCGAGGTTTATGAGTCACTTGCGCTAGCTCCTGTTTCCGTAAAACCTGAATTTCAAAATCAAGGTATTGGAGGACAACTTATCAGAGAAGGACATCGTATCGCGAAAGATTTAAGTTACCATTCTGTGATTCTCATTGGACATGAAAAATATTATCCGAAGTTTGGTTACGAAAAAACAAGTAATTTTGGGATTTCATTTCCATTTGAAATTCCGGAAGAAAACGGGATGGCCATAGAACTGGTAAAAGACGGATTGAAAAATACAAAAGGTGTAGTCAAATACCCGAAAGAATTTGGAATAGACTAAAAAAATAAAGATATAGAATGCAGACACAAAAAGTGATAGATCATATCGTAGCATGGTTGAAAGATTACGCTACAAAAGCTAAAGTAAATGGATATGTAATTGGAGTTTCAGGAGGAGTAGATTCCGGAGTGGTTTCTACCCTGGCTGCCATGACAGGATTAAAAACATTATTGATCGAAATGCCGATTCGTCAAAAAGCTGACCAGGTAGACCGAGCGAAGGAACATATGAACGATCTGAAATCAAAATTCCCAAATGTGGAGATTATGTCCGTAGATTTAACGCCTGCTTTTGAGGAGTTGTATAAAACTTTTGATGTAAAAGATGATTTATATCCGAACGAGAAGCTTGCTTTTGCCAATACAAGATCCCGTTTAAGAATGCTTACCCTTTATTATTATGGCCAGCTAAACGGACTTTTAGTGTGTGGGACAGGAAATAAGGTTGAAGATTTCGGAATCGGGTTTTATACTAAATATGGAGACGGAGGCGTAGATGTTTCTCCTATCGCAGATCTCTATAAAACAGAAGTGTATGCTCTTGCGAAAGGTTTGAACCTGATTAAAAGTATTCAGGAAGCCATTCCTACAGACGGACTTTGGGATGTAGACAGAACTGATGAACAACAAATTGGAGCTACTTATCCTGAACTGGAAAAAATACAGAAAGAATACGGGACTAAAGCTGCTGAAGATTACGAAGGAAGAGATAAAGAAGTCTTTTTAATCTTCGACAGAATGCACAAAGCAGCAAAACACAAAATGGACCCTATTCCAATTTGCGATATTCCGGAAGAGTGGAGAGATTAAATAAATTGTTGTTACAATAATAAACTGATTATTATGAACAGTAAAACAAGAGCCGTACTTTTTATGTGCCTGGGACTTCTTTTCGGGATGTCCATCATGTATGTTTATAAGAATTTTATTGCCGACAAACAGAATCATTCCGATACAGTAAAAACAGAAAATGTAAACTATGGAAGTTCATCTATAGCTGGAAATACAACGGATCAGAGTTCAATTGAAAAATTAACGGAAGAGAAAATAGTCATTGATTATGTAAAACAAAACCATAGGTTGCCGGATTATTATATCACAAAAAGTGAAGCAAGAAGGCAGGGATGGAACCCTTCAAAAGGTAATCTTTGTGAGGCAGTTCCAGGAAAGGCTATTGGTGGAGATAAATTTGGAAACAGGGAAGGAAGATTACCTGATGGTGAAAAGTATTTTGAAGCTGATGTTAATTACCATTGCGGCAGTAGACAGGCAGATCGAATTATTTTTACTAAAAACGGGGATGTTTACCTTACCAAAAACCATTATAAAAGTTTTGACAAACAATAAGTCATTGCGAGGAGCGAAGCGACGAAGCAATCTCTAAAAAATGTTGAGAATAATGAACCCCGGTTTTATTTACATAATGACGAATAAATAACTATAATTAAGGTTGTTATTTAGCTATTCTGTTCTGTCATTCTGAATACAGACTGAAGATCTGCGAACGTAGTTCAGAAGTGAAATGAAGAATCTAAACTATATATGAGATTCTTCCTTTGTCAGAATGACAATAGTGTAAAATTTTAAATAATGACCATACTTAAATAATAATAGAAGAAATATGAAGACAATATATATAGATTTTACAGAAATAGGCGATTATGAAGATTTTTACACCCAATTAAAGGAGAAAATTCAACTTCCTGAACATTTTGGTGATAATCTTGATGCGCTTTTTGATACCATTACAGGAGACTTGGAAATGCCACTCCATATTGAATTCGTAAATATGACAGTTGATCAACTTGAAATTTTTGAAGATCTGCTGACAACGCTGGAAGATGCTGAAGAGGAGGTAGAAGATTTTAGTTTTAGCTATTATCTGGAGCAATACGAAGACGATGAAGACGAGACTGAAAGTTAATCCGTAATGTAAAAAAATAAAGAGGTTATTTTAGAAATAGAATAACCTTTTTTAATTCGGGATTTGTTGGAAAAAAGGAAGGACTCCGAGAATTTTAGAGCCTCTTTAAAATTTATAATCAATTTATTTGAACCATTAAGATAAATTAAGTTGTTAAGGTTAATTAAGAAAAAAATCAAAGATTTTTTATAAGCAAAATGCCTTAAAGCGAAGTTCAAGCTTAATATTCTAAAAATCTTAAGAACCTTAATGGTAAAGCTTATTTGTAATAAAAAGTAACAAATTGATTCAAAAAATAAAATGTTGTATTTCCCGCAGATCACAGATGACCAGATGTTTGTGTAAAAACTTGGAAAACCTGCTTGATTTACTAGAAAATTATAATTGCCACTAATACGCTAATAAAAGATTCGTGTATTAGTGGCAATTATAATAAACTTTGTATCTTAATTCGTTTTTCTCTCCTTACAAAAACGTTGAATCAAAATAGAAAGGCAACAGATCTTTCACAGCATGTACCTTCACAACTTCTTCATTCATGCTTGAAAAATAAAGGTCAATGTTTTCGTTCTGTTTGGTTTCGTATTCTATTAAACTCTGGCGGCATGCTCCGCAAGGTGGAATCGGAGAATTGTTCTCATGGAATTCTTTAGGTCCTCCCACCACGAAGATTTTTTTTACTTTCACATCCGGAAAGTTGGCTGCTACCCAAAAAAGCGTTGTTCTTTCAGCACAAAGCCCCGAAGGAAAAGCTGCATTCTCCTGATTATTTCCGGAATAAATTTCTCCATTTTCTAATAATACGGAGCATCCTACCAAAAATTGAGAATATGGTGCATAAGCCTTCTCACGAGCTTCTTTGGCTCTTTCAAATAAAGTATTTTCTATATCGCTCAGCTCACTGCTATTTTTAAAATATTCGTAACTGATCTGTATGTCTTTTTTCATATATTGTAGACTAAAAAAGGGGGGTAAAATTAGTTCTTTTTAATGAAGTGAGCAATATTTTATTTTCCTGATAAATAAGTTTAAAATTTTAAAAGATAAAATGCTGTATACACCAATAAAATTCAGAAATGTAGAGCTGAAAAATCGCTGGGTAATGTCTCCTATGTGTATGTACTCTTGTGAAAACGGATTGGCTAATGACTTCCATTTTGTGCATTACGGAAGCAGAGCACAGGGAGGAACAGGTTTAATTATGGTAGAAGCTACAGGTATAGAGCCAAGGGGAAGAATTACCAATCATTGTATGGGAATCTGGAATGATGAACAAACCGAAAAGTTGCAGAGGATTGTAAATTTTGTTCATCAAAATTCAGAAAGTAAAATAGGAATTCAGTTGGCTCATGCAGGAAGAAAAGGCTCAACGTGGAATAATCTTCAAATTCCTATTGAAGAGGGTTGGGAAACAATTGCTCCAAGTTCTATTCCTTATCATCCGACGGAAAGAATTCCACATGCATTGACTAACGATGAGGTAAAAGAACAGGTTCAAAATTTTAAAAAAGCAGCCGGAAGAGCAGTGAAAGCCGGTTTTGATATTATCGAAATTCATGGAGCACACGGATATCTCATCCATCAGTTTTTATCGCCACTATCTAATATCAGAACAGATGAATATGGCGGAAGTTTTGAAAACAGAATCCGTTTTCTGATTGAAATTGTAGATGCTGTAAATGAAGAACTCAATGAGAATACGTCACTTTTTGTACGTATTTCCGGGACAGAATATGCTGAAAATGGTTGGGATATTGAAAGCAGTGTGGCATTGGCTAAAGTTTTAAAAGAACATGCCGTAGACTTGGTAGATGTTTCAAGCGGTGGAAATATCCATGGAGCTAAAATCCCTGTTTTTGATGGATATCAGGTTCCCTTCTCTTCTCAAGTGAGAAATGAAGCTTCTATTAAAACGGGAGCAGTTGGACTTATTACCAAAATAAATCAGGCAGAAGAAATTTTGCAAAATGGTGATGCTGATCTGATTTTCGTAGCAAGAGAAATCCTGAGGAATCCTTATATTGTGGTTCAGGGATCATTCGAAATGAAAGAAGATTGTTTCTTCCCGCATCAATATACCAGAGCAAAAATCTCTTCATAAATTAGTAACGATTATAATCCTCCAAAAATGAATATCGAAGACTTTATGCTGACCTGCCCCAGTAAAAAATTTCTGGGAGTGGAATGTTTTGGCTGTGGTGCTCAAAGAGCCATAGTCTTGGTCTTTGAAGGGAGG
>NZ_PIZV01000055.1 GCF_002835665.1 Chryseobacterium sp. PMSZPI
AATATGTCCAATATAATCCTATGAAATAGATGGTTTGTCTAAAAATTGAAAGAAGTATTGAATGTTTTTAGATAAATTGTCTAATAAAAAATGATTTGTTATGAAAAAATCTGAAAAAAATCTTTTTTTATCTTTTGATAATAATAAAAAATGCCGATACAAAAATGTATCGGCATCTATAATAATTATTTTAAATTCTATCTTCTTTGCGGTGGATAATTTTTCATGATCTCAGCCATGATTTCAGGAATTTGTCTTTGTTTAGATCTTGGTGAATCTACGGAAATTCCGCTTCCGATCCCTTGCCATACCAATTTATTGGTTTTGGCATCAATCATATCAACAATGAGAGCTCCTTCATTATAGTTGCTTGTCCATGTTCTGTTCATTCCTACACCCCAGCCAAAAGGACCGCCCCAGCCCCACATTCCGTAAGGGGAACTGGAATTGATATCCGTGATTTTTTTATGATTGGCCTTTACGTTGATAATCAAATCCGGATTCTCTCCGGACTGAAGCCCTTTGCTTTGAAGTTGTCTTGATAACTCATTCAAAACTCTGTCTTTATCAATATCATTCAATTTTAAATCGTCAATTCTTATTTTGTAAGTTCTGTAAGAATTGAAATTGGCTGTATCAGCATAGTCTGAACGTACCTGAAAAGGGCTGCATGAAGTTAAGCCTAATGTAGCCGCTGCCAACAAGATAAAAATATATTTTTTCATTTTATTTATTTTTTTTATCACTTTTAATGAATGTATCAGTCTTTTTATCGTACCCGTAAGGACAGTGTCTGCAACCGCTTTTACAGCAATATCCTCTTTTCAGATGGAATTTTTCCGTAAAAACTTTGTATCCCTGTTCATTATAGTAAAAGTCCTCACCTTCTTTGATATCAAAATGGGCCATAAGTTAAACGTTAGTCAAAAAACTTTTTATATTTGTTAGTATGATAATTGTATGCCAAAAGCCTTTAAATAAATTAAAAATTAATGGCATTGCTCTCTTTCCCTTTATCTTCATTAGGAAACCCGAAGATAAGGAAAATAAAGTATTGATCAACCACGAAAAAATCCATTTGAGACAACAATTGGAAATGCTTATCATTTTCTTTTATATTTTTTATGTCATTGAATATTATTATTGGTTTTTTAAACTTAAAGATACAGATAGGGCTTATAAAAGAATTTCGTTTGAAAGAGAAGCCTATGCAAAGGAAAATGATTTAAATTATCTTCGAAAAAGAAAATTCTGGAGCTTTAGAAAATATCTTTAGAATACAGATGCTGTCGTTAAAGCTCAATAGAGTAGAGTTGAATTTTATAGCATCTTTGTCATTCCGGTAGAAATCTCAACGAAGCTAGCAGATCTGCCCAATCAGCAAGATCTGCGAGAATAAAATCAATGGGAGTTTTAGTCTGCTCAAATAAATCAAAATACCTCTGGCTTCAGCCAAATTCTATTATCAAAACACAAATCTCACAAATATCTTCACAAATTTCACAATCATTATTATGCTACTATTTCATTTTTGTTTCCTTCAATTATCTGTGCAACTCTGTGTGGCCGTCTGTGGTTAAAATGCCAATTAAAAATAACGTCATTGCCTACAATATCTACACTCAATAAATCTTTTTCTATTTTTGCAGTATATAATATTGAATAGTCCGATACAATGCTATTAAAACTTCCAACAGAATCTATTCCCATTCAGGAAATATCTATCGATAAAAAGGTAAGACTTTTCATGAAAAGAGAAGATCTCATTCACCCTCAGATCTCCGGGAATAAATACTGGAAACTGTTTTATAATGTGAACCATTATCTGGAAAAAAATCCGGAAAAACCATATATCATCACTTTTGGTGGGGCATTTTCCAATCATATTGCTGCTGTTTCGGCGGTAGGAAATTTGGCAGGTATTCCTACATTGGGAATTATTAGAGGTGAAGAATTACAAAATAAGTGGCGTGACAATCCGACTTTGCTTTTTGCAAAAAGAAACGGAATGAACCTGAAATTTGTCACCCGTGAAGAATATCGCCATAAAGAAAAATTTACAGAATTTCTACAGCAAGAATTCCCTGAAGCACTGATCGTTCCGGAAGGAGGAACCAATCAGGAGGCTGTAGAAGGTGTAAAAATGATGCTCAATGAGCAAACAAAAGATTTTGACTATCTTTGCACCGCAGTTGGAACTGGAGGAACCATTGCCGGGATTTTAAAGTTTTGTGAAGAAAATCAGAAAGTTATAGGATTCAAGGCAGTTGATGATTCATCATTGGAAAATAAAATATTTGAATTAACTTTGAAACAAAACTTTGATCTAATAGATTCAGGTTTTGGAGGTTATGGTAAAATAAATGATGAGAATGTCGGTTTTATCAATGATTTCAAAGAGAAATATGATATTCCTTTAGAACCGATTTATACAGGAAAGATGATGCAAAAGGTTTTTGAACTGATTGATGAAGATTACTTTCCTGAGAACAGTAGGATTTTATGCTTTCATACAGGTGGGTTGCAAGGGATTGAGGGAGCTAATCTGCTTTTAGAAAAACAGTGTAGAAATTTAATTATATAAGTAAAATTGAAAAACATGAAAAGACTTTTCCTATCAATAAGCCTTTTAGTTTTATCAAAATTTTCAGCCCAGACTTGGGCAACCGAAGATCAGTACATTCAGAAATTTGCTAAATATGCGGTAGAGGAAATGGAAAAATATAAAATTCCGGCTTCTATTACCCTTGCTCAAGGTCTTTTAGAGACCGGAGGTGGACAAAGCAGGCTGGCTCTGGAAGGAAAGAACCACTTCGGAATAAAATGTAAAGAAGACTGGACGGGGAAAACAATGAAACATACGGATGATGCTCCTAATGAATGCTTCCGTGTATATGAAGATCCTAGACAGTCTTACGAAGATCATTCTATTTTCTTATCTACCAGAAAGTACTATGCCAATCTTTTCAATCTTGATATGAAAGATTACAGAGCATGGGCTTATGGTTTGAAAAAGGCAGGATATGCAACCAACCCACGCTATGCTTCCATTCTGATTACTAAAATCGAAAAGTATAAATTATACGAATACGATAATACCAATTCTAATGAAGTGTTGTATGCTGTTCTTAAAATGTATCCGGATCTGAAAGACGATAGAACTTTCATGGCTCAATTAGATCCTTCAAAAACGGTGAAAAAAGCTAAAGAGCCTGTAACGGTAGAAGTTCCTTACAAACAAACCTCTTATGCACAACAGCAGAAAAGAGTGGAAAGAATCAAAACAAAAGCAGAAATTCTTAATTCCATTCTTATAAAAAGCCATCCCAATGATGGTTTGAAATATATTGTGATTCCTGAAGATACCAATGTTCAGTTTATTGCCAATAAATTCAAAGTAAGTGAAGGGAGACTCATCAAGTGGAATGAATTGGAAGGAAATACCTTGAAGAAAGGTGATATTGTCTTCCTTGAATCGAAAAACTCTTCGGGAAATACCGCAACCTATAAAGCGGAATCGGGCGAAAATATGCATGATATCGCTCAAAAATTCGGAATCAAATTACATAAATTATATGCCAAAAACAGAATGGACGAAGGACAACAGCCTTCTACCGGGCAATTGATTTATTTAATAGATAAAAAACCAAGAAACTAATTTTTTGTTGAGAGTTTACCGTTGACAGTTAAATGCCAACCAAACAACTGTCAAACAGCAACTAAGTATATATGAGATACCAAAGAAGTTCGGCTTTATTTGATGAAGCCTACAAATACATTCCGGGAGGAGTAAACTCGCCGGTTCGAGCATTCAAATCAGTAGGAGGTGTACCTGTCTTTATGAAATCAGCAAAAGGTGCTTACCTTACTGATGCAGACGATAATACTTATATCGATTACATTAATTCTTGGGGACCGGCTATTTTAGGACATACTCATCCTGAAGTCTTGGAGGAATTGAAAATCCAGGCTGAGAAAGGATTCTCTTTTGGTGCTCCTACAGAGCTGGAAACTGAGATTGCCAAATTCATTGTTGAAAATGTTCCGAATATTGATCAGATCAGAATGGTATCTTCAGGTACAGAAGCATGTATGAGTGCCATCAGACTAGCAAGAGGATATACAGGAAGAGATAAGATTGTAAAATTTGAAGGATGTTATCACGGACATTCAGACTCATTCCTGATTAAAGCGGGAAGTGGAGCCGCAACATTTGGTAATCCAAATTCTCCAGGAGTAACTTCGGGAACAGCTAAAGATACTTTGTTGGCACGTTATAATGATTTTGAACAGGTTGAAGATTTGTTCCGCCATAATCAGGGAGAGATTGCGGCAGTAATCATTGAGCCTGTAGCCGGAAACATGGGTTGTGTACTTCCTGAAAATAATTTCTTGCAAAACCTAAGAAGAATTTGTGATGAAAATGGAGCCTTATTAATTTTTGATGAGGTTATGACAGGTTTCAGATTAGCATTCGGAGGAGCACAAGAACTTTTCAATGTGAAAGCTGATTTGGTAACGTACGGAAAGGTAATCGGTGGAGGACTGCCGGTAGGAGCTTTTGCCGGAAGAAATGAAATTATGGATCACCTGGCTCCAAAAGGAGGTGTATACCAAGCCGGAACATTAAGCGGAAATCCGTTAGCAATGAGAGCAGGATTAAAAACGCTTCAACTGATAAAAAATGATCCTGAATTTTTCAATAGATTGAACAAAACAACAGAAACCTTAGATTTTGAAATCGGAAAAATTTTAAATGAAAAAGGAATTGCTCATAAAATCAACAGAAAAGGATCAATGATGTCTGTATTCTTCCATATCAACAGAGTTTCCAACTTTGATGAAGCACAGGAGGCAAACCATTCATTGTTCAATAATTTCTTCCATCAAATGTTGACCAATGGAGTGTATCTTCCGCCGAGTGGCTATGAAACATATTTCATCAGTGATGCTATCAAGGAGAAAGAAATTGATATGACACTGGAAGCTGTAAGAAAATTTGAATATTCTAATCAATAAAAAAAGAAAGGCCATTTTCGGAAAACGAAAATGGCCTTTTTTAATAATCGTATTAATTTATTATGGAATATATTTTAGATTAACATCTTTAGCATTATAAGTTACTTTTACAATATACATTCCTTTTTGTTCCAATAAAGGAAGATCTGTTACATTCGAAAAGTTCTTGTATGTATTTTGAGATACTATTTTACCGGATGTATCAAATATAGACACCTCCACAGGTGTATTAACGGTTTCATCGATTTTGATAGCCCCATTACCTGTTATCGGATTTTTCACAATAATAGCTTCTCCTCTTTTAGTACTTTTGATAGTACCGGTCAGCTCTTGTTTTGTTTGTCCTAATTCTATATCTCCAATGACGAATCCTGAAATCAGATCTCTTGAGTAATGACTGTTCTCTACATGGATGTTCATTGCGTAAACTCCTTTTGGTAAATCCTTAAGAGAGACTGAATATGAATTTTGAGAATTGTTATAAGTGAAATTAATCATTTGCATTTTACCGGAATCGTTCGTTCCATTTTCTGGTAACTTGTAGATTTCAGTTTTGATAAGACTGTTTTTAATATCAGTGTTTTGCATGTCTTTAATAGTCAGTTTATTATTATCTGAATCTTTTTCTAAGAGAAATCCGGTATTCTCTTTGCTGACATAGATATTAAGGAACTTTTCATCACCATTTTTTACACTGTGTTTTCCTTTCGAATAGCTTTCTGTATAAGGCTCTCTTACATCTCTGCTTTTTTCTCTTAAACTGATTACTTCATAGCTTTCCTTGTTGTCTTTTATAATGAGATCAGGTTTCTCATTATATATAAGCTGATAATTAGAATATTCGGTAAAAGATGAAGAACTGGTATTTGCTTGTTTACTTACAGGTGAAGAAGTGTTTTCTGTAAAAATCTGATTAACCTTTTTCCACAACTGGGAATCTTCATATAAGTAGCTATGATTATCTTTACCTTCTCCTTCCGGAACCATAATATGTCCTCCCGGTTTAGAATGGCTGTAATATGGGGTTACTCCATCATTGTTTCCTCCGCCTAATGATTTGATTAATAATCCGCTAGCTGAGTATTTTAAGAAATTTGAGAAAGGAACGTTGGTAAACTGATTATAACCTGTGTGTCCGAAGTGATAAAATAGATCAGGATTATTGTCAGGATGATTGTCAATCGTTTTTCTAACGTTTTCCATGTAGTAAGTAGTTGATGTTTTCATACCTTCATCGGTAGAGGAAGGAGAAGCTACCCAATTCAATACGGGCCATTGTCCTGCATTGGCAATCTGGGTACCTTTAAATGGAGTTCCTAAAGTAACAACTTTTATAGCCATATCCTTTTTACCATGAATGGTTAATGCTAAGTCGATACTTTTTCCGCCATTACTGTGTGCTAACATATAGAATTTGGATGTTCCCAATTTTGTTTTTATTTGCTCCAGCCCTTTGGCGAATAAATCAGCATTGGTTTCCATTGAGCCACCTTTCGTTGTAGTGACAAAAACCGTTCTATAACCATCATTATATGCCCATTTATACATAGAACCGTCAATAAATACACTACTTGTTGATGTAAAACCATGGGTAAATACAATTGTTTTTCCATTCCAGTTAGCAGGTTTACTACCATAATAAATTGTTTTTTCCTGATCATTTCCGGAAAGGGAACCATTGTTGGGATTGCCTAAGTTGACTTCTGAGAGTTGTGCATACATTATTACGTTAATAATAAATGCAAAGGCAAAAAATAATTTTTTGTTTAACATGTGCTTTTTATTTTGGATTTAATATTGTCTTACTTGTAAAACTATATAAAATACTGTAGCATAGTGTGTTAAATTTCGTTAATGCACTGATGGATTTATATTTTTTTTGATTTTTGATGATGTTTTTTTTTAGGGTTGAATAAAATTGTTAATTTATTTAGCGAATCCGATAGTATTTAGAAATAATAATTTAAGAATAACAACTGTGCTGATCAATACTGAAATTTGAAGAATTCTAAATGATTATTATGTATGTTGATATTTTAATGTCAGTTCGGAATAAAACAGTTTTTGAAGCTAAGGGCTGGAAGTAATGAAGGTCATAAAGAATAACGATTCATCTTTTTTATCGATCTTGAGGCAAAAATTAATGATGCTATAGGCTGTCAGTCATTATAACTGAAAGTAACTTCCAGCTTCCAACCTTTTTACGGACTTCCTTACGTCGAACTTAGGTAATTTTACCTCAAAATGGGTTAATGTTTATTTTTAATATTCACTGATTTTTCAAAGCTGTTTACTTTAAGTATAAATCATACAGATTTTGTAATAAACCATACACTTTGTTCATGTAGAGTTCTTCTTATTTTTGTTACAAATAGATTGGAAATGAAGACTTCAGACAATAATATATCCCGTAAGGATTTTATCAAAAGTTCAGCGTTGGCAATGGCCGGATTAACTTTAATACCTAATGTTATGGCAGCATCACCTCTTTTTGATGAGAAAAATATTTTGACAAAAGGAAAACTAAGCCTTAAAAATGTTCGTCTGGAAACCGGATTTGAGTACCAGGATGGGGAAGTAACTTCAACAAAAACAGATCTTTTTTATATAGAAGTTGAAAACGGAAAAATTACAAAAATTGCTCCGAATCAACCCAATGCAAAAGTTTTAGATGCAAAAGGATTATTAATGCTTCCGGCATTTAAAGATATGCATATTCACCTGGATAAAACCTTTTATGGCGATAAATGGCAAGCTGTAAGAAAAAGGACAGGAGGAATTAAAGGAATGATAGAACTGGAACAGAAAATGCTTCCCGAAATGCTGAAGAATTCCACGTTCAAAGCTGAAAAATTGATTGAACTATTACAATCAAAAGGGACTTCATATGCCAGAAGTCACGTGAATATTGAGCCTACTTCAAAACTGCAGTCATTGAAAAACTTGCAAAAAGCTTTAGAAAACAAAAAGAAAGGTTTTGGAGCTGAATTAGTGGCTTTCCCACAACACGGAGTGTTTTATACCGATTCAGTACCCTATCTGAAAGAAGCTGCAAAAATGAATATTGATTTTATCGGTGGAGTAGATCCGTTCAATGTGGACGGGAATATTGAAAAAGTAATGGACTTTACCGTTCAGCTGGCCTTAGATAATAAAAAAGGAATAGATATTCACCTGCATGAAACAGGAGATTCCGGGTTGAAAACGGTAGAATATCTGATTAAAAAAGTTAATGAAAACCCAGCTTTAAAGGGGAAAACATATTTAAGCCACTGTTTTATATTAGCCAAATTGGAAGCTGCAAAACAGGAAGAAATTGCTGAAAAGTTAGCTGAAGCTCAGATCGGGGTGGTTTCTACAATTCCTTTTGGCAAACTGATTATGCCGATTCCGACATTATACAAACATAACGTAACAGTGCTGACAGGGAACGACAGTATTGTTGATCATTGGAATACATTCGGAACGGGAAGTGTTCTTCAGAAGGCTAATTTAATGGCTCAATTGTATGGATATTCAACAGAATTTTTGCTGTCAAGAAGTTTAAAACTGGCAACAGGAAACATACTTCCGTTGGATGATAAGGGAACCCAGCAATGGCCTAAGAAAGGAGATCAGGCAAATTTTGTATTGCTGAATGCAAGCTGTTCGGCAGAAGCGATATCAAGAATTTCAAATGTGGAATCATTGGTGCATGATGGAAATGTTGTCTTTTAAATTCAAAAAATATGAAAGTCTTATTATTTCTTTTAACATTTGGAAGCCTGACTGCTTGTGAAATGAAATCAACAGATTTTCCAAAAGAAGATATGATGCAGGAAAAAGATATAATCAACTGGGTTAAGAAAAATGATATTACCGCTGTAAAATCTGCTTTGGATAATGGTACGGATGTCAATATTCAAGATAAAAGAGGCCGGTCTTTATTGTTGATTGCAACAATAGAAAAACAAACTGAAATGGCAAAATTGCTTGTGTCTTATAAAGCCAATGTTAATCTTCAGGATAATCAGTTGGACAGTCCTTTTTTATATGCCGGAGCAAGTGGTCAGACCGACTTGGTACAATTATTTTTAAAAAATGGTGCCCGTTTCGATCTGTTTAACCGTTATAACGGAACAGCTTTGATTCCTGCATGTGAACGAGGTCATGTGGAGACAGTGAAGGTTTTGGTTGCCGCAAAAGGGTTTCCGATCAACCATGTAAACCGCCTGGGATGGACTGCTTTAATGGAAGCTGTTATTCTCGGAAATGGTACCCAAAAATATCAGGAAATTGTTCAGATTTTAAAAGACAATGGAGCGAATATCAATATTCCGGATCATTCAGGGAAGACACCTTTACAACATGCCGAAGCATTAGGGTTCAAAGATATTGTCAGAATATTAAGAAGCAGGAATTAATTTTTTTGTCATTCAGAGCGGAACAAAGTGGAGCGGGGAATCTAGACTTTTTAATAATGTGAAATTGCTTATATGGTTATAGCTCTTATCTCTCGCAGATTCATGAAGTTATACTGATGTTTATAAAATCTTTACCTCCGAAAATATGGGAGGAGAAGTATAAATTTAGAGATGTAGTTTAGTTGTGTTTTTAACCACAAAAGTTTCAATTTTGTTCCTTTTGTGGTTATTTTAATTTTTTCTCCGGAGAATTTTATTAATTTTAAAAGAAATTAGGTAATGTGAGCTATCATACAGATCATTTTCCCATTTTAGGAATTCAGGAGTTTAGTGAAAATCAGCTTAAAGGCTGTAATTTGTTGTTCAATGAACTCTACGGGGCGCGTTCTATAGATGATCCTCATAAACACGACTTTTTTATCATTAACCTTTTTGATCATGGAGTAGGTTCTCACACTATTGATTTTACTGAATATCAGGTGAAAGACCATCAGATTCATTTGGTTTTTCCGGATCAGGTTCATCAATGGGTGATAGAAAAGGAAACTGTAGGTTATCAACTGATGATCAGCAGAGATTGGTTTGAAAGCTTTTTGCCTTCGCTGAGATTTTCTGCATCTTATTATCAAAATCATCCTGTCATCAATCTTTCTAACGAGGCCTTTGAAACATTTTTGTATGAATTCCAGGCCATTCAAAAAGAATTAAAAGAAGAGAAAGTCTTTTGGGAGCTGATTCAAAAAAGAAGTGAACTAATAGGCCTATTGGTGAGCCAATCCGTAGAAGGCGCTTTTAAAGACTTTGAAGTATACAATTCAAATCCCATTATTTCCAAATTTCTGCATTTTATTGACGAACATTTTAAAACGGAAAGGTCTGTTTCGTTTTATGCTGATAAGCTTAATATTTCTGCCAATTACCTGAATATTGTCTGCAAAAAAAATCTCAATACTTCCGCATCTTCACTTATTCAGGACCGAATTCTGCTGGAAGCCAAACGTCTTTTAAAAGTGTCGGAAATGTCTGTAAAAGATATTGTGTATGATCTTGGTTTTTATGATCATGCCAGTTTTTCGAAATTCTTTAAGGCTCAAACCGGAATGACTCCGTCCCAATTCAAAGAATAATTTGTACAACACAAGACATAATTGATACACCGGTTTTAAACAGATGCTGATGTAATTTTGTATTGTTAAAATTTAAAACATGCAATTCCCATATCAATTAACTGCAAAAGGAAAATATTCCCTAAAAAATGTCCGTCTGGAAACAGGTTTTGAATACGAAAATGAAGAGGTTATCGGAACAAAAACAGATCTTTTCAGTATTGAAATTGAAGATGGAAAAATCAAAGCGGTAAAAGCAAATGATCCTGCTTCTGATGCAATAGATGCTAAAGGCTATCTGATGCTTCCCGCTTTCAGAGATATGCATATCCATTTGGATAAAACTTTATATGGTCTTCCATGGCAGGCGCTTTCCCCAAAAAGAAAAACAGTCAAGGACATGATCGCTTACGAACAGGAAATTATTCCTGAATTGCTGAAAACTTCTGTGGAAAGAGCCGAACAGCTGATCAGTTTGCAGCAACATTACGGAACTCATTTTGCAAGAACTCATTTCAATATTGATCCTACTTCAGGATTACAATCACTTGAGCATTTGGAACGGGCTCTCCAAAATAAAAAGAATTCTTTTAAAGCAGAATTAGTTGCTTTTCCACAACATGGAGTATACTATACAGATACTGCTCCTTTAATGAGGGAAGCTGCACAATTGAAAAGTGTAAGCTTTATCGGTGGATTGGATCCTTTGAGCATTGACGGAAGTATCGAAAAAGTAATGGATTTTACGGTTCAATTAGCTTTGGATCATAAAAAAGGAATTGATATTCACTTACACGAAGTCGGAGAATCAGGAATGAAAACAATCAATTATCTGATCGATAAAGCTATTGAAAATCCGGAACTTCAGGGAAAAACTTTTGTAAGCCATGCTTTTGCTTTGGCGCATCTTAGCCCAAAAGAAACAGAGCAAATTTCAGAAAGATTGGCTCAGGGAAAGGTTGGTATTGCCTCTTCTGTACCATTTAAAGGTACCGTAATGCCTATTCCGACATTAAAAAAATACGGAGTGAATGTTCTGATCGGAAATGATAATGTACAAGATTACTGGAGTACTTTCGGATCAGGAAATATGCTTCAAAAAGCTAATCTTATAGCCGAATTATATGGCTATGCAACAGAATTTGCTTTATCAAGAGCATTGCAATTTGCTACTCAGAGTACACTTCCGTTAGATGAAAAAGGAAAACAACAATGGCCTAAAGCGGGAGATGAAGCTGCCATTGTTCTTACAGATGCATCATGTTCTGCAGAAGCAGTGTCCAGAATGTCTAAAATAGAAGCCTTAATGAGTGACGGGAATCTTTTTTGGAGAAATTAGTAGAATATATATTTTTTATATACACTTGTTTTTTGTGAATCCGCCATCGAATTTTTTCGGTGGCATTTTTTATAATTGATAAATAATGAGTAATGAATAATATTGTAGTTAAGTATCAATATTGTTTGTTTCCATCAATAGGAGTGGGCTTAAAGATGAAAAATTATTCTCATTATATCAATTAATTTTTTTCAATATTACAAGCTGTTAATAATGAAAATTTGAATATCTGGTTATGGAGACCATTTAGATAAGAAAAGTCCCCGAAAATACTTCCGGAGACTCTCTTTAAAATAAAATCTAACTACTTATATTTTTATAAATTATAGTTTGTCCAACCCGCATACCAAGTGTCACTAGCATCTGCTACTGCACCTCTGTAAGTTACCGGTTTGAACCAAGAACTTAATTTAGGATGTGTAAATGTTCCTCCTGACAATAGTGGAGAACCGGAAGCAGGAGAGAAGTTTGGAGTTGTTCCGGCAGGAGCCCATGCACCGGCTAATTTTACTTCAGTTGTAGAAGCAAGGATTGTATTTCCTTTAGAATTAAAGTATGTGGTAAGGTTATCCAAGCTATATGGCGGAGGATTTCCTACACCCGCATATTTTAATGGAGTTGTATTTCCTGCTAAAATATTGTTTTCGAAAGCAAGACTTCCGCTCGTAATATTTTTATCTGTTGCGGTACCTTTAGTTGCATCAATGAATAAACCAACCGGGAATCCTGTGAAAACAGAGTTAAATACTGAAATAGACGAATTTCTTCTGATGTGTAAAGCATTCTGGAATAGAGGGTTTATAGAACCTGCACTTGCAGAATTGATTGGTCCGATAATCGTCATATTGGAGAATGTAGCCGATGTTTGAGGCGTTAAAGCAGATCCGTTGGCATCATTATCAGATTCAAATCCGTTTGAACCGGAAACGTCAGCAACCTGAGAATCCCTTACAGCAATCCCGAACTGGATTTTTCCTGAATAACCGTTGTCTGTATCGAAATCGTCATCAAGACCTTTGTAAGAAATAAGGTGAGAACAGTTTACCGTTCCTCCGAACCATTCAAAACTATCATCGTTAGCGTAGGCAACTTCTACATAATCTACAGTAGTACCGTTACCAACTCCCCCGAAAGTAAGTCCATTGATTTCTTTATCCGGTAAGAAAGCATATCCTGCGTATTCAATTCTTACATATTTTAAAATACCACTGTTATCAGCAGCATTATTTCCTCCGTAAAGTCCAAGACCTTCAGTGTTGTTGATACCACCTTCAATCTCTCCAACTCCTTGTTGGTTATTGAAAGATGCATTAGTAGGAGCATTTCCTAAGATAACAACACCTGCCCAGTCACCTCTTTTGGGATTAGGTTTCTCAGAAGTGAAAATAATTGGGTTGGCAGCAGTTCCTTCTGCCATGATTTTACTTCCTCGTGTGATGATTAAAGCACCATTTTTATCAGCCTCACCTACGATTCTTGTTCCTGGTTCGATCGTTAAAGTAGCTCCGTTAGTTACGTATACTAATCCTCTTAACTTATAAATCTTATTAGCTTTAAGTGTTAAATTGGATGTTATTTTTCCTGAAAGAATAAGATTTTCAGTATTTCCGTTTCCGTTACCACCATCTTGAATGATGGTTGGTCCATCTTCTTCTATATTTCTACATGCGGTAGTGGATACTAGAGCGCCAAGCATTAAAGAATATAAAACGAACTTTTTCATGTTATAAAGAATTAAATTATTTTTATTAGATTATTGATTGAGTGTATTAAAATTGATATCCCAGTGTTAAACTGATGTTGGTTCCTGTTATTCTTTCTATAGCAAGAGCATCTTTACTATCATATTTACCATTGTCGTTAAGATCATGATAGAACTTGGCACGACGGTTCAGGATATCTGAAACATTAAGTTTGATCTCTCCTTTGTTGTTCCATATCTTTTTAGCAAGCTGGAAATCTAAAAGTGGTCTTGGAGCTTCCCAGATTGGCGGAACCTGATCATTTCCTACATAAAGGATCCTTCTTCCGATCATGTTGAAAAGTACTGTAGAAGACCATCCGGATTTTTCAGTATCATACTGAAGACTCAAATTGATGGTGTAAGGAGATTGCCCTTGCATTGGTCTGTCAATTTTAGTAGCCTCATCCGTTACTCTGTTTTTGATGTAAGCAAAGTTTCCACCGAATGTAAAGTTTTTAAGAGCACTTACGAAATCCAGTTTTTTTCTGAATTCAGCTTCAATTCCATAAGCATCAGCCTTATCTACGTTAAGGTAGTTGAACGTATTACTCGTTCCCACTCCGGATTGATTGAAGTATAATTCGATTGGTTTTTTGAAGTTTTTATAGAAACCTGCTACAGAAAGGATTTCTCCGTTTCTTGGGTAATATTCCCAACGAAGATCCACGCTGGTAATTTTAGTTCTTTCAATAAATTTGTTACCGATTACGGTAGCTCCTAAATCAAAATCATAATAAGCTAAAGGAGAAACCTCTCTGAATTCCGGTCTTACAACAGTTTGTGAACCTGCAAGACGAATATTCATTTTAGGATCAACTTTGAAAGTTAAGTTAAGAGCTGGTAAAAAGTCTGTTACACGAGTGTTTACAAAGCGATCGTCACTTTTCTTTGTACTTCCTACTAACTGATCAAAATTTTCAACTCTTAATCCCCAAACAGCTCTCAACCATGGTGTAAAGTTATTGTCAAACTGTAAGTATCCTGCATTAAGGATTGTATTGGCAATATATCTGTACTGGTTTCCGGCAATTTCGTCAAATGTAAATTTACCATCTGTTCCGAAGTTTTCAGGATTGAAAATGGTTTCGAAAGGTTGAGAAAGTAATCCCTGATTATATTTTTCAAGTCTTACAGAAAAAGGTCTGGAGTTGTAAATTCTGTCTTTTACCTGAAACAAATATCCACCTTTAATGGTTTGTTTTTGCCCGAATAAAGTGAACGTTTTGGATACATCTCCACCTGCATTATATAAATAATCGCTCAATGTAGAATAGAAAACACTTCCTGATTTTTGAGAAAGACCGTTAGAGATCAAAGCCAGGTAAGGGCTACCTGCCATTTCAGGATGTTGATTGTATTGTAAACGCTGCAATAATGGAATATACTGATCAAGGATTCCGAAACTTCCGTACCAGTTAAAAGTAAGTCCACCCAAAGCATCTATTTTATGAGTACCATTAATGGTTGAGTTGTAGAAAGTAGTTTGTTTAAACCCGATCTCTCTCGCAATAATATTAGTTCCGTTTTCCGGATCAAATTCAAAGTCCTTTCCTGTTCTGAAGGACATGTGATTGGTGGTATTATTGGTAATGATATTTTTTAGGGAAATTTTATTGTTGCTATTGAACTTTAAGGAAAGGTTCAACATTCCACCTAAAATAACATCATTGCTATATTTTTCAGTATAATAATCGAAATTGGTATCAGCAGTCTGGTCGTTGATGGTAAAAAAACGGTTGGTAGACTCGGTTCTTCTTTTGTTATTGCTATAGTTTAGAACAGCAATTACTCCTAAATCTTTCCCAAAAACTTTGGTATTGAAACCTCCGTCTAATTGTAAGCTTAAGTTCTCAGGATAGCCAACGCTATTATACCCAAAGTTTTTAGTATATCCCTTACCGATTTCAGTTTTCTGAGCTTCATTCAGAGTACTGAAGGCATTCTTTGCCGGCATATTGGTAGGAAGTTTTCTGAAACCATCATCAATACCTATGAAGTCCCATTTTCCACCCTTTTGCATTAAGAATTCCTGTCCCATGGTAATGGTATTCCCGCCTACACCTACTTGTACATTGAAGAAATCTTTATTAGGAATATCTTTAGTATTTACCTGAATCAGTCCACCTCCCCATTCACCTGTGTATTCAGGGATGAATGTTTTGTTGATCACCAGGGTTTCAATGACGTTAGCCGGGAAAAGGTCGAAAGAGAAAGTTTTTCTGTCTGGTTCTGTACTGGACAACTGTATACCATTCAGCATGGCTTGGTTATAACGATCAGATAAACCTCTTACTACAATATATTTTCCATCAAATAAACTTACCCCCGAAACTCTTTTCAGAACCTCTCCGGTATTTCTGTCCGGGCTTCTTTTAATGGCTTCCACTCCAATAACCTGTGAAACTACCCCTGCATTCTTTTGTAAACCGATGGTAGAAGCTATGGTCTCTTTTCTTGCATTAGATCTGATGACAACTCCCTCGATTTCCTTTTCCTTGGCGGTTGGCTTGTTTAAAACAATGTCAAGATGAGTATTTGCATCATTTTTTACAATAACTTCACTGATTTCTTTTCTGTTGTATCCACTAGAAGTTACGGTGATAACGTAGTTGGTTCCGGGGGACAGATTGATAGAGTAGTATCCGGAAATGTCGGTGGTTGCTTCCTGATCATTTACCTTTACTTTTACTCCTTCTATAGGAGTGTTATCTTTCTCATCCAATACCCTACCTTCTAAAATTTGACTTTGTGCAAAAGCATAGCCAGCAGAAAACAAGGCAAGTAGCACAATGCTCTTGTGGAGTTGTTTTTTCATTTTACTTCTTTTACTTCTTTTTCAAGGGCAAAATAAAGGCTAAGTTTTTAAGAAAACTTTAGGATAATTTTAATTAATTATGAAGTTTGTATTAATAAGAATGGGGTGGTTTTTATTATGGATGTTTGTTTTTTATTCGTGTATTTTTTTTATTTGTTTTAAATATTGTTTCGTATATTTGTTTTATTCATATCTATTCTGATGTATTTTTATTAATTTTTAAATTAAAAACAATGATTCTGTTTTTTAATAATTAGTTAACATTGTGAGGATAGATAAGACCAATGAAAATAACTAATTTTGTGGGAATTCTTAAACTAGAAGATGAACAAGAAAATTCTTTTAATAGACGACGAACTGGACATTTTAGAGATACTCTCTTACAATTTGGAAAAAGAAGGTTACGATATCTATACAGCAACCAATGGTAACGAGGGAATAGAAAAAGCAAAGGAAATTATTCCGGATCTTATTTTACTAGATGTGATGATGCCTGAAAAAGACGGCATTGAAACCTGTCAGGAACTTCGTAAAGTGAAAGAACTTCAAAAGACACTTATTGTTTTCCTTTCAGCGAGAAGCGAAGAGTTTTCTCAATTGGCAGGCTTCCAGGCAGGTGCTAACGATTATGTTGTAAAGCTGATCAAACCGAAAATTCTTATCTCTAAAGTAAATGCATTATTACAGCTAACTTCTCAGGTTTCCGATAATGCAAAATTAATTGAAATTGGAGATCTGGTTATTGATAAAGACAACTTCAGAGTTTCCAAAAGCGGACAGCAATTTCTGCTTCCTAAAAAGGAGTTTGATTTGCTTTATCTTTTGGCTTCCAATACGGAGAAAGTTTTCAAAAGAGAAGAAATTCTGGAAAAAGTTTGGGGTAATGATGTGATTGTTGGAGAAAGAACCATTGATGTTCACATCAGAAGATTGAGAGAAAAATTAGGAATCAACACTATCCAGACATTAAAAGGAATAGGATATAAACTTATCGTTTAATTACTTAAAAATCCTAACTTTACCTACAATAATCTTTAAAAATTTGTAAAATTGAAATTTTACAGGCTTACGTTCGTTGCCTCCTGTCTGCTGACGTTGGTAATGCTATTCTTAGTAGTTGTTTTCGACTCACTAAAAGATATCTATTATGAGACCCCTCAATTTAAAACGGGTCTCTTAATTTGTGTTATCCTGATCTTCATTATCAATTATGTAGTATTGGAACTCCTTTTCAAATACTATGGAAGAAAGCAGGTAAGAGGGCTTTCCGGAATTCTTCCTCAGGAAATGGTTCATGATAATGACGAAAATATAACCATTAAAGAACTAGGAGAAAGGTTCTCAGACCTTAATCAGCAGAGAGCTACTGAGATTGATATGATGAAGGAAATGGAAAGCTACCGTAAAGAATATATCGGAAATGTTTCCCATGAGCTTAAAACACCATTGTTTTCCATTCAGGGATATGTAGAAACTTTAAGAGATGGGGGAGTCGATAACCTTACCATTAGGGATAAATATCTGGAAAGAATTGATAAATCCGTTGAAAGGCTTATTGCTATTGTTACAGATCTTGATATGATCAATAGATTGGAAGCCGGAGAAATCAATCTTACCGTTTCAAAATTTGATGTTAATCTTTTAATCAAAGAAATTTTTGATCTTCTCGATCTTGAAGCAGAAAAAAGAAATACAACATTACAAATACAAACCTTACATCCGCAAATTTTTGTAGAAGCCGATAAACAGAAAATTTCCCAAGTTTTTATCAATCTTATTTCAAATGCAATTCACTATGCCAACAGACAAGAAGCTAAAGTGATTGTAAAGACCAGTGTATTGAAAAATAAAGTACTGATTGAAGTGATAGACAACGGAATGGGAATCAAGTCTGAAATCCTTCCAAGGATTTTTGAACGATTTTATCGTGTAGAAACCAGCAGAAGCAGGAGAGAAGGAGGTTCCGGATTGGGATTGGCCATTGTGAAGCACATTCTTGAAGCACACAATGAAAACATTACAGTGGAGAGTGTTTACCTTGAAGGGACGAAGTTCAGTTTTATGCTCGAAAAAAGCAAATAATTTCGGCAAAATGTAAGAAAAAAAAATATTTTAAAAAATTCAGAAATATTTTTTTGTCACATGTCATTTATTATATATTTGCACCAGAGATTTATCATAATTATAAAGGCAAAAAAGTAATTTAAGAAACTGATATGGTTTACAAAATCCGCGTAATATTAGATGCGAAAGAGGATATTTTCCGTGATATTGAAGTAAAGGGAAAGCAATCGTTATGGAACTTACATTTAGGAATAAAAAGTGCATTCAGTCTGCAAGGTGAAGAGCTTTCTACTTTTAATCTGTTAGAAAATGACGGAACAATAGTAAAAAGTGTCCCATTGGAAGATATGAGTGATGATGGTGATGGTGAGATTATGTCAGATGTTTACATTGATGAAGCTTTTGAAAATGTAGGTGACAAAGCACAATTCCAATATGGACTTCTTGATCTTTGGGAATTCTTCTGTGAGCTTGTAGAAGTAATTGAAGAAACAAAAGCTGTAAACTACCCAATTACAGTATATAGATTTGGAAATGTTCCTTTGAAAGCTCCTAGCAAAAACGGTAATGCAGGAGGATCTAAAAAGAAATCAGCAATGCCTCTGGCAGATGATGAGTTTGGTTTTGATGAAGATTTCGGAGGTGGTGGAAACTTCTCTGATGAAGACGATAGCTTTGATGACGAGGAAGAAGACGACTACAACGACGATGTCTTCGATGATGAGGAGGATAACGATGATGAAAGATAAGAGGTAAAGATATACAAATACAGCCCCGGATTTTTAATCCGGGGTTTTTTATGGACTAAACGGTGGAAGTGTAAATGGCTGAGAAGCCTGAGAAGGCTAAGGAGGCTGAGAAAGTAAAGAAAGTAAAGACAGTTAGTTATAGAGTTCTTTCCAGTCATTCGCCCTTTTACCTTTTACCTTTTCGCATCTTCGCATTTTCGCCTCCTCAGCTTTCTTCGCTTTTTTGCTCCCTTTACGGTTTAGCCCTTTTGTCTCTCCACTCTTTTTCCTCCTATCCAAATTCCTTACTTTTGTTAAAAATAGATTAATGAAAAAATTAATTTTATTAGCTATAATTGGTCTGGGAATTGTTTCCTGTACCACTCAAAGAAATACCTCCAAAATGACAGAATTACCGAAAGAATGGAAACATTCCACCAATATATACGAAGTTAATATCAGACAATATACCCAGGAAGGAACTTTCAAAGCATTTGCAAAAGAAATGCCCCGCCTCAAGTCGATGGGAATAAGAACCCTTTGGTTTATGCCTATTACTCCGATTGCCCAACAGAATAAAAAAGGAAGTTTGGGAAGTCCTTACGCGGCTGCAGATTATACTTCTATCAATCCGGAGTTTGGAACTCTACAGGATTTTAAAGATTTGGTGAATGAAGCTCATCGATTAGGATTCAAGGTGATTATTGATTGGGTAGCCAATCATACAGGTTGGGACCATATCTGGACCAAAACACATCCTGAGTTTTATTTAAAAGATCCGGATGGGAAATTTCATATAGCATCAGGTATGGATGATATCATAGAATTGGATTATAAAAACCAGGAAATGCGTCAGGCAATGATTGATGCAATGAAATTTTGGGTTAGAGAAACCGATATTGATGGTTTTAGGTGTGATTTGGCTTCTTGGGTAGAAGTGGATTTTTGGGAACAAGCCCGTCCTGCAGTAGAACAACTAAAGCCATTATTCTGGCTGGGAGAATTTGATGAATTGGAAAGTCCGGAGTATGGAAAAGTTTTCGATGCCAGCTATTCCTGGAAATGGATGCATAAATCTGCGGATTACTATAAAAATAATGAGCCTCTTCAGGAATTGAAAGATTTATTGGTGCAATATTCCAATATCGGAGATGCTTCTATGAGAGCATGGTTTACCTCCAACCACGATGAAAACTCTTGGAATGGAACGGAATATGAAAAATATGGAGTTATTACCAAGCCTATGGCTGTATTCTCAGCAACATGGAATGGTATCCCATTGCTATATTCGGGGCAGGAGCTTCCCAATATGAAAAGACTTGAGTTCTTTGAAAAAGATGTTATCAAATGGACCAATACTTATCAGGTTGCAGATTTTTATAAGACATTATTAGATCTTAAAACTCTTAATCCGGCTTTGAGAGGGGGTGATTCTAATGTAACAACCTACCTGTTGAATACAACCGCCAATGATAAGATTTTGGCATATAAAAGAAAAAATGGAAATAATGAGGTCCTTGTGGTTCTGAATATGTCAAAAGAACCGGTGAACTTTCGTATTGATGATGAACAGGTATCAGGAACGTTCAGAAATGTTTTTGATAAAACAAAAAGAGACTTCAATAATGGAAAAGATTTCAATTTCCAGGTTTCTGATTATGCCGTTTTTGAAAAATAAAAATTAAAGCCACAAAAGATTCGATAGTTTTAACAACCAATTTTTAAAAGGTAATATACTCCTCTTCTTTGGTGGGATGGTGTTTTTACTCCCAATAAAAATCCAGTATTGCATAATGAACAAACAAGAAATAATAAACATAGTCAAATCAAAAATCACAGATAAAATCCAATATTTTGAAAACCTGATTGCGGAAACAAGAGCTTCCAATAACGATACCAAGAGTTCAATGGGAGATAAGTATGAAACTGGGCGTGAAATGCTTCAACAGGAAATCAATAATTTACAAAGACAGCTTAACGAAGTCTTGAATCAACAATTTATTTTACAAAAAATTTCATCAGAACCTTCCGATAAAGTTCAAAACGGAGCGTTGGTGAAAACCAATAAAGGATTGTTCTATATTTCTGCTTCTCTGGGAGAAATTATTGTTGAAAATCAGAAGATAATGACGGTTTCAGCAGAATCTCCACTGGTGAAGGCTATGTTTGGCAAGAAAATGGGAGATGCATTTACCATCAATAATATCAATCAGAATATTGAAAATATCTGGTAGAATTAAACTTTATCACCATTATGAAATTAAAAAAAATACTTCTCTTTGCCTTTTTATTGGGAAACTTATTCCTTCATGCACAAATTCGTGCCGGTGTTTCAGCTAAGACCTACGATCTGACATCTGTAAACCTGACCATAGACGGTTTTGTAATTAACCTCAATTCTCAGGGCGAAATTGTAGATTTTCATGCTCCGGAACTGAATGGGAAATATGAATATTATGATGATAAATATTTTGATCAGTATAAATATGGAAAACTTAAAAGTATTGGTAACGTCAAAATAGATTATTGGGATGATATGGATAAAAACAGTGAGAAATATGGGAAATTAAAAAGTATTGGAGACATCAAGATCGAATATTGGGACAATCCGGTTTTTAATAAAGAAAAATTTGGTAAAGTAAAAAGAATTGGAAGCTTTGCTATCAATTATTGGGAGAACGATATTATCGATAACAGCCGGTATGGAAAACTGAAGTCAATAGGTGATATTTCAATTGATTACGGAACCAAAGATATTATTGATGATAGTAAATATCAAAAACTAATAAAGTTTGGTCCTGTACGCCTTGATTACTGGAATGATAAGTATACTGAAAAAGCTAAATATGGCCAATTGAAATCCATCAATGGAAACAGTGAAGAGATAAGTGTTTCCGTGTTATGATGTCGTCAAATGATAAAAAAAATAATATCCCGTAGTTGGCAGGTATACAAATGTTTAATAGAAAACGGATATGGCTATTATAAAAAGCATTCATAAAAATGGATGCTTTTTTTGATGGTTTTCACTAAATTTGAACCATAAAATTCCATTCAAAATGCAAAACTATCTAGACCTTTTACAACATATTTTAGACAACGGGACCGATAAAACCGATAGAACCGGTACAGGAACAAGAAGTGTTTTCGGATATCAGTTAAGATATGATTTGTCGAAAGGATTTCCTTTGGTAACGACTAAAAAAGTGCATTTAAAATCAATCATTTACGAATTGTTATGGTTTCTAAAAGGAGATACTAATATCAAATATCTTAACGATAACGGAGTAAGTATCTGGGATGAATGGGCTAATGAAAATGGTGACTTGGGGCCTGTTTACGGTGCTCAATGGAGAAGTTGGACCGGAGCTGATGGAAAAATAGTAGATCAGATTACAGAAGTTATTGACCAGATCAAAAAGAATCCTGATTCCAGAAGATTAATTGTATCAGCATGGAATGTGGCAGAAATTCCTAATATGGCTCTGGCGCCTTGTCATGCACTATTTCAGTTTTATGTTGCAGATGGAAAATTGTCTTTGCAACTTTATCAAAGAAGTGCGGATGTTTTCCTTGGAGTTCCATTCAATATTGCAAGCTATGCTTTATTGTTAATGATGGTTGCACAGGTTTGTGACTTGGAAGTAGGAGATTATGTTCATAGTTTCGGTGATGTTCATATTTACAATAATCACTTTGAACAAGTGAAAAAACAGCTTTCAAGAGAGCCAAGATCCCTTCCAACAATGAGGCTAAATCCTGAGATTAAAGATATCTTCGATTTCAATTTTGAAGATTTTACGTTGGAGAATTATGATCCACATCCGGGGATTAAAGCTCCTGTAGCTGTTTAATATCAATATATAAAAGTATAGAAGTGGAGCGATGAACTCCACTTTTTTTGTAACTTTAAGAACGAAATATCTACCTATTTATCATGAAATCACTTAAAATTAGTATTGAAGAAAATACAGATGTGGAAAAATTGAAAGAAATTTTACTGCAGATTAAAGGAATTGCTTCCGTAGATATTATTGACGAAGAAAACCCTGAAAGTGAACTGAAGAAAGCTTTTGCCAAAACAAAAGAACAGTTGAAGAAAGGAGATTATGAAACGCTTGTTAATGATATTTTTGATATAATCATAAAAAAATAATTCTAAAAAATAATAAAGTAGACAGATGAGAAAGGCCATTTTATCGATTGCTATACTTGGAATTTTATTTTCCACAAACGTATCAGCACAGACGGAGACTTCGGGAAGAGAAAAAATATACAGAGCTACTCATACCAAGGTAACAGAACTTAAACATACCAAGTTAAAAGTAAATTTCGATTATCAAAAAGAGCAAATGAACGGGGAGGAATGGCTTACTGCTACTCCTTATTTTTATCCTACAAACGAATTAACACTTGATGCTAAAGGAATGTTGATTCATGAAGTTGCTCTTGATAATAATGGAAAAAAATCTCCTTTAAAATATGAGTACAAGGATGATATTTTAAAAATTAATCTGGACAAGACTTATCAGAAAAATCAGGATTATACTGTATACATTAAATATACCGCCCGTCCAAATGAGGTGAAACAACAGGGGAGTATGGCGATTAATGATGCAAAAGGGCTTTATTTTATCAATGCTCAGGGAACGGAACCTAATATGCCAACACAAATTTGGACACAGGGAGAAACGGAATCCTCATCTGCATGGTTCCCTACAATCGATAAACCAAATCAAAAGACCACTCAGGAAATTTACATGACGGTTCCTGATAAATACGTTACACTTTCCAATGGTATTTTAAAAGAATCTCAGAAAGAATCCAACGGATTGCGAACCGATCATTGGGTGATGGATAAAAGACACTCTACTTATCTGTTCTTCATGGGAGTAGGAGAATATGCTATCGTAAAAGATAAATGGAAAAATATCTCGGTAGATTATTATATCGAAAAAGAATACGAGCCTTATGCAAAGCAGATCTACGGAAATACTCCTGAAATGATAGAGTTTTTCTCTAAAAAAATGAACTATGACTTCCCATGGCCAAAATATGCGCAGATTTCCGGAAGAAATTATGTAAGTGGTGCCATGGAAAATACAACGGCAACCCTTCACGGTAGTGATATTCTTCAAAAACCGGGACAATTAATTGATGAAAATAAGTGGGAAGATACCATTGCGCACGAATTATTTCACCATTGGTTTGGAGACCTCGTGACAGCAGAAAGCTGGAGTAACCTTACCGTAAACGAGTCCTTTGCCAATTATTCCGAATATCTTTGGAATGAATATAAGTATGGAAAAGATCAGGCAGATTATCACCTGATGTCTGACGTGAATATGTATCTTCATAATCCGACAGATTTTAAGAAAAATCTGGTAAGATTCAATTACGGTTCCCGTGAAGATGTTTTTGATTTGGTAACTTATCAAAAAGGAGGAGGAATCCTTAATATGCTAAGAAATTATCTGGGGGATGATGCTTTCTTTGCAGGAATGAATGATTATCTGAAAACAAATGAATACCAGAATGCAGAAGCACATCAATTACGACTTTCTTTTGAAAAAGTATCCGGTAAAGATTTAAATTGGTTCTTTAATCAATGGTATTTTGGAAGTGGAAATCCGAAAATCAATTATACATTCACATTTGAACCTGTGAAAAAACAGGTGGCGGTAACTATTAACCAGACTCAGGATCAAATGTTTGAGTTTCCATTGGCCATCGATGTGTATGATAACGGAAAGCCTAAAAGATATAATGTTTGGGTAAATGCGAATGCTCAAAATACCTTTAATTTTGATGTTTCCAAAACTCCAGATCTGGTTAATATTAATGCGGATGGAGTTTTAGTTGCTGAAGTCACAGATAATAAAACTCCGGAGCAAAATTTATTACAGTTTACAAATTCTAAAGAATTTAAAAGCAGGTATAAGGCTTTAACAGGAATAAAAGATCAGACAGGAAAAAGTCCGGCTGTAACAAAATTATTGGCTGCAGCTTTGAAAGATCCGTTTTTTAGAATAAGAAATAAAGCATTGGAATTAATAGACCTTACCAATGCGGAACAAATGAAAGCTTTAGGGACAGAAGTAGAAAAATTAGCAACCAATGACCCTAAAACCTTGACTCAGGCTGCTGCAATTGCTGCTTTAGCTAAAACAAAAGATAAAAAATACATTCCGATATTTGAAAAAGGAGTTAATGCGGTTTCCAATGCCGTTAAAGGAAACTCTCTAAGTGCTATTATTACGATTGATCCATCAAGGGCTAATGCCTTTGTAGATAAGATTAACCTGGAAGGTGCTTCAGACGAATTATTGGCTACTTTCCTTCCGGTTATTGTTAAAAATAAAGTAACTTCTCAGATGGAGTATATTGCTCCTTTAGCCGCTTTTTATCCATTTGTTAAATTCCAGAATCCGGAATTAGGTAAAACTGCAGAGGAAGGTTATAACTGGATCATGGCTTCAGATAACCTGAAAGCAGTGGAAAACATTACCAAAATGTTAGGCTATGCAAAAAACCAGATGGCGGATAACCCACAGGCAAAGATGATGGTAGTTCAAATGCTTAAAGACGGCTTAAGTAAAAAAATGGAATTACTGAAACAGAATCCTCAGAAAGCAGAAAGTATCAACAAACAAATTGATGCTCTGAATAAAGCAATTGAAAACTTTAAATAATTTCAAGCGATTTATTTAAAATATAAAAGCAGCATTGCAATTTTTGTAATGCTGTTTTTTGTTATTGAAAAAAGTAGAGTTATTAACAGATAACTAAAAAGTGGCGATATTGAAAGGTTATTCAGACTACATTTTATAAATTCGTATAAAAATTTATATAAAATGACTTTTGGAATTGAGGCTGCGGGCTATTATGTGCCTGGTTTATATTTGGAGATTAAGGATTTAGCGGAGAAAAGAGGAATAGAACCGGCAAAATTGGAAAAAGGATTAGGATTGCATAAAATGGCTTTGCCTGACGTTCATGAAGATTCGGCAACCTTTGCGGCGGAAGCACTATTGAAACTTATTAAAGATTATAATATTAATCCGAAAGAAATTGCAAGGGTATATCTGGGTACAGAAAGTGCACTGGATGCTGCCAAACCTACAGCTTCTTACGCTGTACAGATGGTAGAAAAAGTATTGGAAAAAGAGTTTGGGGAAAGAAGTTTCAAAAACTGTGATATTGTAGATATGACTTTTGCATGTGTGGGAGGGGTAGATGCTTTACACAACTCTCTTGATTTTGTAAGGGTAAATCCGGATAAAAAAGCAATAGTTATTGCCAGTGATTATGCAAAATATGAATTGGCATCTTCCGGAGAATATACACAAGGTGGAGGTGCTGTTGCACTATTGATTTCTTCAAAACCGGATTTACTGGAAATTGAAAACCAGTGGGGAATTGCTTCAGAAAGCGTTTTTGACTTTTTTAAACCAAGAAGACAATATAAAAAAGAAGATTTAAGAAATGCTCCCGAAGCTTATCCTGACAACATTGAGATTTTTACTGATGAGCCTGTTTTTGATGGACAGTATTCCAATCAATGCTATCAGGATAGAATAAGAGAAGCTTATCAGCATTATAAAGAAATAACACATAAGGCCAACCCATATGAAAACTGGGAATATCTTATTTTCCATTTACCCTATGCTTTTCACGGAAAAAGAGTGTTTACAGAAATTTATAGTATTGAAAACGGACTTTCCTATGTGACTCCGGATGAACAAAAGGCAGTGGCAAAATCAGAAAATTATCTTCAACTTATCAATAACAAAATAGAAAGAACACAGAGAGCATCTTCCGAAATTGGGAATATGTATACGGCTTCTATTTTTATGGCACTTCTTTCAGCATTACAAACCTCTTTTAATGAGAATGAAGAACTATCCGGTAAGGAAATAGGTTTCTTTGGATATGGAAGTGGTTCAAAGTCAAAAGTTTTTGCGGGGAAAATATCAGAGAATTGGAAAAAAGTTGTTGAAAAGTGGAATTTATTTGAAAATTTAAACAACAGAATTCCTATCAATTTTGAAACGTATGAGAAGCTGCATAGAAAACAATTGGATCAGTCTGTGAATTCAAAATATAAAGGATTTGGATTAGTATCTATAGAATCGGAAAATCCTGTTTTAGATGGAGCCAGATATTATAATTACCAAGATTAATATTTTTACTTCTAAAATGATAAAAAGCACTCCGGATAATGGAGTGCTTTCTTTTTTATTAGTGTTTTTGTATGTTTTTTTAATAATTTAATATGATTTTGGTGATTTTTATGCGAATTGAAAATTTAAAATATTATATTTTATTTATTAAAAATATGTATTCTGTTTATATTTTTTATTGTTTTCTTGAATTTGATTTAACCTAACGAATTTTTTAATGGTTGTTAAAATTCTGTTAATATTAAGTACTTAAGGATTTTTTTACTTTTTTCTAAATTATCACTTTTTAGTCTAACCTTTTTATTGTTTTTTAATGAAATTAGTGCTTGTTAATAGCTTGTTTTGCAGTGTTTTATAAATTGAAAATATTGGTATTTATTGACATATTTGTTGATGGTATATATTAAAATTTGTTAAATATGAATGTGAAACTAAGTGTATTAAGTGCCGGAGCATTGTTTTTTATAGGACAAACAGCCTGGGCACAAAAAGTGAAAAAGGATACTGTTCTTCAAGAAAATAAAATTGATGAAGTTGTTGTTACAGGATATCAGAAAAAGGCAAAGGATGAAATTGCTCAAGCCCAATCTACTATTACTGCTGATGAATTAAAAACACAAACACCAACTACTTCTGTGGGGAATATGCTTCAAGGTAGGGCATCGGGAGTATTTGTTCAATCAAGAAATGGGCAGCCCGGATCAACAGCTGAGATTAATATTCGTGGTATTTCCGGATTTAGTGGGAATTCGGAGCCACTATATGTTGTGGATGGTATTTATATGACTGCCAGACAATTTAACGCCGTAAATGGAAATGACGTTGAAAATATGGTTGTTTTAAAAGATGCTGCTGCAACAGCTCAATATGGTTCCAGAGGAGCGAATGGGGTTGTTGTAGTGACGACAAAAAAAGGAAGAAATGGAAGAACACAATATTCATTTGAAAATAGATTAGGGTTTTCTCAAAAGATTTCCGATAAAGAATTGAATTTTGAAATGATGAATTCTGCTCAGAAATTACAATATGAAAGAGAAATGAGAGCTTTAGGTTTGTCTGGACTACCAAATTATACTGCAAATCAGGAGCAAGAGCTCTTAAAATTAGACCATAATTGGCAGAAAGATATTTTAAGAACCTCATTTTTACAAAGCTATTTGTTTTCAGCAAGGGGTGGAAGTGAAAAAAATAAATTCTATTACTCTTTAGGGTATGATAAAGATAATGGTATTGTTCGTGATATTAACGGACTGGATAGATATACTGGAAGATTTAATTTTGAAAATAATCTTAGTGATAAATTAAAAGTTGGGTTGGATCTTGGAATAGCTTATCAGTATACACAAAATGTTAGAGATAGAAATAATGCTCAGAGTCCTTTTGGTTCAATGTATCGATATAACCCTTTTGAGTCTGTATATAATCCTGATGGATCATATAATTATAATTTAAGACAGGGTTTTAACATTATTGAAGCATTAAGGAATAATCTTGATTATGAGCAAAGATTAAGATTAACGGGAAATGTCTTCGGAGAATATAAGATTAATAAGAATTTATCTTATAGAATGTATTTTAATACATTGTATGATAACTTAGTGAATACAAATAATTTGAAACGAGGATCTCAGCTTGATGTTATTGTAAACGGAGCAGCTGGATTAGGTACCCTTAGGAAAACTACATTTTATTCATTCAACTATATTTATGGGAATAGAATAGATTTTAAAAAACAATTTGAGGATCATTTTATTAGTGCTACAGGGGTTGTAGAGTTTAATAGTGAATTTACCGAAAATATTGCAGCAAGTGGGACTAATTATAAAAACCCTAATTCCGATGCTCCTTCAAATACAATACCTTCAGATAAAAATACATTTACCGGAGATAAAGTAAAAAGCACTTTGTTTTCTTTATTGGGGTTATTTGAATATAATTATAAAAAGAAATATTTGATTACCGGATCTATTCGCCAGGATAAAAGTTCGAAATTTGGTGCAAACAATAAATCTGGAATATTTTGGAGTGGAAGTTTAGCATGGAATATAGCTAAAGAAGAATTTCTTAATGGTGGCTTTTTCAATGAACTTAAATTAAGAGGATCTTATGGGACCGTGGGAAATGATAGAAGTATTCCAAATTTTGCCAATGTTGGTTATGTTTCTTATGGAGATTATGGAACTGGAGCAACAATGACTCCAACCACTATAGCAGGAAATCCGGATATCAAATGGGAAACTAATAAAACAACGGATTTAGGAATTGATTTTGCATTTCTTAATAATAGGTTCAGAGGTGCTATAGAGGTTTACCGAGCAGATAGAAATGATTTTATTCAATTGTTACCATTACCATATGAATCGGGAAATTATTCTGTCTATCGGAACCTTGGAGATATGCGTAATGAAGGACTTGAAACGGAATTTACTTTTGATGTAATCAGAAAGAAGAATCTGAAACTTTCATTAAGAGGAAATTCTACATGGCAAAGATCTAAAATAACGTCCCTCGATGGGGTTAGTACACAAAGAAATCTTGGTGAGACAAGCTTAAAAGTAGGAGAAACTCCATATTTCTACAGATTGGTAGAATATGCAGGAGTTAATCCGGCTGATGGAAAAGCATTATATTATACGGACAGAGCTACACCTGATGCTGGTGAGAATTTTTATACCATCAACGGAAGGACAGCAACAGATGTATATAATGCGACAGCAGATATTAAAGATCTTACTAATAAAAGCCCTATTCCAAAGTTCTTTGGAGGATTTGGTTTTACTTTAGAGGCATATGGGTTCGATCTTTCTGCAGATTTTTCATTTAAAACGGGAGCTTACACTTACAATTATCAAACGAAAATTTTACAAAGTGCATCATCCAGAACAAATAATATGAGTACAGATGCTTTTAATTATTGGAAAAATCCTGGAGATACTAATGTTCTACCTAAACCAACGGCAGTGGGATTAAGGGATTCTGACCAATTTTTAGAGAAATCAGATTATCTTAGATTTAGAACATTGATGGTAGGATACACATTTAGTAAGCAAACTTTAGGTGAGAGTATTCCTGTAAATTCAATTAGAGTATATGTGCAAGGACAAAATTTATTAACATGGACAAGTTTCAAAGGAGATCCTGAAGTAGCTGTCGGTTCGGGAGAAAATCAATTAGGTGTTTCTCAGACTTATGTTTCTGGTTCATATGCCTTGTTTAGTTATCCTGCTGTAAGACAATTTATGTTTGGTGTTCAAGTGGAATTTTAAAATTTAAAAAATGAAAAGAATAATTATATCGTGCTTAGTACTTACTCTTTTTGCGAATGTTTCGTGTGAAAGAGAATTGGATCAATTTTCAAATACAAATACATTTGTTGATGCAGCATTTAAAACATCATCAGATTATAGGTTTGCTTTAGATGGTATTTATGATGCTATGAAAAGTCCTGGATATTTTTCCGGAGATTCCGGTAATCAGAATATTTTGGCTGATTTGACTTCTGATAATTTGATTCAGAGCCCAACAGGAAGGTTAACAAATAATAGGGCTTGGCTTTTAGAGTTTGGGTCGGATGATGGTCAAACTACAACTTTATATGGAGCCGCATATTTTGCTATTTCTAGGGCTAATTTTGTTTTGGAAAATTTAAATAAAGGAATTCTTTCTCCTGCTGAAACACTGCAGGTTGAAGCTGAAGCGAGAGCATTAAGAGGAATTCTTCATTTTGATATTGCTAGAGCATATTGTAAAATCCCAACACAATCCACAGATGCAAATAACTCTCTTGGAATTGCTTATATGACTACTACATCTAATAATCCGGTTACCAGGGATTTAAATGTTGCACAGGTGTATGATAAGATTATCAATGATTTGGAATTTGCAAAAACAAATATTCCAACTACTAATAGTACGCCCGCACCTTTCTCAAAAGGTCGTTTGAATAAAGCAGCTGTAGCAGGATTACTTTCCAGAGTTTATTTATTTAAGGGAGATAAAGCAAAAGCTTTGTCTGCAGCAGAAGAATCTATTACGTTATCTCCAAGTGTAGGATCTATCAATAATTTTCCTTTAGTTTGGAATAGTACCAATCAGGATGGAACTTTATTTGAAATATTAAATTCAGATGCAGAAAGAGTTACTATGGGAGTTTCTTATAATCAGATTGTGGGAGGAGCCATTAGATCGGAGTTTGTACTTTATCGAGATTTCTATAATTTATATAAAGACACTGATATTAGAAAAAATACTTATTTTCAGGTGAGCGCTTATTCCGGACAAAGTTATGTCAATGTAATTAAATATAATACGAGAGGTTCTTTGCCAAATGTTGTAAATTATAAATACCTTAGAACTGCTGAAGTCTACCTCAATGGTGCTGAAGCTGCTTTTGATTCCAACCCGGCTAGAGCTTTGGCTTTACTTAATATTTTAAGACAATCAAGATATTCTGATTATACTCCATTAAATATAACAGGAACTGCGTTATGGGATGAGATTCAAAAAGAAAGAAGGTTGGAATTAATGGGAGAAGCTGACAGATGGTATACTTTAAAAAGATTAGGATTAGGTTTAACAAGGCCTAATCAAGGTGCATTAAGTAGCGGAGGAGGGAGTCCGGCCCCAACACTTATGCTGTCATCTACAAGTGATAAATGGCAATGGCCAATTCCAATTGAGGCAATCAATATAAATCCTGGAATTAAGCAAAACCCCGGATATTAGAAGAATGATTAATTAATAATAAAAAAGTTCTACTTAGTAGAGCTTTTTTTGCTACTTATGATAGGGAAGTATTATTTAACTCTGTTAATCATAATATTATCAATCAATTTTTATTGAAGAAGTAATTAATACATATTGAAAAAACTTGTAAATCTGTATATATTTTCAGAAATCATAATAATGAAAGCAAATGTCGACTGTTTGTAATAGATAAGAGATAGCAAAGTTTCCATAATGAACTATTTTGGAATATATAAATTCGCTTTTTGTTTCACAATCAGAAACTAACAGAATAAATACATTAACAGGATTGGATAATTAACAAAAATTTAATTCAAACTTTAGTACAGTTGGCAGAGGTAGATTTTTTTAACGCTTTTTACTCTCTTTTTTAACTAAAATTAGCGTTAAAATTCTCTATTTATTCAAAAAAACAGAAATGTTTTGTTTTATATTTTTCGTTATTTTTAATTTATTTGGTTTATTTTTTTTCGTTGTTTTGTAAAAATGATTTACTTTGATTTTAATTTTACTATTTATTAAAATTCTGTTAATTTTAAAATTGCTTTTGTTTTTGTTAATTTTTTAAAAGTAATAAAAAATTTTCTTTATCTTTTTTTTGAGATCCTTATGAATATGCCTGCTCTGGATGTGGGTTTTCGGCTTTTAATAAATTGATGTTGTAGATATTTATTAACATATTTGTCACTTGAATATATTAAAATGTGTTAATATGAATGTGAAGTTACGTGTTTTGACAGCCGGAGTTTTGTTTTTTACAGGACAGGCTGTATTCGCTCAGGAGAAAGATTCTAAAAAAGACAAAGAAACTAAGATTGAGGAAGTCGTTGTTTTAGGATATAGTAAAACAGCTACAAAAGCTAAAACTACAACATCTTCTGTAACAGTAGGTGCTGAAACTTTAGAAAATAGACCTAATATCTCAGTATTAAACTCAATTCAAGGGACAGCCCCAGGGATTGTAGTGAACTCTGCGTCAGGTTCTCCAGGTTCTGGTAAATTCAATATACTAATTAGAGGTGCCAGTTCCCTTAATGGATCTACAGATCCTTTGTATGTTGTAGATGGGGTGATTACTTCTGGATCTCAGTTTAGAAATTTAAACTCTTATGATATTGAAACTTTCAGTATCTTGAAAGATGCTCAGGCAACAGCAATCTATGGAAACAGAGCAGCAAATGGAGTTGTGGTAATTACAACAAAAGGAGGGAAATTTAATTCTGGATTAAAAGTTTCTTATGATGCTCTTTCTTCATTTAGTAAATTGCCTAATGCTGATTACAATATGGCAAATGGCCAACAATTGTTATTACTTCAGAAGAATTTACAGACAGGTTTAGGAGCTACTCTATCTAACGATCAGATTAATAACTGGGGAGTTAATACGGACTGGAACAAACAGTTTACCCGTGTAGGAATTTCTCAACAACATAATCTTTCCATTACTGGAGGTGGCGAAAACATCAATAACTTTTTCTCATTAGGATATCTTGATAGTGAAGGTACTGTAAGATCTACAGATTTCAAAAGATTTACAATGAGAAACAACCTTAATGGTAAGTCTAAAGATGGAAAACTATCTTTTGGGGCTATCGTGGGGTTAGGATACTCTAAGAGAAACCAATTGGATGATGAAACGAATTCAGGTATTGCCAACAATACACTTCAGAATCCTTTATTTGGAGGAATCCTTTCAAGACCTTATATCGGACCTTCTCCATATGCTAACGGACAGGAGCTATTTAATGCCATTAAGACCGATGCAACAAATAACAGACAATGGGTTCTTCAAGACAACATCAACGGAGGAATCAGAAACAGATTTACAGAATTAAGTATTTCTGCTAATGCTAATGTAAACTATAAAATTACAGATTATTTAAGCGTTGGAAACAGAACAGGTATCGAGTACAAGCAATATGAGAGAATTTTCGCAAGATCTCCACTAGGATATCTTTCTATAAGTGTTGCTAATTCAGACGGTTCCAGATATGGAGGTAATGAAGATTTTACGACTACAAGAGATTTAACATTCAACAGTATTACGAATATTACATTCAATAAATCTTTTGGAGATCATACAATTACTGCTGCAGCATACATGGATTACATCAAGGCTCATGTCAGTTCAACTTTCCAAAGACAAAATGGTCTGAATCCATTGCAGTGGGAGTTTGGTGCAGGAACAGGTTATATTCCTTTTAACCCGGATACCCCAAACATTTACAGACCTTCTAACAGTGCTTCAAAAGTAACTGCAGGTACATTAGCTTATTTTGCTACAGTAGACTACGATTACAAAGATAAGTACGGAGTAAGTGGGGTGGTAAGAAGAGATGGATCTTACCGTTTCCTTCCTACCAACAGATGGGAGACTTTCTGGTCAGTAGCAGGAAGATGGAATATCGATAAAGAAGACTTCATGGCTAATTCTGGATTCAGACTGCTTAAATTAAGAGCTTCCATTGGTACTACTGGTAACCAGAATTTAGGAATAGTAACAGATAATGCTAACCCATTAGCTTTACTTCCGAATAACTTCCTTGATCTATATAGCGGTTTTTCAGGATATCAGAATATGTTAGGATACAATTTTGTTAACTTATCAAACCCTTACCTAGAGTGGGAACAGGTGAAACAAAGTAACATCGGGTTGGATTTTAATTTTAAAGGATTGATCGAAGGTAGTGTTGATTACTATCAAAAAAGAACATCAAGAATGTTCAACGATCTTCAAAGATCGGCAGTTACAGGATACTATTCAATCAGAGGAAATGACGGAATTCTTGATAACAAAGGTATTGAAGGATTGATCAAATATAATGTGATCAGAAACCAAAATACAAAATTATCCATTTTCGCCAACGCTGCATACAACTCTAACAAGATCGTTTCTATGAACAGCGAAAATCTTGCAGGAGATGTGGTAAATGCTATTGGTGGACCTGCTGGTCAATATCAGCTATATACATATGTGGGAGTAAATCGTGATAATGGAAATTTACAATTCCTTGACAAAAATGGAAATGTCACTGAAGCTCCGACATCTGCAGACAGAGTACTAACCGGAAAATCAAGATACGCTAAGTTTACAGGTGGTTTCGGATTCAACTTCCAACACAAAGGATGGTTCCTGGATACATTATTCTCTTTCCAACAAGGAGGATGGATCTATGATAACTTACAATCATGGATTATGGACCCAAGTGCAGCCGCTAATAGAAATCTTTCTGCTGACTTATTGAATGCTTGGACTCCCGATAACAGAGATACGGATGTACCAGCATTAAAAGCCAATAACTTAAGCTTAGGCTCTTCAGACAGGTTCTTACACAGATCAGATTTCATAAGACTGAAAAATATTACTTTAGGATATAACTTTAGCAAAGATCAATTGGGCAAGCTGCCGGTAAGAGGTATTAAAGTATTTGTTCAGGCAGAAAACCTTTACACTTGGACAGATTGGAAAGGATTCGATCCAGAGCCAATTACCTCGTATTCACTAAATGTTTACCCTAACCCAAAAACCGTATCTGTAGGTTTAAATGTTGATTTTTAATAGAGAAAAGTTATGAAAAGAATTATAAATACAATATTAGTTGTAGCAACCTTATCATCTGCTGCATTTACATTAACCGGCTGTCAGGATGCTCTTGATATTAAGCAGCCAGGAGAATTACAGGAGCAAGACCTGTATACTAGTGTTGCTAATCTAAGCGAAGTTTTAAATGGATCTGTATATGCTCAGTTAGATCCGATTGATGAAATTTATTTCACTGCTGTATTTACAGATGAAGTAAAGCCGGGATCTGGAAGTGGAGGACAGGAATATTCACTACACAGATATTTCCTTGATCCATCCAGTGCTGTTGTAACAGGAGGAACAGTAAGTACTTCTTCAAGTGATGGAATTTGGTTGAATAACTATAAAGTAATAAACAGAGTTAACAGACTTCTTGAAGGGGCAAAGAAAATTACACCTGCCAATTCAGACGAACAGAAACAATACGATGCGATCCTTGCACAAGCAAGAGCAATCAGAGCATATTGTTATGTACAGTTAGAAGCTTATTTTTCTAAAGATATGAAGAATCCTAATGCGTTAGGAGTAATTCTTCTGAAGGATGTTCCTGCTACGGATGCACAATTACCAAGAGCTAAAAACCAAGAGGTGTATGATTTCATTAATGCTGATTTAGATTACGCAAGAGGAATATTAGCTTATTCTACTGCTGACCAAGGAGCAAGATATTTTGCTGATAAAGGATTTGTGAACGCTGTAACTGCTCGTTTTAACTTGTATAGAGGAAATATGCCTTTGGCAAAACAATATGCAAATGAAGTAATTACTGGAACCAATTTAAAGCTTACTGTGGCTAATCCTATTGTAACAACATCGGCTCCTGTTATTGCAGCGAATGATCCTGCAAGTGCTTGGTCTAAAGAATTTTACAATGTAGCAACTTCTTTCAATCCATATAGGAATCTTTGGAATGACTCATCAAGAGGTGAAATTATCTTCTCTCTAAACAGACTTCCATTAGGAGCCGGAGGTACCATTGGTTCAAGATGGAATACAAACCAGTCTAATATTACAGGTACTCCAATGTGGTTCTGGGGAAGAAACCTATATAACCTGTTCCAGAATATTCCTGGAGATGTCAGAAAGTATGCTTACGTTGATCCTACTTCCAAGGTTAATGCTAATTATGCCAGTGCAACAGCAGGGGCAACTAGAAATGATGCATTGGTTATTGATAAATACCCTGGTAAAACAAGTACGGCAACCAGAAACGATGTAAAAGTTTTCAGATTGTCAGAAATGTATTTCATCTTGGCAGAAGCAGAAGTAGCTGCAGGAAATCTTTCAGCTGCTCATGATCTGATTCAGAAAGTAAGAGAAGCAAGAAATTATGAAGGATCTGCTACTACTCCTACTTATACAGATGCACAATTTGCTTATGCTGATATTTTAAAAGAACGTAGAATTGAATTAGCACTTGAGGGACACCGTTTTCTTGACCTGAAGAGACTTGGTGCATTGGCTAATGTAAGCATGGACAGAAACCCCACGGATGATATTATCCCGGTTAACAATCTTCCAAATGGTGATTACAGATATACATTACCTATTCCAATCAGAGAAATTTCTGCTAACCCAAATGTTGAACAGAATGACAAATATTAAGAATTAATTTTTTAATATATATATAAGAGCCCCGTCTACAACGGGGCTCTTTCTATTGTAATATCCAATCATATACTATTCACGGAAAATAATTCTGTTTTGGTAACTTTTAGGCGTTATTCCTTCTATTTGCTTAAATACTCTGGTAAAGTAATTAGTATCCGAAAAACCAGTCTGAAAAGCGGTTTCTTTAATGGTATTTTGTCCTGCCAATAATTCTTTGGCTTTGTTAATTCGTTCCTGCAAAATAAAATCATTAGGAGAGGTGCCCAATTCGTCTTTAAACATTTTAAAAAAATTGGACTTACTTACATAAGCAAGCTTTGCAATACTTTCAATAGACAATTTTTGATGAAGATTTCTTTTGATATAGTCTACAACAAATCCCATTCTTGATCTATTTTTTACCATATTTTTTTCAACCATGCTTCTTGCCTGGGTTTGCATTAACCTTATCAAAAGCTCTTTCAATGCAAAATCTGCCATAATATCTTTTTGAGAATTATCATCCATGGCAATTCGCATGATATTATTAGTGGCAGAGACCAATGCCTGGCTATTAAATAGAAAATATTCACTCAACTGAATATTCCATTGTGAGGTTTCATCTATTTTAGGAAGATGGTAATTTAAATAATTTAAAGAGTCCTCTATAAAAACCGGATTTAGACTTAATGAGATACATTGTGTCGGAGTTTCATCAGCCTCAGGGAAATCAATAACCATTGTTTCACCGGGAGCAACTAAAATACTTTCTCCCGGAAGATAGTCAAAGTAATTGGTTCTATTTTCCAATTTCATATGTTTTTTCCCTCTTAACATTGCTGTAAATGCAAGATTTTCGAAATGAAGTTTTACTCCAAAAGCTGTTTTATGAGTTTCATAGATACTGAATTCACAATTGTTTAGATTGAACTTTGTCTGGTTTTCAACAAGACTTAATAACTGACTTTCCTTGCGTAATTCAGGAGTGTTTAATAAAATCTTGCTATTGTTACTCATTTCTAAATATTTTTAATCAAGTATTTAATCAAATATAGAAAATTTGAAAGTATGTTGCTGTTAATAAAATGATAAAATTGAAAACCTATATTATTTTACACTTTTTTTGTACGATTGTGCTATAGGTTTTTCGTAGGGACATGTAATTTGGCATAACAGAAAATAAAAACGAATATGAGTACAATTACAGAACCTAGATCAACGACACTTTTACAGCGTCCGGAATTCAAACACAGATATGATAATTATATTGATGGAAAATTTACCCCACCGGTTAATGGACAATATTTTGATGTTGTTTCTCCGGTTGACGGTAAAAACTTTACTCAGGTAGCCCATTCATCAAAAGAAGATCTGGACCTCGCAGTGAATGCTGCTGATAAGGCATTTCAAACTTGGAAAAATACTTCATCTACAGAAAGAAGCATTATTCTGAATAAAATAGCAGATAGGATTGAGAAAAATTTGGAATATCTGGCCATAGTAGAAACCATTGATAACGGTAAAGCAGTGAGAGAAACGTTAGCAGCTGATTTACCACTGGCGATTGACCATTTCAGGTATTTTGCCTCAGTGATTCGAGCAGAAGAGGGATCGCATAACGAATTGGATAAAGATACCGTATCACTTATCGTACATGAGCCGCTGGGAGTAATTGCACAAATCATTCCTTGGAATTTTCCTATACTAATGGCAGTATGGAAGTTGGCTCCGGCACTGGCGGCAGGTAATTGTGTTGTTTTAAAACCTGCAGAAAGTACACCGGTTTCCATTATGGTTTTAATGGAATTGATTGGAGATTTATTACCGGCTGGAGTGATTAATATTGTAAACGGTTTTGGAGCAGAATTAGGAAGAGCTTTAGTAACTAATCCCAAAGTGGCAAAGGCAGCATTCACAGGTTCCACAGCTACGGGACGCCTGGTAATGCAGTATGCAACAGAAAATATTATCCCTGTGACGTTAGAATTAGGAGGGAAATCACCCAATGTATTTTTCAACTCTGTAATGGATGCAGATGATGAATTTTTGGATAAAGCGATTGAAGGTGCTGTTCTTTTTGCCCTGAATCAAGGGGAAATTTGTACATGTCCTTCAAGGCTGTTGGTTCAGGAAAGAATTGCAGATGCTTTTATTGAAAAAGTAATTGAAAGAGTGAAAGCGATCAAAGTAGGAAATCCATTGGATAAAACAGTGATGATGGGCGCACAGGCTTCTCAGATCCAGAAAGATAAAATACTTTCTTATATCCAATTGGGAAAAGATGAAGGAGCGGAAGTGTTGGTAGGAGGTGATATTAATAACCTTGGTGAGGATCTTGAAGAAGGGTTCTATATCCAACCTACCATTTTTAAAGGTAACAATAAAATGAGAATTTTCCAGGAAGAAATATTTGGTCCCGTTCTCGCTTTTACGACTTTCAAAGATGAGGAAGAAGCCATAAAAATAGCCAATGATACTATTTATGGACTTGGAGCAGGAGTCTGGACAAGAGATGCACACCAGTTGTATAATATTCCACGTCAGATTCAGGCAGGAAGAGTTTGGGTGAATCAGTATCATTCATATCCGGCAGGAGCCCCTTTTGGAGGTTACAAACAATCAGGAATTGGGAGAGAAAATCATAAAATGATGCTTGATCACTACCGTCAGACGAAAAATATGTTGATTTCCTATAATAAAAATAAGTTAGGCTTTTTTTAATACTAAAGGCGTGCCCGCTTTGCTCTGGAAAATCCAGAGCAAAACGGTCGGGCTATCCAGGGCTTCACTTCGTTGCGGTACTATCGTACCGGCTCGTTCCTCGCCGCCCTTTTTATCCCTCACGCAAAAATTGTAGTCCGGATTTTTTAATAAAAAGCTAGCATCGTATGGTACATATCAAATACGAAGAATAATTCTTGCTTTATCAATAATCAAAATAAATGAAATGGAAACGAAAACAAAAAGACTTTCCGTAACAGAAAAGGCTCTTGAAGTGATTCGGGAACTGGAAAATAAATACGGGGAGCTCATGTTTTACCAGGCAGGAGGATGTTGTGAAGGTACTCAGCCGCAATGTTTTGAAAAAGGAGGCTTTTTCCCCCGGATGAATGATGCTATGATCGGAACCATTGACGGATATGAATTTTGGATAGACCGAGATCTCTTCGAATATTGGAAATATTCCCATTTTACATTAGATGTGACGGATGGATTCGGTCCCGGAGGTTTTTCATTGGAAACACCTTTAGGTAAAACCTTTAAAGTACATTACAAACTTTTTACTCCTGAAGAATATGAAAACCTGGAGCCTGTAAAACGGAGTGAATAACATCTTTATTCTCAATCGTAAGAAGATTGATGATTGGAGCTACATCAGGAGGTGACTTTCACAAACCGATTGACAAACATCGCCGCTACAATATCTCCTACTGAATTTAAAACAGTTGCCAAAGGATCTACCAATGTTCCGATAATCATTACAGCAGGAATGGCTTCCTGAGGTAATTTATATACTGAAATCATCAACATTTCGCCAATATATCCACCATTTGGAATACCACCTGCCACGATGCTTACAAATACTGTAATTCCTAAAGCAAGCAGCAGATTGGCAGGGTCAAAGAAATCTTTTCCGATAATCAAAAAAGCAACATAAATTTTGATAATGGAAGACATTGAGGAACCGTTTTTATGCAGAGTCGTTCCAATAGGAATCACAAGATTAGCAATTGAGTTAGGGATTCCAATTTTAGAGGCTGCCTGTAAATTGGCAGGCATGGTAGCAAAGCTACTACAGGTACTTATGGCTGTAAGGGAGGGATAAATGGCATTAGTCCAGAAATTTTTAACCCCCTTTTGTCCGGCAGCCATAAAAGCATAAAGAGAAAAAAATACAAGAAAGTAAATAACTCCCGCAATATAATAGAGCCCTAAAGGTTTCCCATAAAATCCAAAAAGCTGAGGTCCTAAAGTAGCTACCTGATAAGCGAAATAAGCCCCTAAACCAATTGGAGCAAGTTTCATAACCAATAAGAGAAGTTCTTTCATGACTTCATATCCTGATGCAATAAAAATTCTGAAAGGCTGCCCTGCATCCCCGGTTTTCCTTGCTGCAAATCCCGTCAAAAAAGCAAAAACCAGAAGGGCTAGCATATTCCTTCTCGAGAAGAGTTCTGTAAATTCGCCTACAGTAAAGAAACTGACAATTCTATTTCCCCAAGTGTCATTATTAGCCGCTTCAGTAATGATCTCCGAGCTTCCGGAAACTCCCGAAACAGGAAAAAAGTAGACCATAACTATTGTGAAAATAGCTGCAGTGAGGATGAAGAATAAAAAAGTAAGAGCCATTACAAGTATAATCCTTCCAAATTTTGATTGCTGCTCCAAAGAAGCTATAGAATTTGAAACTGCAAAAAACACCAAAGGAACTACACTTACAAAAAGAAGATTAAGGAAAATATCCCCCAAAGGCTTAATATATTCTACAAAATTAGGAGCAACAATGCCGATGATGCTTCCAATAGTGATTCCTAATAATAAAAATATAATCCCAGAGTAGTTTTTCAATATCTCTTTCATAGAGCGCTTTTTATCAAAGATAAGTTTATTTTTAACATTCTGTTATACAATTTTCAGACCTAAAATTCATAAATTTGAGTAAACATCGTTTCTATGGCTTATATAGATTACTATAAAATTTTAGGCGTAGATAAAAGCGCAACCCAGGATGACATTAAAAAAGCCTATCGAAAATTGGCAAGAAAGCTACATCCTGACCTTAATCCTGACGATAAAGAAGCAGAGAAGAAATTCAAAGAGCTCAACGAAGCCAATGAAGTTCTCAGTAATCCCGAAAATCGTGCTAAATATGATAAATACGGCGAAAACTGGAAACATGGTGAAGAGTACGAAAAAGCTCAACAACAGCAAAGGCAATATCAACAGCAGAATTACGGGGGTGGGTTCTCCGGTGCAGATTTTGGGGAAGGTGAAGGTTTTTCAGATTTTTTCCAAAATATGTTTGGCGGGTCAGGTGGTTTTGGTAGAAGTTCCAGAGGAAGTGCTTCCGGGAAATTTAAAGGACAAGATGTACAAGCCGAACTCAATTTAAACTTGAGAGATGCTGCTAAAACCCATCCGCAAACTTTTGAGATCAATGGTAAGAAGGTAAGGATAACCATTCCTGCAGGAGTATATGATGGACAACAGATTAAATTGAAAGGTCATGGAAATCCAGGCGTCAACGGAGGCCCAAATGGAGACCTTTACATTACGTTTAATATTCCTGTTGATCCTAACTTCGAAAGAATAGGAGATGACCTGAAAACTAAAGTCGCTATTGATCTGTATACTGCTGTTTTAGGAGGAGATGTAAAAGTGAATACTTTAGATGGAAGTGTAAACCTTAAAGTAAAACCGGAAACACAAAACGGAATTACGGTAAGACTGAAAGGAAAAGGGTTTCCTGTATATAAAAAAGAAGGAGAGCACGGAGATCTTTTTGTAACTTATGAAGTGAAGCTGCCAACCAATCTTACAGAAAAGCAGAAAGAACTTTTTGAACAACTAAAAAATTCCTAAGCTATGAGTGAAAGAATATCACGAGAAGAACTTGTAAAAATATACAATATCGAAATTACTTTTTTTGATGAGCTTGTAGATTATGGGCTGTTGAATGTACAAATAGAGAATAATATTTACTACCTGATGTACGAAGACTTGCCCGACTTAGAAAAATTTGCCAATTGGCATTATGATCTTGAAATTAATCTTCCGGGTTTGGAAGTTATTCATAATATGCTGAAAAAATTAGACGCTCTGAAAAAAAGAAATAGAGAATTAATGAATAAACTTTCTGCGATAAATGATCAATATGAAGATATTTAGTTTAGTTTTGTAGCTTTTAAAGTAACCATGTACTATGAGTGAGGAAAAGGTGATTACATTAAAACCTGACAGAAAGAATTTTGAAGATATTTATTTTAGTGGTAACCAAGGCAATCTGCTTTTTTCACCTACAACTAAAAGTAAAACAATAACAACAATTGCAGCAGCAGTTATTCTACTGATTGTATTTCTTTTCAAAGAAAGTTTGAGTAAAGAAAGTGCCGGAATTTTATATTTCCTGAGTTTTATATTTTTACTTTGTGCCGTTTTTTTATCGGTAAGTGTCAATAAGGTTTCAAGATGGAAGAAACAGGTGAATCACTATCTTACCTCTCTTGAAAACTGTACAATCTACGAAATTAGATTGGATGATCAATTTTTTACAGTCAATATTGATGGAGAAAAAGAAACCAGTGAATGGAAAGACTTTGACTATTTTGACAGTAATAATGAATTTATTTCTTTGGAAGGAAAGTACAATTATATGTTTCCAAGGAAATCTATGAGCGAAAGAGAGTATAGTCTACTCAAAACCGTGCTTAAAGATAATGTCAATAAACAATAAAAATAAAAACGGAGCAAAACTTTGCTCCGTTTTTATTATGCATTAGCGAATTTACTTTTTTCGCTTATTTATTTTCTTCCAGCCAACCCATTTCTTTCATCCACTCATCATTGTAGATTTTTCCAACATATCTTGAGCCGTGATCATGAAGTAAAACAACGATGACATCATCTTTAGTAAATTGGTCCTTCATCTGAACTAATGAAGCGATTGCACTTCCTGCAGAATAACCACAGAAGATACCCTCTTCTTTAGCCAGTTTTCTTGCATAGATAGCACCATCTTTATCTGTTACTTTTTCAAAGTGATCAATAACGGACATATCGTAGTTTTCCGGAATAATATCTTCTCCGATTCCTTCAGTAATGTAAGTATAGGCATGGTCATAATGTAATTCTCCTGTTTCGTGGAATTCTTTCAGGATAGAACCATATGTATCAACACCGATTACCTTGATATCAGAATTTTTTTCTTTGAAAAATGTTCCACATCCTGTAATCGTACCTCCTGTTCCGGCACCTACTACAAAGTGCGTTAGTTTTCCTTCTGTTTGTTCCCAGATTTCAGGAGCTGTAGATTCATAGTGAGCAGCTCTGTTGGATAAATTATCATACTGGTTTACATACCATCCGTTTTCTGTTTCTTTAGCCAGTCTTTTAGAAACTGAATAATAAGAACGAGGATCAGTCGGTTTTACATCTGTAGGACACACTATTACTTCTGCACCTACTGCACGAAGGATATCACATTTTTCTTTTGATTGTTTAGAATTGGTTACAAAAATACATTTGTAGCCTTTGATGATAGCAGCAAGTGCTAATCCCATCCCTGTATTTCCGGACGTTCCCTCAATGATGGTTCCTCCAGGTTTTAATCTGCCGTCTTTTTCAGCATCTTCTATCATTTTAAGAGCCATTCTGTCCTTTACGGAATTTCCGGGGTTGAATGTTTCTACTTTTGCTAAAACCAGTGCCGGGAAGTCTTCTCCTAATACATTGTTAAGTTTTACCAGAGGTGTATTCCCTATAGTTTCAAGAATATTTTTTGCGTATTTCATAAATGTTTTATAAGCGCTGCAAAGATAAGGCTTTTAAAATTATCTATGCCCGGGATAAAACTAAAAGAGCTTGAAAAGAACTTTCCTTTTCAATATCATCAATATGATTAATTGTACTTAATTGCCTTAACCGGAGAAATCTTACTGATCAGGTAGCTTGGAATAATTAAAGCAAGGGCTGAAATAAGTAAAATTCCTAATGAAATAGAAATAATTGCAATAGGGTTAAGATCTACAGGAACTGTACTTACATAGTAATTTTCCGGATTGAGCTTTATCACTCCGAAGAATTTTTGAATTAAAATAAGCCCTAATCCAATAGCATTACCGTATAAAAGTCCAGGAATCATGATAATAAGAGTATAATTGATAAAAGTTGCTCTTATCTGTGAATTGCTGGCACCTAACGTCTTTAGTAATCCAATGGAATTTGTTCTTTCAATAATAAGGATTAAAAGAACCATGATAATATTGATGACTACCACAATCAGCATAATGATGATGATTAATGCAATATTGGTGTCGAAGATACTGATCCAATCCGTAATCTGAGGGAACTTTTCAGTGGCTTTTTCAGCGTAATTTTTATAGCCAATCAATTTTTCAATTTCAGGGAAGTCTTTGTCAATATCATTTACGTTTTTCAGGAAAATATCAAGTCCGCCTATTTCGTCCGCCTTCATATCCTGAATTTTTCTTGCATGATTAATTCCGCCGATGACAAATTGATCATCAATCAGTTTAATATCTGTTTTATAGATTCCGATAATTCGAAATTTACGATAAAGCGGTTTTTGGTCGGCTTTTAAAAATACGGTAACAATACTATCATTGAGTTTAAGATGAAGGTCATTGGCAATCTTTTGTGAAATCGTAACATTATTGTTAAAACCTACTTCCGTAACTTTTGGTGTGGTGCCGGCAATAAGAAATTTTTTAAATCTTAAACTATCAAAATCTTTTCCGATTCCTTTAAATATAATTCCGGCGAAATTATGTTCATTACGCATAATTCCTGTAACAGTCACATATTTTTGAACATTCTCTACATCAGATAGCTCTTTTATTTTTGCAATATTCAGCCCCTGGTTATCCAGTACCGAAGTATTATAAGAGGAATTGGAGCGGGTTGATCTTACGGTGATGTGCCCGCTGAAATCAGCCAATCTTTCCTTAATAGCTTTTTTGGATCCGAAACCTGTGGCTACGGTAATAAGGGAAACAATAATCCCTAATGCAACAGAAAGCCTGCCAATGAAGATGATAACCCTTGAAAGGTTATTTTTGTTATCTTTGGAAAATGCTATTTTTCTAGAGAAATATAAAGGAAATTTCAAGCTTATGAATTTAGATTTCAAAATTAAAAATTTACTTCTTATTTGCCTAATTTTTTTAGGAGTATTCAATCAATATTATTCTCAAACTCAAGATCAATCGGATTTTAAAACCGGTGCAGATCAACCCGAAGTGTATTTACCACTCTTAAAAAATAAAACCATTGGAGTTGTTACCAATCAAACAGGATTGATGAGTAACAGAACCCATTTGGTGGATTTTTTAGTGAAGAATAATATAAAAGTAAAAGCAATTTTTGCCCCTGAACATGGCTTTAGAGGAGATGCTGATGCTGGTGCGAAAGTGAAGAACGGAGTAGATGTTAAAACAGGAATTCCTATTATTTCTTTATATGGAAACAATAAAAAGCCAAAACCAGAGCAGCTGAAAGGTATTGATATTGTTGTTTTTGATATTCAGGATGTAGGCGTGCGATTTTATACATATATTTCTACTTTAACCTATTTAATGGAGGCAGGAGCCGAGAACAATGTTGAAGTAATGGTTATGGATCGTCCCAATCCACATGATGGTTATACTGACGGTCCTGTTTTGAAGAAAAAATGGTCAAGCTTTGTTGGTATGCATGAAGTTCCTGTGGTGTATGGGCTTACAATAGGGGAATATGGAAAAATGGTAAATGGAGAAAAATGGTTAAAGGATGGAGTACAGGTAAAATATACTCTTGTTCCGATGAAAAACTATCATAAAAAACAACGTTATGCTATATTAGACAGACCTTCACCGAATTTACCTAATGATAAAGCTATTAATTTGTATCCTAGTTTATGTTTTTTTGAAGGTACTCAGGTGTCTGTAGGAAGAGGTACTGATCTTCCTTTCCAGATTTATGGTTCTCCGTGGACGGAAGGTTTACCTTATGAATTTACGCCAAAACCAAATTTTGGTGCAAAAGATCCTTTCCTGAATGGGAAATTATGTTACGGGGAAAACCTTTCCAATTACCCCAAAGATTTGCGTGAGTTGAATCTTGAATGGGTGATCAAAGCTTATAAGAATTATAAAAATCCGCAGTTGGATTTCTTTTTGAAAAATCTGTGGTTTGATACATTAGCCGGAACCGATGAACTCAGAAAACAAATTGTTGCCGGTAAATCGATTCCGGAAATTAAATCTTCCTGGAAGAGAGATTTGGAAAATTTTGAAAAAATTAGATCCAAGTATGTTGTTTATGAGGATTAATTAATCAAAATCTTGTGGTGGGGTTTTATCATTTTTCCCTTTGTTGAGTATGAACAAGCCAACGGTTAATCCAACAACTCCTGCAAAAGCTGTTAATAAAGCTCTTTGCAATTTGTCGGGTAAGTCATTGCCTATATAGTTCATTAAAAAAAGAATCACAAATGTGATTACAGAAATAATAATATGATTTTTTCCGAATGGTTTCATTGTATTATTTTAATTTATAAGAAATCATGACACCACCTCTATAAGGGATAATTTCTCCACTTTTGTTAAGTTTTTCTGCTCCATCATAACGCTTTCCGGTTGAACGATCATAACCTTTATAAAAGCCTTGCGATGTTCCGATAGTAGCATAAAGATCAAGATTCCATCGGTCTGACAATTGAAATTGATACCCACCGGTAATTCCCAATGCTACAGAATATCCTTTTTGATAACGATTGGAATTGATGATAATTTCTCCGGTTTCAGTTATTTCAGCGTTATTATTCCAATAATTCCATTTTTGAAGATTGTAAGCCGATAAACCAATGTTTGCTCCAATGTACCAGTGTTTAAAAGCTTCGTTAAAATAATATCTCCCTTCAAAAGAAACAGAATAAATCTGTAATTCATGCCCCGCAAAAGATTTCCACGGTGAGATAAATACGTCTCCCTGGAGAGTATATTTAGGGCTAATTTGTTTTTCTACGCCCACATTTAATATCCCTATTGGAGCAAATACAGCATTTCCCTTTATGTATAAACTCTTTTCATTTTCTTGTTTTGTTTCCTGCTCCTGGGCAGTTAAAGTTCCTATTGTTAAAAGAGTTAGAATACTTCCTGCTAATAATTCGTATTTCATCGAAGTGTTATTTGATTTGATTTAATAATTCTTTAGCCAGCTTAGAATCTTGGTTCGATTGGATGGCGATATTTTGTGATATTTCAGCGTAATTTTTTGCCATTTCTTTGTTTCCTGTTAAAAAATAAAGTTTGGCAAGGATATAAGTGTTTTCAGATGTTTCTCCTCTCATAACTGATTTTTCTGCCCATTCTGTAGCTTTCTTTAAAGAGGCTGGTGTTTTGATATGATCACTAAATACCCATGCTGCTCTTAAAAGTTCATTGGGTTCAAATGTATCTGCATTTTTGTAATAATCTAATGCTGCTTTCTCATATTCCGGGAAATTGGCATTTTGTTCATAATAAGCAAGCTTTGTTTGATTAAGCTTTGTGGTCGCAGCTTGTTTTCCTACCAACGGTTCAGCGATTTTCATGAAGTATTCTTCATTTATTCTCTTGTTTTTATCATCAATAGATTGTTCTACGATTTTGGATAATTTGAGCTGAGCATCAAATTCATTATAGGTTTCCTCAGGTAGGAACTTTATAATCTCTGATTTTCGAGAGGTAAAGGCAGTATAGTTACGATCTTCTGTTGATTTTAAGAAATATAAAAGAAAACCAATTTCTTCTTTTGAGAGCTCTTCGTTTTTCTTCTTATTTTCAAAATATCTTTCAGATGCTTTTTTGGCAAAATCAAAATCGGTAGAAGAGTTCAGCTTCATAATATTGATCAGGAACTCAGGATTTTTTTCACCATTGGCAAATCGTTCCTTCAAAGAACCTTTTGCATTCCCGGGAGAGTTTACATCCTGTGCCATTGTGACAAACATACTCTCTTCCATATATCCGGTATTTCGGGAGACAAGTTCACCTTCACCATTTAAGAAAAGATAAGTAGGATAAGATCGCACTCCAAATTTAGCCGCAATTTCTCTTCCTTCTCCTTTTTCCATGTCAAACCTTGCATTGATGAAGTTAGCATTGAAATAATCTCCGACAGATTTTTGGGTAAAAACATTTTTTTCCATCATTTTACAAGGGCCACACCAGGAAGCATAGGCATCAATAAAAACCAATTTTTTTTCCTTTTTGGCTTTTGCGACAATATCTTTGAATGGTAATTCCTGAAATTGGATGGCTTCTTGGGCTGAGATGACAATTGAGCAAAATATAGATATCCCGGAGATGATCTTCTTCATTTTCAAATAAGATTTATGGGCGAAGATACTTAATTTTCGAAATATAAAATGATGAATCTATTGTTGAATCACTATATTAACTAATTTTAAGAGTTGAATTTTTTTAAGACTTCTTTATTCAAAAAATGGAGTCCTTTTTAATTTCACAAGTGTTTTAATGATATATATATAATTCACTCAATGGTCCTCAGATCTTTGTTATATCTTTGCAAACGAATAATTTATATACAGAAGCGATCTTTAAAATATAGGCTCTACTACAGCATTGTTAAGGTTTTCTGTATAAGAAAATAGAATGCAGAAGAAATTGAGTATTAATTTTAAACACGCCTTATCCCAAAAATCTATTTACGTTGCCGCACTATCCACCTGCCTGATTGCAGTAGTGGCTTTTGCTGTTTTAAGTCATTTAATTGCAGAAGATAATCGTAAGAATAATGAAGATTTTGCGAAAAAAACTTTCTTCAGAAAATATGAATCTGTAGAAAGTGAATTCAGGAATATTGAAGATTATCAGTATTTGCTTCGTGAGCTAATTCAAAAAGACGGGTTGAAAAACTATAGAGATTATTCTCTGGTTTTAAATGATTTAAATAAAAAAAGAAACCTGTTAACTTACAGTTGGTATTATTACGACCATAATAAAACAGGAAAATACGAAAGTAATAATCCTCTGTCTGGTGTTTTCAAAGAGAGAAACAATGAAAAAGGATCCATTGCTATAAAAAATACAGGTTCCGGGAACTTCAAAGATCTTTTAATCAGCCGTAGAGACAGTATGTTCTGGGTAAGTTATGATTCTCTTGTACTACCGGAGAAAAATGTTCTGTATTATGGCTCTACGGTAAGCCTGGACGATCTTCACCAATATTTTACCAATGTAGATAAAAGTTCCAATACCTATGCCTATGTTTTTACTAAGGAAGGAGTTTGCATTACCCATCCTGAAAAAAAGTATATTGGGAAAAATGTTTTCAATTTCACGGATATCAAGGCAAAAGATACTTTATGCAATACTGTAAAAGCAGGATATACAGAAGGGCTAGCCAACTCAGAATATCTGGCAATGGAAGTTACACGCTTTATCAAGCCTTTGAAAACAGATAATTTTGATGGATATGCAGTCGTTAATTATGTCAACTTTATTACCGATGAGAATATCAATAAAGTGAAAGCCTATACGGTGTATATATTTCTGGCAGCCTTATTTATGATCGTTACTGTTTTTATTCTGTTTCAGCGATCTACAAGCATGGCATATAAGGAAAAAGAAAAAATACAGTCTGAAAAAAATCTACTGTTGATTGAGAATGAAAAAATGCACAAAGCAGAAGTAATTAATCAGTTACAACAGCTCAAGAATAATATCAATCCACATTTTCTGTTCAATTCTCTGAACTCTTTATATATGCTGATTGGAATTAATAAAGAGAACGCTCAGAAATTTACGATGAATCTTTCCAAGATCTACAGGTATCTGATTGTCCCGCCAAAGGAAAATATTGTACCTGTTTCCAAAGAAATTGATTTTATCCGAAAATATATGGAGCTTTTGAAGAGCAGATTTGATGAAGAACTTATTTTCCAGCTCATTATAAAAGATCCTGAAGGTTTAAAGAAACGAATTCCTTATTTATCCCTTCAGATTGTCACAGAAAATGCTATTAAACATAATGTTGCTACCATAGATCAGCCTTTGGAAATTACAATAGAAGTAGACGGGAAAGGCATCATGGTAAAGAATACGTATCAGCCCAAAACGGAAGAAGTGCAGGGAGAAAAATTCGGAATTGATTATTTGAATCAGGTTTATGAGTATTTTAGAGAAAATCCGCTTCATATTTCTGTAGATGGTGAAAACTTTATATGTTTTTTGCTATTAATGAAATAAAATGAAAAAATCCATTCACTCCCGAATAATCACCTTTCACTCCCTAAAACACCCTATATAATTCACTATACCTATAGCTTTGCCAGCTGAAACTAAGATATTTACTATTTGGAATGAATCGGACTATTTTAATGAAGAATTACAGGCTTGCACTGTATCTTGGATTAGCTATGGCATCGCCGGCTGTCCTTGCACAGAAAAAAGATACTGTAAAAACGACCAAGGACAAAACCGAAAAAGCTGATGTTTCATCATCAAAAAAAGCTAAAAAGATTGATGAACTGATTAAGAAAGGAACTTATAAAAAAGGGATTTTCAATACTATTCAGGTAAAAACAGATCTTTATTTTGAAATCCCGGACAGTTTAATGGGACGCCAGTTTTTGGTAGTGAACAAGCTGTCTCAGGTACCGTTGCAGGTAAATGAGGCTGGTTTGAACAAAGGAATGAACTATGAAAATAAAATCATTTCTTTTTACAAAGACAGCGTTGCTAAAAAAGTTTGGGTAAGAACCTCTGAAGCTAAGGTGTCTTCTCCTAAAAATGACGCTATTACAAAATCTGTTAAAGATAACTTTTCAGGATCTGTCATTGAAGTTTTTGATATTGAAGCTCAGAACAATGATTCTACTTCGGTAGCCATCAAAGTGAATAAGGTTTTTGACGGAAATCAAAAAAGCTTTAATGATGTATTGGCCAATGTTGGCCTTGGTGGATCAGTAAAATCAAGTCTTTCCTTTATTGAAGGAGTAAAAACATTCCCGGAAAACCTTGTGGTTAAATCTCAGCTGAGCACTTCAGTCAATGAAGGCGGAGTAGATTTACCGGTAACCCTTGGAGTAACCAGCAATCTGGTATTGCTCCCTAAAGTTCCTATGAAACCGAGAATTGCAGACGCAAGAGTAGGATTCTTCAGCGAAAAGCATTGGTCTTTTAACGATCAGCAGCAGAAAATGGATGAGAAATTTTTCATCACCCGCTGGAACCTGGAACCTAAAGATGAAGACAAGGAAAAATATCTGAGAGGTGAATTGGTAGAGCCTAAAAAGCAGATCGTTTATTATATCGATCCTTCAACCCCAAAACAATGGCGTGAAAAGATCATTGCAGGAGTTCATGACTGGCAGGTTGCTTTTGAACAGGCAGGTTTCAAAAATGCAGTGATTGCTAAAATGCCGGATGAAAAAGATGAGGATTTCGATATTGATGATGTAAGATATTCCGTGATTACCTATGCAGCATCTCCAAAGTCTAATGCGATGGGACCATCCGTAGTAGACCCAAGAAGTGGTGAGATCATTGAAGCAGATATTATCTGGTGGCACAATGTAATGACTTCTCTTCAGGAATGGATGAGAATTCAGATAGGCCCTATAGATCCAAGAGCGAGAGCCAATAAGTTCAGTGATGAATATATGGGAGAGGCAATTCGTTTTGTATCGTCTCATGAAGTAGGACATACTTTTGGATTGAAGCATAATATGGGGTCTTCATTTGCATTCCCTGTAGAATCGCTTCGTTCTAAAGAGTTCACAGATAAAATGGGCGGAACGGCACCTTCTATCATGGATTACGCACGTTACAACTATGTGGCACAGCCAGAAGATGGGGTAACAGCCATCACTCCAAAGATCGGAATCTATGATAAATATGCCATTGAATGGGGTTACCGTTGGTATCAGGATGAATTCGCTGAGAAAAAAGCATTAAAAAATCTGATTGATAAGCACGAAGATGATCCTTTGTACTTCTATGGGGAGCAACAGAGCTACCTTGAAACAATAGATCCGCGCTCACAGTCGGAAGATTTGGGTGATGATGCGATGAAAGCCAGCGAATACGGAATGAAAAACCTGAAGGTTGTATCCAATAATCTTTTAAACTGGACGTATGAAGACGGTAAAGATTATACAGATGCAGGTAAATTATACATGGGTGTTATTGGGCAATGGGATCTGTATACAGGACATGTAATGGCGAATGTAGGTGGGATTTACCTGAACAATACCGTTTTTGGAAACAAGAAGAAAGCTTACGAAGCAGTGCCTGCTGAAACCCAGAGAAGAGCGGTTGATTACCTGGTTAAAAATTCAATCAATCTTCCGCAGTGGTTATTCTTTAACCCGATTACTGAGAAAACATATTCGGTGAAAAATTCACCAATGGGACCGTTTGAACAGACGCCATATACCCTGGCAAGAGGAATGCAATATGCCAACATCTATTCCCTGTTTATGGACGACCGATTGCTTAGACTCCTTGAGAACGAGTTGAAGCATGAAGTTTCAGGTTCCAAAGAGGAAATTTATACCGTTGAAAACCTGTTTGAACAGGTGAGAACGGCCATTTTTAATAAGAAAGGAAGCCTCACGATGCTTGAGAAAATGGCGCAGAAAAATTACGTGGATGCATTGATTGTTTCGGTGAACAAATTATTCGAAAAAACAGCCGTAAAAACATTGAAAACAGATCAGACATTAAATATGCCAATGATCTGTAACTATCATGAAGAAGGTAAAAACCTAAGAAACATCAATTATTCATCCATGAAGAGAGTATCTGAAGTTACGACGTACAAGAGAGCAGAGCTGCAAAAAGTTCTGAATATACTGAATAACACCAGATACAGAGGTGATGACGCTTCAAGAGCGCATTACACAGATTTAATTATTCGTATTGAAGAGGCTTTAAACAAATAAACAGCAATGAAAAAAACTCTAATCCTTTTACCTCTTTTAGCGGCCCAGGTTGCGTTGGCTCAGGAAAAAAAGACCATTACAGGGAAGATAGAAGATGGTAATACTTCCAGCGTAATTGCTGGAGCATCCATAAAAATAGAAACTCAGTCCGTTTCTACAAAAACCGATCTGGATGGCATTATCGAAAGTGTATCCGTAGGTACGGTAGCCGATAAAGACGGGAAATTTATACTGGAAATTCCGGTAGGTACAAAATCTATTCTGGTAAGCTATCCTGGATATGAATCCCGTATTATTCTGATTAATGAAGATAAAACCAATTATACGGTAAGATTGGCTCCTGAAGTTTCAGATAAAAATAAAATTCAGGAAGTTATCATTACCGGATATCAGAAGATTGAAAAACGTAAGCAGACTTCGGCAGTTTCTACGGTAAAAATGGATAACATCAACCAGGCTGGGGTAGCGAGTGTAGACCAGATGCTATCCGGACAGATTGCCGGGGTAGTGGTAACTCCGGAAACAGGATCTCCGGGTGGACCTGCAAAAATCAGAATCCGTGGAACAGCTTCTTTGTCTGGTCCTCAGGATCCGCTATGGGTAATTGATGGACTTCCGTTAGAAGGAAATGATGTACCTAACTTCAGTGACAAGGATAATATCGATCAGCTTCAGAACTTCTCCATTGCAGGACTGAATCCGAATGATATTGAAGATATTACCATTCTGAAAGATGCTGCAGCAACGGCTATTTATGGAGCAAGAGCAGCCAATGGGGTAATTTCCATCACTACAAAGAAAGGAAAGAAAGGAAATATGAGAATCAATTTCTCTGCCGATACTTTCGTAACAGCCCGTCCTGATTTCGATAAGCTAAATCTGATGAATGCATCAGAGAAAGTAGATCTTGAATTAATGCTTGCCAAGCGTTCAGATCTTACTTACCGTGCAGATAGAGGGGAAGTGATGAGGATTTTAACTCAAAATAACCAGCTTAATGATTTTAGGAGCGGTGGTCTTGATGCTTTAACACCGTTCACCCGTAACCAAATCAATGCGTTAAGAAACAACAGTACAGATTGGGGAAAACTATTGTACAGAAATGCGATCAATAGACAATATGGAGTAAGTGTTTCCGGAGGTGGAGAAAGTGCAGATTACTATTTCTCTTTAGGGTATTTTGATGAACAGGGAACCACTATTGGTACAGGATTCAAACGTTATAACCTGACTTTAAAGAATAATTATAAATTAAGCGATAAGTTAACGGCTGGGATCTCTGTTTTTGGGACTGCGAGTGAGAAAGAATCATTTATGACAGATGCTGACGCTGCGGCAAGCCCTGTTAATTATTCAAGAAATGCTAATCCTTATCTGTCACCTTACAATGCTGATGGAAGCTACAGATATGATAAAGATATAGATGGTTTTAAAGATGTATATGTTCCGTTCAACTTCCTGGAGGAAAGAGAGAATACAGATTATACACTGAAAAATCACTCTCTGAAAGCGATCTTAGATTTAGAGTATAAAGTTTCAAAAAGCCTGAAATTTACTTCTCAGTTGGGTATTCAATATGATACCAATAAAACGGAAAAGTATGCTGCTGAAAATACTTATTTTACAAGAAAGTTCAGAGAAGGAACGCGTTATTATAAGGACGGACAATACCGTTATTATTTACCTGTAGGAGGAATAAAACAAAACTGGGATAATGATTTCTTCCAATACAATTGGAAATTACAGGGAACATACAGTACCAAAATCAATTCCGTACATGAAATTGACTTGATGGCTGGTACCGAAATTCGTAAGACGGATGATAATACAACGCTTACCAGAGCATTTGGTTATAATGCTTCTACAAAAACCGGAACACCAATTGTTTTCCCAAGCTCCAACGATGCTGCGGAAAAGAAATATGAAACTTACCGTGAAATGCCTCGTGTAGAAAATGCCTATGCTTCAATGTTTGCTACAGCGTCTTATACCTACGATCAGAAGTATACATTTTTCGGAAGTGTAAGATATGATGGTACTAATTTGTTTGGGGTTAATAAAAAGTACAGGTATTTACCAATATGGGCAGTTTCAGGATCATGGCTGGTAACGAAGGAGAACTTTATGCAGAATATCACTCCTGTTTCCAATCTTAGACTGAGAGCGTCTTATGGTCTTCAGGGAAATATTGACCGTAATACTTCACCATTCTTCATTGGTGAATACAATTATGCTAATATTCTTCCGGGAATGAGAGAAGATGTAATCAATGTAATCAGCCCGCCAAATGATAAGCTTCGTTGGGAAAAAACCACGAACGTGAACTTTGGTCTTGACTTGGGATTATTCAAGAACCGTATCAACCTTACCGCGGATGTTTACAGCAGAAAAGGTACGGATATGATCAGTATGAGAGAAACTCCGCTTGAATCAGGATTCGAATACACAATGGCAAACTGGGGAAGTCTTACCAATAAAGGTTTTGAATTGGCAATTTCTACCAGAAATATCAATAAAGAAAACTTCAAATGGTCAACTACGATCAATTTTGCTCATAACAAAAGTAACGTAGTAAGTGAACAGCCTCGTGATAATGCCCGTCTTCCTACCAGAGAAGGACTTCCAGTAAATGCTGTTTTTGCGTTAAAGACTGCAGGAATAGATGAAAATGGAAACCCAATGTTCTGGAAAGGGAACGAAAAAGTGAAAATTGAAGATTTATTTGGATTGTATGATCCTTATGCAGATTTCCTTCCTGGTTATTTTGCACAGTCAAAGCTTTCCAATGAAGAAATGAGAAATCTGTTTACCTATGTAGGAGATAGAGATCCGAAATTTACCGGAGGTATCATTAATACCTTTAAAATACATGATTTTGACTTAACGGTATCTGCAACATTCAATTTTAAACAGACGGTGATGAAAACCCCATCGTATAAAGGAATGGAGCTGGACAGAGGAAGAAATTATACAAGAGATATCTACGAGGCAGGAACTTCACTTCCGGGGATTACAAGTCCTGAAATGGATAGCAACCCAGGATGGATGGGCAATAAATGGCTTACAGATAACAACTATAATATTTACAATTTGTTAGATATCTGGGCTAAGGAGATCAGCTATGTAAGAATCAGCAGTATCCGTTTAGGGTATACACTTCCTAAGCAATTTACCAGCCCAATGGGAATCAGTAGTTTGAGATTGAGTGTTGAGGGCCGTAACCTTTTTGTATTCAGTAACGGATACAAAGGATATTTTGATCCGGAAACGTATGGAAATATTTATGCACAGCCTATTACCCGTTCAGTGACACTTGGATTTAATGTTTCTTTTTAAAACTTGAAAAAAATGAGAAAAATAACAACATTTATCGCATTAGCAGCTCTTAGTTTTACCAGCATAGGATGTGATAGATTTTTAGATATACAGCCGGAAGGTAAAGTAGTTCCTGTAAATGCAGAAGATTACAGAAAGGTGCTTACCTCTGCCTATTCAAAATATCCGGAACACAGATCTTTATTGGCATTACGTACAGATGAGCTTAGTTTGGATGAAAGTGCCAGTGGTTTTGCTTACAATCGTGAACTTGCCATGTGGAAAGATACCGGTTATGATTCCAATACAGGAGAATATCCTTGGGTAAGATTCTATTCCGTGATCTTTTACCTGAATCAGATCATCAATGAAGGGAGTAAGACAATGGCTGAGTCTCCTGAGAAACAACAAATATTGGGTGAAGCATATGCATTGCGTGCCTATTCATATTTTGATCTTGTTAATTTATATGGTAAGCAATACAACCCTGCTACAGCATCTACAGACAAAGGAGTACCCATCAGTTTAGAAATTGATGTGGAGGCGGTATTGAAGCCTTCTACCGTACAGCAAGTGTATGATCAGATCCATTCTGATATTGCAAAAGCAGAAGGAATGATGCAGGAACAACAGCAGCCAACAGGAAGTAATTACAGGTTTTCCAAAATTTCTTTAAAAGCTTTACAGGCAAGAATTGCATTGTATCAGGGAGATTGGAATAAAGCTTTGGATTATTCACAGCAGGTGCTTTCTATCAATGATGGTTTAAGTAATTTAAACACAACCAATGTAGCTCCGCACCACTATGCTTCAGTAGAATCAATCATGGCTTTGGATAATGCCTTCAATGGTTCTGTGAAGAATAATTTATCCTATGCTGCTCCAGAGCTTATCTCATCATATAATAAAACAACAGATAAGAGATTCGGACTTTATTTTGAAAAAGCACCTGATCGTTACAATGTGATTAAAAAAGGAGATTCAGACTTTAGAGTAACCTTCAGAACAGCAGAAATGTATTTTATAAAATCTGAAGCATTACTGAAACTGAACAGACTTGATGAGGCTAAAGAAACTCTGTTAAAAGTTTTAAAAAACAGATATATTCCGGAAGGATACACGTCTGTTCAAAGCGCAATTGCTCCAATGAATACCTCAGATTTCATGAATTTTCTTCTGGATGAAAGGTTTAGAGAATTTGCAGTGGAAGGTCACCGTTGGTTTGATCTGAGAAGAGCAAATCAGAAGAAGATCGTTCATACAGTTGGTGGAAAAGAATATATTCTTGAACAAAATGATCCAAGATATACAATAGCATATCCGCAAAGTGCAAGAAAAAATAATCCTAATTTATAGAACACTTCATATTAACAACCCCTGAAACCGCTAGAATTTAACCGTTCTAGCGGTTTTTTTGTACTTTTGCAGTATGAAAATTGCCATTATAGAAGATGAGCTGCTGGCTGTTAATTATCTGAAAGACCTTTTAGATAAACAAAACATCATTCCTGTTACGGAAATAGTGGTTCTTCGTTCCAAAAAAAAGGCAATAGATTTCTTTGAAAATAACTCCGCCGATCTTATTTTTATGGATATTCATCTTGGCGACGGGATGAGCCTTGAAATTTTTGAGCAGGTAGAGCTTTTTACACCCATTATTTTCATTACTGCATTTGATGAGTATGCGATGCGGGTTTTCAAACATTTTACGATAGATTATGTCCTGAAACCTTTTGAAGAAGAAGATCTCCATCAGGCATTACAGAAATTTGTTTCCATCAGGAATAATTTTGATCCCGAACCTTTGTTGAAATCCATTTCTACCTTACGTCAGGGTGAAGATCCTGAAATGATGAAACGTTTCATGGTGAGAGAAGGCAATAAGCTGAGATCTGTAGACGAACAAAATACAGCTTATTTCTTTGCTTCCGGAAAATATCTTTTCCTTACTACAAAGGATAATCAAACTTATATTTTTGATGATACCATTAAGGATATTATCCAGAAACTCAATCCCCAGGTTTTCTTTAAAGTGAACCGTAAGTTTATCATCAATAAAGACGCGATTACAGAGATCATCAAACATTCAAGCCAAAAAGTAGAACTGAAACTTTCTCCCGAACCGGAAGTAAGCTCAGAAATTTTTATCAGTAAAACGCAGATTACGGACTGTCTGAACTGGCTGAATAGCTAATGATATCCGACTTCATTTTGATTGTATCGGCATAAAAAAACAGGCTTTTAGGCCTGCTTTGTTTTTAATTATATTTTTTGTTTTTATCTTGTTAAAATAACCTTACGGGTATAGACTTTTTTATCCCTTGTTTGCAGGGTTAGCATATAAACACCTCCCGGTAATGTTGTCGGCAGATCAAAAGTTTTGGAAGTAAACTTTGAACGATATACTTCTTTACCGGAAGTATTACTGATAAAGATCTCTGAGCCTTCCATAGGGAAGTTACTCTCTATTGCTATCTGTCCTGTGGTAGGGTTAGGGGATATGGTGAATATTTCGTTTATAGTTTCAGTTTGGAGAGTATTAGTATCAATCGATTTGTTGAGTGAGGTATTGTAAGACTGTGCTAGTGCTAAGATCTCAGTATCACTGAGTTCCCTATGGTAAATAATGAGTTCATCTATACTAGCATTTATCATGCTTAAAATAATGGCTAACTGATTGCCATTTATTATTATACCTTTTCCAGGTACAAATTTCCCATCGCGGTATAAACTTGCAGATTCGGGATTAATTTTGATTGTATAATGTCTGAATTCAGGTTCATTTTGTATTTTAAAGTGTCTTTCTCCAAACAGATTAGTTAAAAATAAAATTTCCGAGTTATTTGTTGTGGCTTTTGCCCAGAAGGAGATTGTAGCATAAGGATTTAAAGGAATATCGCCAGCGTAAAGAGGGGTATTGGTATCTCCTAATGCTTTTCCACAAACTCCATTTGAGAATAATAAATTATTGACATATGGAGGTGTTAAGCTAGTTCCTCTTATGATGTCAATTTTACTATTCCCATCGAATGGAAAATAATAGGCAGGGTCAAGAGGAGGATTACCACATGTTGTGAATCGGGATGGAAGATGGTGAACATAGTATATTCGGAGGTCTTCTCCCAGCCCAACAAGACCGCTGTGAATGGAAAGCTCTATTTTGGTAAAGGGTTTGGTGGTTGTAAATTCAATAGTACCTTTGTTGGGATCGGGACCGGGCTTCAGCATGTTGAGGTCTATTTTTTTGTAGTCATTGTTTGTAGTGTTTCCGTTAAATGTTTCGATATAAATATCTCTTTTCGCTTGTTCTTTTATTGATACGTTTGGAGTTTCTATACCGATGGTTAGCTTTCGAAAACCGGGAACCAGATTCTGGAAATTAAAAGTCTGTATAATTCTGGCATTTATACCTATTGGTATCCTTAAGGTGGCATAATCATTTTCATTACTTCCTATACTTTTTTCAGAGTCTACTACATTACAGAGTACACAGCCTCCGGTTGCCACGTGGGTTTCACTGTTGGGATAAGTCTTCTCTAGTTGTGCATAGGTAAAGATATGCGTAAAAACGAATAAGGTTGCCCATAATGCTTTTTGCATTTTGCTGGAACATAAAGATAAATTTTTCATATTTTGAGAATTTTGGTTGTTTATTTTAATTCAAAGGTATGAGAATAATTTTGATTTTAATTGTTGTATGTTAAAAAAATAATAATTATTTTATATTTGATTAATATTGATAGTTGTTTATTGAGTCGAATAATTAAATTGTTTTGGTTTATTATCAAAAAAATAATAAATGATATGGCTTTGGGAGGACTAACTTTAGAATCAAGCATAAAAGTTGGAAAGATTGGAATATTTAGATCTGTTAATTTTTAAATTTAAAAGGATCTCTGTTATATGGTGTTGTATTGTTAGGAAGCAAAGGCTGAGTCAACTTTATTGAGTCTTTCTAAGTCTACACATATATAAATTGCTTCATCAGCGATCTTTATCGGTTTCTTAGCTCATTTATCAATAATAATTAAATCTTGTCTTTGCGTTGAAATTAAATTTCAATATAAAGCTTAGAGGCGTGAAAGATAGAACATTTTTCCTCTTTAGATTAACCAAAATTTTGCTTAGTCCACAACTTTTGGGACTGATCCTAAAAAAATAGGTTGTGTGAAAATGTATGATATCTTAGGATCGGATTTTGAGTCGTCCTTGAAAACACTAGGGGGGAGGGAAGTTGTATATAAAAACAAAAAAACCTCTGAAAAATCAGAGGCTTTCAAGTGGTTTCTCCAGGAATCGAACCAGGGACACATGGATTTTCAATCCATTGCTCTACCAACTGAGCTAAGAAACCATTATGTTTTTGTTTGTTACTTCGTTGTTTTTAAAGTGGTGCAAAAGTATAATATTTTGTAATACCATGCAAATTTTTTGTTCTTTTTTCTGAAGTTATTTTAAAAAGTATAAATAAAAAAATAATTTTAAATTTATATCCATGCATTTCTATGTTGCCCACAACTTTTGAGACTGATCCCCTTTTGTCTCACACAAAATAGACGTCAGGTGCTAAAACTTTTGCAGTCATAGTCAAAAACAAAAAAACCTCTGATGAATCAGAGGTTTTCAAGTGGTTTCTCCAGGAATCGAACCAGGGACACATGGATTTTCAATCCATTGCTCTACCAACTGAGCTAAGAAACCATTATATTTTTGTTTGTTACTTCGTTGTTTTAAAGTGATGCAAAAGTAGTAAGTTTTAGTATACAAAGCAAGTATTCATCGTGCTTTTTTCATATAAAGATAAAAACCTACTGATTATCAGTTTGATTATTTTCCTGCTCTTTTCTGATTTGCTCACTCATTTCCTCAAGTACCGGTTTAATCGTGCTTTCGGGAAGATCGCTAATTCTTATATACATTAATCCGTCAATCGCATCATTAAAGTTAGGATCCACGTTGAAAGCAATCACTTTTGCGTTTTGCTTGATGTATTTTTTAATCAGAACAGGAAGTCTTAATTCTGGTTCCAGGTCATCAATGATCTTATCCAGTTTGTTAAGATCGGACTCCATTTCCTCAAAGAAAAGACTTTTGTCTCGATCACGAAGTTTTACCTTATATTCATTTCTCGGAGTGATATATTGAGCCACTGCAGAATCAAAATAATTGGAACGCATAAATTCAATCATCAGAGACTTGGAGAATTCTGAAAATTTATTGGAAATACTTACTCCACCCATTAAGAATTTATGATCAGGATTTCTCAGGCAAACATGTACAATTCCTCTCCATAATAAGAAGAGTGGAAGAGGTTTCTGTTGATATTCCTGACAGATATAAGCACGGCCCATTTCAATCACCTTTTTAAAGAAAGGATGAATGTCCTGCTCAAACTCGAATAAAGAGCTTGTGTAAAAACCTTTCACACCATATTTCTTCATTACCTCTCTGCCCAGTGCCATTCTATAGGCTCCTGCCAGTTTCTTCTCACCGTTATCCCAAAGGAAAAGGTGGTGGTAATGCTTATCATATTCATCCAGGTCAAACGGAAGATTGCTACCTTCGCCTACCGCACGGAAAGTAAGTTCTCTCTGGCGCCCGATTTCCCTCATAATAGAAGGGATTTCTTCGTAAGTTGTAAAGTAGATTTCGTAATTCCCGTTACTGAACAACATTTTATCTGTTCCTCTCAGCTTATCAACATCTTTAATAATGTCTTCTACAGGCGTTTCATCAATAATGTTCTGAACGATATTTTCTTCTTTTAATAAAGGAAATTTTACCGTTAGGTTTTGAAGATTGATGCTTTGGGCAAGAGATTTTCTTTTTTCATAATAAGATTTCATCATATAAACCTTACGCTTCAGAAACTCTCCCAATTCTTCAATGGTTTCCATTTCATCCATTGCCTTTACAGTGATGGGTCTCCCGATTCTGATTCTGATAGGTTTTTCTCTATCATTCATCATTTCTGCAGGAAGCATTAAAGTTTGCAAATTTGGATGTAGTTTGGCAACCTGGTAAAATAAACGGCTGTTTTTAGCATGGAAATACATAGGAACTACCGGTACTTTAGCCATTCTGATCAGCTTAAGTGCCGTTTTTTCCCATTCTTTATCTAAGATTTCACCATAAGGATTGTTTTTGTTGGAAACTTCTCCTGCCGGGAAAATACCTACACAGCCTCCGTTTTGTAAATGCTTGAGGGTCTCACGCATTCCTGAAGAGCTGCTGTAAGCTTCTTTTCTGTTTTCAAAAGGATTTACAGCGATAACATACGGTGCCATAGGCTGGATTTTATCCAAAAGGAAATTTCCCATTACCTTGAAATCCGGACGAACCTCCGTAAGGATTTTACACATCAGAATTCCATCAATAGCACCCAGCGGGTGATTGGAAACCAAAATAAATGGTCCTGTTTTAGGAATCTTTGCTAAATCTTCTTCAAAAGCGACATAGCTGAGATTTCTTTCTCTTACAAATGAGTCGAAAAAGTCTTTGCCTTCCTTATCTTTTAATTTATCGTATAATTTATTTACTTCATTTATTTTAGCAATGCTCATCACAGCAGATGCTACCGGGTTCTTTAGAAACCCAATTTTACTTAAGCCGGAAGCTTTGATCAGATCGTTTTTCGAAATTAAACTCATGTGTGTTTAGTCGCAATTAATATTATTGTGTTACCATTTGAAGAGTATTCTTGGAAATTTGTTCCAATAATACATTTTTTTCCTGGTAAAATCTATCAATGTGATCCATCTTCGCATTTCTTACTGTGAATAAAGATACATTTTTAATTGCTTCGGTTTTAAAAATTTTTTGAAGCTCTTCGTTGAGTTCTTCAATATGATTAAATTTATCCTCCAGACATAATGCCAATGAAATGGCAGAATTCTGCATCAGGGAAACTTTGATTTTATATTTAGATAAATATCTGAAAATTAAGCTCATGTGATCCTCCGCTATGAAAGAGAAATCTCTCGTAGAGATCTTTAATAAAGCCTGATTTTCTTTTAAAATATAAGATTCTTCCTGTTGATTCTTGTCTGAAGCGCCTACTTTAGTTCCTTCTTTAGTAGGATCTACGAAAGATTTTACATAAAAAGGAATGTTTTTTTGTTGTAGTGGTTGTAATGTTTTTGGGTGAATGACACTTGCTCCGTAGTAAGCCATTTCAATAGCCTCTTCATAAGAAATATTCGAAAGAAGAGATACATCATTGAATTTTCTCGGATCTCCGGTCATTACTCCGGGTACATCTTTCCAGATTGTCATAGCCTCAGCATCTAGGCAATATGCAAAAATAGCTGCAGAATAATCTGAACCTTCTCTTCCTAGCGTTACCGTGAAATTGTTATCATCCGAACCGATGAAACCTTGGGTAACATAGCAAATCTCAGGATTTAAATTAGAAATGAATTCCTCAGTTTTCCCCCAATCTACAACGCCTTCTCTGTATGAATTGTCCGTTTTTACATAATCTCTGGCATCCAGCCATTGATTGGTAAACTGGATTTCATTCAGATATTCACTTACAATTTTTGTTGAAATCATTTCCCCGCAACTCACTACCTGATCATACACGAAGTTATAATTAGGAGATTTATTTCTTCTTAAAAAAGAATCAATATCGTCAAAAAAGAGATTGATTTCAGCAAAAACCGCATGATTTTCTGGAAATAACCCATCCGCAATCTCAATGTGTTTTCGTTTTATCTTTTCAATCTCAGTTTGATAGTTATCCTTCTTGAAATAAAGTTCTACAACTTTTTCCAACTCATTTGTCGTCTTGCCCATTGCTGAAATCACCAGCAAGCATTTGGCAAATCCTTGGCTTTTTAGAACCATGGACACATTTTTCACACTGTCGGCGTCTTTTACAGACGCTCCCCCAAACTTGAAAATTTTCATTAAATTGTTAAAAATAAAATTGTTAGATAAAAAATTACATGAGTTTTTTACGGACGTCAAAATTATAAATTTACAGCGAGATATGAAATAGGCTGGCAACATGATAGAATTAAGATTTCATTAAAATCACTCTGAACGTAAGATTTGATAACGTTTGAATGCAGGGTTAGAGAGGATTAAGAAGTATAAAGAATCTTATTTATTTCATACTTTTTTTGATATTTATTTTTTTTGGCGGATCAGATAATAAATTAGCATGTATACTATTTAGGTATTCAATAGAGACGGGTTTTAGACAAAACTTAAAATAAGATTTGGAAACTGTACCAGATAATAGATTTATTTTATACAGTTTTCCATTTGAATTTCAACATTACAATAGATAATCGGAATTTTTCATTGATCCGGGATAACGAATTGGGAAAGAGAATCATGGATGTATATTTAATATTAAGTTTGATGTTGTTTGTATTGTATTGATTTACAGTATTTAATCTCTTTTGTAATTAAATTTTCTTAATGTGATAAATTTTCCGAAATTTGGGAAAACATAAAAAGTAAAATAATGTCAGATCAACCATTACAGACTTTAGGAGAATTTCTTATCGATAAGCAGGACGATTTTCAATATTCAACAGGTGAATTTTCTCGTCTTCTAAGTGCAATAAGATTGGCTTCGAAAGTGGTTAATAGAGAAGTAAATAAAGCCGGAATTGTAGATATTACAGGAGCTGCAGGAAACCAGAATGTTCAAGGTGAAGAACAGCAGAAATTAGATGTCATTGCAAACGAAATTTTTATTACTGCTTTATCTCAAAGAGAGGTTGTTTGTGGTATTGCTTCTGAGGAAAATGATGATTTCATCGATATTAAATGTGGAGAAAACGGTCATTTAAGTAAATATGTAGTGTTGATCGATCCTTTGGATGGCTCTTCGAATATTGATGTCAATGTTTCCGTAGGAACCATTTTCTCTATTTACAGAAGAGTTACAGAACCGGGAACTCCTGTAAAGCTTGAAGATTTCTTACAAAAAGGAGTGAATCAGATCGCAGCGGGATATGTCATCTACGGTTCTTCTACCATGATCGTTTACACGACAGGAAATGGAGTGAACGGGTTTACATTGGATCCTTCTTTAGGAACTTATTATCTTTCTCATCCTAACATGACTTTCCCAAAAACAGGTAAAATCTATTCGATTAACGAAGGAAATTATATTAAGTTCCCTCAAGGAGTGAAAAACTACCTGAAGTATTGCCAGATGGAAGAAGGAGATCGTCCTTATACTTCCCGATATATCGGTTCCCTGGTAGCGGATTTCCATAGAAATATGTTAAAAGGAGGAATCTATATTTATCCTTCTTATTCTCAGGCACCGAACGGTAAATTGAGATTGCTATACGAATGTAATCCTATGGCATTCCTTGCAGAACAAGCCGGAGGAAAAGCGACAGACGGATTCAGAAGAATTTTGGAAGTTGAGCCTACAGAACTTCACCAGAGAATTCCATTCTTCTGTGGAAGTGTTGATATGGTAGAAAAAGCAGAAGAATTTATGCGTATTGATAGCGTAAAATAAATGAAAGCATCGTATTTTAAATACTTATTACAATTTAAACGCCCGAGTGGAACATCTCGCGGCGTTTTGCTTGATAAAGAAACCTTCATTCTGGAAATTTCAGAGGAAGGCCGAAAAGGAGTAGGAGAATGTGCCATTTTCAGAGGACTGAGCTTTGATGACAGACCCGATTATGAAGATAAACTCAAGTGGCTTTGTAGCAACATTACACAGGATCCTGTTTATTTAAAACAAGAATTGAAAGACTTTCCTTCTATTTGGTTTGGGTATGAGCAGGCTGTTTTGAACTTAAAATATGGAAATAACGTATATTTTCCGGGTGAATTTACTGAAGGGAAATCTGCCATTACCATCAACGGTCTGATTTGGATGGGAGATGTTGGGTATATGGAAGAACAAATTCAGGATAAGCTGGAAAAAGGTTTTCATTGTATTAAATTAAAAATCGGTGTTAATTGGAAAGAAGAACATGTTATTCTACAAAAACTAAGAGAAAAATTCTCTAAAGATCAATTAGAATTGCGTGTTGATGCCAATGGAGGATTTAGTAAAGAAGAGGCAGTTGTGGTTTTGCAACAGCTGGCAGATTTGGATATTCATTCTATTGAACAGCCTATCAAAGCAGGAAGCTGGGCTGATATGGCGGAATTATGTGCTCAAACACCAACGCCGATAGCATTGGATGAAGAATTAATCGGTATTGTTGATTCGGAAGAAAAGAAAAAACTACTCAATACCATCAGACCACAATATATTATTTTAAAACCTGCGTTAGTAGGCGGATTTTCAGGTTCAGACGAATGGATTTCCTTAGCTGAAGAACAGAATATAGGCTGGTGGATTACTTCTGCACTGGAAAGTAATATTGGTCTGAATGCTATTGCTCAATACACCTTTACGAAAAAAAATCCGATGCCTCAAGGGCTAGGTACCGGAGCCTTATTTGTGAATAATTTTGAATCCAGTTTAGAGCTCAGAAATGAGTTGCTTTGGTTCAAGACATAAATTAAAAATTAATATGTGTTCAGGGTAAGAAAGAAAATAGGTACTAAGGCTGGAAGTTGGAAGAGGGAAGCTAGAAGTTCCTTTCGGTTATCATTACTTACAGTCAACAACATAATTAATTTTACTTTGAAGAAGATGAATAGTTATTCTTTATGGTTTGTACATCCCCAGGCTTCCAATCTGCTTATACCAAAAATATTTATTCTAAGCCGATGTTATTTGAATATGTTCATCTCTTCTTTATAAACAGGACTTTGTACTCCAAGAAAGTTCAACACACTGTGGAAGACATGGTTCTGAGATAAATTGTTATTCGGTTTGAGTTGTTTGGAACCATCAGAAACCCAAACGATAAAAGGAATTTCATATTGTTCCTTAGGGGCAATACTCATAGGCATTCCATGCATGTACAGGTTTTTCTCTCCCAAAGATTCACCGTGATCCGATACAAAAAGCATGGTACTTTTATAGTCTTTTAATTGTTTTAAGTCTTCAATCACATTATACAAAAGGTAATCCGTATAAACAATAGTATTGTCATAAGCATTGATGAGTTCTTGTTGTGAACAATTGCCTAACTCAACGCTATTACAAACAGGTTTAAAAGTTTCAAATCGCGAAGGATATTTTTTACTGTAAGTAGGACCATGGCTGGTGCTGGTGTGTAAAACGATTAATATTTTGTTTTTTTTGCTGGCCAATATTTGTTCCTTTAATCCATTTAAGAGGACGCCGTCATAATTACAATCTTCACCTTTACAATTTGATTGTAGATTTTCTTTAGTCTGATAATTCTTAATGTGGACCGGAGGTTCTCCCCAGTTGGTTGTTCTCCAGATAACCTCTACATTATTTCTGTATAAGTAATTGGGTAAAATTTCGTACAATTGATCAGTATCTGTATGTTCTAAAATGCATTTTACACCGGCAGTGGTGTATGTTGCACAAGATGTAGCTTTGAAGCTGTGTAAGTTTTGTTCTTTGGAAAGTAAAGGATTGGTGTTTTTTCCATATCCATACAAAGAAAAGTTTTGACTTCTTGCAGATTCACCTATCACCAATACTACTACTGATTTCTCGTTGTCTTTTATGGTAGCGTTGGGTAATAAAATTTCTTTCTCATTTTTTTTGTATTCGTGAATGTAAAAAAGAGATGTATTGACAGAATATGACCAAGGCATAGCAAGTCCCCCCAATGTTTTTGAGTTTTTATCAATCCATAACCAGTTACTAGCATTAGCAAATACAACAACCAACATGAATAATAAAGTTAATGAAGATGTGATTAAAAATTTTTTTAAAGAATCATTGATAATTTTGACTTTGATGATAAAAACGCTCGGAAGTATGCCAAGAAATATTACATACAGAATTAATTTGAAAGAAAAGAAGCTGCTGGATTCCTCATAGTTGGTATTAAATATATTGCCAATCATACTCTCATCGATGATGACACTATAGGTATTAATAAAATAAACGGCTAGTGCACTAATGATAAATGTTAATACCAGTAAAACTTTTCCCACAATACGGGAAAGGAAAAAGATAAGATAAAAAGCAAAGGCATTAGCAACCAGCATTAAAATAATCAAACTTGTAATAAGAAGAATGCCATTGAAACTTGTATAATCAACCTTACTGAAAACAAAGGTAAAAAATGGAAAATGAAAGAATAAGAAATTGAGAAAGCTCATAAACAAAGCGAAACTCGATAATTTCAAACTATTTTTTAACATAGGTGTAGGTGATTGTATATAATGAAATGATTAAACTGATTAATGATAAATAAAATATGATCAGGTTTTCATTGAGTATTTTGTTGATCAAAATAATAATACAAATACTAAACGCCACTATAAAAATAGGGTAGTACCTTTTATAATTGATCCATTGCCATACTCTATATTTTTGAGTGATAAGAATGCCTGAAAGTCCGGAAATATAACCAATGATGCTTCCAATAATAACATCAAGAGGGTAGTGAGCGCCTACACCGACTCTTGTGATTGCAATAAACAAACCTATCATCATTATTGAAGTACACCAAATAATTTTATATTTCAGTTTTTTGGGCATAAATGTAAACATTAAAACGGTAAATGTTGTAAAAATAGTTATAGAATGTCCGGATGGTAAACTCGTATGCCCGGATAATGTTTTTCCTATAATAACAAAGCTTTCGTTGTCAAATACAGCAGCAGGTCGGGGAACGGTAAATAATTTTTTCAAAAGATTGCAAAGTAATGCCGAAACAAGCGATGCTGACAATATTGACTGCCAGATTTTTGGAGTATATATCACAAAGATAGATAGAAAAGGTAACAGGACAAGAGCATCGCCCAGCTGGGTTAGATTGTATTGTAAATCGGGGTATTGAGACAGTTTTGAATTCAGAAAAAAGAACCATTGTTCCTGAACATGAATATATTCATTAACGCTTAATGCGTCCTGCTTATAAAGAAAAAACAGGATTAAGGTTAATAAAAATAAAGGCAAATAAAATAAAGATAAACCTGATGGAATATAAGTATTAATAACAGTCTTGTTCATAATATTTGATTTATCTATTTTAATTGATATGATTATTTATATCCCTATCTAGTCATAAATTTATATGCTAACATTTTAAATGGTAAACATTTTAAATTTCTAACAAAACAATAAAATGCGATTTCAAAATTAACCCTGGCAAAATTAACCTTTATAGATAAGCTCTTGTTTGTTTTTATATTGCGTATTTGTTGCATATTTCTTAACGCAATGTATCCAAGTGTAAAAATTATTACTTCAAGCTATCGTTAAATATTCCTTTATTCCGGAATATTTTAAACAATCATTAGGTTTTCTGTGTGTTTTTTGAATGTATTTTAAGCTTCTTATTTCTATAACTTTTATTGACCAAATTTATTGCTGATATTTTGAATATTTTATAAACTTTCAAAATATTCTTTTGGTAATACAATAGTTCTTTTGAAATTTTATGATGAATTTATAAATAAAACCACATACTTTAATAAATATAAGTGTTTTTATTTAAATATTTATATTATTCTTTATGAGGTACAAGTATCAGAATGTAAAAAAAGTAACAAATTTTACAGGTTTTTTGTATATCATTGATTTATTTTTGGCTAGTCTACAAACTAGAATTGCAAATCAAAAAAATAACGGAACAAGAGCAAAAGTTGTGAGGCTTAGAATATTTAGATCTGTTTAATTTAAAAATTTCACGCAAAGGATTTCTATTATCCGGTGTTGTATTTTAGGAAGTAAAGGCTGAATCAATTGTATTGATTCTTTCTAAGCGTACGCATATCTACATCGCTTCATCAGCGACGTCTGTCGCTTTCTTAGCTCCCTTATCAATAATGAATTGAATATTGTCTTTGCGTTGAAATTAAATTTCAATATAAAGCTTAGAGGAGTAAAAAGGTAATTCATTTTTTTCTTCAGATTAACTAATTTTTTATCTAGCCCCCAAATTTTGCACCTGATCCAAAATAACCATTTAATTTTTACATGAAATAGTTTTACCATACCTATTTTTAGATCTGGTAACTGGTGGAATACAATAAAAATGCAGGTACATAGACAAAAGTTCCTAAAATATATTTTGTAGGAATTTTATAGAAGGCCGCTTTGTTTTAAATGAGATAGTAATGATAGGATCGGATAATCTGTTTTTAATAATTGTTTTTTTCAGTTAAATCACGTCTTTTACGAAAATTGTTTTCTTAATATATTTTAATATAGAAGAAAATCGTTTTTTTATTTGTTTCATGATGAAAAAATTGTAATTCCCTTATTTTTGAATTGGCAATCTTTATGCCATAGTATATATATGAATGAACTTTAACATAAGCTCAATCTTATAATGTTTATTTAATTAATTCTTAAGAAATAATTGTGAAAATATTTTCGTTATTTTTAGTTCTATTGGTGATTAAATTTCTATCTATACCATATAGATTTTGGAAAATATCATTCTGAACCTGTGAACTGGAAAGATACCCCCAATGATTTCCTACTTCAAATTTAAAGCTGTTCAAAAGGTCATCCTTAACGAAGGTGCAGTCGATAATAGAAACAATATCTTTGTACTGATCAATGTCGCTAGGTCCGTTTTTGCCTAACCTCGGGGTAAGTATATTTTTGGTAAACTGTGAAATTCCCAATATCAGATCCTGCCTGTTTAAGTAAATGGAAATTCGGTTGGCAAGAAGAGGAAGTTTATTAAATGAGTCTTCAGAATCTTCAAATACTTTATAGCTGACATCTGCATTGAGCAGGATTACCTGATCAATTACTCTTAGGATATTTTCTCTTTTGAGACTGTATAACATACTTTGAAGAACTCTGTTTCCCATAGAATGTGCCATGATATGAATTCTTTGATTGCAGGGAATAAGATCACGGTTTGAAAAAATATCTTTTAAAAACTGAGTATAAAAATAGAACAATCGTAATAAAGAGGTTCCTGAATTGATGCTTGACGCTTTATCATCAAAATAAGTGAGGGGAACAATACTGCTGGAAGTCGGCCAGCTTACAAACAAAATATGTTCTATAGGAGAAGCCGGATTATCAATAAATATTTTTTTGAGATCAATAATGGCTTTTAATTCATCATCAAAAGTATACACATATCCATGGATAAAGATCAATACATCACTTCTGTCCTTGGTAGAGGACATGTTTTTGTACAGTTCATAAAACATCTTTTGAGTACCACCAAGATTATTGGCTGTTAAAGAGGATTTTTTTATTCCCTTCTCACTAAGCAGGACTTCAAAGACATCTTCATAGCCCGGTTTTTCCGGTTCAGAAAAAAGTTTGTAATCTAAAATATTCCTGTTGGTGTAATCTTTCTGTCTTTTATCCTGAGCGGTGGGCTCTTTAAAATTGTCAAAATTACATTTAGCAATCCTGAAATTAGGGATTGAATATTCGTCGTTGGAAAAAGAATCGACCCTTTCTCCTTTATAACGCACGATCTTCCGATTGCTTAGTATATAAACAGCCATGATTTTTAATTTGTTACAGTGGTTTTTAGTTTTCCTCTAAATTAAAGAAAAATGTTGAATTAGCAATCAATAAGCTTTTAAATTATCACTTTCATAAACACTTATTTTTCCGTAACTTTGTGCAACTTTTTTTGCTAAAAATAAAAGCTAATTTAATGGAAGAAGAAAAAAAATCACTCAATTTTATTGAGCAAATTATAGAAGATGATTTGGCAAACGGTTTGAAAAAAGATCAAATCCGTTTCCGTTTTCCCCCTGAACCCAATGGATACCTGCATGTAGGGCACACAAAAGCGATCTGCATCAATTTTGGTTTGGGCGAAAAGTATAATGCTCCAGTAAACCTTCGTTTCGACGATACGAATCCTGAAAAAGAAGAACAGGAATTCGTAGATTCTATCATGAAAGACGTTGAATGGTTAGGTTTTAAATGGGATAAAGTTTTGTATGCATCCGATTACTTCCAGCAGCTTTACGATTGGGCAGTACAACTGATTAAAGAAGGAAAAGCTTACGTAGATGAGCAACCTTCTGAAGTTATTACTGAGCAGAGAAAAAATCCTACAGAACCAGGAGTAGAATCACCTTATAGAAATCGTCCCGTTGAGGAATCATTGGATTTATTCGAAAGAATGAAAAACGGTGAGTTTGAGGAAGGAACAATGTCACTTCGTGCAAAAATCGATATGGTTTCACCCAACATGAATATGCGTGACCCTGTTATGTATAGAATTCTGAAAAGACCTCACCACAGAACAGGTACTGCATGGAAAATCTATCCGATGTATGACTGGGCACATGGTGAATCTGATTATCTGGAACAAATATCACACTCATTATGTTCATTGGAATTTGAAAACCACAGACCTTTGTATAACTGGTATTTGGATCAGGTATATGAAGAAGGTAAGGTTAAGAACAAGCAAAGAGAATTTGCCAGGATGAATGTTTCTTATATGATCACTTCTAAGAGAAAGCTTCAAAGACTTGTTGCTGAAGGAGTAGTGACCGGATGGGATGATCCTAGGATGCCTACGATTTCAGGAATGAGAAGAAAAGGATTTACTCCAACTGCCATCAGAAACTTTATTGAAAAAGTAGGGGTTGCGAAAAGAGAAAATCTAATTGAAATCCAATTGCTTGATTTCTGTGTACGTGAAGACCTTAATAAAGTCGCTAAACGTGTGATGACGGTTGTGGATCCTGTAAAACTAGTGATTGAAAACTATCCTGAAGACAAGGAAGAATGGTTGGAAACTGAAAATAATCCTGAACAGGAAAATGCAGGTACCAGAGAAATTCCTTTCTCAAGAGAATTATATATCGAACGTGAAGACTTCAAGGAGGAAGCTAACAATAAATTCTTCAGATTGAAATTAGGTGGAGAAGTGCGTTTAAAATCCGCTTATATCATCAAGGCAGAAAGAGTAGAAAAAGATGAGAATGGTGAGATCACTACCATCTATGCTACTTATGATGAAAAGAGTAAATCGGGAAGCGGAACGGAAGAGAGTTTAAGAAAAGTAAAAGGAACCTTACACTGGGTATCTGCAAAACATGCGATTCCGGTCGAAGTGAGAATTTATGAAAAACTGTTTACTGTTGAACAGCCGGATGCTGAGAAAGATGTAGACTTCTTAAATTTCATCAATCCTGAATCTGTTAATACGATCCAGGGATTTGCTGAGCCTGCTTTACAAGACGTTGCTGTGGGTGAACCTCTTCAATTCCAGAGAATTGGATACTTTACGAAGGATCAGGATTCTACGGATACTAATTTGGTGTTCAATCGTACGGTGACATTAAAAGACTCTTATAAGCCAGAGTAAAAATTTATTTATATACCAAATTATAAATGAAACAGGGCTTATTTTTTTAAGTCCTGTTTTTTTATTCATCATATTAAAATGAAATTAATACAACTATACACAAATTCGTTTAAAGGACTCTCGCAGGAGAGTTGGATGCTGGCGTTGGTAATGCTAATCAACAGGGCAGGTTCTATGGTGCTTCCTTTTTTGGGAGTTTATATGACAGATCATTTACATTTTAGCATTGAAAATTCCGGAATTGTATTAAGCTTTTTCGGGATAGGTTCGGTGATTGGTTCATGGTTTGGAGGAATGATTACCGATAAAATCGGGGAATATAGGGTTCAGAGCTTAAGTTTATTGTTGAGTGTTCCTTTATTTTGTTTAATTCCACTTTTTAAAACAGAAGTGGGATTGGCAAGTATTATTTTAATTCAAAGTATCGTTAGTGAAACATTTCGCCCCGCGAATTCCGTGGCGATTACGAAGTATGCCAGACCTGAAAATATTACCCGGGCTTTTTCTTTAAATAGGATGGCAGTTAATCTGGGTTTTTCAATAGGTCCTGCGTTAGGCGGAATATTGTCAGCTATTTCTTATGAATTTTTATTTTTCAGTAATGCTTTGGCGGCTTTATTGGCCGGACTGATGTATATATGGTTCTTTAAAGGACGTGCGAAATTGGCCAGACAAAAAGCGAAAAAAGTAAAAGAAGCTATAGCTGTAAAAAAAGAAAACTCTCCTTATCGGGATGGTAAATTTTTAGTTTATAGTTTATTTTGTATGTTGTTTTCTATTTGCTTTTTCCAATTGTTCAGTACATTAACGATCTTCTATAAAGATACGGCCCATCTAAGTCAGCAAAACATCGGATATATTCTAGGATATAGCGGTTTCCTGATTGTACTCCTTGAAATGGGATTTGTACAGTTGGCCGAAAAGTATTTTACATTGGCTTTTACCATGTTAATCGGAACTTTCTTATGCGGATTTTCTTATGCAATGCTGGCTTTTGATTACAGTATGGTGGCACTTCTTATTTCGATGACATTGCTTTGTATAGGAGAAATCTGGACATTACCTTTTATGTCTACCATCACCGCATTGCGCTCGGGAAAACATAATAAGGGAGCTTATATGGGATTAAATGGAATGTCTTTTTCAATTGCATTTATCATTACCCCTTATATTGGAACATTAATCGCAGAAAAGTTTGGATTTAATACTTTATGGATCGGAACAGGAGTCTTAGCATTGGCTATTGCAATTGCTTTTTATTTTGTTGTGCCATGGATGCTAAAGGATAAGGTTGAAGAAGACTTGGTATAAATCAATATCCTTTTACTGAAATAAATAAAAACCCCAATTGGAAAATATTCAATTGGGGTTTTATATGAATCAATTTTTCTATTTGGAGAGAATGTTATTAATAATGATTGTTGCATGAATTCTTGAGTTTTCAATAAACCAAAGGTGAGTGTCTTTTCCGCCACAAACCACACCGGCAAGATATAAATTGGAAATATTGGTTTCCATCGTTTCCAGGTTGTAAAAAGGATGTAAGCAATCACCATTCAACTCGATTCCTGAATTTCTGAGAAAATCAAAATCGGGCAGATAACCTGTCATAGCCAGAACAAAATCATTTTCAATTTCGTGTGTTTGATTGTTCTCATCCTTAAAAATAACCGTATTCTCTGTAACTTCAAGAATTTCGGAATTAAAATGGGCAATAATGCTTCCTTCTGCAATTCTATTGTCTATATCCGGTTTTACCCAGTATTTAACACTTTTTGAAATTTCCGAATGACGGATAATCATGGTGACTTCCGCTCCTTTTCTGTAGGTTTCCAGTGCTGCATCTACTGCAGAATTACTTGAACCTACTACAACGATTTTTTGTCTGGTGTAAGGGTAGGGCTCTGTATAGTAATGTTTAACTTTTGGAAGGTTTTCACCCGGAACTTCCATAAGGTTAGGGATATCATAAAATCCGGTGGCTATGATTACGTTTTTAGCGGTGTATTTAGATTGTGTTGTCTCAACCTCAAATACATCATTGTTTTTAGAAACATTCAGTACTTTTTCATAGAGATGGATGTTTAAATCTTTTTGCCGGGCAATTCCCTGATAATATTCTAAAGCTTCCTGTCTGCCAGGCTTTGGGGCGGTTGAAATAAAAGGAATTTCATCAATCTCAAGCTTTTCAGCGGTTGAAAAGAATCTCATATATAAAGGATAATTGTACAATGAATTGACAATAGTACCCTTTTCAACGATTAAATAATTCAGATTATTTTTTTGAGCTTCGATAGCGCAATTTAAACCGATAGGACCCGCTCCTATAATGAGAATATCCAAAATTTCCATAGAACAAAGATACGATTTGTAGAGAAGTGAGAGATTAGATTTTAGACATACAGATAAGAGATAGAAATTATTAAATGATATGGGTTTTAGTTGAGGAAGTTAAGTTTAAAAGGCAGGAAGCTGGAGGTTCTGAAAATTGATTTTAAACAAAACGTAAATAACTAATTAATCTGAGTTCGGGTTAAGGAAATTATGATTTAGATTATTGGAAGCTGGAAGAGGGAGGCTGGAAGTTATTTTCAGTCCCATTATCTATAGATGGTTACCATAAATTTAATATCATCATTGTTTAAAAAAGATGAAAATATGGGAAAAACTGTTCTTTATAACCTGAATAACTTACTTCTTCCAGCTCCCAGCTTCCAGCCTGATTAAAATAGAAAATTCTTATCCCGAATTCAGGTTAATTATAATTTACTAGACTCTCAAACTCTCAAACTCTTTCACTCCCTTACTCCCAGACTTCTTACTACTGCTCTGGCATCAGTTTTGGTGCTTTTATACATTAAAATATTAAAAATGAAGAAATTACTTATTCCATTGTTCGTTTTAATCCTGATTGTGGCTTGTAAGAAAAATGCTGAAAAACCCGTTCCTAATGTTATAGATTCTACTGCTCAGGTAAAACCGGACAGTACAAGCACATCTGAGACTATAACAAATAAAGAAGCGTCTTTGAAGAAAGCAAATGATGAGGTTTTACAAACCTTAAAAAATAAGGATTATAAAACTTTTGCTTCCTTTATTCATCCTGAAAAAGGAGTTCGCTTTTCAATGTATGCTTTTGTTGATCCAAAATCAGATAAACAGTTTTCCAAAGCCGATTTTGAAAAGTATCAGCCTACAAAAACATTATTTACGTGGGGTGCGCATGATGGTTCTGGAGACGCCTATAAAGCGACAATCAATGATTATTTGGGAAAATGGGTTTTTTCTAAAGATTTTACGGCTTCACAGTACTCACCCAATCAATTTCTTGGTGGTGGCAATTCTTTAAATAATTTAAAAGAAATCTATTCTAAAGACGATTTCACGGAAAACTATATCAAAGGAACAGAGAAAAATGGAGAGATGGATTGGAAAACTCTTCGTTTTGTATTTGAAGACTTCCAGGGAAAATATTATCTGGTGGCTGTTGTGAATGACCAGTGGACGATATAGAATAAAGAAGGGAAGCGGGAAGCTTGAAGTTACTTGTAGTTTTTATTGAAGTAGCAGCACCTTTAATCTGACTTCTACTTTGGATTATAAAAAACTCCCTGCTTCCGGTCTCCCTTATTACAAAATCTGGGCAAGTTGTTGGGTTAGATTTTTTCTTGAGAATTGTTCTATGCGCTGAGTGTTCTCAATAAGATTCCCATTTTTCCAAAGATCAAACTTTTCCAGAATGAATTTTTTAACGGTATCGGAATCATTGTAGCTAAAATGTTTTCCTGCTGCGGTTTCGTCCAGAATTTTAGCAACATCGGCTTTATTCGGACCAAAAGAAAGAATTTGTTTTCCGGTTGAAAGATATTCAAATATTTTTCCCGGAATAATTCCCCGTGAAGATTCATTAGGAAAGTTGGTGATGAGCAGCATATCAGAATTCTGCATTTCCTCAACAGCTTTGCTATGTGACAAATATCCCAAGTTTAAAATATGATTTTTCAAGCTCGAATTTTCAAGAGAGTGAAGGATTTTGTCGTCAATTCTTCCAACAAATTTTAATTTAAAACTGGCTGCAAAATCAGTGTTTTCCTGAACCAGTTCATCTAATGCTTTCCATAGATTTTCCGGATTTCTAAGCTGCTCTAGTACTCCGATATAGCTTAAGGTAAACGTTGTACTCTTATTATCTGTTGCGTTGATAGGAAGAGAAGCATCTGTTTCATCAAATCCATTGGTAATACAAACTGCATTGGCTCCAGCTTTACGAAAGTTTTCTGCGTCGGTGTAGCTTGTAGCCAGCGTAATGTCCGCATTCTTAAAAACAGCGCTTTCAAGCTGGTGATGTTTTTTATCAGAACCTTTTGTTAGCTTTAAATGTTTATAATAAGATATTTCCGTCCATGGATCACGAAAATCGGCTATCCATTTTAATTGGGGAAATTTGTTTTTTAATCCCAGACCAATTAGGTGTAAAGAGTGGGGTGGTCCGGAAGTTACTATGGTATCTATTTTATTTTCTTTCAGATATTTTTCTAAAAATTGAATAGAGGGTTTTACCCAAAAAACTCTTGCATCGGGAATGAAAAAATTTCCTCTTACCCAAATGGAAAGCTTCGATTTCCAGCTTTGGTTTTTTCCTACATCAAATTGTCCGGCCTTAAATTTTTTATTGCTTTTATTCAATTTTTCGGCAAGTTGATAGGGTTCCCAGATCTTTGTTCTGACGATTTCAATATTTTCAGGAACGTCTTTCATTAAGCTTTCATCCAGTAAAGGATAGCTGGGATTTTCAGGAGTGTAAACCACAGGTTTCCAGCCAAAATCAGGCAGGTATTTGGCAAACTTCAGCCACCTTTGAACACCAGGGCCTCCCGCAGGAGGCCAGTAATAGGTGATAATAAGTATTTTCTTTTGTTCCATTTTTTGATTAAATCAATCTTTGTCATTCTGAACGAAGCGAAGTGAAGAATCTCATTCTATCTCTTCATTCAGAAGTCTCCAATCAAAGTTGAATTCTGTAATTAAATTTTCTTTCTTTTTTCGAGTCCAACCCTTTATTTGTTTTTCTCGGGCTATTGCAATTTCAATATTATCAAAATGTTCAAAATAAAATTAAATAAAAACATTTATATTTTGATGTGAAACTTTTTTCAATAGCTTCCGGGTTTTGATGCCAATATAATCTATTTTTTCAAATCATCACTCCTGTGTATAATACTGTCTTTGTTTTGTTAGTCAGAATATAAACGTAATAGTTATGAGTTCCTAGTGTTTTCATTTTGATTTTTGAGATTCTTCGTTGCGTTGCATTTGACTCAGAATGACATATCACAATAGTACTAAAGTTTGTTGTTTCATTAAACCTTAAACCTTAAACCTTAAACTTTAAACCTTGAACTTTAAACTACCTGAGGTAATTCTTTTTTCTTGTTCTTATTCATCCAGTAAATTCCAAATGCAGCAAGTACAATGAATAATCCGAAGCATAAAAGTGAAATCCATTTTCCTTTTTCAATAACTTCCGGTTCAAAAATCATTCTGATATGGTGAGCTCCTGCCGGCACGTGTACCGCTCGAAGTAGATAATCTGCTTTGATGTATGGTACCTCTTTTTCGTCCACCAATACCTTCCAGCCATGAGGATAATAAATTTCAGAGAAGACTGCTAATTGAGGGGTTTTTGACTGAGATTTAAACTCCAATTCGTTAGGCTGATACTTTGTTAAATTAATAAATGCTGTAGAATCTGCCTGAACAGGTTTATTATCAAAATAAGATTTGTCTGATGAAGCAATAACAGCCGTTGTTTTGTTGTTAATAATTCCTATGGATTTAATTTCTTCGTTAGGAGTATTGACAAATTTCAAGTCACTTACAAACCACGCATTTCCATTTGCTTTTGGATTGGGTATGGCCTGAGGTTGTTCAGGACCACCAACTACCCAATATTTCGCATTTAAAAGATTAAGGATGTTAGGAACCCTTACTGAATCCATTACCTGGAAATATTCATTGATGACATCATCGTATCTTCTCAGTTTTACAGCATGATATCCTCCAATTGATGATTTAAAATAAGACGTATTGGTTTCACTGAAAGTTCCCAAAATATTATTGAAAATTCTATAGTGAGTTTTGTCTTTTTCAGCAATGGTTTCTAGTGTTTTATTGACATTCACATCCGATAAAACGGAAGATAAGGCAGGGTTGGCCTGAACCTTTTCAGCTAATAAATCTGAACTTTCTGTCTGGAAAGGATTTTCAGCAAAGATTTTGTCAACATAATTATCATCATTCAGATAACGTCTGTTAACAGTCCATAAATCGAATAAACTTACTACTCCAATGATGATAAGAGCGATATTCTGACTTAATTTTTTCTTTAAACTTAAATATAAAGCTGCTGCAGTAATAGCAACATACATAAACGCTTTGATAGCATCTATTCTAAATAGTTTATACCTTTCATCTACCAGATAATCGAGTAGGAAAGGAGGAAAATAGGTCTTTTCATTTCCTGTGGAAAAGCCTAATAATGATTTTCCGAAAACCAAAAGAATTAATAATAATCCAAGTGTTCCACCACTTACATAAAGAAGAATTTTCTGTTTATATTCTTCTGTTAATTTTTCATCGACGAAGAATCTGTATAGTCCCAGAATAGCAATCAGAGGGAATAATAATTCTATTACTACTAAGATAGAAGAAGGTGCCCTGAATTTATTGTAAAATGGAACGTAATCGATAAATACATCGGATAATGGCATAAAGTTACTTCCCCACGCCAGTAAAATGGTAAGGATGGAAGCACCTAAAATCCAATAACGATATTTTTTCCATGCAAAGAAAAATCCTAATACAGCAAGGAAACATACGATGGCTCCCTGATAAGCAGGTCCTGATGTGCCCGGTTGATCTCCCCAGTAAGTCATGGCATTAAATCCTTTAGAAATTCTGTCCATTTCAGCTTGGGAACCTACATTTTCCTGAACAAGTTCCTGAACTTTGCTCATCATTTCTTTACTTTCCGGTTCCTGGCTACCGCCACCCATTAATCTTGGAATAAATAGGTTGAGTGTTTCCAATCTTCCATAACTCCACATCAACATACTTTCTTTATCCATTCCGGATTTTCCTGAAGTATGGCTGTCATTCGTTAAGATTTGTTTTCCACGAACTGTTTCTTTGATGTATTCGGAATTGGCCATGATCCTTTGAGAATTCATTCCAACTCCAATAATACATGAAGCTGCAATGATTCCTGAAGAAATCAGGAAGTGCTTCATTGGTGTTTTCTTCTGGATTGCTCTTATTAATTCGGATAGGAATAAAAATCCTAATGCTAAAAACAGGTAATAGGTCATCTGTGGGTGGTTTGCTGCAACCTGAAGTCCCATAAACAGGGTGGTTACAATAAATCCCCAGATGTATTGTTTCCTGATATAAACCAACAAAATTCCTGCTAAAAGCGGAGCGAAATATTCAATAGTATTGACTTTTCCATTATGTCCGGCGGCAATAATGATATAAAAATAGGTTGACAGTCCAAAGAAAGTTGCCCCTAATAGCGCATACTTCCAATTTCTGACCACTACCATTCCCAAAAGGAAAAAACCTGCAAAAAGCAGGAAGAGATAATTAACCGGTCTTGGCAGGAAATTTAGATTGCTGTCGATTTTTTTGATGATATCGCCTTTAAACTGGCTACCCATCTGGTAGGTTGGCATTCCTCCAAACATGGAGTCACTCCAATAGGTTTCATTGCCGGTATTGGCTCTATAGTCGAGCAGTTCTTTTGCACCTCCTCTGTATTGTACAATATCATGTTGGAAAAGCTGTTTTCCTGTAAATACAGGGGTGGAATATAAAAATGCTAAAACTATAAATACAACTAATGAAATTGCAATATAAATTAAGTTTTTATTTTTGGCCATGCTGGTTATTATCTTTTATTTCTTGGAATTTTTACCTTTTGTCATTACTCTCTTTCACCTCTTCATAGTCTACGGTTTCCGCATCCCAATTAAGGCTCTGTTTGTTATTCTTGTTCGAGTTGTGTAAGTCCTGCTGTCTATTATTTTGATTATCGTTATTGTTGTTGAATCGATAACTGTAAAATGTCTTGAAGAAAATCCTTTTCAGAATATTCCAGACAAAGAATAGAATAATCGCAGTGAGTATTAACTCAAGAATGTACTTCATAATAAATTGATTTAAGGTTGAAAGTGCAAGGTTCAAAGTTTAACTCTGCTCCTTACACTTTTAAGCTTTTATTATTTTGCAGAAGGATTCACCATTACAGATGAATTGGAAACGCTTTTCATAGACTGAGATTGTTTTCCGTCTGAAATGCTTTCGATCTGCGTAGTTTTTACGTTGATATTCTGGTTAGTAATCCACCCTGTGCTTTCATCAAACTTAATGGTTCCGTTCTGAACAAGTTCGCTGCTTAAGCTATGAGTGATAGGTCCTTGAGATTTCTTTTCTGTTTTCTTAGGAATTCCTCCGGTTACAGCAATTTCTGCAGTTCCGTTTCCTAAACTTTTTAATACATAATTTGAAGTTACTTTCACACTTCCGCTTGGTTCAGCATTTTCAGAAGTCGTCCATTTTTCACCTACTTTCACTCCTTTTTTAGGAATAATTGTTAAGTTTTTATTGAATTGATCTTTCAATACTTTTTCATTGAAAGATTCTTTAAGGCTTGCTACAACGCTTGCTTTTTCATTGGCGTCCTTGATCAGAGTTCCTACAGCTGTGGAAACTTTAGTGTAAACGGCGTCAAATCCGGTGATGGAAATTACATTACCGTTGGTATCCATCTTCATATTAAGTTTGTTTCCGGTAAGTGCTCTGTTGACATTCCAGATCATTTTAAGCTCATCTTCTTTCGGAAGAGGCAGTTTGGTATCTACGACTACTGTTTTCCCTTGTGCAGATTGAGAACTTCTTTTAGCCACAAGATTAAGAGTCATATCATAAACATTTCCTTTGATATCATTTACTGTGAAATTCATTTCATCTGTAGATTCGCTGGTTGCTGTAATAGATTTCCCTTGAGGATCTGTCATTGTCTTTACATCTCTCTGATAAGTGGTAAGAGGGTATGTTTTTCCTTTTTCAAGTTTAAACGTTTGTTTTACGATCCCGGCAGAATCTCTGATGGCAGGGTTTTCAGCAACTTTGGCCACAGAGTCCGCAGGAACTTCTACGGTAACTGTTTTTCCGGTTTTAGGATCTACTTTTGTAACTTTTGCTGTTTCTTTTTTACAAGATACAAGGGCTATAGATGAGATTAGCGCTAATGCTGCTATGTTTTTCATTTTCTAATGTTTTTAATTTTTTACTACTATTTTTTATATATCTTCTTCAATATTATGCTAAAATATTCAACTTTCTAATGGTCTTCTTTATTATAACAAGTCATTAGCCGTGCAGAATTCATACCAAATTGGGTTTCCACTGCCCATTGAATTTTGCTTGATGAAGATCTTCATAAAATTTATTGTCTAGTTAAGAATTGGGTATTACAGTCATTTTCTGTCTAACGGCTTCATACAAAATCGCCCCGCATGCAACAGAAACATTCAATGATTGAGTCTTTCCTTCAATAGGAAGTTTGATCTTTTCATCCGAATGATGTAATACTTCTTTAGAAATTCCGGTTTCTTCATTTCCCATAACGATGGCGCATGGTTCAGTGAAGTTCACATCATAAATTAACTTTTGTGCTTTTTCACTGGCTGCATATACGGAAATTCCGCTTTGTTGCAGGAAGTCAACGGTGTGCGCAAGGTTGTTTTCTTTACAAATTTTAATATTATAAAGTGCTCCGGCAGACGTTTTGATCGCATCGGAATTGATTGGTGCTGCTCCTTTTTCCGGAATGATCACGGCATCAATACCTACGCATTCTGCTGTTCTACAGATGGCACCAAAGTTTCTTACATCGGTAAGTCTGTCCAGAATCAATAAAAAAGGTGTTTTTCCTTCTTCAAATAATTGTGGAACAATATCCTCCACTTTATGAAACGGAACATCCGAAATAAAAGCAACCACTCCCTGGTGGTTTTTTCTTGTAAATCGGTTCAGTTTTTCAACCGGAACATAATTGGGACGGATTTTATTTTTAGCTAAAATCGCTTTCAGTTCAGCATAAATAGGACCTTGAAGTGCGTTTTGCACAAAGATCTTGTCAATCGTTTTTCCCGCTTCAATTGCTTCAATCACGGGACGCAGCCCGAAAATAAAATCGTCTTTCATTGAGTTGTTTAAAATTTTATGTTTAAGGTTCAAAGTTTAACGTTCAAGGTTTAAAGTTTAAAGCTTAACGTTTGTATTTTGTCCCTTTTAAATCTGTTGTGTTTAAATGTTTTATAAAAGAATTAATCTTTTTACTTAATGTTTCTGTTTGCTCTATGAGTTTCTCAAATTTTTCCTGAGAAATAAACTTTCTGTCAAAAACTCTATATAATTGTGATCTTGTTTCTCCACAGGAAGCTTTTTGCAATGGAAAGAAATTGAATAAATTCTTTATTTCCGTTCCTCTCAAAGCCTCAGCTATATTATCCATAACTGAGCCTGAAGAACTGTCAATCTGATTGCAAAGTTTAAAATTAGTTTTTAAGTTGGTAGATTCAATGATTTGATAAACTTCATTACACAGTTCTCGGGATAACTTCCAGATCTCTAAATCCTCAAATCGCTGAATTGTTCCCATAACCTTAAACCTTAAACTTTAAACCTTGAACATTTAATATTTTTCTCCTAAAATGGCTCTTTTTTGTGCCATGGCATAACCATAATGCAAACATTCGTGCATGTTATTGAAAATAATGGCATCCTGAATGCTTTTCAAATCCATTCCAAAACTTGTGGTATAAGGTGTGTAGTCTGAAAAGAAGTCACTATCATAATCTTTCATTAGAATCTTTGAAGTTTCAGTGAGTAAAAATTCCAAATCTTCCACTTCTGATTTTTGTACGTTCAGATTGGGTAAGGTTCCTTTTTTGTATGTCTCAATCCAGTATTTATCAATCCTGAAAGGATTTCCGCTAAGGTAATAATGCAAAAGTTGTTGCGTGGCAACAGTATGGGCAATATTCCAGTATATATTGTTGTTGAACCCGTCCGGAATCAGTAACAAATCCTCGTGGGAAGTGTTCTGAAGGATATCTAATAGGTTTTTTCTTACTTGTCTGTGTGCTTGAAAATGATAATTCATTTTGCGGAAATTTTAATCACCAAAAATAGTTTAATAAACTGGAAATGACAATTTTTTGATGAATGGATTCAAGTAAAGGTTTTTAAATGTCAGAAAAATATATTATTTGCCTTTTTCTTTTTGAGTGAATTTTTATTGGAATAACCAATCCTGAAAGCGTTTTGGATTTTTATTCATCAGAAAAATAAAGAGTAATAGAAATAAAATCCTCCTGTAGAAATATTCTGCAGGAGTTTGGATTTTAAATTTAATTTATATGAAGTTTATTGAGTAAGTTTTATTTTTTTATAATTTTATGTTTAAAAGAGATTCCTCCTTTTAATACTATATTGAGAAGATAAACACCAGGGCTGTATGGGGAAAGATCTATTTTATTTTCTCCAAAACTTTCAGTCAATTTTCTTCCATCTATGCCGAAGAGAGTCATTGAGGCAACGCCTTCTTTTGATCTGATGTTGACAAAGTCGGAAGTAGGGTTAGGGTATATGTTAACATCCGTCGTTTTAACATCATTAACATTTAAAGCAGAATTGCTTTTTCCCTGCATATAAACAGATAAATATACCTGGCCATCGCCACCGTTGAAAACAGCGGTTGGTATAGTGTGTTTTAATGTATGATTTCCTGCCGTCAGATTAGCCATTGTAAACTCCCTGATCGGGACTGAATTTCCCGGACACCAGTTGTTCCATGAAGTCCAGTTTGCTTCGCTCTTAGGTAGGACTCCATAGATACCATTCCCCATTGTATTATATACTCTGAAAGGTTCACACGAAATCCCTCCTGGGGTATATGTAAGCATTTGTACATCATCTATATAAGTATAGTTTTGTCTTCTTATATACTCTTCTCCACCATCAGCTGCACCATGTGGGGTAGATATTACAAAAAATCTGGCACCGGTGACTGGAGTTAGTAGATTGAAATTGGTAATTCTTACGGTTTGACCTGTAACATCTGTACTGTTATAATTATTTAGAGTATTAAATGATAGTAGAGGAATCATTAAATTTGAGCTATCTGGTGTTCCTATCTGGTCAGAAAAAAAAGTAAGAGTCCCATCAAAAACATCTATTCTGTCAGCGCATCCTGTAATTTTCGAATTGGCACTGTCTGAGTTCCCCTCAACAGATAACTCTGCATATATGTCATAAGTATTACGTAATGTGGTATCATGAAATAGACTATACAGGTTGCTCAGATTGTAAGTGTAAGGAACTTCGTTAGGATTTCGGTTTTTATTCATAAACGGGGTAATAAATCTTGCCACTTCGATTCTTTTAACATTGGAATCATTGGCATTGTAAGTAGTCTGTCCTTTAGGTACTAAGGCGATGAATACTCCCCCCAGACGATCGTAGTCATCACATCGGGCGCCAATGGTTACTCTCATGGCAATTCTTGTCTTAAAAGAATCCAGTTCTGCATCCGTGAGTTTTCGTGCATATCTCGTATTTCCTAACCTGATTAAGCCTGGAGGAACAGGATCTGATACTGTTGCTGAATACATGCGATAATAAATTGCCTGTGAAATTACATTTGACATTGTTGTCTGCGATTTAATAAGACCGGCAAAAAGTAAACTTAAAAAAAATATTCTTTTATGCATATCACTTGGTATTTGTTGTAAATATATTAAAATATGTATTATGTTGTGTGTTTTTGTTGTTTAATTCTCATTATTTTAATTGTTTAATTGATAAATATTTAAAAAATAAATATAAAAATAAAGCATTTGATTTATTTTTAATTATAATAATTGATTTAATGTAATATTTTATTTTCCTCATTTAAATTTAATTTTTATTATTAAATTAGCATCAATTAAGCTATTAATTTTATTAATTATGAAAAGAGTTTTACTTTTGCTTTTAGTGTTGTTTGTGTCGATTTTTGATGCTCAAATCAATCTGAATATTGGGAGTACGAATGTAGGAAGTGCTCCTGTAAGTAGTTTTTTTTCTTATTCTTATGTTCAGCAGATTTATCCTAAACAAGAAATAAATACAACTGCCGGAAATATTACAGGACTTATATTTTATTTGGATCCATCAGCGACTATTAATGATTCTAAAGATTGGACTGTTTATGTGGGGCATACTCCAAAGACAGCATTCACATCAGGAACAGACTGGGTTCCAGCTTCCCAGTTGACCCAGGTTTATTCAGGGACTGTGAGTAATAATGCAGGTAAGGTTGTTGTTAATTTTCAAAATCAATTTGCCTATGATAATATAGGGAATCTTGTTGTTGCTGTAAAAGAAAATTCTCCCAGTATTGATATTAATAATTTTGATAATGTTTTTCGTGTCTATTCCTACCCTGAAAATTCCACGCTTTATTATAGAGGAGACCGTACTGTAGTTGATCCCGTGTCTCCTCCTGCAGGAATACTCGCAAAGTATAAGCCTGCAATGACGATTTCGGGATTAACACCAAGACAGACGGCTGCTTGTCCTTTTGTTAATTATCCGTCTTACAATTTTCAAAAAGTTGTTTTAACTCCTGATTTCAAGTGGGATTCAAGTACTGGTGCTACATCCTATAAAATTTCATTAGGAACAAGTGCCGGGGGGACTGATATTATTAATGGGCAGGTTGTGACGGGTAATAACTATTCTTTGTCAACAGCTCTTAATCGGAGCTCTAACTACTATGTAAAAGTAAGTGCGGTTTCTGCTAATGGAGAGTCTCAGGAATGTGTGAATGTTCCTTTTAAAACAATTCCTCCGATTCCGGTTAATGATGCGTGTTCCGGAGCTCTACAGATTTCAGCTTTTCCTTATCAATACACACAGGCTGACGCAGTATCTGCTACCAATAATGCAGGTTCTGTGTCGATCTGTTCTCCTGGAATGAACGATGGGGTATGGTTTAAGTTTACAGGGGATGGAAGTAAGTTCAGAATTATTGTAGGCGCCATAGCTACAGATGGTTTATTTGATCCTCAGATTGGAGTGTATAAAGGGAGTTGTACGAATCTGGTATGCGTAGGGACAGTAGATGATGCAGGACCTCTTGAACAGGAATATATTGATGTTCAAACAGAGGCATCAACCGAATATTATATTAATGTGGGTTATTTTGAAATCACTGATAAACCGGAAGATACATTTACTATTTTAGTTAAAAAAATATAAGATTGTTCATAAATTAATACATTAAAGACGTTAGAATGTGGTGATAGGATGTATCATCACATTTTTTATGATATAAGGTGAAATCAGTAAGGTGGAAACTAGATGTTTAGGTAAGTTTGAGGATATTTATGTATCAGAAACTCAGAGTGTATAACCCTTAAAGTCTTGTTAATCCTGGAATATTTAACAAACTTTAACTCAAAAATGGCATTCATTGTGTTGATTAATGCAAGTATTTATCAGAAATTTACCACTTATTTTAAATCAAGCTATGTCAGATATACATCAAGCAGAGGATATTCGTCAATTAACGGAAAAAGTAAAAGAAAAAAACTACTTATTTTCTCTTCTAAGACAGGAAATCAACAAAGTTATTATTGGGCAGGAATACATGATAGACCGCCTTTTGATAGGTCTTTTAGGAAATGGTCACGTACTTCTTGAAGGAGTACCGGGATTAGCCAAAACTTTAGCTATAAAAACTTTGGCGGATGCTGTTCATGGTGAGTTTTCAAGAATTCAGTTTACGCCGGATTTGCTTCCTGCGGATGTGGTGGGGACAATGATTTATAACATTAAAGACAACGATTTTTCTATAAAAAAAGGTCCGGTATTTGCCAACTTCGTTCTTGCCGATGAGATCAACCGTGCACCGGCGAAAGTGCAGTCGGCTCTTCTGGAAGTAATGCAGGAAAAGCAAGTGACGATCGGAGATGAAACCATGAAGTTACCAAAACCGTTTTTGGTATTGGCTACACAAAACCCGATCGACCAGGAAGGAACTTATTTATTGCCTGAAGCACAGAGTGATCGTTTCATGTTAAAATGTACCATCGATTATCCGTCTTTTGAAGATGAAAGACAAGTGATGAGAATGGTTTCTACTTCACATCAACCGACTGTTAATCCGGTAATTTCCCTTCAGGACATTATAGACGCTAAAGAATTGATTAACCAGATTTATCTGGATGAAAAGATTGAAAAATATATTCTGGATATGGTGTTTGCTACCCGTTATCCTGAAAATTACGGGCTTTCCGAGCTTAAAAATTATATTGGTTTCGGAGCATCTCCAAGGGCTTCTATTAACCTGGCTATCGCCTCAAGAGCATATGCATTCTTAAAGGGAAGAGCTTTTGTAATTCCTGAAGATGTAAAGGCATTAGCAAAAGATGTGTTGAGACACAGAATGGGTTTAACATTTGAAGCGGAGGCTGAAGAAATTTCAACAGAAGAAATCATTAATAGAATTTTAGCAAAAATCCAGGCGCCATAATGAGTGATGTTATTATAAGAAAGGCAGTTCAGACGGACTGTGCTTCCATGCTGGAATTAATTAAAGAACTTGCGGAATACGAAAAAGCGCTCCATGAAGTAACTTTAACGTTAGATCAGTTTATTGAAGATGGTTTTGGGAAATCACCGGTTTGGGGAGCTTTTGTTGCTGAAATCAATGGCGAGATCGTAGGGATTTCGTTGTATTATGATAGGTATTCTACTTGGAAAGGAAAAAGGTTGTATCTTGAAGATCTGGTGGTGACGGAAAGAATGAGAGGGAAGCAGATCGGTAAGAAATTATTTGAAGCAACATTGGAATATGGAAAATCAAATGACTATAGCGGAATAGTATGGCAGGCTCTGAACTGGAATGAACCGGCGATTAATTTTTATAAAAAATACAGTCCAAAGTTTGATGATGAATGGTTGAATATTTCCATTGAATTCAAGGATTAATTTTTCAATTGGAACCTTAACCTTAAATATTGAACCTTAAACCAGAAATCCATCTATGCAAATAAAAGATATTGTAAAAAAAGTAAAGCAGATTGAAATCCGTACCAGAAAAAAGACGGAAGCTGCTTTGATGGGGCAATATCACAGTGCTTTTAAAGGGCAGGGAATGACTTTTTCAGAAGTTCGTCCGTATCAGTTTGGAGACGAAATCAGGAGAATTGATTGGAATAAAACAGCACGTTTCCGTGAACCTTTTGTGAAGGTCATGGAAGAGGAAAGAGAGTTGACGATGATGCTCGTGGTGGATATTTCCGCTTCAATGGATTATGGAACGAAGACTCAGCTAAAGAGAGAATACGTTGCTGAGATTGCAGCCAGTCTTGGCTTTTCTGCAGCGGGAAATAATGACAAAGTAGGGCTGATCTTATTTGCAGATAAAGTATATAAAGTAATTCCTCCTCAAAAAGGAAGAAAGCATATTCTTTCGATCATCAGTAATATCATAACGGCTGATTATGTTCCGGCAGAATCAAAAATAGATAAAGCGCTGGAATATATGATGGGGATCTTTAAAAGAAAATCTTTGGTATTTCTGTTCTCAGATTTTGAAGACGAATATGATTCCAAAATGCTGAGAGTGGCTTCAAAAAAGCATCAGTTGTTGGGAATGAGAATCTATGATGAAAAAGATAATGAAATTCCTGATGTAGGGTATACCTTATTATATGATGCAGAAACAGGAAAACAAATTTGGGCTAATACATCCAGTGCAAGATGGAGATATACCTTTGCTGAAGCTCAGAAACAAAAACTAAGAGCGTTAGAAGAAGATTTTACAAATAGTTCGGCCAGTTTTATGAATATTAATACCGGCTCGGATTATTCAAAATTATTATATAATTATTTTCAAAAGAAATAACATCGGACCTAGCTCCTAAATAAAAAACATCAGGCTTTAGCCTTATTATTTAAAAATTGAAAAAAGTACTTTTAATATTATCTTTTCTTATCTGTGCAAATGCTTTTTCACAGATATTATCATCTAACGTAGAGAAGAAAACCATTGCTTTAGGTGAGGTAAATCACCTGGTTGTAAAGATTGATAATCTTAACAATCAGCAGGTAATCTCTGCTCCTAAAAACGAACTGCTTCCTTTTCACTTTGAAGAAACAAAAGACAGTATCGGACAGAATACCAATTCGTATGAAAGAAAGATTGAATTCGCCGTCTTTGAAGAAGGAAAGTTTACGATTCCGGAATTAGAATTTAAAGTAGGAGGTAAGATGCTTAAAACAATTCCTTATGAAATTGATGTCATTAATACTGCTCAAAAAGCTGATCAGATTAATGATATCATGAAGAATAAGCAGGTGAAACTGGGTGCTAAAGATTATTGGGAACTTTACAAATTTTATATTCTGGCCGCGATAGCTGCGATAGCACTGATTATTGCTATTATTATGATTGTAAAGTGGGGCAGAAAAGCTAAAAGTTCTCCTATGGTAGCTACTAACCAGACATTGAAAGAATTAGACACTCTTAAAAAGAAAAAATATATTGAGGAAGGTAATTTCCGCTCATTTTATGTTGAGTTGATTGATATTTCCAGAAACTTTATTACCAAGCAATATCATCTTCCGGCTGACGTACTTCTTACTGACGACCTTATAGACGTTATGAAAAAAAATAATACTATTTCTCAGGATAATGAGAAAGTGGTGGAAGATGTATTCCTGAGAGGGGATTTGGTAAAATTTGCCAAAACCTTCCCGGACCAGGAAACTATGGAAAAAGATTTTGCAGATATAAGGGAGTTTGTCAAAAAATCATCAAAAGATTTAGAATTCGAAAACTTAAGAAAGGATGTTTAATTTTGAGTTTTACAGTCCGTGGTTTTTATTGCTTTTCCTATTGTTTATTCCGCTTTTTATTAAAGATGTAAGGAAACAAAAAAGAAAAGGAGTAAAAGTTCCTACCGTTAAAAATATGGAGAATAGCGGTGGAATTCATGCGGTACTTTTTTTATTAAAAATATCAAAATACATTATTCTTTCCGCTCTGATTATAGCGATGGCCCGTCCGAGAACCTTTACAATCTCTCAGGATAGAGATGATACAAAAGGAGTGGATATTATGCTGTCGATAGATGTATCATTAAGTATGTTGGCAAAGGACCTGAGCCCGGATCGTATTACCGCATTGAAGGATATTGCTGTGAAATTTGTTCAGAAACGTCCTAATGATAGAATTGGAGTGGTAGCTTATGCTGCGGAAGCGTTTACTAAGGTGCCGGTGACTTCAGATCATCAGGTTGTTATCGACGAAATTAAACACTTGAATTCTGAAGGTCTTGAACCGGGAACTGCTATTGGAGAAGGACTCTCTGTTGCAGTGAACCATTTGATTAAAAGCAAGGCGAAAAGTAAAGTGATAATTCTGATGACGGATGGGGTGAGCAATATTCAAAATGCTATTCCACCACAGATTGCTGCAGAGCTTGCTAAAAATAATAATATCAAAGTATATTCAATAGGAATAGGAACCAATGGATATGCTCTTATGCCTACTTCACAAGATATTTTCGGAGATTTAATTTTTACGGAAACGGAAGTTACGATTGATGAAAATACATTGAGAGAAATAGCACAGACAACAGGTGGAAAGTATTTTCGGGCTACTTCAAACAGCAGTCTTGAAGAAATCTATGATGAAATCAATCAGTTGGAAAAATCAGATGTAAAGGTTTCTAAGCTTTACAATTATGAGGAGTATTTCAAAATTTTCCTTTGGATCGCTTTAGGAATGTTGGTTTTGGATGCATTATTAAGATGGGTGTTTTATAAAATTTTAAGCTGATGAGTTGGTCTTTAGGAAATTATTGGTATTTATTTTTACTGTTGCTTCTGCCGCTGTTAGCTTCTTTTTTGATTCGGTTTTTAAAATGGAAAAAACAAAAAAGAGAAATTTTTGCAGACAGCCAGTTTCATGAAAATTTATTTGAAAATAGGGTAGGATTTACAAAATTTTTCCCTGCATTATATTTATTGGGAACCTTATTCCTGATCTTCTCCATTATTGATCTCTTAAATGGTTCCGAAGAGGTGAAAAGTCATCAAAAGCTAAACAATGTAATTTTTATGCTTGACGTTTCCAATTCCATGAATGCAGAAGATATTGATCCAAGTCGCCTTACGGAAGCGAAAAACCTGATGGTGAACATTATGCAGAAAATGACAAATGATAAAGTTGGAATTGTAATTTTTGCGGGGCAAGCGACATCAATCATGCCTTTGACAACAGATTATAATTCGGCAGAAACGTATGTGAGTGGTATTGAAACCAATTCAATGCAGATTCAAGGGACTGATTTTTTGAAAGGAATGCAAGCTGCCGTTGAAAAGTTTAAAAATGTAAGCAAAGGATCAAGAAAGATAATATTGCTAAGTGATGGTGAAGATAATGAAGGTAATGATAATGCAGCAATACGACTTGCCAATAAAGAAGGAATTACGATTACCTCTGTAGGAATCGGTTCGGACGAGGGAGCCCCGGTTCCGGAATATGTTTTCGGCCAGTTAATGGGGTATAAAACAGATGTAAATGGAGGAACGGTCATTTCAAAAAGGCAGACTGAGGCACTAAAGAAAATGGCTGAATCTACAGGTGGAACATACATTGACGGAAATAACATTAATGAGGCTCCTGATAGGATTATGGATGCTGTGAATAAGCATTCTTCAGGCTCTGAAACACTGGTGAAATCTCAGAATGCGAATCATTATTATCAATATTTTCTAGCTGTTTCTATCTTATTTTTCTTTTTAATTTATATTTTTAATCCCAAAAGAGATTTTAATGTGTAAGTTTTCTTATTGTTGATCAGTATTTCAACCTGGCACTTTAACCCAATTTTAACAAATAAAACTCTGTTTATTAACATATAAAGGAATAATTTTGCAAGTGATGAATACTAAAATCGGATTTTTGTCGTTTATTGTTGCTTTCTCTTTCTCAGGCATTTTGTTTGGGCAGGAAAACTATAGAACTTTAGTTCATGAAGGCAATCAAAAATTTGACGGTAAAGATTATGATGGAGCATCCTCAAAATACATGGAAGCAGCAAAATCAAATGACAAAGATTTTACTGCTCATTACAACCTTGGGAATGCGTTGTATAAAAGTAAAAAATATGAAGAGGCTAAAGCTGAGTTTGAAAAAGCCCAACAACTTTCACAAACACTTCCTGATAAAGCAGCAGCACTTCATAATTTAGGGAATACCTATATGCAGATGAATCAGCCGGAAAAAGCGGCAGATTTTTATAAAAAGGCTCTGAAACAAGATCCATACAGTGAAGTAACCCGAAAGAATTACGAGATTGCCAAACTGAAAGAAAAAGAAAAACAACAGAAAAACCAGCAAAATAATTCAGGAAAAGGAGGTGGCGGAAATGATCAGAACAAAAGTGAAGATCAGAAAGGTGACAAAAAAGACCAGAAGCAGAATCAGGGAAATGGCCAGCAGAATGAAGGAAAAAGTGACCAGGGTAATAACCCTCAGCAAAACCCAAATAATGAAGGCAAGATGCCTAAGAATCTTGAAAATGCAATCTTAGATAAAATAAACGAAAAAGAAAAAGAAACCGCCAGAAGGATTTTAAACAAAAATTCTTATTCGATGCCTGAAAGCAACGAGAAAGATTGGTGATGCAGTACAAATTGATTTACATATTTCTTACATTGGCCTCCGTAATTTCTTACGGACAGGTAAATCTTTCTATGGATGCTGATAAATCCGAATATGGTGGTAAGGATATTGTAAATCTTACGATTGTTCTGGAACTTAACGGAAGTGATCTTGAACAACAAACAAAATTTCAATTACCGGACCTTTCGAAATTCAATATTATAGGAAGTGGATCTTTTACCAATACTTTTATAGATCCTGCAACCAATACTCAGATCATTCAGAAAATATCCAGAATTGCCCTTGAACCAAAGAAAAAAGGGAAAATAAAGATTGGTTCCGTATTGGTTACCGTTAATAATAAAATTTATAAAACGGAACCTTTCGACGTATCTGTTAGAGATGTTATTGAGAAAAAATCTTTGGCCGGAAATACCTCTAATGAGATCTATCTGAATATGGAGATTGAGGATAAGGAGGTTTATCAGGATCAGCCGACTATTGCCGTTCTAAAAGTATACTCCAGAAACATGGATAATCTTAGGAAGGTGAAAAATATTCGTCTCCCACAACAGGATAATATCAATGTACATGCGATTAATTTTAATAAGTCTGAAATAGATCCGTCGGGATATGGTAATATGGCATCTCAGGTTTTGGCGATGTTTATGGTGTTTCCGAACGAAGCAGGCTATGTTGAGGTTCCATCAGTATCAGCGTCTGTTAGTTCTTACTCAAATAAAAGTAAAATTGTTTCCAATAAAATAAAATTAAACGTTAAAAAGCTTCCGGAAGGAGCTCCTAATTGCTTCAAAAATGCCGTTGGAAACTTTAAAGTAAGTGTTTACAGTCCTGCCAAAGAAAATGCTGAGACACAAAAACCACTGAATGTTATTGTCAAGGTATCCGGGGAAGGAAACCTGCCGGATATGGAACTTCCAAAAATTGCATCATCTCCGGATTATGAAGTTTTTGCTCCTAAAATTACATCCAGAGTTTCACCGGGAACTACAGGGATGAAGGGAGAAATTTTGGCTAACTATGTTGTGATTCCTAAGAAAACGGGAGTTATTTCTATAAAAACAGAAAAGTTTGCATTTTTTAACCCTGAAAAGAGCGAATATACGGACCTTGGCCAGAAGATGCTGTCGGTGGATGCTCTTTCCCATGAGGATGCTATGGAATCACGCTCTACGGTTGAAAAAGTGAACGAGTATACCAATAATCTTTTGGAAACGGTAAATACACCGGTTTTAAAGACAACTTCCTTTAAAGTAAAAGAAAAAAGTAAATTCCATTGGAATATTCTTCTCATTAATATTGCTATTCTTTTAGCCTTATTTGTTGCATATCTGATATTTAAGACTTGGCAAAAAAAGCGAACATTAGTTAGGGAAACTGTACCGTCTAAATCATTAGGTTCTGTGGCAGAAACGGAAAAAGAACTTCGAAAAATGCTGAAAACGGATATTGATGATTATTTCAGTTACCTTGAAAATCTGAAAGATAACGGTGAGTATGAAAAGTTTTTTGCAACCTTGGAAGAGATGGATCAGGATGTAAGGAATGAGTATTCTCAAGGCTCTACTACGGAATTTAAAGCTTTTCTTGATCGTTACAAAGGTTCTTCTGTTGCAGAAGAATATGGTACATTGCAGCAGAAAATACAAATAGAGAAATATGCACCTGTGAAATCTTCTGAAGGTTTAGACGAACTTTTGAAAGCAATTGTTAATTTATATTCACAAATTAGCAAATAGTCAGTTTATTTTCATATTTTTGCGAAATTTTTAATTACAAAGAGATGGAAATTTTTGATGGTTTCTCTTTTAAAGAGATTGTTACCAGTTTTATGGTTCTTTTTGCCGTTATCGACATCATCGGCTCAGTTCCTGTTATAGTAAGCCTTCAACAGAAGTTTGGACAGATTGAAGCTGGTAAAGCGGCAATCACTGCGGGAGGAATCATGATTGTTTTTTTATTCGTAGGAAATAAAATCCTAAAGCTGATTGGAGTAGATGTTAACTCTTTCGCGATTGCCGGAGCTTTTGTGATTTTTGTCATTGCTTTAGAAATGATTCTGGGAATTGAAATCAATAAAACGACAGAAGCAAAAGCCGCATCTATTGTACCCATCGCATTTCCGCTGGTTGCAGGTGCCGGAACTTTAACAACTGCTTTATCTCTTAGAGCTGAATTCCACGATATTAATATTATTTGTGGAATTATTCTTAATACAATTTTCGTATATTTGGTGCTGAAATCTGCAAAATGGTTGGAGCGAAAAATAGGAGATGCTACTTTGATGATTCTCCAAAAAGTTTTCGGTATTATCCTTTTGGCAATTTCAATTAAATTATTCACCGCAAATTTTGCCCAATTGGTGCTGAATTATGTTAATTTTTAAAAATTATGAAGAAGTTTTATAAAGTATTTTTAATACTGTTCATTGCATTTACAGCTATCAATCTTTATGCTATAGACTGGCAGCAGAAAGATATCTTATCAGATGAAGATAATCTGAAATTTGTATTTTCAGCAGCTGCGGGAGTCATTGGTCTTATCCTGCTTTTTGTAATGGATGCTTGGAGCAGAATCGGTGTAAAGCAACAATAAATAATTGAATATTTACATACACAAAAAACCTCTTTCATATTGTGAAAGAGGTTTTTTGTTTGATAAGTAGATTTTTATGTTATTTGCTTTATTAAAAACTGGTAAAGGCACTTTAAACAAAATAATTAAAAAGTAAAGACTCAAATTAATTTGATATTACCAGATTCTTCAAAATAGCTTCAGATTTCAGCTCTGTTTCTATCCATTCTTTTTCAGGGGTACTTTGAGCAGTAATGCCACCTCCTACAAAAACATGAACAGAATCTTTATAAAGTCTGGCACATCTCAGATTGACGAAATACAAAATGCTTTCCTGAGTTTCAACTTTAATATAACCGGCATACAATTCACGAGGATATTTTTCATATCTCTGGATATTTTCTTTACAGAAATCTTTAGGAATGCCACAAACTGCCGGAGTGGGGTGCAGGTCCTGAATTAATCTATCCAGCATTTCCGGTTCTATATTGGTTTTAAAATCAGTACGCAGGTGCTTGATATTCCCGGAAACGTGATCATAGGTTTCCGATTGTTGTACAGTATCCGAATAATTCTTAAGAATATCCTGAATATAAGTGGTAACAGGTTTTTGTTCTTCAATTTCTTTTTCCGACCATTCTTCAGATACCGGAAGAGTCCCGGCTAAGGCCATGGTTTCAAATTCATGGGTAGATTTATTAAACTTTCCCAATACTTCCGAAAAAGCTCCCATCCAGGCATTCTGACCGTCATTAAAAATATACCTGAAGGCATTCGGATAAGTTGAACATACATTATTGAAACTTTCTTTGAGATCAATTTTATTAAAATCTTTGAAAATTTTCCTTCTGGAATAAACCAGTTTAGGTAGATTATTTTCCTTGATTACTTCAATAACATGATGAAGAGTAGAAACATATTCATTCTTTGTTTCCACACTGAAATGGCTTTCATCTTTCAGAAGATCCATGTTCATCAAATCTATTTGTAGATTTTGTTCTGATGTTTCCAAAATACTCCCTGTAAAATTAATCTGTTGTTGGTTATCAAAAGAATAAAAACTTACGGACTCTATGTTTTGATTTTGGTCTGTGGAATATAATTGTTCGTTATAAGGAAGTTTGAAGTAAATCATTAGCTGTGGATGGATTTTGAAAATCACCGCTCGGAAATAGTATAGGAAATTCCCACGTTGATTTTCCTTCCGGCAAAGGTATGACTAGTCTTAAAAATGTCAAAATTTACAATGTCTTTTTTAAAATAAATTTTGAACGAATGGCCGGAATTAAATCTATAAAAATGAAAAGGCTCAATTTTTGAGCCTTGGATTTATATTTTACTGTTTTATTATCTATTGATAATGTTATTTGTCATCGTGGTATGATTGATAAGGATGCCTTTTTCATCTCGAATCTCAATCTCAGAAACATGCATTGTTTTTCCTTTTCTGATAAAACGTGCGGTAGCGGTTACGATCCCGTCTTTTTTACTTCTTAAATGGTTTGAATTGATATTGGTTCCTACACCATAGTATTTTTCGCCGTCAATAAAAATATTAGACAGGCTTGAACCCAAGGTTTCTGCCAACACACAGCTAGCACCGCCGTGCATGATTCCAAAAGGTTGATGTGTTCTTGGTAATACCGGCATGGTAGCGGTAAGGGTTTCGTTTTCGAGATCAATATCGATAAATTTTATCTCAAGGGTTTTAGCGAGGGTTACATCACCCCAGTTATTGATAAATGCTAATATTTCTTCTTTTGTTTGACCTTTCATTTTTATAATAGATAAGAGATGATTGATAAATGATGATTGGGGATTATTTTTTATTATTCTCCTGTTCCCATAATATTAGGGTTCCAGTTAGCCGGAACTTTAGGAACAATATCATTTTTTACATAATAATCCTGAATCTCCTGCATAATTTCAGCAAAAGGAACCGAAGCTATTCTTTCGTAAGGAATTGTATACCCCAAGTAAACAATATTTCTTTTGAAATCACCTGCTGCTAATACAATTGGAACTTTTGCGGCCAAAGCCATATGGTAAAAGCCTTTTCTCCATTTAGGAACCCAGCTTCTTGTACCTTCGGGAGTAATAACAAGGCTAAAGTCTTCTTTTGAAAATTGATTGGCAACGAAATTTACCAGGTCATTTTTCTGGCTTCTATCAATACCAATACCACCTAATCCTTTTACAATGCCTCCATACCAAGCTTTAGTATGAGCGTCTTTAATAATGATTTTTAATGGTTTTTGTAAAGACCAATAAGCAAAGTTTCCTAGAATGTATTCCATATTATGGGTATGTGGTGCCACTACAAGGATACATCTGTTCAGAGTATTGACATCACCTTGCAGAACGACTTTCCATCCTAACAACTTTAACATTAATTTGCCTATCAGCTTTTTCATAAATTCTTGAATTAAAAACAAAAAGTATAACCAATCTGGTTATACTTTTACAAATATATTGAAATATTATCGCTCTTAAAACAAACCGTTAATTAAATCTACGATTTTCATTACAAATTCTAGGGCAAATTGGATCATAACAATAGTGTTTTTGGTTGATTGGTTATTATGTTTTTTTATGTGCTACGAAATTAAAACTTTTTTTTTACATAGCGAACTAAATAATATAATTTTTTTCACTTTTCTGAGAGAAGAAGGGTGTGAGTTTCAAACGGTTGCCTTCCACTCACACCTTCTACCACTCTCTGAAGTTAATTATTTAGTTTGTATGGATATTTCGTTTTTTCCGTCTTTGATTTTGATGTCTACATCTTTATTTATTTTCTTGATGTTGTCAGCCACAGAATCAATTACTTTCTTAGCCTGGTTATTAGGAACCTTTTTACCGTTGATAATGATACTGTCTTTATCATCAGAATTGTACTGAATGCTTGATCCATTTACGGTAATTTTATTTTTTTCAATTCTGATGGCATCATGGTTATCATCATCCTGATCATTGTCATCAATACCGTCACCATTTAAATCTCCATCGAAGCTGATTCCTGTTTTCTTTAATGGGATCACCACTGTATTTTGAGGTACTACCAGTTCATAATCTACTCTGTAATCTCTGAATCGGTGTTCATAAGGATATTTAAAATAGTTTGGAAGTATTACTTTATTGTTTACAACCTCTACAGGAACAGTAAGCTGGATAGGGAAGTTGTATCCGTTTCCTTCTTTTTTGATGATCAGGTAAGGAGTTTTCACATCTGCCTTTCTGGTTACATCTACTGAGATATAATCTTCTTCATATACAAATCTTTTATCAGAATAGATATCATCATCGTAAGCCTTAAAGTTTTGTGGAATTGTTATTTGCTTCACATCCACATAAACTGTGTCTGAATTAGTATTGATGGATACATTTTCTATATCTTCTTTACTTCCTTTATAGATCAGATTCTTTTTAGCCATACTTATTCCAAAGTAAACTCCTAATCCGATAAGCAGCAGAAATAATCCACCCACTACCCATCCAAGATTTCTCAGTTTTGTTTTTGGAGAGAATATTTTAATACTTAATAAGCTGAAAAGGATAGCAGGAATTAAACTTCCTATAATCATGATGGCTGCCAGAACTTTGTCCAGACCATTATCATCCATATAGAATCTGATCTGATTAGCTCCTGGGAAATCTGTATCCATTCCGAAAAGGCCAAATAGTACAAATACTCCTATAATACTCAATACAGCCATTAATACTGATAATCCTCCTATAATATATTTGAAAACATTCCAGATTCCGCTTCCTGCATTATTGATGTAAGGTTTGTTTTCGTTGTAGATTTCTCCGACTCTCTGAGTAGATTCGTTGGCAAACTGTACCAATTTATTAGACTCATTCTTAAGATTGTCGAAGTTCATAGGCTTTCCCTGCATCTTCAGGAAATCTGAAGCGGTTTGTGCTTTTGGGAGTACCAGCCAAAGGATCAGATAAAGCAGTAGAATTACTAATGCGCTTCCTGCTGCAGGAATCATCACTAAGAAAACAACTACCCAGATAATTCTCATAGCGGTAATATCCATTCCTACATAATGAGCTAAACCTGCACAAACACCTGCAATTTTTTGTTTTTCAGGGTCGCGGAATAATTGTTTTTTGTCTGTATAATTTCCGTTTGTATTGGTATTTTTACTTGTATTTTTTTCTGAAAAATAAGCTTCTTCCTGTTCTTCAATTTTCTCAGGAGTTCCAATCTGTGCGATTACTTTTTCTACATCTGTATCGTTGATCACTTCGCGTTTTCCGAGAGAATCTCTGAAGATCTCCACCATTCTTATTTCTATGTCATGCATTACTTCATCCGCTTCAGAAGCATCCAATGAACTTCTTAGTGCGTTCAGGTAATCGCTGAGCTTTATATATGCGTGTTCTTCTATTGTAAAAGAAAAACCTGCGAGTCCTATTGAGAGTGTCTTGTTCATAGCTTTGTTTTTTAATATTGTTGAGTGATTTGGTTTACTGAGGCTGTTAGCTCGTTCCAAGTATTTTGAAGTTCATCCAGGAAAAGTTTTCCTTTTTCTGTGATCTGATAATATTTTCTGGGTGGTCCCCCGGTAGATTCTTCCCATCTGTAAGAGAGAAACTCTCCATTTTTAAGTCGAGTAAGAAGAGGGTAGAGGGTGCCTTCCACTACATCCAGTTTTCCTTTTTTTAGTTCATCGATAAGGTCGGAAACATACATTTCGCGATGATTGATGAGACTTAAAATACAGAATTCCAGAATTCCTTTTCGCATTTGCGCTTTGGTATTTTCAGTATTCATCTTTGATAAGTTTTGTTAATTAGTTATAAGTACTATTTTTTAGAAAAATGCCCCTAGCTAGTTGAGCCTATTCTAATTTTACATTACAAAGATATATAATTAAAATGGTATTATGCAATACAAAGTAGTGAAATTTTTAAAATAAAACATTTAATATATTGATAATCAATTATATAATTTTTATCTAAATTTTATTGAAAATGAATTTTAAATTAAAAATCTAAAAAAAAATACATTTCAGGTCAAAAATTTGAAAAAAATGGAGAGATTGAATGGTGTTTAAAACAACATTAATCATTACTTATCACTTATATTTTGAGATCAGTGTTATGATTCGTATTTTTGTTTGGGACTTTTATAAACAATTTGAACTCACCACCATTACCATGAAAATTTTGAATTACTGCAAATACCTATCTGTTTTTACACTATTATTTGGACCTTTAAGTTTCGCACAACATCAGTTTGAAGTTAAGGATGCATCAAAAAATTATGATATCATTATTAGTGTTGATATAGGGCTTAATACTGAATGTCTAAAACTAAACAACACTAAAAAAGCCAAAAAAAGCCGATAAATAAAAGGATTTTACCCAAAATGTCACTTTAGTAAGTTGTGAAACTGAATGTCATTTGCTACCATTTTACTACCATTTAAACCTAATTTAAATACTATTTAAACATCCTTATGTATATGATAGTAATGCCACATTTGGAAAACAAATAAGCTGGTTATTTGGTGATCTGATGCTTTATATTATGATTTATATTGAAGTAGTAAGCATCTTTGAAAACATGGAAGAAATCAGCTCTGAAAGCGATTTTGTAAAATACTTTATTCATCCAGTAAGGCGTCTAATAACATTTTAGATTAAAAATTTGTTGAAGGAAGAGACTGAAAAGTAATATGATTTATAATTTTGCTCTATGAAAAAAGTTAAGACAATTCTGTTTTATATAGCATTTGTACTTTTAATATGGGCTATACTATCCCAATTAATCCAAGCTATAATCTGTCCTCAATTAACTCAGATGGAAGTATTTTTACATACTCCTAAAAGTATGGTACTTGATTTTATTAGATGTCGTTAAAATTATATGCGATTTTCGTTGGATGTATAAAGTAAAGAAGCACCTTTTTAGGTGCTTCTTTTAGTTTTCGATCGAATTGTTGTCTTTTTTAAAGGCTTCAATCATTTGATTTCTTACTTCTTGTGAGATATTTTTCCTTTCAGGATACGGATTACTTTTAAATTCTTCTTTCTTTTTTAAATATTGCTCTCTCGTGACAGGAATACCCTTCTGCAAGGGTTTTATCTCGATTTGTTTTTTTTCGATTCCTATAGCTTTGAAAGTTTGAAAATTCTTTTTATCATTGATCTCCAATATAAGACCTGTTAACCCTTTAAATCTATAAGGTCCTTCAGATATTGGAATTTCTTTTGTATACCATGCTGTATAAACTCTATTATTAAATTTAGTAGTGGCTTTATTACACTTATATCCAAGAATAGTTTTAACCTCAGGATAATTAATTTCCCAATTTAGATATTCATTTTCAAATGTAAAGAAATCCTTATTTATTGCAGCCGTCACATATATTTTTGAACCTGTTTTATATACTGAGTATCCTATTTTATACTTAGGTAAATCCGCCATTTTGATATTAACAATACTATTCTGTGAATCAATTGCAGCTTGATTAAATATATCTCTAACAGCTTTATATTGTTGACTGAAATAAATAGAAGAATTAGAATTTAGATCTAAAATCATAAGTTCTTTTAGTCTATGAGTGGGATCTATATCGGTTGTATCTCTAATAAACGAATATTCATATTGTACTTCAAGTTCAGAAAAAGATTTCTCTTTTTTTTGAGAGAATACAAAAAAAGAATATAGTATCAATAAGAGTGAAAAGTATCTACGCATTTTGAAGTTTAAATTGTTAAGGCATTCCTGCTAAAATTGGATTTGTAAATGGTGCTGCACATTCTTCTTCCATCTGATTAGACTCTACAACTACACAGTCAATACTGTCAGTTGGGCCTACTTCGAAAGTTTGAGTGTAACCACAACTTGAAGTAATAGTAACGGGATAATACTTTGATTTTGTATCGCTTTTTGAATTAACTTCAGTAGCACTCAAAATACTTGTAACCCCGAAGGCTGCTAATAAAATAACTTTTTTCATAATAAAATGTTTTTAATGTTAATTATTGTTTTAAAAACTCTTTTAAAAATATAAAATAAATCAAATGATTTGGGATTTATTTTTTTATGTTAAATGACTGCCTACAAAATTGTTATGCATAGGTACGATAAAGGTTTTTATTTTAATTACGGATAACCGTATGGTTATTGAGAAAGATTTTTTAAAGAGTATTTAAACAGTGTTTAAATGATAAAATGCATTATATTGCAGGAGCAATTGAAAGAAAAATACACCTTAAATGATTTTTTTTGACATCCAGTTTCAATTTTTTGGACATTCAGTTTTCGCGATTATATATTTAAAACAACATTAATCATTACTTATCACTTATATTTTGAGATCAATGTTATGATTCGTATTTTTGTTTGGGACTTTTATAAACAATTTGAACCCATCACTATTACCATGAAAATTTTGAATTACTACAAATACCTATCTGTTTTTACATTATTATTTGGACCTTTAAGTTTCGCACAACATCAGTTTGAAGTTAAGGATGCATCAAAAAATTATGATATCATTATTAGTGTTGAGAATTGTTTTGATGATCAATGTAAAGACAAAGGGACTGTGGAGTTGTTTGATAATAAAAATACTAGAGTTCAAACTTTTACTTCCGGAAATCTGATTTTTTATTTTGATAAGGGGCAGAAACCTAAACCGGGGCAAATGTTTCAGGTAACCAGGGAACAGAGCCCGGCCATCTTTGGTGACTTTAATTTTGACGGATTGGAAGATATTGCTATAAGAAACGGAAATAATGGAAATTACAGTGGTGCTTCTTATGATGTATATCTTTTCAACAATACTAAAATGGGATTTGTAAAAAGTAAAGAACTTACAGATCTTGCGTCCAATTTTCTGGACCTTTTTGAAATCGATTCTGAGCATAAACGATTGGTTACTCATGGAAAATCAGGATGCTGTATACTTTATACAACAGGATATAAAGTAATTGCTAATCAAGAATTGGACAAAGTTTATGAAAAGCAAGAGGATTTTACGGCTGAGAATGAAGTAAAAGTAATGATAGAGGAAAAGATCAATAATAGATGGTCTACCAAAATAAAGAAATACCCAAAAGAACAATATAATAAAGAAAAGTAAGATGAAGATACAGAAAGAGATCGATTTTATTCTGGCAGTGGATGCCCTGAAAAATGTGCAAAGAAGAAATTATAATGCCGATGATACCAGAAGAGAAAATACCGCAGAGCATTCCTGGCAAATTATTATTTTGGCACAAATTCTTTATCCTTATGCTAAAAACCGTGCTGACATTGATTTGTTGAGGGTAATCAGAATGCTTTCCATTCATGATCTGGTGGAAATCGAAGCAGGAGATACCTTTCTTTTTGATGAGAAAGCAATGGTTGGAAAGTTTGAGAGGGAAAAAGTATCAGCTCAGAAAATATTTGGAATTCTTGATGAACCTTTGCGTACAGAATTTTTTAATCTATGGCTTGAATTCGAAGACGAAAAAACACCTGATGCAGTTTTTGCATGTGCTATTGATAGAATCATGCCATTTATTCTAAATTCTCATACTTCAGGAAAAAGCTGGACGGAAGCTGGTGTTACCGAAAAACAGATTCGAAATATGCTTGAAAATGCCATTACCAGAGCATCAGATGAAATGGGAGAGGCTTTTGAGTTATTATTGAACAGAAGTTTGGAAACTGAAAAGGTTTTGAAATAAATTTTTCATGTTATAAAGATAAATAAAGCCAGCGCTACAGCTGGCTTATTATATGAATTTAAATTTAGAGAATGGCTTTGATAATAAGCTTTCCAGTATTTTTATAAATAATTATTTTTTTACATTGGCATATAAAGTAGCTTTTAAAAGCTTAATTTCATTCTGGAGTTCTTTTATTTGATTTTGTTGCTCTTTTATAGCATTCACAACTACTAAGGAAATTTTAGAATAATCTACCGAAAGAAGTCCTTTACTTTCATCACCGGATACCAATTCCGGAACGATGGTTTTTAATTCTTGGGCAATTACACCAATATCCGGTGTGCCATATTCTTTAAGGATGTACTTTCTAGGTTGTATCTTCAATACCTGAGCAAGGCCATATTGGTTTAAGTCTTCAATATTTTCTTTTAGTCTACGATCTGATAAATTGCTTGAAGAAACAGATCTGATTTGGCCATGAAAATCATATAAGGATTGGGTTGATCCGCTTGTTGAGGTACCTGGGTCTTGATCAAACACAACGGCATACTGATTTCCTTCTGTAATGATGCTCCCGTTTGAAGTATAGCCGGGATAGATGTTTAAAACAGGATTTCCCGATACATTGGTATTAACTAACGATAAAATAGGCGTCGAATTTCCTCCACTTCCGGATACGGTAAGTTTGCCGGTAGGACTTGTTGTACCTATTCCGACTTTTCCTGAAGATTTAATAGTAAGCCTAGGAGCGTAGTCAGCAGAATTTCGGGTATAAAAGTTCAATCCTGAATAATGATTATTCAGATCCCTATCTGTGCCAGTGATTGATGCTCCTGATGGATTGTTTGAATTTCCACTTGGAACAAAATCAATAGATGAGAAATTGTCAGTATTGGTTGTATTAGCATTATATAGAACTAAGTTTCTAGAGGTTCCCTGGCCACATGGACCTCCACAATTCTCTAAACCGGCAACAATGGTATTAATAACACTTCCTGCTGTGTTTTGAACAAAGAATACAGATTGTGGTGTTGTAGTTCCAATTCCTACTCTGTTATTTGCTGCATCTACGGAAAATGCATTATTTACAGAAAATGCATTCACTGAGCTGGCTTTAAAAGCGAGTGTATTGTTCCCCTGTGTTACAGTTCTGTTCGCTGTAAGGGTACCATCTGCATTATAAATATTGTTTATAGTCGGAGCAGGAGGATTAAGTTTAACCCAGGCAGATCCATTATAATAATAATATCCGATTGTGTCTATGTTAACAGCAGTGCCAGTTTGTGTACCCGTTGCAATATTATTAATATAGATTAAAGTAGATGTTGGTACTGAAGCCATGCTTTGCGCTCTTTGCCTGTCTACACGAGGGATCAAGAGTCCGTCTACATTGGTTGATGTACCTGTACTGTTTTTTGCAGAAATATCCAGTGTGGAGGCTGGGTTAGATGTTCCGATACCAACTTGTGCGTTTGTGTGTGTTGAAAATGCCAAAAAGGCAATTCCAATAGATAGAATTAATTTTTTCATCTTTATATGTTTTTTTAATTAATGGGTACAACCATAAATATATAGACTTATTACATGGTGTAACCTTTAGTGTTTTTGCAAATGTATTAAAAATAATAATTCAATTTATCATTTTTATTGTTTTTTAATTAATTATTTATTGTTTTTGTTGATGTGTTGATATTTTCGATCAAGGTTTGTACTTTTTATACGTGAATTATTTTTT
>NZ_PIZV01000056.1 GCF_002835665.1 Chryseobacterium sp. PMSZPI
AAAGCAATAGTAAAATTACTCTGGTTTAATTATTTATTTTTGTAATATAATCTGTATCAGATTTTCAGGACTAGTCATTTTATTAATTTTCAAATTCTCAAATTAATCCATTTTCAAATTAATTATATTCTCTCAAGCTCATCGGCATCAATCGTCGTCTTGAAGGTGCCGTAGTTGACAATAACTTTGTTTTTGGAAATCTTCTCAATAGTTCCTACGCTGGTACTTCCGGTAATACGAACACGTTGTCCGATTTTCATCCAAACGGCACGGTCACTTTTGCGTTTTTCTTCCAGCTTTTCATTGGTTTCGGCAATTTTTTCAATTACTTCTTCTTTTTTTAGCTGTTGCGTAATTTTCCTTTTAACAACCTGAAGACGTTTTGATTCATCTTTATCAGCTCCTAGCTTTCTGAATTTTTCCTGTTCAAGAAGCTTCACGAAGTCTTTTACAACATCTTTTCTGGATTTTCCTTTTGTATAGCTGTCAATGAAGGTTTCAATCTTATTTCCAAACTGAAGTTTACGATGTTCTTCTTCATACAGCTTTTGGAAATTGAAGAGTTTCTGCTGAAGCTGATCATTCAGTTTCTGAAGATTATCCCGCTTGTCTTCAACGGACTCTTTTCTTTCTGCAAGATCGTATTTCAATTTTTCAACTTCGAATTTTTCCTGTTGTAACTTTACAATCGTTTTATCAAGGTTGACAATATCATGTTCTACCTTTTTCTTGGCAGAATGGATGATAAACCTTGGAATCCTGTTCTTTTCAGCTACTTCAAATGTAAATGAACTTCCTGCCTGGCCTACTTCGAGCTTGTACATTGGCTCCAATGTTTCTTCATTGAATAGCATTGCAGCATTCTGAGCATTCGGAAGTTGTTCTACGACCAGTTTAATATTAGTATAGTGCGTTGTGATAATAGCAAAACTCTTTTTGTCATAGAAATATTCCATGAAGCTCTCCGCCAGGGCACCTCCTAATTCCGGATCAGAACCTGTTCCAAACTCATCAATTAGTAAAAGAGTATCTGCGTCAGCTTCACGAATGATTCCAGACATTTTCTTTAGCCTTGATGAATAGGTTGATAAATGGTTTTCAATCGACTGATTGTCCCCAATATCTGTCATGATTTTTTCAAAGAAAAACATTTCAGACTTAGGATGAACAGGCACAAGAATACCACTCTGAATCATCAATTGTAACAATCCAACCGTTTTCAATGTAATCGACTTTCCACCGGCATTAGGTCCGGAAATACAGATGATCCTGTTATGTTCCGTTAAAGTCAATGTTTGCGGATGAATCGTTTTGTTTTCAGCTTTGTTTCTTAACCATAATAATGGATGATAGGCATCTCTTAACCTTAACGTTTTATGATGGTTGATTTTGGGAAGAACTCCGTTAATCAGTTCTGCAAACTTTGCTTTTGCTCTCGTAAGGTCAAGATCAAAAATATATACCTGATATCTCCAAAGTTGAGGTTGAAATTCTGCGAGCTCAGCAGTCAGCTTTCTAAGGACTTTATCAATTTCTTTTTTCTCTTCCTCTTCATTTTCACGGAGTTTGAAGTAATGTTTTACAACACTGTCCGGCTGAATGTAAGTAATGGAACCTGTTTTTGATATTCCTAATGTTCTTCCGGGAACTCTTTTTTTGAATCCCGATTTTACCGCTAAAACCCTTTGATCATCAATAATCGTTTCTCGTATATCATCCAAAAAGTCGCTTTGTCCGTAAGTGGTAAGCGCACGATTGAAATTTTCCTGAATGGCTTTTTTGGCATGTTGGATTTCTGTTCTTATCCCTTTTAAAGCCGGAGAAGCCTCACTTTTTACTTCACCAAAACGATTAAAAACTTTATCTACTTTTTCAATGATCTCTTTTCTGAATTCCAGTACAGAAACTTCTTCTATTAATGTAGGAAAGGTTTCCGGCATGGTAGGGAAGAACTTTTGTAATCTTCCGATCTGCTCCGTGATGGTTTTTATTTTGATGAAAGCATTGTTTTCCAGACGGTAGTTCTCAATCAGCATCAATTTCAGCTCACTTTCAATATCTTCATATTCATCAAACGGAATCGCATTTGAACTTTCAAAACTCGACAGATATTCTGATGTTTTTTTTAATGAAAGTTCCGCCTCGTCAATTTCCATCGGACGAAGTTGAAGAATTTTTTCTCTTGTTTTCGGAGAATACGCAAATGGGGAGATTTCCGCGAGCAATTGCGGAAACTCTAATTCGTCTAAATCTTCTTTATCTATATACACATTGCAAATTTAGTGAGAAAATGTGAATGTTAGGGAGGTGGAGGTTTGAAAATGAGTGAATTTGATATGTTTTCAACGCACTGCTCACAAAGTAATAGATAGGAATGCTTTTTTCGGTAGCTAAGGCACTCCGCTTAGCAAAGATTGATTCTTGTTTTTGCTGAGTAAAACGTCCTTGCGAACAGAAAATAAAACATAAGAATATATAACCTTGTGGTCGTTGCATTAAAATTATACTATCCTACTTTTTAATCATAGAGAAATGGCTTTGGTTTTATTACATTTGGAATATGAAACTGGAAACCGAAAGATTAATTTTAAAAGAAATCAACGAAAGTCATGTGGAAGATATTCTGCGGATCAGAAGTAATGAAGTAACGAATCAATATGTGAAAAGGAATTCTCCGAAAACCAATTATGATTCATTGAATTTTATTTTACATATTAAAAAAGAAGTTCAAAACAGAGAAATTGCTTTTTGGGGTATCTCTTTTAAAGATCGGCAAAATTTGATCGGCACCATTTGCCTGTGGAATTTTTCAGAAGATAAAAAGACTGCAGAAGTAGGATATGAACTATTGCCTGATTACCATAGAAAGGGAATTATGGGTGAAGCACTGACTGCTGTTTTAGAGTATGGATTTAATACCTTAAATTTACACAAAATTTTAGCATTTACCCACAAACTTAATGAAGCTTCTCAGGCTTTGCTTTTACAACATCAATTTGTTTTAGAGGAAAACATAAAAGATGAGAAGAATCTTGAAAATGCTATTTTTAGTTTAAAAAAATGAATTAATTTGTCAATCTATTTATTTCAAATTATATTCATTTTCAAATTTCAAATTGAATTATGACCTGGACAGAAGTTTTAGCACCAATAAAAAGCACGGAATACTTTAAAACCCTATGGGAAAAAGTAAAGAATGAATATGCAACAACTCAAGTTTTTCCCCCTAAAAATCAAATCTTCAGAGCATTGGAAATTACTCCTTTTGAAGATATTGAAGTGGTGATTATCGGCCAGGATCCTTATCATAACGATTATCAGGCGAATGGGTTGTGTTTTTCTGTTTCAGAACAAGTTGCTGCACCGCCTTCACTTAAAAATATTTTTATTGAGCTGAAAGATGATCTTGGTGTGGTAAGAACTTCCAAAGAACTGGATGATTGGGGAAAACAAGGTGTTTTATTGTTGAATGCAACGCTTACTGTTCGTGCTCATTCTCCCAATTCGCATAAAGATTTGGGTTGGGAAACATTTACCAATTATATCATTAAAGAAATCTCTGATAAAAAAGAAAATGTAGTATTTGTGTTATGGGGTGCTTTTGCGCAGAAAAAAGCCGAATTCATTGATCCGGCTAAGCATTTTATTTTAAAATCGGCGCACCCGTCACCGTTTTCTGTATACAGAGGATTTTTTGGAAGCAAGCCTTTTTCAAAGATTAATGAATATCTCATTTCCAAAGGAAAGAAACCTATTTCGTGGTAGACGATGGTGCTTCAGCTTTACCTATTGTAATCCCGATTTTATATTTTCCGGCAAGTGCTTTTGTCCCTTCTGATTTCGGATAAGGAGTGACTTCCTGTAATGTGAATTGTAATCCGTTGAATCCTGCAGATTGATGATAATTTTTTGCAGGGAAATCCATACTGGCCAGATTTAAAATCATTGGTCTTGTGGCTATTCCCATTACTTCAACCTGAGCAACAGCTACTCCTGCCCAGATACAATTGACTCCTTCAGGGCAACGGCTGTCTTCTGAAATTCCCTTGAAGGTAACATTCATTTTGTACTTCTCCAGAAATTTATTTTCTCCTTCATTGAAGTAGATGATTTCGTTTTGTGATTGGGTTGGGTTTGTCATATCTGTTTGGGATATCTTTACAGGAGTTTTCGTATCTGTTTTTACTTTTTTTTGAGCATCACATCCCGTTAATGCTAAAACTCCCAGACTTAATATAATGGCTTTATGGAACATAGTTTCTGTTTTTTTAATTAAATAATATTAAACATATTAAGTAGTACTACCAAAAACATTGCCACTCCTACTACAAAGCTGAAGCCGGTTCCGTAAAGAAACCCGATAAGAGCACCTTTGGTAGATTGTAATGCTTTATTCATATCCTTGCTGTCGTGCAATAATTCTCCAATAAATACTCCCGCAAACATTCCTATCAAAAAGCCTAAAGGGATAGGAAGGAATATTCCTACAATAGTCCCGATAACAGAACCGATGCTTCCCCAACGCGTCCCTCCATATTTTTTATTGGTTCTTGCCGGAATCACATAGCTAAGCACTACTGATGCTGCGGTCAGAATACCAAATGCCCAGATATAAATCATCGACAGGTCAGCATCTGTTCCGAATTTATATATTAAAAGCCCGCAGATGCTTAATAATAATCCTGGGAGAACAGGAAGGAAAGTTCCCAATATTCCAATAAATAATAAAATGAGACATAGAATATTAATGACTGTGTTATCCATTCTTTAAAAAATATAAGTGCAAGATAAAAAAAGTGACTTTATAAAAGTGACTTTTAGGTTGAAGTTAAAAAAAATTATTAAAGATTAAGAGGGACTGAAGGAAGAAAATGAAAAATAAACCAATACACCGCTTTTAATGATTATTGCCGGAGATGGATATTTTTCGTATAGAAACGGATTAAGAGCAAAACTTGTGAAGTTAGAGTATTTAAATTTAATACAAAGGATTTCTATTATCCGGTGTTGTATTTTATGAAGCAAAGACACTGAATTGTATTGATTCTTTCTAAGCGTACGCATATCTACATCGCTTCATCAGCGACTTTTGTCGCTTTCTTAGCTCCCTTATCAATAATGAATTGCATCTTGTCTTTGCGTTTATATAAAAATTCAGTATAAAGAAGTCCTAAGTTTTGCATCTGATCCATAGAAACTAAGCTTAACCATCAATTATAGTCATAAAAACCTAACAGGTTTCTAAAACCTGTTAGGTTTGTCAGCAAAATAATATTGTTTTCTTATTAACATTTACAACTTCCTTCCTTCAGTTCCCGGCTTAAACTATCTGTTTTTTCTTTATAGCTCATTTTCGTTAAATATTTGCTAATAGATGTTTTTTGGGATGAAAATTGATGGGGAATAGTAAAATCATCACTCTTAATTTCATAAATTTGCTGTAATGAATGACCAATTACAAGAAACTAAAAATTTTATACAAGAGCTGAGTGAGCAGCTTTACATTTATATCACTCAGATTTCACCATCTGGAATGGATTGGATTTTTCATATTATTGTAAAATTAAGTTTACTTGTTGTTCTGTTTTTAGTTACAGATTTTGTTTTTAAATTTACGATTAATTCTGTTTTTCGCTTATTTCATGACGAAAAAAAGTTTCCGGTCCTCAAATCAATTTATCAAGCTAAAATCACTAATTCTGTCGCACACTTTGCCGCATTAATTGTTGTTGGGGCAATACAAGGCTCTATATTTCCTGAGAATGCTCTCCCTAAAACAACAATCTTTATTATAAGATGTGTAAACTTAGGGTTGGTACTGATCCTTGCAGGGATGCTGTATAGATCATTAACTGCTTTCAGAAATTATTTTAGCATAAAGCAAGACTTTTATAAGATTATGGCACTTAATGCGATCTCGGAAACTGTTAAAATTCTGGGTCTTTTTGTATTTACTGTAGTGGGAATCTGTGTGGTTTTTGGAATAAAAGGGACTACTATCGTAGGTAGTCTGGGGGCGATTACAGCAGTTTTGGTACTTGTTTTCAGGGATACTATTTTGGGATTTGTAACCGGATTGCACGTGGCCACATCTAAGATTCTGAAGGTAGGTGATTGGGTAAGCATTCCCAAGTACAGTCTTGAAGGGAATATTACGGAAATAAGCCTTCTGACTACCAAAATCACCAATTTTGATAAAACGGTTTCTACCATTCCTACCTATGATTTGATGACTACAGAGATTAAAAACCTTCAGATCATGTCTGAATCCAATACAAGAAGGATTAAAAAATCAATCTATTTCAATATTAATTCTTTCAAGTTTTTGACGGATGAAGATATTGAACGATTGAAAGATGTAAACCTCATTTCAGATTATCTTGAAGAGAAAAGTATCGAGATTAAAAAAGAAAAAGAAAGTCTGGAACACAGTGATAAAATCGTCAATGGAAGACAACTTACCAATATTGGTGTTTTCAGGTATTATGCTCAACGATACATAGAAAATGATCCGGATGTTGACAAAAAAGGAACCAGAATGGTTCGCCAGTTGGATATAACGCCACAAGGTCTTCCTCTTGAAATTTATTGCTTTGCCAATGATTCAAAATGGGAACGTTTTGAACAGATTCAGGCAGATATTTTTGATCATCTCCTGGTGGCATCAAAGGAATTTGATCTTCAGGTAATGCAGGTAAGCGTTAAAGTATAAAAACAGAAAACTTAACTTTTCTCAAAAAACAAATTCAATTTAAATGATAAAGAAATTAGAAAACAAAAAGAAGTAGTAAGTCTGGATAAACCTTCAGCTTCTAACTTCCATCTTCTAGTTTCGGATATCTAACATCAAAATAAAAAAATGACAAAACTAAGCGTAAACATTAATAAAATTGCGACATTAAGAAATGCAAGGGGAGGAGAAACACCGAGTGTTACAGAAGCAGCGATAAAAATTCAGGAATTTGGAGGGCAAGGAATTACCATCCACCCAAGACCTGATGAAAGGCATATTACAAGAAAGGATGTCTACGATCTGAAACCATTGGTTACGACTGAGTTTAATATTGAAGGAAATCCCCATCAACACTTTATTGATATGGTGTTGGACGTGAAGCCCGAGCAGGTGACATTAGTTCCTGATGCGGATGATGCCATTACTTCCAATGCGGGCTGGGACACCAAAAAACATTTGGATTACCTTACAGAGATTATTGCAGAGTTTAAAAATGCAGGAATCCGTACTTCTATTTTCCTTGATCCTCTACCGGAATTAGTGGAGTATGCTGCCAAAACCGGAACGGACAGGATTGAATTGTATACCGAAGCATATGCTAAAAACTATGTAAGTAACAAAGAGTTGGCGATAAAACCTTATTACGATACCGCAGTTGTTGCTAATGAATTTGGAATAGGCATTAATGCTGGCCACGATTTAAGCTTAGAAAATTTAAAATACTTCTCAGATACTATTCCTAATCTATTAGAAGTTTCCATAGGACATGCTTTAATTTCTGAAGCATTGTATATGGGATTGGAAAATACGGTTCAGGCTTATTTGAAGAGACTGGCAAAATGGTAAAATAGATTAAAAAGCTAGAAATCACATTCTATACCCAATTATTAGGGTTGAGTTGATGATCTAAACTTTGATATCTGAAATCTATTATCTAAAAAATATGGAAATTTTAAACTCAAAAATATTCGGTGAAAATTTAACAACAACACCACTTTTAGTATTTCACGGATTGTTTGGAATGCTTGATAACTGGGGAAGTTTCGGAAAAGATCTGGGAGAATATCTTCCGGTACATTTAATTGATCTTCGAAACCACGGACGAAGCTTTCACTCTGAAAGTATGTCTCATGATGATCTGGCCGATGATATCGCCCATTATATGGATCATTACGGAATTCAAAAAGCTCATGTTCTAGGACATTCTTTGGGTGGAAAAGCCGTGATGCAGTTTGCTATAAAATACCCTGAGAGGGTAGAAAAATTAATCGTTGTAGACATTTCACCAAAAGCTTATCCTCCACATCACCAAGGGGTCATTAAAGCATTGGAAAGTGTTGATTTTAATATTGTGGGTTCAAGAAATGAGGTAGAAGCTGTTCTGAATCAATATATCCCGGAAAGATCTACGGTTCAATTTTTAACCAAAAATTTATATTGGGATGATAATAAGAAACTTAATTGGAGATTTAATCTTAAAACATTATCCGAAAAATATAATGAATTTGTTTCGAATGCAATAAAGTTCGGAGTCTTTGAAGGAGAAACTTTATTTATTGCCGGAGATAGATCTAATTATATTTTACCACAAGATGAATATGGAATTAAGCAGCAATTCCCACATGCGAAAATTATTACAGTAAAAAATGCCGGACATTGGGTGCAAGCCGAAAACCCTGTTGATTTTGCAAGTGTTGTTAAGAATTTTCTTGATTTAAATTAATTTTATACCTATTTTTAGGTATTGATGTTAAAATTTTATTAAAAATTAATATTATTTCTCTATAAGTTGAAATTTTTGTACTTTGGATTGTCAAAAAAATAAAATTATTAACTTATGGAAAACAAAAATTCAAAAAAGAAACCGTTTTTCGCAACATTTTTAGAAAAACAACTTAAAGACCCTGAAACAGTGAAAGGGGGAAGTGTTACTTCATTATTGTTAGATGATGTAACTACAGCTCTTAAAGATGGGGTTACCAAGCCGGATAATGATAATGTGACCATGAAATACCCATCCGATGGGGACGATGATGTTTTAGAAGTTCAATAAAACGTAAAAAAGGTCATTATGGAAAATAAGAACTCTAAAAAGAAACCTTTTTTTGCCTCTTTCTTAGAAAAGCAAATTAAAGATACTGAAACTATAAAAGGAGGAACAGACATCTCAATTCCTGAAAGAGATGTCGTTACAAAACCGGATTACGATATCGTAACGACTCCACAGGATGATATGATGCACACTTTGAAATATCCTTCTGATGGTGACGATGATGTTCAATATGTATAAAATAAACAATTAAGTACATAACAAGATCAAAGGGAAACTTACTATTTAAGTTTCCCTTTTCAATAAAAACCGGCTAATGATTCTCTGCATCACCCATTCCCAGGATTATTATAATATCGATATTTTTTTCGAATACCTTACCTCTCAAGAAATCCCTTATTTCAGATTAAATTCTGATCGTTTGAATCATTTCCAGAAGATCAGTATCCATGAAGATTCTTTTGAATTGACTGATGAATATGGAAATACAATTCATTCTGATCAAATTAAAGGGATATGGCATAGAAAAGCCTGGAAAATAAATGTACCTGAAGAACTGGATGATGACTATGAGAGAATATTTCTGAAAGAATACAGAAGTCTTCGATATAATTTATTGACCATCTTGGAGCATTTGCCATGGATCAATCCTTATGAGAATGAAAAAAAGATCGACGGGAATAAAATGCTTCAGCTCAAAATAGCACAGAGAAATCATTTGACTACTCCTAAGACCATTTTTTCCAACGATGGAGAGCAGGTAACTTCTTTTTTTCATCAGTACTGTAAAGGAAAAGCTATTGCCAAACTTCATGGTGTAACGACAAAGACAATGAGTGGTGAAAACTTGGTGGCCACTACAATAATCGAAGAAGGCACATTGGAACATCTTTCGGATATCGTGTATTGTCCTATGATTTTTCAGCCTTATATTGATAAAGAATATGAGCTAAGAATTGTCTATGTAGATGGTGAATTCTTTACCGGAAAGATCAATAATAATGAAAATTCCGATTGGAGAATTGCCAGAGAAGGCTATTTCTGGGAAGCTTACGAGTTACCTGGCCTTATCAAAGTAAATCTGACTTCTATGATGAAAGAAATGGGGCTTTATATAGGAGCCATCGATATCATGAAAGGAATGGATGGACAATATTATTTCCTTGAAGTCAATCCACAGGGAGAATGGGGAATGTTACAGAAAGAATTAGGATTTCCCATAGCAGAAAGAATTGCCGACAACCTTATCAAAAGAATTAATTTCCATGAATAAAATTTTAATTATAACCCATACCGCAGATAATTTTTCGATTGAAAAAGTAACAGAATATATTGAACAAAATAATTGTGAAGTCATTCGCTTTGATGTTGATTTATATCCTTTACAAAACAACTTGTCAACTGTTTTCCAGAATGGAGAATGGGTGAGTATTCTTGAAACTCCAAATACTAAATACCGTTTGGATGATATTTCATCAATTTGGTACAGACGTGCCTACAACATTGGAAAAGGATTGAAAGATGAAATGGATTCAAAATTTTACGGGGCAGCCATGGGAGAGATCCGTAATACCCTTTTTGGCTTTTTTGAATCGGTGGATGCTTATTCATTAGGCAAACCTAGTATTTATAGGAGACTTGACAGTAAGGAAGAGCAATTAAAAATCGCTGATAAATTAGGCTTGACCATTCCGGCAACCTGTATCACTAATAATCCTGAAGAAGCGAAAAAATTTATTGTGAAACATCAAAATGTCGTTGCTAAAATGCAAACCGGCTTTGCTATTTATGAAGACGGCGTGGAAAATGTGGTTTTTACAAACGTTGTTAGTGAAGATAAGTTAGAAGAACTGGATTCACTTTTATATTGTCCAATGCAGTTCCAGCAAATGATTCAAAAGAAAAAAGAACTCCGTATTACCATTGTAGGGAGAGATGTTTACGCTTTTGAAATCGATTCCCAGCAGTCTGAGGACGCAAAAATTGACTGGAGAAAAGACGGTATTAATCTGATCAATAAATGGAACAGAACAGAATTGCCAAGTCATATTGAAGAAAAATTGTTAGAACTTTTGGATGTCTATCACGTAGATTATGGTGCGATAGACATGATTGTTTCTCCTGAAGATGAATATTATTTCATCGAGATCAATGCAGCAGGAGAATTCTTTTGGTTGGATAATCTTACAGAAGGAAATCTTATTTCTAAAAGTATTGCAGATGTTCTTTGTGATAAGGCATCAAGAAGAAACAATATGGTGATGGCTTAAAAATAAAATTAATATCGTGAAAGTCCTGAAAGTTTAATTTCTTTCAGGACTTTTATATACATGGATTTACACAGATATCTTAATTTCGCCCGCAGATAAAACAGATTAAGCATATCTACTTAAAAATCTTTGATTTTTAAACTTATGTGTTCTTCTCAGCACTAAGCTTTTTAACTTCAAAAAACTTAAGTGTTTTATTTCTTTTGTTTTTTTGTTTTTCCCACAGAAGCCACAAATCTTCACAGAAATTTTTGCTTGCAGATAAAACAGATCAAGCAGACCTACTTAAAAATCTTTGATTTTTAAAGCTTATGTGACCTTCTCAACACAAAGCTTTAAACTTAAAAAACTTAAGTGTTTAAAAACTTTTGTGCCTTTTGTGGTTGACCATTAAAGTTTTTGTTCTTCAAATTCATCTTTTCTCGTTTTCAGAATGATAATATTGGTTAAATAAAGTTGAATTATGCTTTAAAAATCGCAAATTTGCAAAAACAGTTTTTCAAAGAATTTTGATAAGAGTTTGAAGAATTGTCGGATAGAAAATATTGTCATATTTTAGTCAGCAATCAAGTAACATAATTAATGGTTTTTGTAACGGGTGCAACCGGAATCCTGGGGAGGATCATTGTGTTGGAACTTCTTAAGAGAGGTAAAGACGTACGAGCTTCCAAAAGACCGGGCAGCAATTTAAACGAAGTAAGGCATTCATACAGTTTTTATACGGAAAATCCTGATGATTTTTTTAATAAAATTGAATGGGTGGATGTCAATTTTGATGATCAAAACTCTCTGGATAATGCCTTAAGAGGAATTGATGAGGTTTATCACTGTGCCGCAAAAGTAAGTTTTCATCCTAAAGATGAGAAAGAAATGTACCAGACCAATATCAAAGGTACAGAAAGTCTTTTGTTTGCCTGTGAAGGATCGGGAGTTAAAAAATTTCTGCATGTAAGTTCTGTAGCCGTTCTGGATAACTTTAACGAAAAAGGAGAATTGGACGAAGATTCTGATTTTAATCCTAAATTGGAACATTCTGCATATGCAATTTCTAAACATTTGTCTGAAATGGAAGCCTGGAGAGCCTCTGCGGAAGGATTAAATGTGGCGATTATCAATCCGGGAATGATTGTAGGAAGCGGAAATTGGAATCAAAGCAGTGGAGAACTTTTTTCTACTTTTGAAGACAATAGCTTTACATTTGCTGGCGGTTCTACTTACGTAGATGTCAGAGATGTTGCCAAAATTGCCATAGAACTTTTGGAGCAGAATATTTTTGGGGAGCGTTTTATCATTGTTTCCGAAAATAAAAGATATGCAGAACTTGGAAAACAGATCAGAACGAGACTGGGATTGAAGGATGCAAAAATTCTTACATCGTCTCAATTGAATATTGGAAGAATAGCCAATACACTCTTTGGGTGGTTGATTCCAAAATTAAGAATGATTACCAAATCGAATATTGAAGCAATATCTACCTTCAACACCATTTCCAATCACAAAATCCAAAATAAACTGAATTATCGGTTTATTCCTGTAAAAGAAAGTATCGACTTTCACCTGAATAATTATATTAACGACAAAAAGCTGAAGAAATGAATCTTGCAGAGGCAATTATCCTTAAAAATGTAGAAAAGCATCCAGTAAAAGCTGCGATTGGATTTAAAAAGAAAGATGAAGCCTGGAAAGAGCTGAGCTGGAAAAAATTCAGTGAAATTGTTTTTAAAACAGCCAATGCATTAAAAAATGCAGGTGTTCAGGAAGATGATAAAGTGGCCATCTATTCGGATAATTCTTCGGAATGGATGATTTTTGACTTGGCTACTATGGCGGTCGGAGCAATTACGGTCCCTATTTATTCCACAAATAATGCTGAGCAGGCAGAATATATCATTAACGATTCCGGAGCTAAAGTTGTTTTAGTAGGAAATCAGGTTCAATACGATGCTTGCCTTGAGTTTTTACATAAAGAAGAAAATAATCTGGAAACGATTGTCGTTTCTAAGAAAGCGGTTTGGATCAAGAAAGAGTTCAATAGCTTTTATCTTGAAGATTTTATAGCGAAAGCTTCTCCCAAATTGGAAATCTGTAAAAAAGAATACGAAGATACAGCGACGTTAATTTATACTTCCGGAACAACCGGGACACCTAAAGGAGTAATGCTTACTCATGGGAACTTCATCAAAGCTTTTGATTCCCATTTTGAATTTTTTAAATTTAAAAACTTTGAAGAAGAGCTTTCATTGGCATTTTTACCTTTAAGTCATGTTTTTGAAAGAAGCTGGAGCTTACTTTGCCTGTATGGTGGAGCAAGAGTTTATTTCCTCGAAGATCCGAAAAATGTGGCCAAAGCATTGGAAGAGGTTAAGCCTACAACGATGTGTGCCGTTCCTAGATTCTTCCAGAAAGTTTATGCCGGAGTTTTGGAAAAAGCAGAAGAAAGTTCTTCATTGAAGAAAAAAATCTTTAATTGGGCTCTAAAAACCGGATGGGAAACCGCAGAATTGAGAAGAAATGAAAAGCCGATTTCTTTTGGATTAAAGTTCAAAGAATCTATTGCCGATATGTTGGTCTTCAGTAAGATCAAAGAGAAAATGGGTGGGAGATTATGGTTCTTACCTTGCGGAGGAGCTTCTTTATCTCCTGAAGTGACCAGATTCTTTGAATCTGTGGGAATTCACGTAACAGTAGGATATGGGTTAACAGAAACAACGGCTACTTTAACTCTTTTTCCTCTGACTCATTTTGAACATGGAACCAGTGGAAAACCGCTACCCGGAGTAGAACTTCGTATCGGAGAAAGTGATGAAATTCAGGCGAGAGGAAATGGGATTATGAAAGGGTATTACAATAGACCTGAAGAAACACAAAAAGTTTTTACAGAAGACGGATGGTTCAAGACAGGGGATGCCGGTAAATTTGATGAAAAAGGTAATCTGATCATTACGGACAGAATCAAAGATCTGATGAAGACCTCCAATGGAAAATATATTGCTCCACAACAGATTGAAAACCTTTTAACCAATAATAATTTCATCCAGCAGATTATGCTGATTGCAGAAGGTAGACAATTTGTTTCTGCCCTGATCGTTCCTAACTTCGAATTTTTGCATGACTTTATCAAAAATAATAATATTGCTTTTACCAATTGGGAAGAGATTGTAAAAAATGATAAAGTGATCAATTTTTATAAAGAAAAAGTGAAAGAGCTACAAAATCACCTTGCTGATTATGAGAAAGTGAAAAAATTCACATTGATGCCTGCAGAATTTGATATCAATACCGGAGAAATCACCCCAACATTGAAAGTTAAGCGAAATGTGGTTCTTAAGAAATATGCAGATATTATAGAAAAGATGTATTAAAAGTTTTTTGATCTCCAGTTTTCACTTTCATTACAACTGAAGTGTGAAAATTCCCCTCCTCCGGAGGGGTGGCAAAAATTCAAAGAATTTTTGACGGGGTGGTTAAAAAGAAGTTTTATCACTTAAATCAAACTATGACAACACAATTTATAGGAAAACAAAATTTTACAGTTCATACACAAACGGTTTCAGAAAGCTGTCCGTCTAATATTGCTTTGATTAAATATTGGGGCAAATATGACTATCAGATTCCGGCAAATCCAAGTATCAGTTATACTTTAAATCATTGTAAAACGAATACTTCAATGGAATTTATAGCTGATGAGCCTTTTTCTGTTCAAACTTATCTGGTTGGAAATGAAGAAGTGAAATTTGCTGAAAAAATCGAAAAATATTTCAAAAATATTGAACAATACCTCCCTTGGATTTTAAAGGGTAAATATATCATCAGAACAGAAAATACCTTTCCGCATAGTTCAGGAATAGCGAGCTCTGCTTCAGGATTCGGAGCGATTGCAAAATGCCTGATGAAATTGGATGAAACTTTTACAGGAAAAGTTTCTGAAGAAGAAACTTTGAAAAAAGCTTCATTTTTAGCAAGATTAGGAAGTGGAAGTGCCTGCAGAAGTTTATATAACGGACTTATTGTCTGGGGAGAAACTACGGAGGTTGAAGGAAGTTCCGATCTGTTTGCAGTGCCATATCCCGATTCTGAAATACATGAAGTATTCAAGAATTTTAACGATTGGGTTTTATTAATTCACGAAGGGCAAAAAAGTGTTTCTTCAACAGTAGGACATGGCCTGATGAAAACGAATCCTTATGCAGAAAGAAGATTTCAGGAAGCAAGAGAAAATTTTGTTCCTATGAAAGAAATTCTGAAGAATGGTGATATGGAACGCTTCATGAAATTGGTGGAACACGAAGCACTTACTCTCCATGCCATGATGATGATGAGTGATCCTGCTTTTATTTTAATGAAAACAGGAACATTGGAAGTCATCAATAAGATCTGGGATTTTAGAAAAGAAACCGGACTTCCTCTATTCTTTACACTGGATGCCGGAGCAAACGTACACCTTCTATTTCCGAATGATAGCTCTCGAGAGAAGATCCAATCATTTATCGAAGCAGAATTACTACAACATACCCAGAAGAATGGAGTAGTAAAAGATATGATGAGGTTTTAAAACGAAAAAAATATAAAGTAATCCTTGGTAATTTTTTACCAGGGATTTTTTGATTGTTATAAAAATGAACTCAATAGAGGTGGGCTTTAGCCCACCTTTTTATGAAGAATAAAGTCCCATGGCTTTAGCCAAAACATATTTTCCTTATTTTTATCCTATAAACCCACGTATATGAATAAAATAGTAGTAAGTTTTCTCTTGTTCAGTGGTTTTTGTTTCGGGCAGCAGAATCAGGAAATAGAAAAACCTATTCGTAACCTGTTTCTTGCTATGAGAAATGCAGATGCTGAACTTTTAAAATCTGTATTTACAGAAAATGCGATTCTCCAAACCATAACGAAAGAAGGAATAGTGAAGACTGATAGTATACAGGATTTTATAACATCAGTTTCCCAATTTTCAAAAGGAGATCTGGATGAGAGAATTACGATAGAAGCTATACACACCGATGGAAATCTGACAAGTGTATTCACTCCTTACTCTTTTTATTTGAAGGGAAAATTGTCGCATTGTGGTGCTAATAGTTTTCAGTTAGTACAACAGAATAATGACTGGAAGATCCAATATATCATTGATACCAGAAGAAAGGAAAAGTGTAGAGAAATTAAATAAAGAAACCCATTATAAAACAAACCATTTTTAAAATGAAAATCCATCATATTGCCATTATTTGTTCAGATTACAAAATTTCAAAAAAATTCTATACAGAAGTATTGGGATTGAATATCATTCGTGAAGTGTATCGTGAAGAAAGACAATCTTATAAGCTTGATCTGGCTATTGGGGATCATTATGTCATTGAGTTGTTTTCTTTTCCGGCCCCTCCTCATAGACCTTCCCGCCCGGAAGCTTGTGGTTTAAGGCATCTGGCTTTTTCTGTTGAGAATGTCACAGAGAAAAGAAACGAGCTGGTAAAAAAAGGACTACACTGTGAAGACATCAGGATAGACGAATTTACCGGAAAAGAATTTTTCTTTACTCAGGATCCCGACCAGTTACCACTGGAGTTTTATGAAATGTAATCATTAATGAGCGTAACCCGCGAAAAAACTGACAGCCATAATTGTCAGAACAATGGAAGAAATGACTACATATACGTAGTCTTTTTCTTTTAAATAACCTATTAAAGCGAAAATAATCCTCATTAAAGGAGTGAAAATCAATAAAAGAATTCCCAATTGAATGATTGCCATACCTTCCCCTTTACATAGGGAATACCAAAAGTGTGACCATACCTTTTCTGATGAAGAACCTACATCTAATGAAGTGTATTTTTTAGGCATTTCAAAACCTTCGGTAAATAGCTTGATAAATCCAATCAATGAAGTTGCCACAGACAGAATAACACCTAGTCTCAGAAGATTTCCTACGGAACGGTTCAGATCAACGTCTGTAAAATTCTTTTTCATTATCTGAAGCTTTTATTGATACCATTATACATCATATAAATTGACAAAATCGTGATCACAATGGCAAAAAAGACTTTTAACTTTTTTGTTTTAGATACCATCAATGTTTTAGAACCGATAAAACTTCCAACAACCACACCGATCAAAACAGGGGCTACGATTACCGGGATAATCTCACCTCTTTGGAAATAGATCAGTGCACTGGCCACTGCTGTTACTCCGATCATAAAATTACTTGTCGTGGTAGAAACTTTGAAAGGAAGCTTCATCATATTGTCCATAGCCAATACTTTTAAAGCTCCGGAACCTATTCCTAAGAGCCCGGACATGGCACCGGCAAACATCATCATTAAAAATCCCGGAACTGTATTTCTTGCAGAATAACTTTTTAATACTCCCTTGTCCGGAAAAGTGCCGTAAAGTTTAAGCTTTTCTTCCAGACTTCCTTTTATTAAAGGTTCCTGATGGTCAGGTTTCCCTTTAAGGTTTAAAACAACAGTTAAAAGAAGGATACTCGCAAAAATAATTCCGATCGTATTAGGATTAAGCATCCCCGAAACAAGAGCGCCAATAATAGCTCCGGCTGTAGTAGCTATTTCGAGAAACATTCCAATTCGCATATTGGTAAAGCCTTCTTTAACAAAAGCTACTGCTGCACCGGAAGAAGTTCCGATAACAGAGATTAAGGATGCTCCGATGGCATAATGCATTGGAACACCGAACCCAAGGGTTAATAAAGGAATGATAATAACTCCCCCCCCTAAACCTGTAAGTGATCCTAAAAGACCGGCGGAAATTGCGCCAAGGAAGAGAATGATGATTTCTGACATGATACAATTAATGTTACAAATATAAAATTATTGTAGTAGTCTGCCAAACATTTGAAAAAGATAAATTTAACGTATTTTTGTATGCATGAAAAGTGAAATGAAATTATTTTATGTTATCCTTGGGGCAACACCTAAAGGACGAAACATTGAGCAACACGATGTGTTTTTTGGAATTGCGGAAAGTCTTAAAGACTTGGTTCCGAATATGAAAGAATTCTGGCCTGAGGCGGATGGAAAAATTCACGTAGATTGCCATCAGGAAGTGAAATTTGCCGATGGTTATGAAGTGAAAATTGTAGAGAAAGGCGAAAATTCTTCTGAAGAACAGTTGTTTTTTCTCAATTTAGGTGGTTATAAACCAGGTTTTTTTGAAGAGTTTCATGAGCAACATTTAATGGTGGGACCTTCTATGGGAGAAATCATTAAGAGGGCAAAAGCTACCGAGTTTTACAAAACAATGGGATTTGAAGGAGCTGTGAGCCATATTGATGATAAACATGGTGTGGATATCGATGATATTTTCAATGTGAATGATATTCTTCCCGAAAAAATGAAAGAAAAATATTCAATCGTTCTTAAAAAGTCTGATGCAGAAAATCAGGTAAATCCAATGGGACTTGGATATTTAAAAATTGATAAAATTCAATAAGAGATAAATCTAATAAAAATAAAAATGAAAATAGGAATTCTGGGAGGCGGACAGCTGGGAAGAATGCTGATACAGAGTGCTTTGAAGTATGATGATGAGTTTTATACTCTGGATCCTGCTTCTGATGCACCATGTCATAATATATCGTATTTTACACAAGGAAACTTCAATGATTATGAAACCGTTTTAAACTTTGGGAAGGATAAAGATGTGGTTACCATTGAAATTGAACATGTAAATGCCGATGCATTGGCTGAACTTGAAAAACAGGGAATAAGAGTGGTTCCCAATGCCAATATTATTAAAACGATTCAGCAGAAAATTCTTCAGAAAGAGTTTTATAAGGCTCATGATATCCCAAGTCCGGAATTTCAGGTGGTATGGAATAGTGATGAAAAGATCATGATGCCATTGCCATTTGTTCAGAAAATGAATACGGGTGGATATGACGGAAAGGGAGTACAGGTCATCAAAACTGAAGATGATTATCAGCACCTTTGGACAGAAGCTTCTGTGATTGAAAGTCTCGTGGATATTGATAAAGAACTTTCTGTAATTGTAGCCAGGAATGAAAGAGGGGAAACCAATACTTTTCCTGTGACTGAAATGGTTGCCGATCCAAAATTGAATCTATTAGACTTCAATGTTTGTCCGGTTCTTCTGACGGAAGACGTTCAAGAACAAATTGATACTATTACAGCCAAGTTTTTGAACGCTGTAAATTCTCCGGGCTTATTTGCTATCGAATTATTTTTAGATAAAGAAGGAAAGGTTTGGGTGAACGAAACGGCTCCAAGATTACACAATTCCGGGCATCAGAGCCAGGAAGGGAACACCAATTCACAGTTTGAGCAGATGTATCGCGTGGTGAAGAATTTACCTTTGGCAGATACGGATGCCATCACTTACAGCGGAATGCTAAATCTGGTAGGAGCAGAAGGATATGCCGGAAAAGTAATATATGAAGGAATAGAAGATGTGCTAAGACTTCCTGAAACATATATTCATTTATATGGAAAAACAGAAACCAAACCAGGGAGAAAAATGGGACACATTAATGTTCTTGCTGATTCCAGAGAAGAATTGATGGAGAAGCTTGTGATGGTGAAAGGTATGGTGAGAGTGATTGCGGAATAATCAAGCTATAAAAATACAAAAAGAGAGCTGTTTCTATCTTGAAATAGCTCTCTTTTTGTATTTAAATGCTCTTATGACTCTTACGGATGATTCAGATTTTGCAAATGTTTGTGTATTATTTTATCTGCTTAATCTATAGAATCTGCGAGCGATTATTCTGATTTTTATAATCTGCTAAACTTGTGAGAAGCAAACATTAAAAAGGAATCTTTAAAATCCTTTCTTTATATTCTCCTTTCTCAATTTTAAAAAGAGCAACATAGGCACCGGCTCCATCTGAATTGTTCATTGTGATATACAACGTATCATTTTTGCGGTCATAATAACAGGTGGTCGATTTGTTATTTACTTCAAACAGGTTTTCGATTTCTTTTGTGGGAATCTGGATCGTTTTGTTACCAATTTTTGCAGTGATGGAGAGATAATGAGTTTTAGGAATCGTTCCGTCTATTCCCCAAATTTGCTGTTCTTTATAAAAATCACCCTGTAATGTAGAGGAAAAGTCCTTTTCATTTTCCTTAAAATTAAATTTTCCAGAGGCAATATCTACTTTTATATTTCCGGATTTAAAAATAGCTTTGTTTCCATCACGAACAATGGGAGGAACAGGTTCATAAGATCCTATATATTTCACTCTTGAATTGTGGATGTATCCTCCGGTTTCATGATGGTCTACATTAAGCCAGTTTTTATCAGAGGGGGCATGTTCAAGGATATAAACGATTTCTTCCGAATTGATCTTTCCTATAACTTTACTTTTTGCATCTGCATTTTCCCTTAGATTCACGTAGCCGTCTTTATCTACAATCTTTGCAAACTGAGCAAATGATAATTGTGCGCTTAAAGCGGCTGTTAAAAGGAATATCTTCTTTGTTTTCAATGAATTTTAATTTTGGATAAAAATAGGTAAAAAGACTGGAAACTGGAAAAGTGAGGCAGGAAGTTACTTATAGACGGGTAATTATCTCCCGATTTTCTTAAGAAAAAAATAAACAAAATAAGAATCATTTATTCTTTATCCTATTCAATAACTTCCAGCCTCCAGTTTCCTTTCTCCCTTTCTTCCTTACTTGAATATCTTCTGAATCACATTTCCGATTTCCATAAAATCGCCATGATTACCCACAGACCGTATCTCAGGGCTGTTTTTATCATATTCGGAGAATGGAAAAATCAGTAAATAATTGTTATCATTCAGATATCTGTTCAGCAGTTCCGGAATCAGTCTCATTCTAGGAATATAAGACTGCATTCCACGTTTAGCCATGAAAATGATAAGGGCTTCATCATCTTTAAGCTGGGCAGCGGTTTGTTCACCATCCTGCCAGGTATTCATAACGATAAATTCTGCTTCTATATTGGCTTTTTTAATGATTTTCTGAAGAATGTCCAGAATGTTTTCAGGAGCATAAAAAACTACTGTGGCTCCGGAATTTCTGGCAATGTTCCAGACTCTTAGAAGAGCGTGGAAGAACCCGGCCTCTTTATGGGCATTTTCCGGAATCATAACCGCATATTTTTTAATGGTAGATAATGGCTGTGCAGCATGGTATACCAATACATTTACATCATCATTCTGAAGGTAACCATTGTACAAATTGTACACAAAGGACGGAGAGAATCCCTTTTCATCCTCTAGTCCAATAATAAGATCTGTGATTTTTTGTTCTTTAATGACATTGTTTACCCCGTTGATGACGTCATTATCATATCTTTTGAGTGATTGTAATTTGACATCGGCTGCGGCTGCGGCGTCTGCTGCCTGATGAAGAAGCTTTTCCGCATTTTTTACGGAAGATTCATTTTTATCTTCATTAATAACATTCAATGCAAATAAATCTTCTGTATTGGAATGGGCTTTGATCAGAATCCCCAGATTGACCATTCTTTCCACCGTTTCTTCATGATTAATAGCCAATAAGATACTTTCTTCTTCATGACTGTTGCCGGAAACAGTATCTTCATTGTCGGTTTCCGCAATTTTCTGAGCACTAGCCATAGAAATGAATGACGATATTGTACATGAAATTAAAATCAATAAAATACTACCGTTCAGTACATGTTCGTTCAATAGTCTTACGGGTTCTCCGGTTTCGGTCTCAGAAATAATAATGTTGTAGCCAACCATTACTGAAGCCAGGGTGGCAGCGGCTGAAGCAGAACTTAATCCAAAGATCAGTTTTCCTTCTTCTTTGGTTAATCTGAATGTTTTTTGGGTGGCCACAGCAGAAAGATATTTTCCCCCGATAGAAGCTACCAGCATAATTCCGGCTACCTCAAGGGTTTCCCAACTTTGAACAAAGACTTTGAAGTCGATTAGCATTCCTACACTAATCAGGAAAAAAGGAATAAAGATGGCATTTCCTACAAATTCAACCCTGTTCATTAAAGATGAGGTATGAGGAATAAGTCTATTTAATGCCAGTCCTGCGAAGAAGGCCCCAATAATGGCTTCTACACCTGCTAATTCGGCAAGCATGGCAGCCAGATAAATCATTACCAATACAAAAATATATTGTGAAATTTTATCATCCACTTTTTTGAAAAACCAACGGCCTATAATAGGAAAGACAATTAATACAATCAATGCAAACAGAATAAAGGAAACAGATAGTTTTACCCAAAACTCCGTACCTACATCTCCCTGAGACATTCCTACAATTACCGCAAGAACCAATAAAGCAAGGATATCGGTGATCATTGTACCTCCAACCGTTATATTGACAGCTTTATTTTTGGCAATTCCCAACTTGCTGACTAACGGATAGGCAATTAAGGTATGAGAAGAAAAAAGACTGGCAAATAGGATCGAGGTAAGCATTGAAAAATGCAAAATATAATATCCTCCTAAATATCCTAAAACGAAAGGAACAATAAAGGTGTAAAGTCCAAACGTGAGGCTTTTCCATTTGTTCTTTTTAAAATCACCCATATCAATTTCCAGTCCGGCCAGAAACATGATGTAAAGCAGCCCGGTAGTTCCGGTTACCACAATGCTGCTGTCTCTTGATAATACATTAAAACCATTGGGACCTATAATGGCTCCGGCGATAATGAGTCCAAGTAAATGAGGAACTTTAATTTTATTCAGCAGTAGGGGAGCCGCAAGAATAATGACCAGTACCAATAGGAACTTTAGTACGGGATCTTCTATAGGAAGACTCAGATTGTGTATACTCAGTAAAATCATATGTGCTTATTTTGTAGAACGTACTAATTCAACAGAGAACTTAGCAGTACAGCCGTCAGAGGTAACGCTTCTTGTCCCTTTGATTTTGTTGGCAGAAATATCATTCAGCAGAACATTCATTTCTACATTTTTTTTAGCCGTAGAGTCAGTTTTAAAGGAAAGTTTAATTTCGTTATTTTCAAATTTACCGGAATATACCCTTACAAGATTATTGTTGTTGATAATCTTGGCAATAGGTTGAGTGGAATCATTATCAAATTCCCAGATGTCTGTACGCTGATCTCCTATAGCATAATCACTACAATTGGATTCTGTGCAGATTACTTTTCCATTCCAGGCTCCTGAAATTTCTGTTGGCCATATAGCCGTAGCAATCACTGAATCTTTTTTGGTAAAAATGCTGTCTCTCATTTTTAAAAGTGATTGATATTCGGATTCTTTTTTTGCAAATAATTGTTCTTTCTCGAGGAGTTGTTTTTCTCTATCCGTCAGATTCTTTTCTTTTTCTTTGTAATCACAGCTTACCAAAAGAAAAGAGCCTGCAAGAAGAATAAAAAATGTGTTTTTTAGCATGTTGTATGGGTTGAGTATACAATATAAGGAAAAAATGGAAATGAGGCAAATTACGACTGTACAGATGTTCCTGTCCTTCGTTCTCTGAAAAGAGGAGAAATAGAATAATTCATGATCTTAAAATCTTTTTTTGAAGGAAGGGATGTGATGTGTTTTTTGTATGAAGATTTGTGAAAATTTGTACTATCTGTGGGAAAGATTTAACCACAAAAGTCGCAAAAGTTTCTGAACACTTAAGTTTTTTAAGTGACAAGCTTTGTGCATAGAAGTTCACTTAAGCTTTAAAAATCAAGGATTTTTATGTAGATCTGCTTTATCTGTTTAATCTGCGAGTCTCAAATTATGCGGTAATATCTGTGTAAATCCGTGGCATCTGTGGGAAAAGAATAACCGCAAAAGGGACAAAAGTTTCTGAACACTTAAGTTTTTTAAGTGACAAGCTTTGTGCATAGAAGTTCACTTAAGCTTTAAAAATCAAGGATTTTTATGTAGATCTGCTTTATCTGTTTAATCTGCGAGTCTCAAATTATGCGGTAATATCTGTGTAAATCCGTGGCATCTGTGGGAAAAGAATAACCGCAAAAGGGACAAAAGTTTCTGAACACTTAAGTTTTTTAAGTGACAAGCTTTGTGCATAGAAGTTCACTTAAGCTTTAAAAATCAAAGATTTTTTATGAATCTGCTGCATCTGCTTAATCAGCGAGCGAAAAAATATACAAGCATCTTTGGGCATTTAGCTGTAAAAAACAGGGTGCTAGATTGAATATGAAATTATTCGATGCTCTGTCTTTTAAACATTCCGGGTTTGTAATTGATAATGAAAACTCCACAAATAATTAATGCTGTAGCAAGAATAAATTTAAAGGAAATCTTTTCATCCATAATAAGCCAACCCAAAAATATTGCAATGATGGTATTGATATAGGCAAGAATAGAAACCTGTACCGGTGAAATTTTAGTTAAAGCATAATGAAATGCAAAAAATGCAGTTACAGACCCAAATACAGAAAGATATAGCATAGCAGAAATGCTTTTCAATGTCCAGTTTCCAAAATTGTAATTCTCTGAAAACAGAAACGCAAAGATTACCTGAACAATTCCTGCAAATAAAAACTGATAAAATAGGTTTAAAGTGATATTTCCACTCTGGATATTCAATTTTTTAGTAAAAATGGTTCCCGATGCCCATCCTGAAATGGCACAAAAAAGAAAAAGCATTCCTGTTCTGTAGTCAGGGTTGGCCAAATCTTTAAGTCCGTCCCAGAAAACAAAAAGTACCCCACTGAAACATATTAGTACTCCGGACATAGCGCGAAAACTGAATTTTTGTAATCCGATAGCAAGACTTCCCAAAAAGACTAAAATAGGAGCACAGGCACTGATGAGTGATGCCAGACTACTGGATACACTTTCTTCGGCTACTGTAACCATACCGTTAGCGATGATCAACATAAGGGAAGAAAAAATAATCTGATATTTCAGATTTTTCCATCCAATCCATTTAAACTCTTTTCTTGAAAGGAGTATAACAAGCATAATAATTGAAGCGAATAGCTGGCGGATTCCAGCAACAAACCATGCAGGGATGGTTTCTACAGCAATACGGATAGCTAAAAATGTGGTTCCCCAGACAATAGCAACAGTAAAAACAGCAAAAATAAGTTTATAATCTTTCAAGGAAAATGTGGTGTAATAGGCAAATTTACCTGTTTTAAAATAAATGTTATGGATGCAGATGGTTTATTTTTCACAGATACAGATTGTAGATAAGTAGATTTTTATTGTACAGTGGTGAATGGTGTTTATTATTTACGTTGAAAAAATTATTTTTAATGTAAATTTTAAACTTTTACACTAAATTTTAACGTCAGTTTTAAATTTTTTATCTTTGAACATCTAATAAAATTGAAGATGGTAGGAATTATTATGGGCAGTCAGAGTGATCTGCCGATCATGGAACAGGCCGCAAATTTTCTAAAAAGCCTGGATATCCCTTATGAATTGACTGTTGTTTCAGCACACAGAACGCCGGAAAGAATGTTCGATTATGCTAAAACAGCTAAGGAAAGAGGCTTAAAAGTGATTATTGCCGGAGCAGGAGGGGCTGCACATCTTCCAGGGATGGTAGCGAGCTGTACGACGCTTCCCGTAATCGGAGTACCTATTTTATCCAGTAATTCTATTGACGGATGGGATTCTGTTTTGTCTATTCTTCAGATGCCGGGTGGAATTCCGGTAGCCACAGTAGCTTTGAACGGAGCTTTAAATGCAGGGATTTTAGCTGCTAAAATTTTAGGAAGTGCAGATGTTCAGGTGGCTGAAAATCTTCAAAAATATCAGGACTCTTTGAAAGATAAAGTATTGGGGACAGTAGATGATATCAAAAATCAACACCCTAATCATTTTGATCAATAATTTGAAGTAAATTATGAAAAAACTCTCCAAAAATGGAGAGTTTTTTATTATTCCTGAATCATATTGTCTCGTGTATTTTTCTGTACGGCAATTGCTCCGAAAAGAGCGAGGAGAAATGCAAATGCATAGAATCCTTTTTCACTTGGAAGTATGGTTGCATTCCAAAGTCCGATAGCGAGTAGAACAATTGAAGATAAGGTAGCAAACCAGCAAATTCCATAATAAATATCTGTTACCTGAATATTCTCTAGTTTATCACGAACGGCTTTCTGCAATGAAACTACGGCAAATAAGCCATAAAGGAGGATGGTAAAATAATAACCTTTTTCATTCAGCAGCATTTCAGCTCTTGCAAGACCTACAATATAGCCGATCATTCCTGCTCCTAATGCGACCCACGATGCTGCGACGAATGCATTCGATACTCTTTGTTTTTTCATGTATTTAATGTTTTATTTAAAAGGCTAAATATATCCATTTTTTATAAACTTAGCTATAATAAAGGGAAAATATGGGTAAAATACGGATGAAGCAACAGCTTTAAAAGTGAACGTATTGTGCTCTGGATCGTTACTTTATCATAAGTTTAAAGCCAACGGAATTTTGTTTTTAATGAGAGGCTGTCTAAAAAGTGTCATTCTGAACGAAATGAAGTGGAGTGAAGAATCTCAAATGAATGATAATCAATGAGATTTTTCCTACGTCAGAATGACAAAAGCCAAAATTATTTGACTTTTTAGACAACCTCCAATGTTTATAATAGAAAAGGAGTATGAGGAAAATAAAGAAGCGTAGAGAAAATTTATTTTGATGATTTTAGATCAACCACGGATTACACAGATTTTCACAGATGTTTACGGATATGCAACGTTTACTTTTTTGTATGGAATGTCTGCTGTTGTTTTCATTCACTAGCGCTCATCATTCATCAATTATCAATGATTATTCATTACTCATTACTCATCATCCTAGCCTCGATAGTAGCGGTTACCCCGCAGCATGTCTTGGTGTTAGCTTTGGAGCGAGGAGTATGAGCGGATAGCGAGAATAGCTTCTTAAAGAAAATAAAAGACTTTCCAAAATATTGAAAAGTCTTTTGTATTATAAAGATTAAAAATCTTAGTATCTGTAGTACTCAGGTTTGAATGGTCCTTTTACATCTACTCCAATGTACTCAGCTTGTTCAGGAGAAAGAGTTTCTAGCTCTACGCTTAATTTCTTAAGGTGTAAAGCAGCTACTTTTTCATCTAAGTGCTTAGGAAGCATGTATACTTCGTTTTTATAAGCAGCAGAGTTGTTCCATAATTCGATCTGAGCCAAAGTCTGGTTAGAGAAAGAGTTAGACATTACGAAACTTGGGTGTCCTGTTGCACATCCTAAGTTTACCAATCTTCCTTCTGCAAGGATGATTACTTCTTTTCCTTCTACGTTGTAGATGTCTACTTGTGGCTTCACTTCAGATTTAGTGTGACCGTAGTTTTGGTTTAACCAAGCCATATCGATTTCATTATCGAAGTGTCCGATGTTACAAACGATCGCTTTATCTTTCATTTTAAGGAAGTGCTCTCCTCTTACGATGTTAAAGTTACCGGTTGTAGTAATGATGATATCTGCGTTATCTACTACAGTATCCAATCTTTTTACTTCATAACCGTCCATAGCAGCCTGAAGGGCACAGATCGGGTCGATTTCTGTAACCGTAACAATAGATCCTGCTCCTCTGAAAGATGCAGCAGTACCTTTACCTACGTCTCCGTATCCGCAAACTACCACTCTTTTTCCTGCTAACATTACGTCTGTAGCTCTTCTTACAGCATCTACTGCAGATTCTTTACATCCGTATTTGTTATCAAACTTAGATTTAGTTACTGAATCGTTTACGTTGATTGCAGGCATTACTAAAGTTCCATTCTTCATTCTTTCGTACAATCTGTGTACTCCTGTCGTTGTTTCTTCAGAAAGACCTTTAATATCTTTAGTGAATTGAGGGTATCTGTCAAAAACCATGTTTGTCAAATCACCACCATCATCTAAGATCATGTTTAATGGTTTTCTGTCTTCTCCGAAGAATAAAGTCTGCTCAATACACCAGTCAAATTCTTCTTCATTTAGACCTTTCCAAGCGTAAACCGGAATTCCTGCAGCAGCGATAGCAGCAGCAGCGTGATCCTGAGTAGAGAAAATATTACAAGAAGACCAAGTAACTTCAGCTCCTAAAGCGACTAATGTCTCGATAAGTACCGCTGTTTGGATTGTCATGTGAAGACATCCCGCAATTCTTGCTCCTTTAAGGGGTTGAGACGGTCCGTATTCTTCACGGATAGCCATTAGACCGGGCATTTCAGCCTCTGCAAGAGTAATTTCTTTTCTTCCCCATTCTGCTAGGGAGATATCCTTAACTTTATAAGGAAGGTATTGAGTTGTTGATTCCATCTATCTGAAAAATTTTTCGCAAATTTACAAACTAAAATCCTGCTGACCAAAAATATGCCCCTTTACCGAGATTTTTCAGATGACAATGCCACAATCCTTGTTTGGAAGTATGATGAGAGCGACGAACTTGATATCAATGAGCTTCTTGAGCCGGAAAATGCCGAAAAAGTAAAGGATTACCATCCTAAGAAGCTATTGGAGGTATTGATGGTGCGTAAACTTTTGAAGGGTTTAAAGCCCAATTCTAAGATTTTATACAAAGAAAGGGAACCTTTTCTTTCTCCCAAAGATGCGGAAATTTCCATTACTCATTCTTTTCCTTTTGCTGCAATTGCTATTTCCAGGAATAAAATTGGGATTGATGTAGAAAAGTTTAACGCTAAAATTATGAGGGTAATTGATAAATTCACGTATGAAAATGAGCGTGGATTTATTCCTGAGGATAAGGCTGATACTTTTTATACCATTATCTGGAGTGTAAAGGAGAGTATGTACAAGATTCACCACTCAAAATACTGGTCTTTGAAAAAAAATTATGAAGTAAAGCCTTTTGAGTTGAAGCATCTTCATAAAATAAGCTGCAGAGTTTATGATGATCAGTTTTCGGATGAATTTAAAGCGAGAGTTGAATTTTTTGACGACTACTGTTTTACGATTGTGGAGGAGTAGCGTGTTTCTCATTTCTATATTTTTCAATCACTTTTCGTTGTTCTTTGGCAACATCATAGATCAGTTCGAGGATATCCAGGATATTTTTAAGTTCTGTTAAATGTGAAATCTTATCCGGATCCCTTCTGTCGACGATATCATTTTCCTCGATCTCTGTTTTTCTTTTCATGAGCATATCTTCAATGAAAGAATCTTCTGGTTCCAGGCGGCTTTCCATTTTAAGGGTTTCGCTGATGTCCTCTCCATTTAATAACGTTGAGGTTTGCTGCATTTCTGCTTCAATTTTTCTGCTCCAGTTTTCTGCATCTACTTCAGGGTATTGTTCATTGCTTTTAGAGTATTGAGAAAGAGAAGCTGTATAAGCTGTAATAAGATGTGAGGTGGCTACAAACTGGTGGACAACTTCTAATTTTTTTTGCTGGTTTTTAGGATCCGAAATCATCCTTTGGAAATTATCCGAAAGATTGGCCAAAGAAATAATAGCATTCTTTCGCTTTACTTTATAATCTTCAATATCGAAATTTCCTTTTAAGAATTTAGAAATCACACTCTGAAAATAGATGAGGTTATCTTCAGCCGACTTTTTCATCAGATCCAGGTTCTGGGTATGCTCCCAAACCGGCAATACAATATAAGAAACAGCAAAAGCTATAATTCCGGCAATCGCTGTATCTAGAACTCTGTCTTTGAAAATAATATTTACTTTTCCCGGATTTAAGAAATTAAAACTAAGGAAAACATAGATGGTCATGAATAATACAGCCCAAAAATATCGTCCTTTCAAAAAGCTGAAGCACATGATCATACTGATCAGGAGAATGGCTAATAACACACTATTAATGTGTATGAAATGCAGGATGATATAAGCAATTGTAGCCCCGGTAACTGTTCCGTAAAGTCGAAGCAGGTTTCGTTGTTTGGTAATGGAGTATGCGGGTTTTAAGATCGCTGTAATGGTAATTAATATCCAATAGGTGTGGCCTAGTCCCAGAAAGTCAAACATAGAGAAAAGATATCCTAGCAATAAAGCAGTGGTAATCCTTATCGCATGGCGAAAGTGGGAGGAGGACAGTGATATATTATTTCTTAAAACTTTGGCATTAAGTTTAGGCTCATTGGGCATAAATTTTTTCAAGTCTAATCCGGTGGATAAACTTTTTGCCAGTTTTACGTTTTGAGAAAATACTTTATAAATCTCATTGATCTCTTTGGTAATTTCATTGATGCGCATCAGAATTTGACGCAGGATCATGAAGTTTTCCAGATTATCAGAAGACAGTTGTTTATTTCTAAGTTCGAAATAATTGTAATTAAGATTCTTTAATTCAAGTTCCAGATTGAACATTGGTTTTGCTCTGGTTCCGCTTTGGAGGGCAATTCCGATATTGGTAATTTCTTCGGCTAAAAGGTTGAGGTAATCGTGGATGTTGACCAGAATCATGCTGTCCTCAAAACTCTGTTGTAGCTTTTGGTAATCACTTTCGGAAGTCATCAGCTTCTCATGAAGGTCCATAGAATTCAGAAACATCAACATTAATAGACGACTGGTGGTCGTAGATTCATTGACAATCGTTCTGGTTTTAAAAACAGTCTCTCTGGTATCTTCCTGAAGATTTTTGATTTCTATTTGTTTCGCAATAACCTGCGTTGTAAGCTTATCGAAATCCGGGCTTTTTTGGTAATAGTTGGCTTTAATTTTTAAGAACTCTGCGAGTTGAAGATAATTTTCTCCAATCATTTGTCCTGCCAGTTTGTATGGACGGATAGTGGTTACTACAAGGAAGATAAGTAAAAACCATATACAACCGCTGGCGAAGATTAATAAACTTTTTAAAATATTGTTTCCTGTAAGGTGACCGTCAATAAAAATGGCAAGTACTACCAGGGATAATGACCCTACAGCAGCCAATCTTTGGCCATAGACACCAATCAGCGAGAAGAACATTCCAAAAGCAACGATTTCAAGAAGAACTAATATTTTGAAGTTCATTACCAGACTGGCAATGGTGGCGACAAAAACAAAACAGCAAATAGCAAAAGCAAGGGCGTTTCTTCTTCGAATGAAAGGTCCGGGTTGATCGGTAAGGGCTACAAAACTGGTTCCAAGCGGGAAAAGGAAGTATTCCTTTAGAATTCCAAAGTGGGCAAGGACTAAACAAGGCAGAACGGTGGCTAATGTAATTCTGATGGCAGAATATACATATTGACTCGTTACAAATTTTTTTAGCTCCGCCGAATAGTTCATACTACAAAAATAACTATTGAAAACAAAAAATGCCCTATAAAGAAGATACTTTTATACACTTAAATGTTATATTTTTTTAATAATTGTTTTTTGTAATTATTAATGGGCGGGCTTTTGTCTGTAAAGGGATATTGAAAATTAACTGACAAAGCAGACTGACCATTCATCTATTGAACTTTTTCAAAGGTATATTCAATCATTTCGTCTTGCCAGTCTTTTCTGTATCCAAGTAAGGTATTCCCTTTTTGTTGTAAACGGAATCCATGTAAAAAACTCTCTTTAGAAGGTGGAGAAGAGTAGGAGAATATAATTTCACCGTTTGAATTCAATTTCCAGGTTGCATTAATCTGATATTTGATAAATTCCTTGCAGGATCTTACATTTTTTTCGGTGATGTTCACATGATTTTTTTGAAAATCTAATACCAGGTAAATCATATATCCGGCACACGGGTCCGGTTTTGTCGTTTCTTCACATACACTTCCTATGACGGCTCTAAAACTTTTTCCAACCAGATTGGTCTGTGCTAAGTAGTATTGACAGCAGCTTAAAAAGAACAAAAGTATAATGGAACGTTTTTTCATAAGCTTTATTTGATTCCAACAAAAAAGCCTCATGATGATGAGGCTTTTATATAATTGATGTTATTTTAACGATCATTGTTTGATGTTTCATCTCCGATGTTCCATGTAAGACCGAAACGAAGTGTATTGTCTAGAGCAGTATTGATCTTAGACATATTAATCAGGTAAGAAAGATCCAGTCCGAAAGAACGGTATTTTAGGCCAATACCAGCTGTAGCAAACTGTCTTGCTCCTTGCTCTGCACTTTCATTGAAGTAACCTCCTCTTACGGAAAAAGCATTATCATATGAATATTCAATAGCGCCGCTATACATGATACTGTTCTTATTTTTGAAAGATTTTCCAATACCTGCCATTACCCCTACGTTGGGAATCTGGTAATCAGGTTGTCTTGTATTAGGGTTTATTCCTACATATTCAGCTCCCGGAACTAAAAGCTTTGAACCTTCAACGCTGATTCCGATTCTGTTCATATCATCCAGATACATATCATATCCAACCCCTAATCTTGCCATAGTCGGAAGATAGGATCTTGATTCTTCATTTCCAGTATAATCCAATTTCGGACCCAGGTTCTGGATGGCAAAACCTGCATTTACTTTTCCGTCATATCCTCCGATACTTGAGAATCTTGGTGAAGTATAGTATCCTGAAACATCTACTGCGAAAGAGTTAGCAGCTTTAAGTGTTGTATCTGTATTGAACCCACCGGCTAAGTCTGAACGGATGAATCTACCTGTAACAGCCATTGAGTAGGAATCAGAAAGTTTCAAACCATAGGCAACGTCAATAGAGAATTCATTTGGTTTTGATGTACCCATTGAAGCTACTTCGGTACCTACCAACTGGGTAAGATCCACTTGCCCCATATTGAAATAATAGATACTTGCGGAAATGGTAGACCTTTCTTCCTGCCCCAAGAATTTATGGAATGATCCATAAAGTAAAAATACGTCATTGGTAAGTTTTCCCATATAAGGTGTATAGTTAAGACCTATGGAAGAACTTGTTCTGCTAAAAGGATATTTTGCAGCATTCCAGAATTGTGAAAATGCATCCGGAGATGTTACTACCCCTTGATCTCCCATACCTCCAGATCTTGCATCCGGTGCAATTCTTAGAAAAGGAGCTCCGGTAAGTACTGGGCCAACTTTACCTAAATCTTGCGAATAGCCTAGAAAACCAGCACTTAAACCAAATCCTAAAAGCAGTTTAGTAGTTAAATTCATATGTTGTCTTTTATATATTATCAGTTTTTTATTAATTTTATTGTCTATGTATTATTCAATTATTTCAAAAGTACCATTTTTTCTACAGCTGTAGCACTTCCTTTGCATTTTTCTTGATTTTGACTTTTTGCAAATATCTTAAAAATATACGTACCTTTTGCTACTGTAGACCCAAAATCATCTCTTCCATCCCATTCTATAGCTTGTCGAGGGGTTCTAAAGCCTTGTAGGAATGGTTCTGCAACTACGGGTTGTGATAATGTTCTTACCAATCTTCCGGTAATTGTATAAATCTGTACATTCACATTCAGGATATCATCACAGTTATGCTCAAACTGAATGTAAGTCTTATTTGTAAAAGGATTTGGCCAGTTCAACGGTCGGTTGATCACTAAGTGTTGATCGGATTCATCCTTAACTTCAAAATTTAACGTAGCAGTTGTCGAATTATTGTTTATATCCCAAACTTTAAATGTTAACTGATGTTGGCCAATTGCCAGATTTTTGAATGGGTAGGTTACATTTCCTTTTTGATAGTCGGCAAGACTTGGATTTAAACATCCGTTTCCTTCCCCTGCAGAATAGAAATCATTTAACACAACTGTATTGATGATTTGTCCATCCAAGTAAGTGGTAATGTCATGACCAACTCCTGATCCGGTAGAGTTAATTCCCGTATCATCTGTAAGACATGCCAAAAGCATTGGGTTTTGATTGGTAATTCCACCATCAGCAAAGTTGGTGTTATTCATGTATAATTTTACTTTTGGAGGTTGGTTGTCATTCACTCCGTTAGGATTGATATCACCTACCTGTACAGCCTGATTGTTGAAAACATCCGACACCTTGTTATCGGCATAGGCTAATATCCTGCCTTGTCCTACAGCATAATTGATGTCTTTTGGAACATAGAATTCAGCAGTGAAAACTCCATTTACTGCTGTTCCGGCAGCTTTTACAATCGGGCTTCCTTCTTCGGTATAACTTAATACGGGAGAGAGGGCTCCATTGTTGTTTAAGGTTTGTTTGTTTAATCTTTTATCAAAAATATTGATGGAAACTCTTCCGTTAAAAGTATTGTTTAATGTCCCGTTAGGGTTGTTGATATGTCCTTTTACTTTTACAAAATCCAATCCTCTGATTAAACCTGGAACTGGAGTTTCAATATTATCTATTACCAAAAATCTTTGAGGTCTGCTCAATTTCATAGCAGGATCTCCCAGAAGATTTACTTTTAAGTGATTACTGTTGGCTCCGTATTGTTTTTTTGCATTTAAATGAGAATATCCTAAAGAACTGAAGTCATCGTTGGTTAATTTAAAAATATTCTTGATATAAGAATCTGTGAAAGTTCGTCCGTAATCTACACCAATAGCCCGGCTGGAGGTAATCATTGTTGTAGCACCTCCTTGTTTTGTTTTAATAAATTGCTCACCGACTGAGTTGATAGCCGGATCATCCCATAATGTAAAGTCACAGGTAATTGTAGATACAAACGGGAATCTACTGTATACGTTAGAATAGTTGTTGACGTTTTGAACTTCCGTAGCTGTTAATACTCTGGCTTGAGCCCACCCATTGATTCCTCCGTGTCCGAAATATAATAAATATAAGCTGTTTCCGATTGCATTGGAAATGGCTTGATTGACTTGTGGATATCTTGGTCCTGCAGCTGTACTCTGAGCAGGGAAAGCATCCAGGTAAAGTTTTTTTACATTGTATTCCTTAAGTTCCTGTTGCCCGGGCTGCTCAAATGTATCTACTAATGTACTGTTTACCACATTATGAAACGGACCGCCTCCATCAGCTGCATCGTCTACCACAAAATCCAGTTTCATACGCCATTCACCAAATGGACTGGATTGCCCCGGTTGTGCATTGTAATAAGCCAGTGTTTTGTTGATCATGTCTCCTGCTTCAGTAACATTGGCTGCCGGAATCCTTCCTACAGGTAAATCTGGTAAATTATTTTCAATAATAGCTGCAGTTTGTGGCTGGGTCATGACTATATAATCATCTGTAATAAATGAAGATATAAGATCATTGGAATATTCACTTTCGTATCCGCTTACAATATTATTGTTGTTAGAAATTCTGTTTTTATAATCATAGGACGCATCTCCAAGAATAAACACATATTTAAGCCTCCCTTGAGGAGCATTTAATTTGGTGACAAAATCTCTTACAGCGGTAAGGTCTTTACTTCCGCTTCCGAATTCTTCATAGATTTTATTAACATCTACAACTTCTACCTTATAATTGTTTTTGTTCTGATGATAATTGGCAAGTCTTTGTGCCTGTCCCATCATTTCAGGAACTGTAAGTATCAAATAATCTATATTTTGCAAAGCGGAAAGGTTCTGATTACCGATTCTGCCTACAAATTGTGGACTGAAAGCCGCATCAGCCCGGAATGCTACGAATTCATTATTAAAATTCTGATCAGCAGCGATATAAGCAAAATTGAAAGATCCTGCACCTGCTTTATTAACAGTTCTTTTAGCATTGGTAATATCGGTAACATCCCATACCTGTTCTATATTAGATGCATTGGAAATACTGAATCCATAGTTTTCATTACTGCCACTTACAATGGAATAATCCCTGAAGTTCATCTGTGAACCATTGAAGGCAAGGTTTTCTTTATACTGTACTTCAGCATAATCCAAATAAAACGTTCCGTTAGGATTTACAGAAATATTCGGGGTATATTTAAATGTAATTTGATTCCCTGTCAGGTTTGTGATCTGATTCGCAGTCCTGGGGTATTTCATGGGATAGAAAACAAACTGATAGGTAGACTGATCTGCAGGGACTGTAAATGTAGTTGGGTTTTGATCGTTGATTTTGAACTCAAGTGTATTTTGTTGTGCAGTATAACCTATTACGCGTGTGCCATATCTGATGACATCAGTAGCTTGTATCGGAGATTTGGTAGTAAAGGTAACGGTCTTTTCAGTTGTAAAAGGGGTATCTTCTACCCATGTTCTTCCTATTTTTAAGAGATTTTTCTGATCGTTATTGATGACTTGATAGTCATCATATCTTGTAATAAGCTGAGCGGGCAGGTTACCGTCAATGGTTTGAACTCTTTTACCCAGACCTTTGTCGAAGTTAATATAATAATATGAAAAGTCTTCGTATATATTTTTTACGTTGTTACTTCTATCGGATCTGGTATCTGTTCTTTTGAAGCCATTTCCATTCGTGGTACTATAAATATTATATCCGTTCGGACCTTGAGCGTAGAAAAGAGCATAGTCGTTATCATTCCATACCCCGTCATCTTCACCTACTACCTGAATGGCATTTTCCTGTAAAGCATCAAACCTTGGGTCCTGGTTAAATTCAGGAAGCATAATTCCTCCATTTCCATAAATTCTGAAATTTTTAGGATTTACAGAAGACGGATTAATTCCATTATCTCTTAAAAATTGAGACGTAATTTTAAATATCCCGGATTTGTCAACTTTTATTTTATAAAAATTACCACTGGATAGAGGATTGTTTGTTGTTCCTATTTTATTGATTCCGCCTGAAGTGTTTAATGGGGCAGAAGATTCGGTAATATTAAAAGAAGATAATCTTTGAACACGTCCATTAATGTTTTTAAATAATGCTACATTGATGGCGGCATATCTTTCTCCTTCCAAAGTAAAATAAGAAACATCAGCAATATCATGATCAGGTAAAGTTTCTTTACTCAATTCAAATAAATCTTTGTTGGAAACTGTCTCCCAGGCAAGATCTGAAACTTTCAATTGCTTTTCTCCGATTTTTTGCTTGGTTGCTATAAAAACGTTATTTTGGCTGAAAGAAAAACCTTCATTTTTGAAAATGGGAAGATTTAATTTTGTGTCACCAAAGTCTTGAATTTTTGAGCCGTTCCATTCGATCGTGTTTCTTTGAGCGTAAAGCGCTGAAGTAAAGGCGATTAAGGATAGGAGCGTTATTTTTCGTCTCATGTTTATTATTGAAATTGCTAAATTACAAAATAAATGAAAATTTTAGAATTAAATTGTGATACAATAAAATTAATTTGTTAACGTTTTTCAAAAAAATCAAATCTTTATTTGATTTATTGAATAATTTATTTTTTCTTTGTACTCTTGAAAATATTTATATCGACTATGAAAAAACTAAAGTTGTTTTCATTAATAGCATTAAGTTCTACACTTGCATTAACCAGCTGTGGCGGATCAGGAACCAGCAAAGGTGGCGGTACCAAAAAATTTGTCAGTAAAACAGGTTGGAAACCAAACGAAAAACAGGGTTGGTTTTTTGCAGGAAAGCAACAGAAGCAGAAAGGTTGGCCGGGAATGGTATATGTAGAAGGTGGAACTTTTACAATGGGATTAGTGAAAGATGATGTTATGCATGATTGGAATAACACGCCTCGCAGAATGCAGGTAAGTTCATTCTTTATCGGAGAAACTGAGATTACTAACTACGAATACCGCGAATACCTTACATGGTTGAAGTATGTATTCCCACCAAGTGACCCTAGCTTTAAGGAAATCTATAACGGTGCTTTGCCGGATACCTTATTATGGGACAACAAATTAGCTAGAAACGATTATAATGAAACATACCTGCGTTCTCCGGAATTCGATTACTATCCGGTAGTAGGAGTTTCCTGGACTCAAGCAAACAGATACTGCGAATGGTTGACAGACAGAGCCAACGAAAAAGCTTTGATGCAAGCAGGTATTATTGCTAAGGATTTGTACATCAACGAATCCAACAACCAGGGAGGAACTGCATTTAACATGGATAAATTCAAATCGAATGATCCTGAAATGCAAGGATATATCAATGAAAAAAGAATGCAGCAAAAATCTGGTATGAAAACTACTAACCAGAGATTATTATCTGCTAACAGAGCTCCGAATGCTGCAATGGTTCAGAAGTTCAGACTTCCTACTGAAGTTGAATGGGAATATGCTGCTCTTGGAATGGCTAAAAACAGAGAATACAACCAATACCTGGGTAAGAAACCTCAAATTGAAAGATTAAGAGGTACCAAAGGAAAAGAAAGAGGAATGTTCCTTGAAAACTTTAAAATGGGTAAAGGAGATTATTCCGGTATTGCAGGATGGAAAAACGACGGATCTGCACAAACTTCAGATGTAAGACAATATCCATCTAACGATTTAGGAATCTATGGTATGTATGGTAACGTTTCCGAATGGACGGCAGATGTTTACAGACCTATCATTGATGAAGATTACAATGACTTCAACTATTATAGAGGAAATATGCCTCAGACGATTGTAAGAAACGGTGACGGAACTTACAAAATGATCGATGAAGGTACTATTAAATATGATACTCTGGCAGATGGAAGATTAGTATATAAAGGCCTTCCTGGACAATTCGAAAGAGAAACAATCGCTGACTACAGAAACTTCAGAGACGGTGACAGACAATCTTCTTTAGAATATTACAGAGCTTCAGATTCTGCTTCATCTTTCGATATGTACAATTCTCCTAAAAAGAGATTTATCGTAGATGGCAGCGGTAGAGTTAAAATGCAGAAAGACTCTAAAGACAGAACTTCAGCAATGTCTAACGACATCAGAGTTGTAAAAGGAGGTTCTTGGCAAGATACTGCATATTGGCTGGATCCGGGGCAAAGAAGATATAAAAATCAAGGCAAAGCTTATGGTTGGATTGGTTTCCGTGTTGCACAGGATGCCAGAACAAACGATAAGAGTAGAACAAGAAGATAATATTTATCAAAAAATACTTATAAAAAACCTTCCGGATTTCCGGAAGGTTTTTTTATTTTTGAACCATGAAATCGCTTTGACCAAAAGTATAAAACACTCGTGTAAATTTGGTGATTGCATGTGACCTCTTAAAAAATATATTTCCAAATGAATATAGAACATTTTTATCCTTTATTTTTACAGGCAAATAAAGTAACGATCGATAGCAGAAAAATAGCAGAGAATGATATTTTCTTTGCCTTTTCAGGAGAAAACTTTAATGCGGCAACCTTGGCAGAAAAAGCCATAGATGGTGGTGCTTTGGCAGCGATTGTTGAGCAGCCTGAATTTGAAAATAAAGATAAAAATATTTTCTGTGTATCTTCCACTCTTGAGTTTTTGCAGGAATTGGCTATTTACCATAGAAGTAAGCTAACGATTCCTTTTATCGGACTTACGGGAAGTAATGGAAAAACCACAACAAAAGAATTGATCCATGCTGTGCTTTCGGAGAAATTTAACGTTCAATATACCGCAGGAAATCTGAATAATCATATCGGAGTTCCTTTAACCATTCTCTCCATTAAACCGGAACATGAAATGGCGGTGATAGAAATGGGAGCAAACCATCAAAAGGAAATTGAATTCTTATGTACAATTTCCCAACCTAATTTCGGATATATTACCAATTTTGGAAAAGCGCATCTTGAAGGTTTTGGAGGTTTTGAAGGAGTGATTAAAGGAAAATCTGAACTGTATGATTATCTTAAAAACCATCACCAGACAATTCTTGTCAATGAAAAGGATTCTATTCAGGTTGAAAAAACGAAAGGATATTCTCCTATCATTAGTTTTGGAAAAGAAAGATCAGATTATAATTTTGAATCTTTCTCAGAAGATCATTTTGTAGGAATGGCTTATCAGGGGGTGAAAGCGGTTTCAAAACTGACAGGGGAGTATAATTTTACCAACCTTTGTGCTGCGGCAAGTCTCGGACTTCATTTCGGAATCGACTTTACGAAAATAAAACACGCTATTGAACAGTACACCCCAACCAATATGCGTTCTCAGGTTGTTAAAAAAGAAAATAAAACGTTGGTATTAGATACTTATAATGCCAATCCAAGTTCAATGACAGCTTCATTGCATAACTTTGTTACTTTTGAAGGTCGTAAAACCATTATTATTGGTGATATGTTGGAATTGGGTATAGAAAGTGAGAAAGAGCACCAAAACATCTTAAAACTGGCACAAGAACTCAATTTTGACGAGATCATTACGGTAGGTAAACACTTTAAAGCAGTGAATTCTTCTCATCTTGCTTTTGAAGATACTGGTGCATTAATAGAATATCTGAAGCATAATACCATTCAGACGGATAATATTTTGCTGAAAGGATCCAGGGGAGTGGCTTTGGAAAAGGTGATTGAGTTTATCTGATTGTGAAGGGAAGTTAGAAGCTGGAAGAAGGAAGTTCTTGAGAGCAGAGTATAGCTGGTTTTTCTTTTGATTCAATTTTAGTTTTTTGAATATAGAAAGGAAGCTGGGAGCTGGAGGACGGAAGTTCTTGAGAGCAGAGTATAGCTGGTTTTCTTTTGATTCAATTTTAGTTTTTTGAATATAGAAAGGAAGCTGGGAGCTGGAGGATGGAAGTTCTTGAGAGCAGAGTGTAGCCGGTCGTCTTTTGATTTAATTTTATCATATAGAAATATGAAGCTTGGGATGGGGGAAATCTTAAAGGTGAATCAAGAAGAGCTATCTTTTTTGTCCACCTTTAAAATTATTATGATCACTGGAAGTAAACCGTCAAGTATAACTTCCGGCTTCATTCTTCCAGCTTCCAGCTCAGGGCACTATTTCTTCGAATCCCAGAATTCTTTTACAATAAGCTTAATATTTTGGAATGTGCTTGGAAAGACCTCGTTCTCAATTTGTGAAACATTTTTCCAGGCAACTTCTGTGATACCTTCTTCAATCTGAGGTTTAGAAGTATCCTTTCCATTAAAGTTCATTTCAAACCAGTGGGTACATTTTAATATTTTTTCACCGTTTCTTTCTACATAGATATGGTAAGTAGTATTAATGAACTTTACCAGTTCTACATCTCTAAGACCGGTCTCCTCTTCAATTTCCCTTACGGCAGATTCTTCTCTGGATTCTCCTTTTTCCATTTTTCCTTTTGGAAGGTCCCATTTGCCTAGTCTTTTGATGAAAAGCGTATCACCTTCCGGATTGTTAACGACGCCTCCTGCAGCTTCTATGATTCTGAAAAGCTTCTGGAATTCCTGCCAGATTTCATCAATATTCTCACCAAAAACATTCAGTTCCTGGACAGAAGTATTTTCTAAAAGATCCAATGCAATCTCTAAAGTCATGTAACTTTCATACCCAAGCTTTTTTTCAAGTTCTTCAGGATGCTTAGATAGTAATAATTTTTTTTCGTTGACAAAAACTTTATACATTTGTAAGAATTAAGAATTTAAATACAAAAATAAAAAATGAATTTAGAAGGACGAAAAATTATTGTCAATAAATCATCCAAAGAGCTTACGGAATTACTGAAATCTCCTGAAAATTACAAAGAATTTATGCCGGACGGTCTTCAGAAATTTGAAACAAGAGATAATGGTTTTAAATTTGGATTACAGGGAATGCCTGAAATCGCATTAAAAATAGATGAAGTAGACGATCAGAAAGCTGTTTTGAGATCGGCAAGTTCAAGTTTAGATTTCTCATTAACGGCGACTTTGAATCCGATCGGTGAAAACCAAACAGAAGTTCAGATGTTATTTGAAGGGAAATTTAACCCGTTCATCAAAATGATGGTAGAAAAACCACTCCAGAACTTTATCAATACTTTGACCGATAAAATCGAAGCCTATAAATAAGAAAACCTTCAAAATTTGAAGGTTTTTTATTTTATTCTCTCGGATACTTTAACTTGCAAGCAAATATGTCATAGAATCGGAAAATTCTATGGCAAAAGTAAGTTGATTTCAAGAAATAATGTGGAGAAACAAACATTATCATTCCATAAGAATCTGGCCCATTTTATTTGCAAGCATTAAAAACACGAGCAATTACCCTCCAAAAATTATGCGTAAACATCTGTGGAAATCGATTTTATCTGTGGGGAAAAATTAACCACAAAAGTCACAAAAGTTTTTATTTAAAACACTTTAGTTCACTTAAGTTAGTTTAAAATGATGCTGTATCAAAGTACACATAAGAAGAAAATCAAAGATTTTCAAAAAACTTTAGTGTGCTTCCTATGTGCAAAGCTTGTCACTTAAAATTACTAAAGTGTTAAAAAATGATTGTACTTCAACTATATTTTTAAAACCATTAAGTTATTAAGGATAGTTAAGATGAAAATCAAAGATTTTCTTTAGCCGTAGCCTTAAAGCGAAGCTTCTCTTAATATTCTTATCCTCTTAATTTCTTCTTAATGGTTTAAAATAAAAGATAGAATATATAAGGTTAGGTTCCTTCGGAATGACAATGTTTGTGTGTATCACATTATTTGGTGAGACTAACCTATTTTTATATTTTCATGTGATTTCAGCAAATAATAGGATAAAGTCTGGTTTAAAATCCTCTAGGCCATCAATCCCGAGCAATGGTCATGAGTACTTCCTGTAGCGGAAGAAAGAACATTGATTTCATTATTTAATTTTAAAACACCCATAAAGCCGAAAATAAGGGCTTCTTTATAATTGATGATTTCTTGGTGAGGAACTATAATTTCAGCTTCAGTTTTGGCTCTTATGGTATCAACTAAAAACGTGTTATATGCTCCGCCGCCGGTGAAAAGAATATTTTTCACTTTATGCTCATTGATAATTTTTGAAATCTGTTGGGCAATATGTTCTGTACAGGTTGCCAATGAATCCAAAGGGTCCTGGTTTTCCAGCAATGGAAATACATATTGATTGCACCATTCTATACCTAAAGACTTTGGATGGGGCTGATGATAAAAGTTCAGAGAATTAAGTTGTTGTAATAATTCGTCATTTATATTTCCTTTTCGGGCCAGATCACCATTTTCATCAAAATTTTTATTGAGCTGTTGAGCCAATCTATTCAAAACAATATTGACGGGTGCAATATCGAAGGCTATTCTTTGACCTTGAGATGTTAAGGAAATATTAGAAAATCCACCTAAATTAAGGCATGCGTGATAGTCGGAAAAAAGAAGTTGATCTCCAATAGGAACCAAAGGAGCTCCATTTCCGTTCATGAGTACATCCTGACTTCTGAAATCAAAGGCTACAGGTAGTTTAGCAACGAGTTTGATTGCTCTGCCATCCCCAATTTGCAGGGTGAATTTTTTTTGAGGTTGGTGGAAAACCGTATGTCCGTGCGATGCAATAAGGTCGATGTTGTCAAGCCGGTGTTTTTGGATGAAATCTGTAACTTGTTCTCCGAGGTAAAACCCATATTCGGTATGCAATTCCAGTAATTCTTCTGCAGATAAATGAATGGAATGTCTAAGCTTATTTTCCCAAACGTTAGAGTAGGGAAGGGTTTCAGCTTTTAGAATCTGAAAAGTCCATTGATCTAGCTTTTCAAACTCTGCGAAGCAGATATCCAAACCATCCAGACTTGTTCCGGACATAAGCCCAATCACTCGAAATTTCATCGTTATGGAATTATTTTTTGTTTTCGGAAATCCTTTTCGAATTAAAGTTTCCTGAATTATTATAGAAAGTATATTCGGAAAAGTCATCTTTGGCAGTCATCCCATTGGCTCCTACCAATGTAGAACCGTCTTCCATTGTTACATATACTGTATCTTTTGTATAAATTCTGTTTTTCTTCTGATCCCAGTAGATGCTCTGCATGGCAAATCGCTGGCCTTCATTAGTAGTAATTCTTACATCGCCTTTGGCTTCATAGAATTTTTTATATTCAAAAATACGAGCATATTTGGCTGTAATTTTTCCCGGAATTTTCGGTTTCTTTTTATCGAAAAATTCAATATTGATCCCTTTTCTGGCCACTACATACGGACTATCAATCAATTCATATTTTTCAATGATGGGAGCTTTAGCTTTCAATGTGACAAAACCGGAATCCCTTTGAATGATATTGGCGTTATTAATGATTTGCGAGGGAAAATTTTTACTTTGATTACCTTTTGCTTTGGTAAGATCTTCCTCACAAGAAGTCAATATAAAAAATATAGCACAACTAAAAAGGTATGCTATATTTTTATATGATATTTTTTTTGAAAATTTCATTCTAGTTATAAAGAGCCTTTCTGAACCATTTATCAGCAAAATTAAAGCCGATTTTAAGATTGATATAGTTCTGGTTGATCAGGTTATCCTTAAGAGTTCCTCTTTTACCAATTTCTAAACCTAATTCAAGACCGCTCATTCTTGTAATACTGCTGTTCTTGAATGGAAGCATTACTCCGGCAGTAATACCGAATTTGTTGATGCTGTTTCCGTCTAATTTTAGATTTCCTCTTTCATAGAAGGCACCATATCTGTAAATTACCCTTGAGAAATAACTTCTGAAGTTGTTATAGTTAGGAAGATACCATCCTCCGGCGGAAATTCTGTAAGTATCCTGGAAGTCGAAGGTCTTTCCAAAGTAAGAGATGTTTTCTCCTTTTTTATAATCAATCTGTCCGGAAAGGAACCAGTGGTTTTCACTTCCATATCCAACCCCGACAGAAGCCTGTAGAGGAAGAAGGTTTTTGGAACTTACACTTTGTTGTTCGATAATCGTCTCATTCGCTTTTGTTCCTGCCGCATCAGTATATCGATAAGTACTGTTGGTATAATCCGTAGTCATATTGCTGGTATTACCAAAAGTAGCGGTAGCACCAATCGTTAATTTCTTATCTGTACGGGTATTCAGTTTTTGATAGCTGGTACCAAGTGTAAAGTTGAAATTTCTGACTCTGTTTTTCGTTTCATAACCATTGATGAATTCTGAATTTGAAGCACGGAATTCATTAAGGTCATACAAATCTCCAAAATATAGGTTAGCTTTTGCTCCTACAGAAAATTCCTGATTGATTTTGTAAGATAATGCTACTTGTGCCGTATTTAATGTACCGCTTCCTTTAAATCCGTTCTGATAGATAATGTTATTATTATTTTCATCTTTGAAGGTAGTATTCGTTACCACGTCATAGCTTTTAGAACTGTAAGGCTGGTAAGAAATCCCCATTTTCATCTTTGCAGATAAAGGAAACGCCAAAGCAATATTAGAAAGATACGTAGAATGCTTTGTAGATTTCATATCGTTATAATTCGATTTGAAATAATTGTTTTCGTTGGTTGCTTCCAGTCTGATACTTGTAAGCTCGAAATTCGCGTTGTTTGCAGGGTTAGCAAAATTGAAACTACTCGTGAAGTCACTTATAAAAGCGGTTGATATCCCTCCCATAGAAGCAGTTTCGATCGTATTATCATATTTTACATCTCCAATTCCGTATGTCGCATAAGGAGAGTTGCTTAGACTCTGTGCATTCAGAAAATATCCAACTGATATGAATGATACTACAAAGATTTTTTTCATTCTTTCTTTTTAAAACAATGCGCAAATATCTTAAATATTAATGAATTGTAAAAATTATATGTGGTTAAAGTTTGTTAAGGGCTGTATAATGGGGAATTTTTAATCATTCTATATTATTTATCTCAATTGTGAATCACAAATTTGCCTTGTTTTGTCAACTTTGATGCTCAGTCTTATAATTCACTACTGGACGTGATGTGAATAGTGAATAGTCAATCCGCTTGCTCGTGAATTTTTATCGGATACCTATTCACTATTGACTTTGCGAAGCAAAAATTGACCATTGCCTCAACTTAATGGAATTCTAAACTGACAATCCACATTACTCATCAATTTCTTTACCCAAAATTTACTCCCGATTTCTTATCTTTGAAACATGAATTGGGAGAACATCGCCGGACAGGAAAACCTGAAAAAACTTCTTAGAGAAAGCATTGCCGAAAACAGAGTAAGCCATGCCCAACTTTTTGTAGGAAAAGAAGGATATGGAACACTGCCTATGGTATTGGCCTATGCCAGAGAAATTTTAAGTCAGGAAAATGAACATGCTGCATCAAAAGTAGAGCATCTTAATCACCTGGATCTGCATTTCAGTTTTCCCGTTTTTACAGATAATAAAAACTCTTTAAGTAAAAATAAATTTGAAGAATTCAGGGAAATGATCCTTGCGTCTCCCTATGCCAGTTATGATGACTGGACAGCCTTCCTGGAGTCAGAAAATAAACAACTTTTTATTTCTGCTGATGAGATTGATGATCAAAACCAAAAATTCTCTTTAAAAAGTTTTGAAGGAGGAACCAAAATTCTCATCGTTTGGCGTGCCGATAAAATGAATATTGCCGCTTCCAACAAGTTTCTGAAGTTTTTGGAAGAACCTCCCGCGAAAACCATTATCCTTCTTACAGCTGAAAGTAGCAATGATATGCTTCCAACAATTCTATCCAGAACACAAATTGTAGAAGTTCCTAGAATTAATGACGAAGATATTGAGACTTATCTTAAACATAATTTTTCTGTTTCTGGGGAAAAGGTCAGAGAAATTGTGCATGAAGCTCAAGGGAACCTTAATGAAGCCGTAAAGCTGTTGAATTCAGGAGACAAAACCAATGAGTTTGAAAAGCTTTTTGTACAATGGGTGCGTGATGCCTTTATGGTAAAAAAGAAACCAGAATACCTTAGAAGTATTATTTTTTGGGCAAGAGAAATAGCAGGATGGAACAGGGAAAAGCAAAAGAATTTCTTAAATTACTGCTCAGAAATTTTCAGATTAGCACTACTTCAGAATTATCAGTCTGAAAATTTGGTCTACAAAAAGATCAATGCAAATGGATTCAATTGGGCAGGATTTTCAAAATTTATCAGCGGGGCCAATATTGAAAGTATTTTAGAAGAAATCAATGCTGCTGATCTGCATTTAACAAGAAACGGGAATCCTAAAATTGTATGGACGGATCTTGGAATTAAATTATCGAGGTATATTCATAAAAATTCATAGATAAGACTTGTTGATAGATCAAGTGCAATTGTAAAAGTCTTAATCTGTTATAGTGAGGGCTCAATTATGCTTTGTTCTTAAATTTTGAGATTTGTCCATTATCATTACTGTTCTGATCTACTGTGATTGTCATCCTGTAAGGATCCAGACCCTTGGAAGACGGCATTCTAAAAAACAGAATGTGAAAATGCTGCCTGGATCTCTACGAGATGACAAGGTGGGTGAATGTGTGTCCAACCCATCAAATACCAATAAGGTATATTACTAAGTAGATAGCCTTAATCTTGATCTTATAAGTTTTTTAATGTCTTAAAATTAAAAGCTTTTTAGGCTGTTTTTTTCACTTTTGCAGCTTTTTTATCCTTTATTTTAGATGTGTTTTCTGCAGTTTTTGTTTTTGCATCACAGCCTTTATGATGAGCATCAGAACATGCTTTTTTATCTTTTACAGAACATTCTTTCTTGTCTTTGCCTGCACAACATCCTCCTTCTTTGGGTGTTTCCTGAGCGTAGTTTAGTGAGAATAAGCCGATTGCTAAAATTGAGATGAGTTTTTTCATGATCATAAAATTTTTAAAGTAAGTAAATGTAATATTTTTTTTGAAATTGTTTTTCGATAGAAATTTTCTTCTGTGCATCATCAATTAAATCTATATTAAAAAATCAATCAATCGTTTGATTTGAATAAAAACTTATGTAAATTTGCGCCCTGAAAATGGAAGTGATATGATTTCAAAAGAAGAAAATATATTATTTGCTGCCGAAAAACTTTTTGCTGAAAAAGGTTTTGAAGGAACTTCCACCAGAGAAATTTCTAAAGCAGCGAATGTAAACATCTCTATGATCTCTTACTATTTTGGATCTAAAGAAAAGCTTTATGAAAAATTAGTTGAATACAGAATGAATGAAGGACAGTTTTTCTCAAAAGATATCGTGGAGAGAACAGACCTTAATGAATGGGAAAAGATTGTTAAGATAATAGACCAGTTTTCCAGCAGAATTCGAGATCAGAAATGTTTTTACAGGATTATGCAGAGAGAGCAACTTCATGCTGAAAACCCACAGATTGTAGAATTTTTGAAACAAACAAAAATGGGATTCATCTCTATGTATTCCCAAATATTGGAAAGCGGATTGAAGAATGGTATCTTCACCAAAAATCCTCCTATTTATCTACTGCATGCAACAGTAAGCGGAACTTTGTTTTACGCTTTCAATGCCAAAGAAATGTACAAAGAATTCCTCAAAGATACCGATGAAGAGGAAGTTTTTGATGCAACCTATTACACAGAACTTAATAAACATATTAAACATTTACTAAAAGACCTTTTAGGTTATGAAGAGAATAAATAACTCAGTGATTGCATTATCACTATTCGTAGGAATAGCAAATGCAAATGCTCAGGAGAAAAAAACACTTTCTCTTGACGAAGCTGTGCAGCTGGGAATCCAGAACAGCAAGAATCTTAAGATCGACGCAGCCAAGATCGAAGAGGCGACTGCTAATCTTTTGGAAGCTAAAAACAGACAACTTCCCGAATTGAAAGTGTCCGGGAGCTATATGTACCTTCCCATAAAACCGAATGTTGATATAAAACTACCAGGACTTTCTGGTGGAGCAGGCGGTCCGGAAGTACATCAGGTTCTTTATGGTTCGGCTAACCTTAGTGTTCCCATCTATAGCGGAGGAAGAATTAAATACGGAATTCAATCTGCAAAATATTTGGTAGAAGCATCTAAGCTGAGTACAGAAAATGATAAAGTTGCGATAGCTTATAATGTAGCTCAGGCTTATAATAATTTATTTAAAGCTAATCAATCCATTAAAGTTTTTGAAGAAAACCTTGTCGCTTCTCAAAAAAGAGATGAGACTTTCCTTAAAATGGAAAATAACGGATTGATTGCCAGAAATGACAGATTAAAAGCAAACCTTCAGACTTCAAATATTGAATTACAGTTATTAGAGGCTAGAAATAATTATAATATTGCTAACATCAATATGGATTTGTTATTAGGTCTTCCTGAAACCACAGCGCTTGAAGTAGATCAAAATTATATCGATGAAGGCACAGACGTAAAGCCTGTCGATTTTTATGTAAATGAAGCGAAAGAAAATCGTAAGGATTTGCAAGCTTTAGCGCAACAGAGAAAAGCTGCGGAGCTGGGAACTAAATCGGCAAAAGCAGAAAATCTTCCGTCAATAGCATTTACAGGAGGATATGTAGCCGCTGATATTCCTAAGTTTCTTACCGTGTACAACGCGATAAATGTAGGAGTAGGTATTTCTTACAATTTATCCAACATCTGGAAAGAAAACTCATCTTTGAGACAGTCTCAGGCCAGAGAAAAACAATTGGCTGCTACTGATGAGCTTTTGAACGATAACATCAAGCTTGATGTCAACAGAGAATATCAGAATACAGATTATTCTAAAAAGAGGATTGCTGTATTTGAAAAATCGGCTGAACAGGCTAATGAAAACTACAGAATCACAAAAAACAAATATGACAACGGCCTTGCAACCATGACGGAACTATTGGATGCAGATGCAGCTCAGATTGCAGCTAATGTAGGCGTAATCAATGCAAAAGCCGATGCTGCCTTAGCTTATAGAAAACTATTACAAACAACAGGAACTTTAACAATTAAATAATCAGATCGAAACCAAAATGGAAAATAATAATACACAAGCAGCTGAACCTAAAAAGAAAAAAAGTTTAGTTTTTCCTATCATTTTAGCAGCTGTTGTAATCGGAGGAGGAATCTATGGTTACAGAGCATATACTTATGGACAATATCACGAAGAAACTGATGATGCTCAGATTACTTCCAATATGGCACCGGTAATTTCTAAAATTTCAGGATACGTTGCTGAAGTAAAAGTGAAAGATAACCAGTTCGTAAAAAAAGGTGATACGCTAGTGATTTTGGATAACAGAGATCAGAAAATGGCTCTTGATCAATCACAAGCCGCTTTATCAACGGCAAGAAGCAATATCTCGACTGCAGAAGCAACAACAACTGCCACTTCGAAAAATATCAACAGCTCTGAGGCTGCTGTAGCTACGGCAAATGCTCAGATCGAAGCAGCAAAAGTAAATGTATGGAAAACTTCTCAGGATTTGAAGAGATATGCTAACCTTGTAAAAGATCATTCTATCACAGAACAACAATACGAGCAAGCTTTAGCGGCTAAACAGTCTGCAGACAAACAGCTTCAGGTATTGGTGGAGCAAAGAAATCAAATTGCTCAACAAACGACAATCGCTTCTTCACAGACAGCAGCTAGCTCTCAACAGATCAGTGTCGCTAATTCCGTGGCCAAACAAAGAGAAGTAGATGTTGAAAATGCAAGATTGAACTTATCATACACTGTTATCTTAGCTCCTGAGGACGGATATGTAGGAAAAGTACCTACACAAGCCGGTCAATATTTGCAAGCTGGAGCACAATTGTTTGCTTTGGTTAAAAATGATCAGAAATGGGTAGTGGCCAATTTCAAAGAAACACAGGTAGATAAAATGGTAGAAGGACAAAAAGTGAAAATTGAGATTGATGCCTTCCCTGATCAGAAATTTGATGGTGTGGTAAGTTCATTCTCTCCTGCAACAGGAGCAACTTTTTCAATTCTTCCACCGGATAATGCGAGTGGTAACTTCGTAAAAGTGGTTCAAAGACTTCCTGTAAAAATTGATTTTGTAAACCTTGACAAAAACATTGCAAAAAGATTAAGAACAGGAATGAACGTGAAAGCAGAGGTTTCACTTAAATAGTATTCATGTACTTACGTAAAATGTATTAATAATTGATTTTGAAAATAAAAATCAGACAGGTGAATCAATAGAAATGGGCTTTAGCCCATTTAATAAAAGAGAAAACTTCAATTGGCTTTAGCCCAAACCTATTAAGATCATTAATACATTGTACATTTTACATTAATACAAACTCGTAAAAAAACTTATGCAAGATTCATTAGTAGAATATGGAGCCCGAAGAGTAATCATTACGATTACAGCGATCCTTTGTGCTTTGCTTGAAATTGTGGATTCCACGATTGTGAATGTTGCCCTGAACGAAATGAAGGGTAACCTGGGAGCTACACTTTCCGAAGTAGGTTGGGTGATTACGGCTTATGCCATCGGAAACGTAATTATCGTACCGATGACGAGTTGGCTTTCTCAGCAGTTCGGACGTAGAAATTACTTTGCGGCTTCCATTATTATATTCACGGTATTTTCATTTTTATGTGGAAATGCCACAAATATCTGGGAATTGGTATTTTTCAGATTGATGCAGGGAATCGGTGGAGGAGCCTTATTGGTAACTTCACAGACGATCATTACGGAATCTTATCCGATTGAAAAGAGAAGTATGGCTCAGGCGATTTATGGGCTTGGAGTAATTATTGGCCCTACATTAGGTCCGCCGCTAGGAGGATATATCGTTGATAATTTCAGCTGGCCATATATTTTCTATATCAATATTCCGATTGGTATTGCGGCGACTTTGATGACGCTTCAATTTGTAAGAAGTCCGAAATATGCAGAGAAACGAAAAGTATCTGACGTAGACTGGATTGGAATTGCTCTATTGGCCGTTACCGTAGGCTCACTACAGTTTATTTTGGAAAGAGGACATGAAGAAGACTGGTTTGCCAGTGGAATGATTGTAGCGTTTACCGTAGCAGCGGTTTTAGGATTTATATTATTCCTTTGGAGAGAACTTACTTTCAAGTATCCGATTGTGGAGCTTAGAGTATTAAAAAATGGTAACTTAAGAATCGGAACGGTAATGTCGTTTGTATTAGGATTTGGGTTGTATGGGTCGACCTTTATCGTTCCGCTTTATACACAGAGTATCTTAGGATGGACGGCCCTGCAATCCGGAGCATTGATGATTCCGGCTGCTTTAACGACTGCTTTCATGATGCCTATTATCGGTAGATTATTATCAAAAGGGGCAAAACAACAGATTTTGGTTTCTCTGGGGCTGTTTATCTTCTTTATTTATAGTTTCTGGGGGTACAAAATTTTGACACCGGATACAAGTAAAGACGCATTTTTCTGGATGTTGATTGTGAGAGGTGCCGGTCTGGGATTATTATTTATTCCGATTACTTCCCTATCATTAAGTACTCTGAAAGGTCAGGAAATTGGACAAGGTGCAGCCTTTACAGGGATGATGAGACAGTTGGGAGGATCTTTCGGGATCGCGGCCATTACTACTTTTATTGCGAATGCAAGCCAGAAGTATAGGGTCAACTTAATTTCCCATCTGGATTCGAACAGTTTTGATGTTCAACAAAGGGTAAATGCATTAAAGGCTAATTTTATAGCAAAGGGAATGACTCCTGATGCCGCATTGAATGCCGCCTATAAAATGCTTGATTTATCTGTAACAAAACAGGCAACGGTATTATCTTATATGGATGTATTTCTTTATCTCGGGGTTATATTTTTAATATGTATTCCGTTTATCTTATTCATTAAAGAAAGAAAGAGTAAAGAAAAGATAGATTTGAGTGAAGCCATGCACTAAATTTAAACGTAAACCTTCGAAATTTTCGGAGGTTTTTTTGGATCAGGTGCAAAACTTGGGACTAGGTAAAAAATCAGTTAATCTGAAGAAAAAAAGAATTATCTTTTTACTTCTCTAAGCTTTACACTGAAATTTTATTTAAACGCAAAGACAAGATGCAATTGATTATTGATAAGGGAGCTAAGAAAGCGACAAAGGTCGCTGATGAAGCGATGTAGATATGCATACGCTTAGAAAGAATCAATACAATTGATTCAGTCTTTGCTTCCTAAAATACAACATAGGATAATAGAAATCCTTTGCGTTAAATTTTATAATTAAACAGATTTAAATATTCTAAGCCCCACAACTTTTGCGCTTGATCCATTTTTTATGAATTATTTTAATTCAATTAGGGGAATGTTCTATGAATTCTAATATTTATTTTTGATATAAAATATTTATAACGAACTATTTATATTTTTAAAATAAAATTAATCTCACTTGTTGGAGAATTTGTTTATTTTTTTTAGCTTTACATTACCAAATGTAAAAAATATGAATAGTTTCCCTCATCTAGATAATTCCTTGTGCAAAGGAAAAAGCCGGAGCATAATACCAATCTCTTATCGACACAGCTCTTAAGATTGCATCGATTTTAATGTAACCATTCCTTGGACGGTATACTTGTTTTTATATTAAAATAAAAACATTCTACTTTGTTTTCCCCGAAATCATATCGGGATATTGACATTCTACATCAGTGAGATGATCAGATCATTACTGATGACTTTCGACATTAATGTTTATTCCTCCTATCCATCAAAAACTAATGAATTTATACCATGAAAAGAACTCATAATACAATTCCGGATCAGAATTTTACGGAATCAAATAGTACAGAATCGGATAGAATTAACAATAAAAATATATTCTCTCCATCATCAATACTAACGGAAGATGATCAGGAAATACCAGTAAATAATTATAGGTTTATATCACATGTGTTAATGGATTTTGATTCTGATTCAGCCCATGAACAATATGTGTTTTATGAAATTAAAGAACCTTTGAAAACCACCAATTTTTACAATGAATAATAATTTACAACTACCGGAAACTTTCATTGCATTGTCCGATTTTAGAAAAAAAGATATTTATCTTCCTGAAATGGATCAGGATCAAATCATTTCAGACTTCTTTCCCGGAACTTTTACAGAATTAGTTCAACGGTTATCCGATATTACAGGAGCGTTTTACGGAGGTTTGCTTAAACAATCAGGTAAGCTTTTTGGGCCCGAAGCAATTGAGCAGTTATCGAGTGCTTTTATGTATGATCTGGGAAGTAAAATGACCTTAAGAACTCTTGGCCTAAAGCCTGATTTGCAACTCGAAATTCCGACAGTCGCTAAAATACTTATAGGAGCAATTTTTACATCCAGTCCCGAATATAGTTTCGAATTTAAAGAATTAAATGATCAAAAAGTTGAAATGTTGATAAAAGGGGTAGACCGCTACCACAGAATTACACAAAGTTTTGAAATTGCCGGACTGTTGAAATGGCCGGTAATAAAACCTTTTGTGCAAGGAGTATGCGACACTATGGGACTGGATGTTTTATTAAATATAGAAGTACTAGAACTTAATCCAGACAGTTCTTGTGTTTATCTTGTCAAGCTGTCAAAAAGAAATTAAGAAGATTTTCATTAAACTTCAATAGAAGAGGCTGTCTCCTACATCAATACAAATATAGGAGACAGTCTTCTTTCTTTATATTTTTCTACATTAAGCTTTAGCAAAACTTAAAATACTATTGATTTTACTCAACTTTTGCCGTCCATTCAATACCACTAATGTCGATAAGTTTCAAGGTATGAATCTCATTTTTTTGAAGAATATCCCGAATATCGATATTAATATCGGCTTTTGCTCCAAGAGGGATAATAAGACTATGTTTTCCGGATTTTACCTTAGCCACATAATGATTTTTAATATGTTCCTTAGGAAATTTTGAAAGCTTCGTTTGATTCAATTCTTTTATGATATTCCCACTTTTATCTAAGACTTGAATGCCGATGAGAAATGAACCATAGACATCTGCTCCTTCAGTTCGGAAAATTTCAAATTTTAAATCAGAATGACTTTGTGAAATATGGGAAATTTCAACCTTCGGTTTTACAGATTTATTGTGTAATGTTCCCCAAACTCCTCCATGGAAATATTGATTTGTATAAAGCGTAAGTCCGAAAATAGCCAGAGAACCGGTTAATACAAGATCTTTTGGATTGGAAACAGGAAGGCTCCCGGAACCTAACCATTTAAACCAATTTTTGTGGGTGAAGCTTTTATTCTTCTTTATGAAAAAATAATCCAGGGAATAAGGGCCGCTTCCGGTAAGAAACAGGACAAATCCACCTGCTAATCCGAGAACTCCTATTTGCCATTCATCTACACAAGTTGTACCCAGCCAACCTGACCCCAAAAGAATTCCCAATGCAAGACTGAAGATTCCGATGCTCATTAACCGGGTAAATAAACCTAAAATGATCAGTAATCCAACGATGGCTTCAATAATGGTAAAGATCATCATCGATCTCTGTAAAGCATCCGGATGGGTAACCAGATATTCGATGACAGGTTTTATTCCTAAAGCATTAGGGAGGAAATGATTGAATTTTTCCCCAATATATCCCTTTTCATCCGGGATTAATTTGTTTTCAAGGATAAGTCTGCGCCAAAAAGCTGAAAAGTAAGTCCATCCGATAACCATACGGAGGGATAAAGTATATAAACCGGCCAGATCAGAAGATTGGCTGTTGAAGGTATGTTTCATTGAATTTGATATGTTTTTATTTAAAAATGATTGATGCTGTTTGATTGTAAGGGCGTGCTAAACCATGCTTAGTTTCAATCTTTTAAATAAAATATATTTCGGAGGACTGTTTCCGGTCGTATGTCCTGAATATTCATTGAGGAAAGTCTTTTTTTTAGGACTTTTGACAATCAGTTTTACATAGAGAAAATCCTTATTTTTTAGCTTAGTTTCAGCTTTTGAAATAGAGATTCCGGATGAGGTATTGGAGTTGGCATCACAGCTTACAGAAAAACCTGATGTTGCTTTAACTTTATTTAAACCACTGATATATTGAATGTCAAAAATGTCAAGAACATCCCTTTTTACAGAACACGGAGATAATGAAAATACCAATACAAGCATCATTATGATTGCTTTATAGGTTTTCATATGGAATCTGACGTTTGACATTTCTACAAAACTACATTTTATTTTAATTTCAGCTTAATAAACTTTAAAAATTCATCCTGTTGATCCACAAATAAATAATGAGAACAATTATCAACCAGTTTAAAATTTTCCTCGCCAACCATATTTTTAAGATCACTCAATTGCTTCTTGGAAAATATTCCGTCATTTTTACCGTAAATAGCAAAAAGAGGAATTTTTTTCTTTCTAATTTCTTTTAAAGCAGAGGTATTATCCAAGTTATTAAGAGGTTCATTTTGGTAAAATTTAATAGGAGAATTAGGATTTCGGATGTTGTTTTTGTAAAATTCACCGGCTTCATATTGAGCCCTTAAACCTTTGCTTTCAGGAGTAGGAGAGGGCATATCAAAAAAATTGAGTTTGCCGGCTGTTTCGTAACATCTTTTTCGGTAAGAAGCAGAATTTTTATCTAAATTTTCTATTTCAGTAATTAATTTAAGTTCGGCAGGATCATTTTTGAAATGTTCTTTGGCCTGTTTCAGAATATGATCATAGGTTTCTTGTTGAGTAAATAATGCTCCGGCTAAAGTCAGGGAGCGTACTCTTTCCGGAAACTGATTCGTAAAGAGTGTTCCTATAATTCCTCCAAAACTATGGGCAATAATGTTTGCTTTTTTAATGTGGTAGTTTTGATAAATTTGTTGTAAATCATCAAAACTTTCTTTAAAGGTCATCGTTGCGTTTTCATCCTTAGATCTTCCTTCTCCGCGTCGGTCATAGACAATTACATAAAATCCCTTATCAGCAAGTTGTTGTGCTGTGGTCCCTTCAAATAAAGTAGCATTTCCACTTGGTCCGCCATGAATAAAAATAACGGAAGGATTCTTTTGATTTCCATAAGCTTTAGAATAAATATCCTGTGCATGAAAAGAAATAAAAAGTATAAGAAAAAGCGTGCAGAATAATGATTTCATAGCATTAGTTTTACAGCCTCTAAGCTACTGAATATTCTTTAACGGATAGAAGGGAAAATAGTAAGGATGTGAATTTAATGGAAAGAAATAAGCTAATTTCATATCTTTCTTTTCGGAAAAATAAAACAGACTACTGACTAACTGTTGTCAAAATCCTGTCTTATCTTTATCCCATTAATAAAACAGATATTAAAATGAGTTATTGTTTAGCCATCGACGGAATGCAACCCGAAAGCAGAAAGGAACTACACAAAAGATATCATGATAACTATTATGGATTTCCTATTCATGATGATAATGAATTGTTTGGAAGGTTGATTTTAGAAATCAATCAGGCAGGTTTAAGTTGGGAAACTGTTTTAAAAAAAGAAGAAAGTTTTAGGAAAGCTTATCATAATTTCAATATTCAAAAAATTGCTGCATATACGGAAGAAGATCGTGAAAGACTTTTGAACGATAGTGGGATTATCAGAAATAAACTAAAGGTAAATGCAGCCATTGAAAACGCTAAAACAATTGTTGAACTTCAAGAAGAATTCGGATCCTTTGAAAAATGGCTGGAACATCATCATCCCAAAACACTGCAAGAGTGGATGAAGCTTTTCAAAAAGACCTTCAAATTTACCGGTGGTGAAATTGTTAATGAATTTCTGATGAGTACGGGATATCTTAGAGGGGCTCATGCCGAAAGTTGTCCGATTCACACGAAAGTATTGGCCCAAAAACCTTTGTGGAAAGAAAAGGAAGCGAAATAAGTTTTTAAGTTTACATGATATGAAATAAGCCACAAAAGTTTTGTGGTCAAAATCAATCAGTTTTGTTGTTATCTTTTTCAACAAGTGATTGATGTTCTCTTCCCCATTTTTCAAACGCAAGAATAATAGGTTTTAATTTATATCCGATCTCTGTAAGTTCATATTCTACTCGTGGAGGAACTTCTGCAAAGATCGTTCTGGTGATAATTTTGTCTTCTTCCAACCGGCGAAGCTGAAGGGTAAGCATACGTTCGGTGATGTTAGGAAGCTTTTTTCTGAGCTCTCCAAATCTCAATTTCCCATTAATCAGGTAACAGCAGATGGCCAAGGTCCATTGCCCGCCAATAAGATTAGAAGTATAGACTTCCGGACATTCGCTAGCAAGAACCTTTTTATTAGAGAAATTGGTGGATGTTTCCTTTATTTTGGTCATTACTTACATTTTTTATAGTACCATACAATTGGTAGCTAAGGTACAAAATGTAAGTTATACATTGTATTTTTGTGACAGAAATTTAAACTCAATGAAGACCTTAATTATTATCATCCATCCGGATATAGAAAAATCAGTAATCAATAAAAAATGGATTGAAGCATTAGCAAAACACCCTGAAAAATATACAATACATCAATTATATAAAGCTTATCCCGAAGGAAAAATCGACATTCTTAAAGAACAGCAATTGATGGAATCTTATGATAAAATTGTATTCCAGTTTCCTTTTTACTGGTTTAGCAGTCCGCCACTTTTAAAACAATGGTTAGATGAAGTGGTTCTGTACGGTTGGGCCTATGGAAGTAATAGCGGATATAAGCTTGAAGGTAAAAAAATGACCCTGGCGGTTACCACAGGAATTGATGAAGAAGGTTACAGTGCTTCCGGAGAATACAAGTACACTATGAATGAGCTTTTCAGACCTTATGAGCTGACCTTTGATTATATAAAAGCAGAATACAAAGAACCCTTTGTCTACTACGGAATAGAAAGAGATTCCTCTGATGAATGGATCGAAAGAAGTGTTCCAATGTATTTGGAGTTTATCGATCAATTATAAGATCTGTAATAAAATTTGAAGAGGGGTATCTTAAAAGCCAAATTACCTGACTTTTGAGCCCTCTTTTTATTTTTATCCCACCGTTGGTGTATCCTCTTCCTTCAATATTTTCTTTTCCTTCATAGAAAGCAGCATTCTTTCGTATTTATATTTTTCCCAATCAAACTGATTGAGGAAATCCAAGGCAGCCTGAAAACCTCTGTTGAAGAGATCCTCTTTTTCTTCTTTTTTCATAAAGAAATTCAGCCAGCTGCTCGTTCCGCAATTAATGGTTTGTATACTATATAAGCGGTAAAAACTATGTTTGGTAAGAAAAGTTTTATCGTTAAAGCCTTTTAGAGTATTGATGATGTTTCCAGCATAAGTAAAAGGCGTTTTCATGATTTCTTCACTGGTTTTTCCTCTTTCCGAAAGAATATCGGAATCACTGGTTAATTGTACTGCAAAAAGCGGCAGTCTTGGATGGAAGACTTCATCAGCATGAAAAAGATCAATAGGAAAGTTGGAAATACTGCCCCCGTCAATAAAAATACCAACCGGATTAATATCTTCCTTTTTAGTATTCAACCAGAATTTCCATGCGTATTTTACAGAATCTTCCTCTTTATTGATTCTTTTCTGAAAGGGTTCAAAAAAGAAAGGAACAGACATGGAGGCCCTTACAAACTCGGCAGGACTGGTATGTTTTAATTCTTCTTCTGACCAATATAAATTGGCCATTGTAGGAAGCTCTACTTTTATTTTAGCATTGATATCTGTAGTAATGACTACATACTCGGATCTTAATTGATAAAAAGGGTTGTTTTTATAATAATCATTATTCGCTGCACTGTCATAAAAAATTTTATACCTGGTCTGATCGATGTGTTCCAGATTTTTGGTTTTAATTTTTTCGATGCTTTGGAGCGTTATGGTATAATACTCTTGTTTGTTTCCATAACGGTAATTGAGGTTAAGGTCATATTCTTTGCGAATAAACTTTTCATTAAGGCTGGCGACTGTTTTTATTCCAAAACCATCCAATGCGTTTTGCATGGTGTTTAGAAATACGGTTCCGGGATTCAATCCGCTATTCTCCTTTCTGAAGTTATTGTAAAGCTTTTTGATGCAAAAAAATAAAATGATAGCAGGAATCAAGGGAATAAGAAACATCAGTTTGGCATTGAATGTCGTTTCTGAAGGAATAACAAAAGGAGTTGCAACCAAAATAGCAATAAATATCGCGATAATAATCGCATTAATTTTAAAGAAATTTTTGTTGTTCAGCATCGCATGAAGGGTCGTTTTTACATATGTCTTTCCATCCATGAAATCTGCGAAATCCCAATTGAACAAAATATCCTTAATCACATCACTCTTAGCATCTTCTTTTGTTCTGCAAGCTGCGATAAGCATTGTATTGATCGCTCCTGCACTCGTTCCCGCTACTTTTAAAAAACGAATTCCAAAGACTTCCAATCCATAAAGATAACCTACCAGAGCACTTCCCCAAACACCACCTCCTTCCTGTACAAATTCTACATACTGATGACCGTATTCATCCAGAAGATCCGAAAATTCTTTAGATGAAATCTTTTGATGTAAAGCAGCAAGCTTATCCTTGGAATTCTTTGAAAGAGAAGGGTCTTCCAGGATTTTATAAAGGTCTTCAGTTTTCATAGTATTGTTATGATGTGGTGATGGCAAAGCCCTTTCATCTCTCGTCATCAAGAACCGTAGATGAAGCAGTCTCTAAATTAATATTTATTTATGAACTTAGGAACAATTCACTAATTATTAGTTGCAGATAATATTTTTGCTAGCATGCTTTGGTCAAAAAATACAAACCACAAAAGTCACAAAAGAATTAAAACACTTAAGTAATTTTTAAGTTTAAAACTTTATGTATAGAAGTTCACATAAGTTTAAAAAATCAAAGATTTTTAAGTAGATCAGCTTTATTAGTTTAATCTGCGAGCAAAAACATCTGTGCAGATTCGTGTTATCTGTGGGAAACCAAACCACAAAAGTCACAAAAGAATTAAGCACTTAAGTAATTTTTTAAGTTTAAAGCTTTATGCATAGAAGTTCACATAAGTTTTAAAAATCAAAGATTTTTAAGTAGATCAACTTTATCAGTTTAATCTGCGAGCAAAAACATCTGTGTAGATTCGTGTTATCTGTGGGAAAACCAAACCACAAAAGTCACAAAAAAATTAGAGCACTTAAGTTTTAAAAATCAAGGATTTTTTATTATAATCATCTGCGAAATCAGCAAAATTAGCGAGAGATGAAATCTTTAGCGTCTTAAAAAATAATATACGATCGTATACCTACAAAATTACCACTGTCTGCGTCTCACATAAATAAACGTACTGATCACTACTGTCGCCATTACCCCTAATGTGATAAAATAACCGTGCTTATGATGAAGTTCCGGCATATTTTCAAAGTTCATTCCATACACACCGGCAATAAAAGTTATTGGTAAAAAGTAAACGGAATAGATTGCCAAGACTTTCATGACCTGGTTAGCCTTTTGATCCGAAAGAGCCAAAAACATGGAGATAAGGTTGGTAATCTGTATATTTAAATGATCAAAATCCGCAACCACATCCTTGTGTTTATCTTTTAAATCCACAATTTCGGAATCCTGTAAATCCAATAATTTGAATTTATCAATGGCATCCGTCGAAATTACCAATACCCGGGAATTCAATCCAGATTTTCGTTTTAGTTTATACAATCTTCGAATCTGGCTTGTATGATTGGTATTTTTAAGGAAAATTTCATTTTCAATATTATCCATGGTTTCCAGTAAACTTACTGATTCGTCATCAAAACTTTTCATGATCAATATGGCAATCATTAAAGCTATTTTTTGAGGACTAGCATCTTCCTGTACCATAGAAAGCCTCTTTTTGGTCTCCGTGATACTTCGGGTTTTCATCCTGTGAATGGTAATAATCGTATTACCCAGTAGGAAAATTCCTATCTTGGTACTGATATCACTAATGGTGTTAAGGTTTTTCCTTTCCAGTTCTGTACTTTCACGGAGTAAGAAAAATTTTACATTTCCGTCTTCTTCATATTTAGGGAGATGATTAGGGTCTATGGTATCTTCTAAAAGAAGATTATTAATCTCATATCTTTCATGAAGAAATTTCAGGTCTTCTGCTGTAGGAGACTCTACATCTACCCATTCACATTGGGAGCTTCTGTATATCGTATCAATTGGCATAAAGTAAAAATACTAATATTTTGAAATACTATGTTTTAAATAAGTTTTATCTTTGCCAAAATTAAAAAACTATATGATTAAAAGTACAATAAAAGGAGTCGGATTTTATGTTCCAGATAACGTTGTTACAAATGATGATCTAGCTAAACTAATGACTACTAATGATGAATGGATCACAGAAAGAACAGGTATCAAGGAGAGAAGACATAGAAAAAACAGATATGATTCTCAGGAAACCAGTGCTTATTTAGGATATAAGGCTGCTGAAAAAGCAATTCAGAATGCAGGTCTTACTTCAAAAGACATCGATTACATTGTTTTTGCAACACTTTCTCCGGATTATTATTTTCCAGGATGTGGAGTTTTACTTCAGGATATGTTAGGATGTGATACTATCGGAGCTTTGGATGTCAGAAATCAATGTTCAGGATTTGTATATTCTATGAGTGTGGCCAATGCATTTATTAAGTCCGGAACTTACAAGAATATTCTTGTTGTAGGTGCGGAAGTCCATTCTTTCGGATTGGATTTTTCTGATGAAGGTAGAGGGGTTTCTGTCATTTTTGGTGATGGTGCCGGAGCTATTGTTCTTTCTGCAACAGAAGATGATAATGCAGGGGACGTTCTGGCTGTAAATATGCATTCTGAAGGAAAATATGCAGATGATCTTTGTACCCAATTCCCTGGTTCTAAATTCGGTTGGAGCGACAGAATGAGAAAAGACCCTGAAAATGTTACCAATAAAGAAGTATATCCGATCATGAATGGAAATTTTGTATTCAAACATGCAGTGACAAGATTCCCGGAAACCATGATGGAAGCTTTGAATAAAGCCGGAAAAACGATTGAAGATCTTGATATGTTTATTCCACATCAGGCGAATTTGAGAATAGCTCAGTTTGTTCAGGAAAAATTCGGACTACCCAATGAAAAAGTTTTCAATAATATCCAGAAATACGGAAATACAACAGCTGCTTCTATTCCGATTGCTTTAAGTGAAGCGATTGAACAAGGTAAAATCAAAAGAGGAGACCTTGTCCTTCTTTCAGCCTTTGGAAGTGGATTCACTTGGGGAAGTGTTTTATTTGAATACTAATCTCTTTATAATATATAATGAAAAGCGGGCATTTTTGTTCGCTTTTTTTATTTGTAGCATTAATTGGATATTGTTTGTCAATATACTTGTTATGATTTTGTAATATACTTCTATACAGTTTGTTATTGTTTTTTATGCTTGAAATTTAATTTTGTATAACTAATAAGAAAAACCATGAAAAAGAAAAGTTTATTACCTTGTTTGTTATTGGCACAGGCTTTATTTGGTCAGATAGGTCTTAATACCAATGTTCCAAAATCAACACTTGATGTTGTTGCAAAGACAACGGATGGCAGCAAACCGGAAGGGTTTATTGCTCCGCGGCTCACCGGTGATCAGATTAAAGCAGGAGATGCACAGTATACCACCGATCAGAAAGGGAATATGGTGTATGCAACATCGGAAGTAGGTATACCCTCAGCAAAAACAATGAATATTCAGTCCGAAGGTTATTATTATTTTGATGGAAAAGTATGGCAAAGTATGCAATCCCGACCCGGTTTGTTTACAACGTATCATGTAGGGGACATAAAAAATTCTCTACAGATAACAGATCATGACAATTGGTATTTATTAAATGGAAGGCAGGTTTCTTCACTTCCGACAAATGCTCAGTCTGCAGCTAATTTTTTAGGATTTACCATTAATATTCCTGATGCAACAGACAGAGTTTTGAAAACAAAAAGTATAATAGAAAATCTTGGTGATATTGGAGGTACTAATGTGCTGAAGCTGACCCAAGCTAATTTACCTGCTGTCAACCTGTCCGGAATTGTATCAGGGACAACAGCGGATGCAGGGAGTCATAATCATGCTGCAGGAGCAGGTGGCTTTCTGCTGGGAGGAACTACGGTAGGTAATAATGGTACCGGAAATTTAGTAGGTAATGCACCGAACAATGCTGCCTGGGGAGGAATTGGATCATTGCCGAATACTGCTGTTGGCGGTGTCCATAATCATAACTTTTCAGCTACGGCCAATGTTCCGACAGGAGGGTCTTCCCAAGCATTGGATAATAGATCAGCCTATCTGACTGTGAATACTTTTATATACTTAGGACAATAATAATCCTCGATCTATATACATATTTTTAAATGGATCAAGAGCAAGAGTTGTGGGGCTTAGAAATTTAGATCTGTTTAATTTTAAAATTTCACGCAAAGGATTTCTATTATCCGGTGTTGTATTTTAGGAAGCGAAGACTGAATCAATTGTATTGATTCTTTCTAAGCGTACGTATATCTACATCGCTTCATCAGCGACTTTTGTCGCTTTCTTAGCTCCCTTATTAATAATGAATTGAATCTTGTCTTTGCGTTTAAATCAAATTTCAGTATAAAGCTTAGAGGAGTAAAAAGATAATTCTTTTTTTCTTCAGATTAACTAATTTTTTATCTAGTCCCCAAGTTTTGCAACTGATCCTTTTAAACACAAAATAAAAGAGGCAGTCTCTTAGATTTGATGAGACTGCCTCTTTGTACTTAAAGACTTTTTAATAATTTTTCAGTATCAGAAGAATCCTGTTTTGAGCTTTTTGCAAGCTCTATAGATTTCTGAGCCCATATCTTCGCATTTTTCTTATCTCCGATTTTATTGTAAAGATTGGCCAACGTATCCGTATTGGCATAATTCTGATCTTTCTTTACAGATTCTTGTGCCCAGATAATCGCTTTTGCAAGAGAAGCTTTATTATCTACATTTTCAAAGAAATTCCATGCCAGAGAATTTAGCTCTTCAGAGCTTGCGGCAGAAGTATCTTCATACAGTTCCATGATTAATTTTTCATAAGCAGGAATATCCTTGTTCTTTAAAGCTCTGTTTGCTTTCATTCTTTTTAGAATCTTGCCTGCTTCCTCTTTGCTTAGGAATTTTTGAGTTTCAGTCATGAAGTAGTTATCATCCCAGATTTTTGTATCCGGATTATAAGCTTTTTTAGCAACGGTATTCAGTTTGATATTTTTGTCAAGCTTGTTATAATTATCTTCAGGGATGAACTTTACAATATCGGCTTTCTTGTCCTGGAACATTTTGTATAAAGGAGTATCTGTGCTTTGTGCTCCTGCAAGTAACAACTGAACATCCTCCTGATCCAAGTTTGTTTTTTGTTCAAAATAACGGTTTAGAACTCTACCGGAGAAATCGGCATCGTTATAAATTGTAAGTATTGCAAGATTCTTTAAAAACTCAGGGTTTTTTTCTCCTTTTTCAAACTGCTGTTTTAATGAAGTAAGCCTTTTGGTAGGATCTTCGGCATCTTTAGCAAACTGGATAAAGTCTTTTTCCTCCACATATCCTAATGTCCTGTGTATTGCTTCACCATTTCCGTCAATGAATAAATAGGTAGGAAATGCTTTTACATTGTATTTTTTTGCGAGCTCAACTCCTTCTCCTTTTTCCATATCAATTTTAGCATTGATAAAGTGAGAATTATAATAATCACCTACTGTCTGTAGTGGAAAGATGTTTTTTGCCATAAGCTTACAAGGGCCACACCATGATGCATAAGCATCTACAAAGACCAGCTTGTTTTCTTTTTTCGCCTTAGCCAGAATAGTGGCAAAGTTACTGTCTTCAAATTTGATTCCTTGGGCCAATGCAAGGGCTCCTATAAATAAAGAAGAAAATAGTGTTATTTTTTTCATAAAAACTTTTTATTCATTGCAAATGTAATAAATATGATGACATTAGAATCGTTTATATTTAAAATAATTGCATAAAAGCTTTGTATTTCATGAATATGTGTTTTGTAGAAGAAAAAGAATAATTTATTATTTATATCTTGTTATTAAAATAAACATATCCTCTATTCATGATTTAAATAATTAAATTACAGGATAATATTTTAATAAAAAGTAAAATATTAGTAATTTTGTAAAAAACAAAAAGACACCCGTGAAAAGATGATGAGTTATTATAAAATAATAATTTATTTTTTTTATGTCTAGAAGTCTGATACTTTTGTTTTTACTGATCATCACTGTTCCTTTATCGGCACAGAAAAAAAGCAGCTTTGAACAGATTTGCGAAAAAACATCTGTTATAACTGCCCATAAAAACCTCCCCAAAGCAATAAGAACAGCAGATTCTCTTTATATGTCGGCACAAAAGCCGGAAGAGAAGGTAAAGAGTTTAATTCTTTCTTCAGAATTATATCACTATGCAGGAGAATTTAAAAAAGCCATATGTTATGGTGAAAATGCCCATTCATTAATCAACCAAATGAATGATCCTGGATGGATGGCCTATATCAGCAGACTATTGGCCAAGCAATACCGACAGGTGGGCCTCCGGGAAAGATCAAAAAAGTATATTGTAAAAGGGCTGGAATCTTCAAAACAAATTACAGATCCTCAAAAAAGAAACGAGATGCTCGGCCTGCTTAACCAGGAAATGGCCTATTATGAAATGGAGCTGGGGAATTATCCTGTTGCCATAAAATATATTGAATCTTCTCTTGAATACTTTGCAAAAATAAACAGTCAGAATGAAGATAGGACCGTTGCTGCTTCTTACCAGTTGCTGGGTGATGTCTATTTTAAGCTTAATGATTATACCATATCTGAAGATTATTATCGAAAAGCAGAGCAATTGCTGAAAAAAGGAAGTTGTATTTTAGGCTTGGTCTACAATGGACTGGGAGGAATTCGTGTGAAACAGAAAAATTGGAATGAAGCCGAACTGTATCTTAAAAAGGCTGAAAAAATTGCAGATACTTCAAGAAGTATTAAACTTAAGAAAGCAGTTTATTCTAATATCAATGATTATTATGAAGGTACCGGTGACAACTTTAAAGCCTCATTATATGCCGTCAAATATGTAAGAGCATACGACAGCATAGCTGCACGGAATGAAGGGTTTGGAGTTAAAATCCCTGATAATTCATCAGCAAGTAAAAGTAATAACATAAAAGGAGTACAGATGAGTGTGGCAAAAAATGTTGCCATTGTTATATTGTTTGTATCACTAGTAGGGCTTATCATATTCATTAGAACGAGACAGAAAAAAATGCGTTCAAAATTCAGAAATATGGTAAGAGCGCAGCTGAAATCCAAACCTACCAATAGTAATAGTCAGATTTTAAAGCCACTGAACGATTCTGAATTTTCCAATATTTCTGTGGAAGAAATTGATGACAGTGGAGTAGACCGAAGAAGAAATGACTCTCTGATGACTTCAGAGACCGAATCAAAATTATTGGAACTATTAGAAGAATTTGAAAAAGGAAACCTTTATAATAATAAAGGAATGTCTTTGTCTTTTTTGGCCGGAGAACTTAATACCAATACCAAATATCTTTCCTATGTAATCAATCAGCATAAAAGTGCTGATTTTAAAACCTACATCAATCGTTTAAGGATTAATTATATTGTAGACAAACTCATCAATGATGAAAAATACAGACAATATAAAATCAGTATCCTTGCTGATGAATGTGGTTTTTCTTCACACAGTAAATTTGCTGCGGTATTCAAAGCCGTGACAGATTTTTCTCCCTCCTCTTATATTAAATATCTTGATTCTGAAAATCAGATAGATCATAATGTTCATTTTCACGAAAATAGTTAAATAGAAGTCTCTTTTTTAATTCTCTATTGCTATTTTCACGAAAATGGATAACCTATTATTTTCTGTAAGACCGCTCCTGTTATATCTTTGCGACAGTCTTACAGAACATGATCACAATCCTACTGAAGCTCATTTCTTTTATCTTTAGCGGAATATTATTTTTCTTGAAATAAGGGTAGATACTAAACCAAACCATGAAATTTAGATATGGAACGTGTATATTTCATCAATGAAATAGACATAGTTCCTTTTGTTTTTTTTCTAAAACAAAATAGTAAATCAAAGAATATACAATACAATCGGGGTTGATTGCCCGGTTTTTTTTCAGTCAAGTTTTTTTAAGTGCAAATCCACAGTTTTCTGTGGATTTGTGATTTATTTAGCTTTAATACTATCGGTTTTTGCTTTTGAAGTATCCGGTGTTGCTGGTACCGGTTCAGAGTTAGCGACAGCAGAATCGCCCATTCTGTTTCTTAGTGAATCTTTATCGTGAGCTGCTTTAAATTCTTCTCTTTTTTCTTTATTTTGAGCACAACTTCCAAGGAAAACGACTCCCAGAATAGCTCCTATCCAGAATTTTTTCATAATATATTTTTTGGTGTTTAATATGATCAAATATACTAAAATAATAAGATTTTTATTTATGATTGATAGGTTATTATTAGAATAATATTTTTTCATGTAATAAATGAGAATATTTTACTACTTATTAGAGAGTCTTCAATTGTTGAGAATGAAAACCAATGAAAAACTATTATTCATAACTTTATTTCTCCATCTACATTAAAAAATAAGAATATGAAAAAAGTGATTTACTTATTGAACTTTTTGATAGTTAGTTTAATGTTTAGTCAGGAAACAAAAGAGAATTTAAAAGGCCTTGATGAAGAAATCAATAAAATTTTAAATGACTACAAAGCAGTGGGAATATCCGTCGTCATTGTGAAAAATGATAAAATAATCTATTCCAAAGGATACGGATACAGAGATTATGAAAATAAGCTTCCTGTAACTTCTAATACCCTTTTCGGGATCGGAAGTAATACTAAACCATTTACATCTGCTTTAATTGGTTTGCTATCCGATGAAAAGAAAATATCCGTTCAAGACAAACCTTCTCAATATATCCCTTCCCTGGTATTTGCTACAGACAGAATGAATAATTCGATCACAATTGAAGACTTACTGGAGCATAGAAGTGGTTTAGGAAGTGTTGACGGAACATATATTTTCTTTCCAGCAGCTAAACGAATAGATCTGATGCAACGACTTCCTTTTTTAAAAGAAAATGGGGAACCTAAAAATAGTTGGAAGTATAGTAATTTTGGATACCTTATGCTGGGAACAATTGCAGAACAGGTCAATGGTAAAAGTTGGGACGAACTGATTAGAGATAAAATATTTCTTCCTCTGAAAATGACTAACAGTAACACATCAATTGATGAGATGGTGAAGCAAAAAGACTTTTCTTATCCTTATGGACTGTATCAGCATCATATTGAAAAATTGCTATTCCAAAAGCCTGATAATGACAAACCCGGAGCTGCTATTAATAGCTCGGCAACAGATATGGCAAACTGGATCAGGCTTTGGCTTAATTATGGGAAATTTGAAAATAAATCTCTTCTTTCAAAGGAATTTGCAACCCATGCAATGAGTGCTAAAACAATGATCGACGGAACACCTCCGAAAGAACCGGATCAAAAAAACTTTTTGTTTGGACACGGCTATGGCTGGTTTACACAGATTTTTAAAGGTCATTATAAAGTTTGGCATTCCGGAGGGGTGTCCGGTTTTACTTCTGATGTCTTTTTATTTCCGGCAGAAAAGTTTGGTCTTGCGGTATTAACTAATCAACATAATTCTGATTTATCCAATACCATTGCGAATATGATCTCCATTCGTATGCTGGGATTGGATCATCAAAAGCCTTATTCTTATGAAAAAGAACAGTATGATATTATAAAGCCGGATAAAAATATTCAAACCGTAATTAATGAAAAGAAAAGGTCAACTCATGACCTTGATGCCTATTGTGGAGAATATTCAAATAAAGGATATGGAACTTTTATCATTTCAAAGGAAGGAAATAGTCTGTATATAACCTTTCCGACATTTAAATTTATACTGGTACATCGTCAGTATGATCTTTTTTCATCAAAGCTGACCGAAGAAGTACCACAACAGATGAATCCTGATTTCGACTTTAATTTTACACTTGATGATAAAGGAAATGTAAATGGAGTAGTGATGGATATGCAAGGAGGAACTACTTTTAAGAAAATAAAATAAAAAAATCTGCAGCGCTTTCATCTGCAGATTTTCCATTTTAAATTGAACGTTATATAATTCTACTTGACAGGAGAGGTGACCATTGAATCTCTTTTCATCTTGATACTGTCAGGATTCGTCATTTTTGTAGTCATGGTATCGGTTGTGCTAGGTGATACACTTTTTCGTGTAGTATCTATCGCTGTTGAATCACGATTACTTGTTGACATAGATGATTCTTTGGTTCCACAGCCCACTGCAAATATTCCTATTCCGATGGCTGTTAGCAATAACTTTTTCATACTATTTTATTTTGGGGTGTACAGATGAAAAAACAACTATTATTCCTAATAAGGGTAGGGAAGTCGTAAAATATAGGTAAAGTTTGTTAAAAGATGTTAGGTAAGCTAGGGTGGGAGGGTTTGAGAGTGCTAGAGTATTAGAGTGAGAGGGTGTGGGTATTAGTATTAGGGGAAGATAGGAGATAATAGACGAATAGATGAGAGACATTGCAGACTTAAGAGGCTATGGCCTATTTTGCTTTGCAAATGAATAGTGATGAAAGAAAAAAAACTCAATCATCAATGAAAGGATGATAATCTTAAACTTTAAACATTCTCACTCTAAAACTCTCCTACTCTCAAACCCTCAAACTCGAAACTTCCACAAAAAAAGCCCCGAAACCGAAATTCCGAGGCTTTATTTAAAAAACAGGCAACAATTATTCATTACCTATTACTCATTACTTATAATTACCCTAGGTATGGATATTTGTAGTCTTTTGGAGAAACGAAAGTTTCTTTCACGCTTCTTACAGATGTCCATCTTAGGAGGTTCATTTTAGAACCGGCTTTATCGTTAGTTCCTGAAGCTCTACCACCACCGAAAGGCTGTTGTCCTACTACGGCACCAGTTGGCTTGTCGTTGATGTAGAAGTTACCTGATGCATTTTCTAAAGCTTTGTAAGCTTCAGCGATTGCGTAACGGTCTTGAGAGAATACAGAACCTGTCAATGAATATGGAGAGGAAGAATCCACTACTTTAAGAGTTTCTTTCCAGTCTGCATCTTCATAAACAAATACAGAAAGGATTGGACCGAAGATCTCTTCTACCATACTTTCGTATTGAGGGTTTGTAGTTTCGATTACTGTCGGGTGTACAAACCATCCTTTAGCATCGTCATATTTTCCACCGATTGCCACAGTAGCTTCACCTGAAGCATTCGCTCTGTCGATGTATCCTTTACACTTCTCGAACGAATTTTTGTCAATTACTGCGTTAACGAAGTTAGATGGATCTTCAGGAGAACCGATTTTAATCGTTGCCATCTGAGCTTCCATTACTTTTTTCACATCAGCCCAAAGAGACTTAGGAACATAAGCTCTTGAAGCTGCAGAACATTTTTGCCCTTGGTATTCAAAAGCTCCTCTAACTAGAGCAGTCGCTACTGCTTCAACGTTTGCAGACGGGTGAGCAATTACAAAGTCCTTACCACCAGTTTCCCCAACGATTCTTGGATATGTTCTGTAGTTGTGGATATTATCACCGATCATTTTCCACATTCCCTGGAATACTTTTGTAGATCCAGTAAAGTGAAGACCTGCGAAATCTTTGTGAGCTAATACTTTCTCAGCAGTTTCTTTACCATCAGTAAAGATCATGTTGATAACTCCGGCAGGAAGACCAGCCTCAATTAAAACATCCATGATTACTTTTGCAGAATAAACCTGCTTATCAGAAGGCTTCCATACTACAACATTTCCTAACATTGCCATACAAGTAGGAAGGTTTCCTGAAATCGCTGTAAAGTTGAATGGAGTTACTGCAAAACAGAACCCTTCTAATGGTCTGTATTCAACACGGTTCCAGATTCCATTATCAGAAACAGGTTGTTCAGCATACATTTCTGTCATAAACTCTACGTTGAATCTTAAGAAGTCGATGAACTCACAAGCAGAGTCAATTTCAGCCTGATGTACATTTTTAGACTGTCCGATCATTGTAGCTGCATTGATTACGTCTCTGTAAGGACCAGCCAATAGATCAGCTGCCTTTAAGAAAATTGCTGCACGTTGTTCCCAACCTAGTGCATTCCATGCTTCTTTAGCTGCCAATGCCGCATTGATAGCGTCATCCACATGCTGCATACCACCCTGGTAGTAAAATCCGAAGTCATGAGCATGATCCTGAGGAGACTGAAGTTGTACTTTTTTGTCAGTTTTTACTTCTTTTCCGTTGATGATCATTGGGATTTCAACCTTCTCAGCCCACATCTTTTTATAGGTGTCGATAAGGCTTTTAACTTCTGGAGATCCCGGTTCATATGAATTTACCGGCTCGTTTACCGCTAATGGTACTTGCGAAATTGCTTTTGACATATTACGTTGTATTATTTTTTTATTAAAAGTATATGTATACAAATTTACGATAATTATAAGGAAAGAAAAAATAGTGCTTCTTTTTGTAAAATAAAATTTATTATTAATTAATGTGTGGATTATATCATTTTTTTAACATAAAATATTGAAGATGTTTAATGCATTTATTGAAATCTTTAAATGGAAAGGAAAAATCGTTTAAGCTGTTATAATTGTGGGAATTGAGACAATAAAATAGTTGTCATAGTTGTTGGATGGCTATTAAGTGTTGTAAACAAGGGATTTATGGGGAAATGTGAAATTTAGTTAAAATTACATTTGTTGCGATTTTGAACATTTTAAATAATTTTTTTGATAGCCTATAATTTCGGATTATTCTAATTTTACACCATTATTAACAGGTATGAAAAAAAGAGTCATATTTTTCTCTTTTATATTATTTTTCTCAGCTTTATGTGCAGGCCTTTTTGCACATAAAGGGAAAACTCAATCATACTCTGATTTCTTATCAAAAATTCATCTCCTTCAACAAAAATCGGATCAACAGACTCAGCCTGAAATGTATAGCTTTTCAGACGCACAGGATGTTCAGGATTCCAACGATTGGGAGAAAGTAAAATTTGATTATTCCATACTTGCACAGCAGTGGCTCAATTACTTCTTTGCAAAGTATACTTTTAATACTTCGGTTGCGGCCGTTCAAAACCGTGTTTATATTACAGCACCAAGGTACATTCTGTACCATGCCTTGCAGATAGCGGGCTGCTAATCTTGTTTTTATAATTTCTAATGATTTGTTATGGTCTGTATTTTACAATACTGATCCGTACGCATCATTTTCCCTTTTTACATTTTTGAACCTATCTATTTGTCTTTTCAGAAAGATGAACAGGATATCGTTTGTCCAATTTTAAATAAAAATACTATGCACTTAACACCGAGAGAAACGGAAAAGCTTATGCTATTTCTGGCAGGAGAGCTGGCTCTAAAAAGAAAGGCGAGAGGCCTTAAATTAAACTACCCAGAATCAATCGCATTGATCAGTCACTTTTTGCTTGAAGGAGCAAGAGACGGAAAAAAAGTAGCTGAACTGATGCAGGAAGGCGCTAATCTTTTAACTAAAGATGATGTAATGCCTGGCGTGGCAGAAATGATCCACGATGTTCAGATTGAGGCTACATTCCCTGATGGAACGAAGCTGGTAACCGTACACAACCCAATCCGTTAATTCCTATTGATTATGATACCAGGAGAAATTTTTGTAAAAGAAGGCACTATTATCTGCAATGAAGGCAGAGAAACTGTAAAGATCAAAGTAACCAATACAGGAGACCGTCCTATTCAGGTAGGTTCACACTTCCATTTTTTCGAAGTAAACAAAGCAATGAGCTTTGACCGTGAAAAAGCTTTCGGAAAGAGACTGAATATTGTAGCAAGTACTGCAGTACGTTTCGAACCGGGAGAAGAAAAAGAAGTGGAATTGGTAGAAATAGGAGGAACCAAAAAAGCAATGGGCTTCAATAACCTTGTTGATGGCCAGGTAGATTCTGAAGATCAGAAAAAAGTAAGCCTTGCAAAAGTTCAGGAGTTAAACTTTAAAAATCAGTAAGATGAGCTTAAACGTAGACAGAAAACAATACGCCAATATATTAGGGCCTACAGCCGGAGATAAAATCAGACTGGGAGACACTGAAATTATTATTGAAATCGAAAAAGATTTCACGCATTACGGAGACGAAGCCGTTTTCGGAGGAGGTAAAACCGTACGTGATGGTATGGGACAGAATGTTACTGCTAAAAGAGATGAAGGGGTTCTTGACCTTTGTATCACAGGTGCAGTAATCATCGATCACTGGGGAATTGTAAAAGGTGATATCGGAATTAAAGACGGTAAAATCGTAGGAATCGGTAAAGCAGGAAACCCTGATACGATGGATGGAGTATCTCCGAACATGATCATCGGTGCTTCTACTGAAGTTCACGGTGGAAAAGGATATATTGTAACTGCGGGAGGTATTGATACCCACATTCATTACATCTGTCCGCAACAGATCGAAACCTCTTTATATAGTGGTATCACAACTATGATTGGAGGAGGAACAGGACCAAATGATGGAACAAACGCTACAACGGTAACTCCGGGTAGATTCAACATGCAGAAAATGCTTGAAGCAGCAGAAGAATATCCAATGAACTTAGGATTCTTCGGGAAAGGAAACTGTTCTGCAGAAGAGCCTATCGAAGAGCAGGTTGAAGCGGGTGCTTTAGGAGTAAAAATCCACGAAGACTGGGGAGCAACGCCTGCAACGATTGATGCCGCTTTAAAAGTAGCAGATAAATACGACGTTCAGGTGGCTATCCACACTGATACATTAAATGAAGGAGGATTCCTGGAAGATACAATGAGAGCGATCAACGGAAGAGTAATCCACACATTCCATACGGAAGGTGCTGGCGGAGGCCACGCGCCGGACATCATCAAAGCAGCGATGTATCCAAACGTATTACCGGCTTCTACAAACCCTACACGTCCTTATACCGTTAATACCATTGATGAGCACTTAGATATGTTGATGGTTTGCCATCACCTGAGTAAAAACATTCCTGAAGACGTAGCATTTGCAGATTCGCGTATCCGTCCTGAAACGATTGCAGCAGAAGATATCCTTCATGATATGGGAGTTTTCAGTATCATGAGTTCTGACTCTCAGGCTATGGGTAGACCAGGGGAAGTGATCACAAGAACCTGGCAAACTGCAAGCAAAATGAAGGAGCAAAGAGGTGATTTAGCAGAAGATAAAGATCACGGGAATGACAATTATCGTGCAAAAAGATATGTGGCTAAATATACCATCAACCCTGCTATTGCACATGGTATTTCAGAATATGTGGGATCTATTGAAGAAGGAAAATTAGCGGATTTGGTCATCTGGAAACCGGCATTATTTGGAGTAAAACCTGAAATGATTGTAAAAGGAGGATTTGTAATTGCTGCAAAAATGGGAGATCCTAACGCTTCTATTCCTACCCCACAGCCAATTATTTACAGAAATATGTTTGGAGCTCACGGAAAAGCAAAATATGGTATCTGTGCGAACTTCGTTTCTCAGATTTCTATCGACAACGGAACGATTGCTTCTTACGGCTTAGAAAAAATGATTCTTCCGGTAAAAAACTGTAGAAATATTGGTAAAAAAGATCTTATCCATAACGATAAGACTCCTTTAATTGAAGTGAATCCTGAAAACTATAAAGTAACGGTAGACGGTGAATACATCACTTGTGAGCCGGCAGAAACACTTCCTTTAACACAGTTGTATTACTTGTTCTAAGATAAATTTTAAAGCAGAGTGTCTGAAAATGTCATTCTGACGAAGGAAGAATCTCCTTGATAACTCTATTGAGATTCTTCACTACATTATATTTCGTTCAGAATGACAAAAGCCAAATAATTTGAATTTTCAGGCACTCCCTTTATTTATTATTTAAAATTGATCACCATAGAATGTAAAACAATTATAGAACTAAGTTTAGAATGAAATATTTAAATAAAACAGTTTTTTCTCTTGCTCTGGCTGGAATGTCTATATTTTCAGGGAATTTGAGCGCTCAGTTTTTAGGGGGGCACAGACTAAAAAGTGATGAAGATGGGCCAAAAGGGCAATTTATGGTTTACGGTTCATTAGATTACTCGAAAGTTACTACTCCAACCAATAGCAGTAGTACCGTTTCCAGTGCACCTCTGGGAGTAGGATACCTTATCAATAATAATGACCTGATCGGGGTTAATTATGCTTACTCTCAAAATTCTGTGAATCATAATGTTGTATACAAACAGAATGAAGCCGGAGTTTGGTATAGCCCATCTGTAATGCTTGGGAAATACTTTGTATTGATTGGGCAGGTGGATGCTCATTACGTTTGGGGACAACAGCAGACGATGGCAGCTGATGCTATGGAAAACTTTAACGGGTTCCGTCTTCGCGCTTATCCTTTGATCGGGATCTTACTAGGTGGAGGTTGGGCTCTGAAATTCAAGTTTGCAGAGCTTTCAATGCTTCAGACGAAAACCAAAGAAGAAGGTTGGACGAAAAGCTATGTGGCTGGAATCAGTGGTTCAACATTCGGGGTAGGCATTTCTAAAAACTTAGACTTCAGAAAAAAATCAACTAAAAATGATAATTAATCAAACCATAGGCAATCTCACCGAAAATCCTACGGAAAAGAATATAGATTATCTGGATCTTGAATGGTTTGAAACCACCAAAAGAATTCAACGCAAAAAAACAAGACAAGGTGTTGATGTTGCTATCAAATTCCTTAAGGAAGGACAACGTTTGCGTGAAGGTGATATTCTTTTTGAGGATGCAGAAAAAGTAATTGTGATCAATGTCCTGGAAACAGAGGCAATCGTAATGGTTCCCGGATCTTTATTGGAAATGGGAACGGTATGTTATGAAATCGGAAACAAGCATATTCCGCTTTTCATTCAGGAGGATAAAGTATTGCTTCCGTTTGAGATGCCCATGTTCAGATGGTTGGAAGCAAGTGGTTTTAAACCGGAAAAACAATCCGTAAAACTACTGAACCTTCTTAAATCGAATGTAGAACCTCATGGACATGGAAGTCTGGGTTCTACAATTTTTACCAAAATCTTAAAAATGGCAGCCCCGAAAGATGAATAATAGTATGAACATCAATTTTTTATCAGGATTGCTTCATTTGGCAGACCCAACGCTTCCTATCGGTGGATATACCCACTCCAACGGACTTGAAACGTATGTACAGGAAAGAATCGTGCATAATGTGGAAACTGCAAAAGAATTTGTACAGAACATGCTTCAGTACAATCTTAAATTCAATGATGGGGCTTTTGTAAAACTGGCTTATCAGGCAGCTGAAAATGGAGATTTACAGACTCTGTTGGATCTTGATAATGAATGTAATGCGATAAAATGTCCTAAAGAAATCCGCCAGGCCAGCCAGAAGCTAGGTCTCAGGTTAATAAAAATATTTAAAAGAAGGGAAAGTTTTCCTTTCATGGAAGCATTTGAAAAGGCAGTTCAGAATAAAGAAGCTAACTCTCATTACTGTATCGTTTTTGGAGTGTATGCTTACTTAATGAAGATTCCTTTATACGAAGCATTGTTAGGATTCTATTATACCTCGGTTGCCGGAATGATTACCAACGCAGTAAAGCTGGTTCCTCTGGGACAGCTTGATGGGCAGGACATCCTATTCACTTTATATCCTGTCATGGAAAAAACAGTTAGAGAAACAATAGAACTGGACAGAGATCTGGTAGGACTTTGTAATACAGCCTTTGACATCCGATGTATGCAGCACGAAAGGTTGTATTCAAGACTTTATATGTCCTAAAAGAGACAAAAGAGCAAAATGTGAATAACCTTAGCTGAGTGAAATGCCCTTGCGAACGAAAAATCTTCACAATCAATCAAAAAATCTTAGCGCTCTCAGCGTTAAAAAACAAACAAAGTAAAATTTAAAAAAATGGAAAACAGAAAATATATAAAAGTAGGAGTAGCAGGCCCTGTAGGATCAGGAAAAACTGCATTATTAGAACGTTTAAGCAGAAAATTATTCGGGACTTACGATCTTGGAGTAATCACCAATGATATCTATACTAAAGAAGATGCTGAATTTATGGCTAAAAACAGTCTTCTTCCTCACGACAGAATTATCGGGGTAGAAACAGGAGGTTGCCCTCACACTGCGATCCGTGAAGATGCCAGTATGAATCTTGAAGCAGTAGATGAATTGGCTGCACGTTTCCCAGAAATAGAATTGGTTCTTATTGAAAGTGGAGGTGACAACCTTTCAGCGACTTTCAGCCCAGACCTTGCCGATGTTACCATCTTCATTATTGACGTTGCGGAAGGAGAGAAAATTCCTAGAAAAGGAGGTCCCGGTATTACAAGATCAGACCTATTGATCATCAATAAAATTGACCTTGCCCCTTATGTTGGAGCCAGCCTTGAAGTGATGGAGAACGATGCCAGAAGAATGAGAAAAGGAAATCCTTTTGTTTTCACCAACCTTAAAACAGATGAAGGGTTAGATAAAGTGATCGGGTGGATCAAAAAATATGCTCTTTTAGAAGAAATTGAAGAACCGAACTTAGTAAGATAAATGAATAGTCGTTTAAATATTATCGCAGGATTCAAGGGAGGAGAATCATATGTGAAAGATCTTTATGTCTCTCTTCCTTTCAGAGTAGTTTCTGTAGGGCAGAGAAAAAGTGACAAAAAGCTCTATCAGATGGTAATGAGCTCTTCTCCGGGAATTCTGGATGGTGACCATTATCATCTGGAGGTAGCCCTTGAAAAAGGAGCTTCACTTCAACTGCAGTCACAATCATATCAGAGGCTTTTCAATATGAAAGATAAGGCTGTTCAGGAGTTAAATGTAACCATGGAGGATGACACTTCTTTTGCTTATGTTCCTCACCCTATTGTTCCCCATGAAGATTCCAACTTTAAAAGTAAAGCCAATGTTCATATCGGGAAAAACAGTCAGATCATCATCAGTGAGATCATTACGTGTGGAAGAAAGCATTATGGAGAGGTTTTCAAATTGAAGCGTTTTCAGAATCTTATGGAGATTTATCACAATAATAAATTGGTAGTAAAAGATAATGTTGTGATCCAACCTGACTTGATTCCGATCAGCAGTATTGGTAATCTGGAGCAGTATACCCATCAGGGAACTTTAATCTTCTACAGTACAAAGGAAAATGTAGATAAAAATGGATTGATCGAAGAGATTGTTGAATCAGCTGCTCAGCATATTGAAGAAATGGAAGTAGGAGTATCAGCAATGGAAGACAATGGTTTTGTAGTAAGAGCTTTAGGACACGGTGGAGAATTGATGTACAACTTCTTCCTGTATGTTCAGGAAATCCTTTGGTCGCTGGAATAAAATAAGGAAGAGTCTTGAGAGTTGAGAGCCTTGTCAAGGTTTTAAACCTTGACAAGGCTGGTATCAGCGTAATCTCCAAAATCTGAGAGAGCATCTATTCAATAGAAGCGGGTTATAATCCTGAGCTTAGCCGAAGGAAGCCCGCGCAAATAAAAAGAAACCATCCATTGGCTTTAGCCAAAACATAAAAAAGAATCTGAAACAACAGAATTAATAGAAAATGGACAGTACAGTTTGGGCATTACTTTTAAGTGCCGTTTCAATAAGTTTTATACATACCGCCTCAGGGCCGGATCATTATCTGCCTTTTATCGTGATTTCAAAATCCAAGAAATGGAGCGGAATGAAAACCGCAATATTAACCGTAATTTGTGGGCTTGGACACGTTCTGAGTTCCCTGATTCTTGGTTTTGTTGGAGTATTTTTAGGCTGGCAGCTGAATAAAATCTCCTGGTTTCAGGATATCAGAGGAAACTTCTCAGGATGGGCATTGTTGATTTTTGGAGGAGTATATTTAGTGTATGGTTTGATCCAGGCGATCAGAAATAAGCCTCATAAGCATTTTGATGTCATGGGAGATGATGTTTACGTTTATGAACATAATCATAGTGAAGTGGTAATGCCTCAAAAAAGAATAAAAGTAACTCCGCTTGTACTTTTCATGATCTTCGTAATGGGGCCAAGTGAACCTTTAATCCCTTTACTATTTTATTCAGGAGTAAAACACTCTATGTCTGAGATCACAGTATTGGTGACTTCATTTACTGCAACTACTGTGTTGACTATGCTTGGAATGGTTCTGTTAGGGCGTTACGGTTATTCAACATTATTCAATACGGATAAACTGGAAAGATACATGGGAGTCGTAAGTGGCGCTGTGGTAACAGTCTGCGGAGTTGGGATGGTCTTTCTCGGGTGGTAAGGTATTGCAGAGCTTGAGCGTTTTAGGGTCGTAGAGTTTGAGAGTGAAACAGTTTAAAGTTTAAAGTTGTCATTCTTTTACTAATAATTAACAACTCATCATTCACTTGCGAAGCAAAATTGACTATTGAAATGTAAAATTAAAATATCTATCATCTCTTCGTCTATCACCTCTCATCTTTACATCTCTTGTCTATTTAACTACAAACATTATTACAATTAAAAAAACTATGAACGAATTTTTCAAAAAACTACCTTTTTTAGACAATGTTTTAAAAGGTATAGGACAGATTATGCTGCAGGAAAACAGATGGACCGGACTTTTGTTCCTTATAGGAATATTTATGGGAAGCTGGCAGTGTGGTGTTGCCGTACTAATCTCGACTGCTGCCGGAACTTTTACGGCCATGAAACTTAAATATGACAAATCTGAAATCAATGCCGGGTTGTATGGTTTCAGTGCAGCATTGGTAGGAGTAGCGTTGGCTTTCCTATTCGAAACAACCATATTAATTTGGGGTCTTATTATATTGGGTGGAGCATTGGCTGCAATTATTCAGCATTTCTTTATCCAAAAGAAAATTCCGGTATTTACTTTTCCTTTTATTATGATCACATGGATATTGGTATTTGCATTACATCATTTCACTCATATTCCGCCCTCTGCGATGTTGAGCACTGAGGTTATTCCTTCAAAATATGATGATTTTCTTACCTGTACCAATGGTTTTGGTGAAGTCATATTTCAGGGAGGAGTACTTTCAGGAATGATCTTCTTTCTCGCTGTTTTCATCAGTTCGCCGGTAGCAGCATTATACGGACTGGCAGCTTCTATTTTGGGAGCAGGATTATCACAGTGGAATGGAGAACCTGTTAAAGAAATTCATATGGGATTATTTGGATTTAATGCAGTGCTTTCAGCGATTGTATTTTCAGGGGTTAAAAAAACGGATGGCTTATGGGTACTTATTGCTGTTCTTTTAACCATTGCAATCGATGATTTCTTAATAGATAATCATTATCTGGATATCGTTGGAGGAGTATTTACTTTCCCGTTTGTAGCAGGAACGTGGATCACTCTTTTAATTCAAAAAATATTTATTAAAACTAAAGCGTAGACTTAAGTTTGAGAGTGATAGAGTTTGAGGGTTTTAGAGTAGAGTAAATAAATGTTCAAGGTTTAATGTTTAAAGTTCAAGGTTTCTATCTTTTCATTAGTTATTAAGGATTCGCTATTCTCTTGCGAAGCAAAATTGACCATTGACCTTAAAATTAAAATATCTTCAGTCTCTCATCTCTCCGTCTATTATCTCTTATCTAATTTAATTAAAACAAAAAATGAAAATAACAAAAATAGCAGCGGCATTTCTAATCATGGCATTCAATGGAAAAATTATGGCGCAGGAAACAGAAAAGCAGTTGCTAATCAAAGATGCTGATGATAAATTTCCAATCGCAGATGTATTGGTAAAATATGACCACGGAAACAACCACACCCATACAGGAACAGATGGTAGTTTTGCCATCCCTGCTAAGTCCCTTCCGGATACACTGGTTATCAGCCACCAGGGATATGATGAGGTAAAATGGGTCGTAACTAACGATGAGGATAAAAATAAAGTTATTTTTTTACAACATATGCCTTTTCAGATTTCTGAAGTAGCCATTAATCATAGTTCATTCTTGTCTGCCATAACTAAAGTAGATTTGAATAAATTTCCGGTGAACTCTGCACAGGATCTGTTGAGAAAAGTTCCGGGATTGTTTATCGCACAACATGCAGGGGGAGGAAAAGCCGAACAGCTTTTTTTAAGAGGATTTGATGCTGATCATGGTACGGATGTAAGTGTGAATGTAGACGGAATGCCGGTGAATATTGTATCTCACGCCCATGGACAAGGATATTCTGATCTTCACTTTGTGATTCCTGAAACAGTCAATAATATAGATTTTGGGAAAGGTGCATATTATATGGATCGCGGAGATTTCAATACCGCAGGATATGTTGATTTTCAAACGTATAATGGCTTGAAAAATAGTATGGTGAAACTAGAAGGAGGATCTTTCAATTCTAAAAGAGTATTGGGAATGTTCAATATTCTGCATGATGATTTGGGAAGAAAAAACGCCTATGTCGCCGCGGAATATAATTATACAGATGGTCCTTTTGACGTAAAGCAGAACTTCAACAGAGTTAATATTTTCGGAAAATATAACCAATGGTTTACGGATAAAGACTATTTCAATATCCAATTTTCAACATTCAATTCTTCATGGAATGCATCAGGACAAATTCCTGAACGTGCAGTAAACCAAGGAATCATTACAAGATGGGGAAGTATAGATCCTACTGAAGGTGGAAAAACTTCCAGAACCAACCTTCAGATGAATTTTAAGCATATTATTTCTCCTTCTGAGCAGATCGATGCAATGGCTTTTTATTCAAAATATAATTTCAATCTGTATTCTGATTTTACTTTTTATTTAAAAGATAAAGATCATGGTGATGAAATCCAACAAACAGACGGAAGAAATATCTATGGAGCAGAAGTGAAATATACCAAGACTTTCTCCCTTCCAAATAGTTCATTGAACTGGATTTCCGGAATTGGATTAAGAAATGATGATATCAATACATTGCAGCTAAATCATGTTTATCATAGAGATATGTTGCTCGACAGGGTGTCTGATGTAAACGGCACAGAAACCAATCTCCACGCTTATTCAGGTTTAGTTTGGAAAACCGGAAAATGGACCATCAATCCGGCATTAAGAGTCGATCACTTTATCTTCAATATGCATAACCTGCTGGATCCTGAACAATTACCTTCCGGAGACTCTAAAGAAGCAACAAGGCTGAGTCCTAAGCTTAATTTTTCTTATGCTCAAAATGACAATGTCATGTGGTTCCTGAAAACGGGAATGGGATTCCATTCTAATGATATGAGGGTAGTGGTTACCAATAAAAATGATAATACACTTCCATATTCTATTGGCGCAGATTTCGGAGTAAGGTTGCATCCATTCAAATCGTTGATTATCACCCCTGCTTTATGGTATATGGATTTGCAACAGGAATTTGTATATGTAGGAGACGACGCAGTAGTAGAGCCGTCGGGAAAATCAAGACGTTTCGGAGCTGATTTGGGAATCCGATTTCAGCCGTTGGAAAACTTCTACCTGAATGCTGATATCAATTATTCTCACGCAAGATTTACCGAAGAAGAAAAAGGTCAGGATTATGTTCCGTTAGCCCCCGTAGTTACCAGTACAGGATCGGTAAACTGGGATTTCCTAAACGGATTTTCTTTGGGACTTCAGTACCGCTATCTTGGAGCCAGACCTGCTGTAGAAGACAATAGCATCAGAACAAAAGCGTATTTCGTGAATGACCTGATGCTTTCTTACAATCGCCAGAAATGGGGTGCGAATATCCAGTTTAATAATCTTTTCAATGTAAAATGGAATGAAGCTCAATTTGCTACGGAAACCCAATTAAAAGGAGAAGCAGAACCTATTACGGATCTTACCTATACTCCTGGAAGTCCTTTTGGAATAAGAGTAGGAGTTTATTATAAGTTTTAGAGTAGGAGAGTTTGAGGTTGAGAGGGCTTGGGAGTTCTGGTTGCTAGTTAACAGGCTAGGCGTAAACAGTGGAGAGCAAAAAAGGCGTTTGGAAAAGA
>NZ_PIZV01000057.1 GCF_002835665.1 Chryseobacterium sp. PMSZPI
TTAAGTGTTTACATCTTTTGTGTCTACTATGTTTAACCACAAAATTCACAAAAGTTTTATTTTAAACACTTTAGTTCACTTAAGTAAGTTTAAAGGATCCTGTATAATTAAGTTCACATAAGAAGAAAATCAAAGATTTTCAAAAACTTAAGTGTACTTCTTATGCGTAAAGCTTGTTACTTGAAATAACTTTAGTGTTTAATTCTTTTGTGGTTAAACCATTAAGGGGTATTAAGTTATTAAGGGAAGTTAAGATGAAAATCAAAGATTTTCTTTAGCCCAATTCTTAAAGCGAAGCTCGTCTTAATATTCTTATCTTCTTAATTTATCCTTAATGGTTTAAAATAAAAGATAAAATATATAAGGTTAGGTTCCTTCGGAATGATAAAAAAAGTTTAGATTCTCAAAATACATGATACAAACAATATTTGTCATTCCGTAGGAATCCCGACACAGTATTTCAATTAATAATTCAATGTTTATACCCAATTCAGAACATTATTTAAAACACTTTAGTTCACTTAAGCTAGTTTAAAATAATATCGCATAAAAAAGTACACTTTAGAGGAAATCAAAGATTTTCAAAAATTTAAGTGCTCTTATTATGTACAAAGCTTGTCTCTTATGATTACTAAAGTGTTTAAAATCTTTTGTACCTTTTGTGGTTAAAAGAATTAAAACACTTAAGTTCACTTAAGCTAGTTGAGAATAGTACTGTATAAAAAAGTACGCATAAGAAGAAAATCAAAGATTTTCAAAAAACTTTAGTGCTCTTATTATGTGCAAAGCTTGTCCCTTATTATTACTTAAGTGTTTAAATTTCTGCCTTTTTGGTTATTATAAAGTCTGCTTCATTAGAAAATTCAGAATTTCTCCCAAATTGCTTTCCACCTTTGCCCTGTATTAATTCTAATATCACGGTGAAGCAAGTAACAAAAGTAACAATTTTAGCGGCCATGCTGTTTTCTATAAGTTTGGTTAGCGCTCAGCAGGGCAGAGGTCAGGGGAAAATAAGTGGGAGAGTTGTAGATTCCAATACAGGACAGTCAATCGATCATGCCAGTATTGGGCTCTTAAATCAGGATAATAAAGAAATCAACGGGACGACTTCCAATGAAAAAGGAGAGTTTTCTATGGATCATATTGCATCCGGAACCTATAAAGTCGCTGTTTTTTATGCAGGATATAAAAATAAGACAACGGCAGATGTTCAACTCGGTGACAATAATGCAGTAGTTACCCTTGGTGATATTCAATTAATAAATGGAGAAACGGCAATAGAAGGAGTGACGATCGTTGGTAAAAAATCTGTGGTTGAAAATAAAGTAGATAAAATTGTTTTTAATGCCGCTAATGATGTGACTTCTCAGAATGGAGCAGCGATTGATGTGTTGAGAAAAGTCCCTCAGGTGACGGTGGATGCGGATGGAAATGTTGAACTTCAGGGAAATGCCAATATCAGATTTTTGATTAACGGAAAGCCGTCCAGCATCTTTGGAAACAGTTTGGCAGACGCACTGGCTTCCATTCCGGCAAATCAGATTAAAAGTATTGAAGTGGTTTCCAGTCCGGGAGCAAAATATGATGCGCAGGGGACAGGAGGAATCATTAATATTGTTTTGAAGGATAATAAAGTAAGAGGAATCAATGGAAGTGTGAATGCTACGGGCGGAACTTTATTTGAAACAGGATCTCTGAATCTGAATTATAAGAATAATAATTTCAGCATGAATGCTTTCTTCAGCGGAAATGCGCAGCTAAAGGCAAAAACTCCTTTTTCTCAGGACAGAACGTCAAGAGATGCAGCTTCGAATACCAGTACTCATTTATTACAGGATGGATATACCGATTTTGAAAGACATGGTTACCGTACAGGCTTAGGTTTCGACTGGAATCTTACGAAAACCAGTTCATTAAGCGGATCCCTTTCTTTCAATAGCTTTTCGAATAAAAGTACCGGATTAATCAATCAACAGCAATATATCACGGATCATACTACTTCTGATGTAACCTCTATTATTGGATCCAGAACTTCTGATAACCAATCTTCCGTTCGTTCTGTAGACGGAAGTTTAAGTTTTAGAAAAACCTTTGCCAAAGAAGGGCAGGAGCTTACGGCAGATTATGTGTTCAGCTATGGTTCTCCAAAAACCAGTTATTTACAGACGCAAAGTTTATTGGGAGCAGCAGGTCCTTACAATGGAATTTCAGGGAGCAATCCCGGAACGGATAACAGCCACAATATTTCAGTAGATTACGTTCATCCTCTGAATGATAACGTTACTTTTGAAATGGGGCTTAAAACGGTACAGCAACATATTACCAATGCTACCGATGTTCATGTTTTGAATACTTCCTCAGGGCAGTATGAAACAGATCCTTTGCAATCCTATCATTTAAATTATGATATGGGAGTCTATGCCGCCTATTTTTCTTCCAAATTAAATCTATTGAACTGGCTGGATGTAAGAGCAGGCCTACGATATGAGTATACGACTCTTAAAATCGATTTTCCGAATACAAATATTCCGTCGTATGGCTTACTGGTTCCTTCCTTCATCTTATCTCACAAATTTGATAGTGGTGAAACAGTGAAACTTTCCTATACAAGAAGGCTGGAGCGTCCGGAATATACAGAACTTAATCCTTTCCTTAATTTCAGTGATCCGCACAATATTACTACAGGAAATCCAGCTTTGAAACCTGAAATCGGAGATAATATGGAATTAGGCTACACAAAAAACCTGGCCAATGGAGGGAATATCTCATTATCACTTGTGGAGCGTATCAACAGTCAGGATTTAAAACAGATTACGACCTTTTATCCAACATTTACAGCCAACGGAACAGAGTACACCAATGTATCAGTTACCGCAAGAGATAATATCGGGAAAGAATATAACTCTGGTGGGATTGTCTCGTTATCATTTCCTTTTTTCCAGAACAAACTGAATCTGAGAAGTAATATCATGGTATTTCACCGCTATATTGTAAGCCATATTTATGTAGGAAACTTAGATATGGGAATGCGATACCGTGCGAATCTGAACCTTAACTATCAGTTTCCAAAAAACTTTGTGTTGGAAGTATTCGGAAATTACAACTCAGCAGCCAAAAATATCCAGGGGAAAAATCCACAATCGATCACCTATACCATTGCGGGAAGAAAAGAATTCTGGAACAAAAAGGCAAGCTTAGGATTTACCATTACCAATCCGTTCAATAAGTATATCAAACAAGTAACCACGGTGAGCACCGGAGATTATGAATCTTATTCTGTAAGAGAATTGCCATACCGTTCTTTCGGGATTAGCTTCAGCTATAAGTTTGGGAAGATGGATTTTAAAAAGGAGAAGGATATTAGTAATGAGTATTTGAATGGGCCGGGATCGGGGGGATAAATCAAGTAAAGGAATAAAAATACTGCTTAAATAAAGCAGTATTTTTTATGATTCAAATCTTTAGAATAACCTGTACATTATTTCAATACTTTGACAAAAATACCTCTTATATTAAAATCAATAGTTCCTTCATCTCTAAGAATAATAGGTTTAAAGCTAGGATCATTTGATTTTGGCAATAAGATGATTTCCTCATGATGCCAACCGTCTTCATCAGTTATTTTTTTACTGGAGTATTCTTTAATTGTATAATTACTTCCAAATTCTAAATCCATAATATTTCTTCCTTCAACTAAAGTGATTAAACCATTACGTGAGCCTCCAGTATACTTTTTAAACAGACAGATACTGCCATTGGGTATAATTTTATTCATTGATTCACCCGTGACAGTACATGCAAAATAATCGTCTTTATTATTTATATCGTCTAATTCTATATATTTTGTCTTCTCTAATTCCTGTAGTTCGGAAAATAATCCTGCAGCAATAGTAAGATCATAGAATGGTATTGAGCTTTCAGACGGTGTATCTAAAATTTGTAGTGGATTTTGCTTTATAGACAAATTAAAAGGTTGAATAAATTGACTAAGGAAAAGTCTCATGTTATCATTACAAGCATAAATGTAAGTCCCTTGGATTCCTCTTAATAATATTGTTTTATAGATATTGATAATAAAATTCAGTAATTCCTCTTCATTCTGAATAGAATTTTTGCCGTTCTTATCTTTGTATTTTTGCTTGTCAACGATAAACTTTGCAGATTCAAAATCATAATCTAACTCTGGTCCTATAATAACTCCTGTATAATTAAGATCATACCCTTGTGTTGTATGAATACAGCCTACTTCATCAATAGAGTTGGTAGAATTCACCCAATCTACAGAAACGCTGTTCCATTTCAACTGATTCTCACCAATAATAATATCATAAGCCTCTGGGTTTTTGTTTGAGACCCACTCCCATGCATATCCTGCTACCATTCTTGATAGGCCATAAAGCTTATCTTTCTTTTTTATTCGGTCAACCATTTGGGACAAATCATCAAAAAGATAAAATTCATAATCATCAGTCTTATATTTTCCCACAGGAAGCTTTGACGGTTCATCAAAGAGTTTATGAATCAATTTTATATAATTGTTCCCACCACGAACACGAAGTTGGGTCTTTAATTTTTCAACCCGCGTATAAGATTCTAATTCCAGTTTTTTAAATTTTTCTTTAAGAGTGTCTGAAGGTTTTATGGATTGATATTCATCATAAAAAATGATTGATTTTTTACTTTGCATGAGAATCCAATCTAATTCTGAGGAAGTGAATTTATCTAAGTTCAACTTCTCACAATTCGTGTCAAATGTTCCAAAGTAGGAGCCTAGATTAACCCTTCTTCTTAAGCGATGTCCTTCATCAACTATAATAAGATCATACTTGTTCTTTGCTAAATCAGATGGTCCTATTACCATTTTTCCAGATAAGCCATTTACATTTTTAAATACATTAGATATGGTTTTTCTAAATGATGCCATAGGAATCACCAGCGCCATATTTAAGTCTTTAAATTTATCCTTAACCTTTTTTAATAAAAGAAAAAGATCTTCATCATCTTCATCAAAATCAGCATAGTTAAAATCCTCTAAGTTTGTTTTCAATAACTTAAATAAAAAAATTGCCATAATAGATTTACCTGTTCCGGCTCCTCCATGAATAAGACTTACTTTAGCACTATCATCCAACAAACAATTCAGGATCATCCTTAACCCTTTTATCTGTTCTTTGGAGAGTGATTTATATGGAGAATATTTAAAAAGATCAGAGTTGTTGATGTAATCCAATGAATGGCGTGTGATCCCTATCTGTCGAAGTTCATCCCAGATATCTTTGAATAAATCCCAATACACTTTCTTTTCATGGTATTGATGATTGGAAATACCAAGGTTACCATTTTGTAAATTGTATTGTCCATCAGCTGAAATGTATTTTATAAGATTGGATTCCAAATCTAACGTAGCAGATTTATGGAATAGATCACTTAAAATGAAATGTACTGATGAAAGTTGTTTCTTTTCTTCAGATTTTAAATGTGTATTAATTCGGGTTACTACATCTGTAGTTTCTCCTACATAGGCAGATCTAGTCTTTTTATTTTTCAAAAAATAAACTATTGGCCATGACAGATAATCTTTATGATTGTTGGTTATTTTAGTTTCTATGAGGTTGTTAAAGTTGTACTCCTCTGTAATTGTGAAATTCTTCATTTAGTACTACAATTCATCATACTTATTTGATTTTCCTTTTGCCTTTTCTACAGGATATTTTTCGTTATTTCTCTGTAGTTTTTTTAAAATAATAGTATTTAAGTCTATATTGTTTTTGTGCGCAAGAAGTAAACCATACATAAATACATCTGCTAATTCTTCTTCTAATTTATCCTTATTAAAGTCTTCGTTTTTTTTCCATAAAAATACTTCCAAAAGCTCGGATGCTTCAATGGATAAAGCTAGCGCCAAATCTTTTGAATTATGAAACTGTTCCCAATCTCGTTCATCACGAAATTTTATAAGTTTTTCTATTGTACTTTTGTCTATCATGGTACTATTTAATAATAGGTGAAATTTAATTCAACCTTAAAAATAGTAAAACTTTAGCATAATCATATTGAAAATATAGCTTTTATTCAGTGAATTTTTATATATAGAGCCTTATTCTAGACTTTAAATACAACAGGATTCAAATAATATAATAAAAAATCATGATGGTTTTTACCTACACTACTGTCACTACTCGGCACATCCACCTCCTCAACCTCCACACCGGCAAATACACAAACACCACAGACAAATCCCAGCCAGTGTTCCCACAACGAAAGCCATTGCCGTAGCATTCAGCTTATAATCCTTTGAGAAATTATACTGTCCTAAAAAAAGCATAGCTAACACCAAAGAACAGGTAATCACGCCATGCAGAATACTCAGCTTGGTCATTAACTTTTTAATATTTAACTGCTCATCTACGGTGAACTCAATGGCGCCTTGCCCGGTGGCATCAAGCTAATAGAAGAAGAAAATAAGGATTGATAAGTAAAGCTGGCTAGGCTTTGTTTATTTTATATTTTATTTGTAAATTTGATAGTATATGAAAGTAAAATTTCCACCCAATAACAGTAAAGTTCTTGTAAAAAAATTGCGGGAACAAAAACTTCGTGCAGGGCAGCCTTTTATGATCAATACAAAAGAATTGGGGACTACAGAATGTTATCTTGAATATCCTGATGGAGCTATTGTATTAGTTTCTGCTCAACAATCAAAAACGGATATTAATATTCTGAGAAAGCTTTCCGATGATGAAGCAAAAGGTTTGCGAAAAAAACTAAGCTTTGCTGAACTTGTATAAAAATGCCCAGCCTATATATTATTACAGGTTCTAATGGAGCAGGAAAGTCGAGTTTAGGTACCGCCTATATTCCTGAACCATTACAAAAAGAGGTCTTTGATGGTGATAAGCTTTTGATGATCAAAAAGAAGGAATTTTGGAATAGTGGAATCAAATCATCAAAAGAATGTACCAGAAGGGCAGCCGAATTTGTACATACTACATTCGAAGATCTTATAAATACTGCACTTCATAATCAAGCTGACTTTGCCTATGAAGGTCATTTTACCAATGAAGCGACATGGGATGTCCCCAGAAGATTTAAAAATTCCGGATATCATATTCATCTTATTTTCTTTGGATTAACAGATACGAATATTTCTGAATTAAGAGTTATTACAAGAGCAAAAGAAGGTGGACATTATGTTGATCCACCAACAATTGCTACTAATTTTTATGGAAATCTTGAAAAATTAGATATTCATTTTCCTATGTTTGATACGGTTGATATTTATGATACCTCAGGACTTGAGCATATTGAATTAGCAAAAATAGAAAATGGGAGTCCGGTAATCTCCATTGAAGTTTCTGATCTACCTGATTGGTTTACTAATAATTTACCTGCCATTACAGAATTAATTAACGAGAATTTATAGGTGTTTCCATTGCAATAATCCTCCTACACATCCACCTCCTCAACCTCCAAACCGGCAAATACACAAACACCACAGATAAAATCCCAGCCAGTGTTCCCACCACCACAGCCATTGCCGTAGCATCCAGCTTATAATCCTTAGAAAAATTATACTGCCCTAAAAAAAGCATTGCTAATACCAGAGAACAGGTAATCACGCCATGCAGAATACTCAGCTTGGTCATCAACTTTTTAATATTCAACTGTTCATCTACGGTAAACTCAATGGCGCCTTGTCCGGCGGCATCGGTTACTCTTTTGAGGATGTCTATGGTGAGGACAACGGGGAGAAACAGGGCCATGGGTAGGGTAAGGCGGGCCAGATTCTGTTCGCCGGAGAAAAAATGAGTGTAGCCTAATTCTTTGAAGCTGGCATAGGCGATGATGAAATTGAAAAATACATTCGGAAGGACATAATAAATCGTACGCTTGATGAGAAAGCGTTTAAGGGTAGTTTTTTTGAGCTTTTTGGGTGGCTTCGGCTTAAATTTCAATTTCATGAGGTGGTCATTAGCGCGATGGCTTTCTCTTTTATTTTGGCGGCTTCCGCTTGGGGAAGGAAGTCTTCGTTGGACAAAAATATAAAATCCATCTGATGGTTGTACGTACTCGTCACCAAAGTGTTTGAGTTCAGCCACGGGAAGGCTACCGTAGGACTGAAAATGGTATCAATGCTGAAGTTTTTGTACTCATTTGGGATTTTGATCCTGCCCATATTGGATAAGGTTACATCATGGCCGCCATTGCTTGATTTAAGCATGGAGATCATACGATCAACAATCGGGTGCATCTGTTCACCCATCCACAGCAGTTCGCGGGCTTCCATTTTTCCTATTTTCTGAACAAGATCTTCTTTAATCTGCTTGGCATTGTTCAACAGATCGGAACTTCCTTTTTTAATCGCAAGATCAACCGTTGGAGCAAAAGCAAATAAATGATCCTCTTTGATCTCAGGAATAAAATGACGCACATCCACCGGACTGATCACTTTCCCTTTGGCTTCTTTCCCTTTTACTTCCTGGAATGCCTGCATAAACGCAGAACACAATAAAGCATGTACAGAAACGCCATTGGCTTTACATCTTTGAGTGATTTGAGCAGTGGTTGACGGATCCAGTTTTTGGTGAAGGACATAATCTTTTCCAAGGTTTCTCTTCTTACTTTTTTGCTGTAGTATAAAGAAGAACCTGGCAAAGGCCAGATAAAGTTTAGCCTTGAATTTCTTACTTTTTACATTAAAGTTGGAAGGTAAAAATTCATCTACAGAAGTGAAAGTCTCGTAAGATTCTAATTCCAAAGTAGGGTTATCCAAAAGCTGAAGAAGTTCCTTCATTAAAGTCACTCCGGTTGTCCCGTCTGAGATGCAGTGGGGCATTACCCAAAAGATTTCAGAAACATCCTGTCCTCTGATCCAAACTAAACGGGCGAGAGGGCTTTTTTCTTCCTCAAATAAGATTTTCCATTCTTTTTGAGACTCTGTCAGCCAGTCCTGGTCTGTTTTTCTTTCTACAATGCGGAGTGGGATAGGAGCGATGTCTTTTTCTTCTTTAAAAAAGGGATATTTTTCACTTTTGGTATCTACAACCACTCTTAGCATCGGATGCTTTTGCTGGATTTTTTCCAGAGCAGTTTTAAAATTCTGCTCTGGAAGTTCTCCTTTTATTTTAGCAGTAAATATACAGTTTACGGGCGTTTCGGGATCTACATACATGATCCTTTCCACCATCATTAGTTTTCTTTTGATCATGATACAGCAATATATTCCAGTTGGGTTTTAATAATCTTCATGATTTCATCACGGATGGCAAGGGCATCGGTATACGGTAAATATCCTTCACTTCCTACAAATGAAAAATCCATTTTCCCACGGTAGGTAGAAACTACCAGTGTAGTTGTGTTTCCCAACGGACCAATTACGGACGGACTGAAAATAGTATCTACTGAAAACTCTTTATACTCATGAGGAATCTGAATGCGTCCCAGATTGGAAAACATACAGTCGTTAGACGATTTTCCGTTCTTTAAAAGTTTGGTAAAATTATTCAACGCATCATGTCCGGATTCCATCACCATCATGGTAATATAAGGGTCTAGCTTAGAGGTTTTACGTTCTACAGAAGCCTGCATCGCATGTAAATTTTCTATAAAGCTCAGCTTTTCATTAGCAGAAACCACAATCATCAGTCCAAAAGCAAAAATATGATCGTTCTTCACCTGGTTAGCAAAACGTCTGATATCTACAGGACAGGACACCTTATTGAAAGCTCCGTTTCCTTTTACTTTTTTGAATGCCTGAAGCAAAGCAGCACTTAAGAACGTGTTTACGGTAGCACCATTGGCTTTGCAATAGGAAATCAGTTGCTGGCTTACGGTTTCATCTACTTTCCAGTTGATTAAATAATCATTTTGACGGTCAATAGATTTTTTACCGGTAGGAATAACCTTGATGGCTGTAGCCGCTAATCTTCCAATGAATTTGGCTTTTAATTTTTTCTTCCGGCTGTTTAAAATATTTGCTGGAACTACATCTTGAATACCTAAAATAGGGCTTTCTATCCCAATATCGGCTTTCGGATTATCCAATACCTTTAAAAATTCATAAAGGAAGGCCATTGCAGAACCACCATCACATAAACAATGGTGGAACGCAAATAGCATGTCAGAAACGTCTTCCCCCTTAATCCAGACAAACCGGATAAGAGGCAATTTTTTAGGATCGAATAAGGTATTCCATTCCCTTTTGGATTCTTCCTGCCACTGATCTTCTCCTTTTCTGGCAATAATTCGTACCGGAATGGAGATCGGGTTTTCAGGAACATCAAACCAAGGGATATTTTTATCATCGTGAGCAATAAGGGCTCTTAGCCACGGATGTTTTTGCTGGATCTGAGCCAAAGCCTGCTGGATATCCTTTAATGCAAAGGTACCTCTGAGCCTGAAAGGGATCACCGCATTGAACGGTTCTGTTCCGTCTCCCAGTAACATTCGCTCACCAAATAATAATCTTCTTTTAATAGGTTGGTTCATAGGCTATACAGACGCTAATGTGGAATGTTCCTGTACAAAGTTTTCCAGTAATTCTACCGCTTTATCATTACCTCCGGCAAGATTGAACGTATTTTGAACTTCTTGAGCGGCAGCTCTGTATTTAGGGTTTTCCAATAATTCAAAAACGGTTTCACGAAGAGCTTCTACACGCAGTCTCTTGTATCGGATGCTGATTCCGCAACCTGCCTGCTCAATTAATTTCGCAATATGGAAATGATCATAAGCAATAGGCGTGATCAACATTGGTAATCCGTTACGGAAAGTATCATTTACGGTATTGAAACCTCCGTGACAAATGACCATATCCATTCTTTGCATCACTGCAGATTGAGGCACGAAGCTGTTCACAATAAAGTTCTCCGGCCATTCTTCAAAGATTTCCGGTGGAGTAGCGGCAATCACGGTTACCGGCTGATCTTTAAATGCAGCAATAATCTTTTCAAAGAAAGCCTTTCTGATGTCTACCAACAACGTTCCCAGCGATACGAAGATCTTTGGAGTGGTAGAAGCATTTAATTTATCCCAGTCAAAAGGTGCATCGTTCGGACGACCTTTTACAGGACCTACAAATTTCATATGCGATGGTACGGTGTCAAAGCCGGCAAAGGCTTGTGACGTAAAGACCATATTCAGTTTGTGAGAATGGATATAAATACCTTCTTCATGAATTCCTACTTCTTTTTGCAGGTCTTTGATGAGGTTTTGCTGCCATTCCCAGATTTTAGGGGCACTTTTTTCAGTATCTCCCATCACGTCCGGTGGAACAGGTGTGGTCGTTACACAAGGAATATTGTGTTTGTGAGCGAAAAGCGCACCTCCAAAAGTGATACAGTCGTTCACGATCACATCAGGCATCCAACTTTCTGTTAATCGCGTTAATCCAGGCATCATCATTTTGGCGAAAGGAACATATGTTTCTTCCAGTGCTAATTTCATCACTTCAGGACCTGAACAAGCCGGACCATCATCCTGCCTTTTTAAAATACGGGCAATTTCTTCCTGATAGGGAATAAGATCTTCTTCAGGATAGAAGTAAGAACCTCCTTCCGGAATATGTTTGCTGTCTAAAGGCGTAATTCCAAACCATTTTACTTCATGGCCACGGGCAATCAGACTGGCACCTACGCTTAATGTAGGGCTCACATGTCCGAAAAACGGCGGAACAACGAATAAAAATTTAGATGGTTTTTCTGGTTTTGAAGTCTTTGTGATGGCTTCTTCCAATAAATTAGCAGCTGTAGATGCTCCTCCTGCTTCCATAAAAGATTGTCCTACTTTTTGAGCTGCCTCACGATAGCTCGGGTTATTTAATATTTGTTGTACTGCCTCTCTCAGATGATTGGCTTTAAATCTGTTGAAATTAAGTCTTTCCCCTGCTTCTGTACGCACCACACGTCCTGCAACATGCGACTGGTCATACGCAATAGGAATGACTACCAAAGGAATTCCGTTGGATAAGGTTTCAGAAACGGTATTGTGACCGCCATGGCAAACTACTCCGTCAAGATGAGGTAACAGATCCAATTGAGGAACCTGCTGGTACACCATAAAATTATCCGGCCATTGCTCGAAAAGTTGTGGGTCAGAAACTACAACAACGGTTAAATCTTCATCTTTAAAAGCATCCACAACTTTTTGGAAGAATGCTTTTTTATGATCGTGATCGAAAGTAGTTCCGATGCTTACTAAAATCTTTTTATTGGTAGCACTTTTTAGTCTGTCCCAATCGAATTCACAAGAGATACGACGCTCGGTAAGAACGGGTCCCGTGAATTTATATTGAGGTGCTAGATCTTCCATTTCCCCAAAGAAATAATTCGAGGTTAAAACAAGGGTTAAAAGATCTGAAGTGGCCAAAGACCGCTCTTCATTAAAGCCTAGTTCTTTCTGTAGATCAATGATCTGATTCACTTCCCATTCGTGAACTTTAGGCAGCTCATTCATGATTTTAATGGCAGCCGGAGCGGTAACGGAAGTGGCACAAGGAATTCCTAATGTTTTTGCTGCTACCGGAGCGGCAAATAACTGGTGGTCACCGATGATTAAATCGGGTTGGTATGTTTTTAATAAAGCAACAATTCCATTATAGCAATGTCTGTTCAACGGAATAAGAACTTCTTCGTAAAGGAACTTCACGCTGTCGATTCCGTAGACTACTTTTTTGGAAATAATATCGAGATATTGTTCGCTTTCTTTCTTTTCTGCGTCGGTCTGATCGTATTGGATCAGTAATAATTTTCCGCCCTCTGGAAGTTTAGCCTCTAAAGTTGGGTCAAGGCTGATCCATGCTACTTCGTGCCCTCTTTCCAACAGAGTAGCACCGATGCTTAGGGTAGGGTTGACATGTCCTGTCAAGGGTGGAACTATAAATGCAAATTTAGCCATGGTTCTTCGTTAAAATATTAGATAAAAACTGAGCGATCGTCTCTGCAATAAGCTGAGGTTCCTGAATCGGAATATTGTGATCGCCGGAGATTAATTCAAGTTCGGATGAACCGATTTGAGCCTGCAGCCATTCTCCTGTAGGTCTGCAGTTGGAATCAGCACCATAAAGCAATAAAGTGGAAGCTGTCAATACATTGAAATCGGCTTCACCAAGGAAATGTTTTTCCTTAATCATATCTGCTTTGATGCTGGTTTGATTAAACAGAAACTCATACATACGATGGTTCTTTTCCATTTGTCTTTTACCCATCTGAACTTTGGTAGTATCTGTAAAATTGGCTACATAATGCTCAAGGAATTCCTTGCTGTACTCATCAATGATGTTACGGGCTTTTTCGTCCTGAGGATCCGGAGCTTCCATCACCACCAGTTGATTAACGCGTTCAGGGTATTTCAATGCTGTTTTTAAAGCAATAAGACCTCCGAAGCTATAGCCTACAAGATGTACTTTTTCCAGTTGAAGGTGATCTATTAAACCAATCAGATCGGATGACATGTTTTCAAGGTCGTACCCATCCAAAAAACGTTCACTCATACCGTGACTTTTCAGATCGTACATCACCACATGGAAATGTTTTGCCAGAATAGGGGCAATATTAAAATAATAAATGGACAGGTTACTGAACATACCGTGGATTAAGACCACGGTTTGTTCGGCTCCTTTATTGAGTTCCTGTATATGAACTTGTCTGTTATTGACAGTGATTATTGGCATTCGTAGATATAATTGATGATCATACTAAGGTCAAGATTAATAAGCTGGTCAAGATCCATAGAAGATAACCAACCTGTAAAGTCGATCTGATCGCCAAAATGCGCCTTGATCTTTTCAGAGAAAGAGACAATCTCGATGCTGTCCATTTCAAGATCTTTGGTGAATGAACTTTCCGGAGTAATGTCCATCTCCTCTACAAATTCAGCACCTATCACTTCAGTAATAAAACCTTTTAATAAAGTAAAAAGTTCTTCGTGGTTCATTTTTAATGTTGCGTTTACAGTGTCCATCCGATAATATAATTTTTATGTTTAATAGTTTTGATTTCAATATTGTTGATCCACAAGTGATCATCTTTTATAAGTTCTACTTCAAAGGCTTTTGGATTTCCTTTCAATCCGGTTCCTAAGAATTTTCCGTAGGCTTCCTTCGCTACCCAAAAACGGGTGGTCCATTCTGCCTGATCTTTTCCTTTTAATAAGGCTAATTCATTGTCAGTAAATACCAGGTCATAGAATCCTTCGCTGCGCTCTTCCATGAGTTCCATATCGATTCCTACAGATTTACCATATCTTGCAATCCCCACAGCTTCTTTTCCTTTGTGAGCGAGTGAAATATGAATGTCTTCTGTAAAATCACTGATGAGGTAAGGTTTCCCCACTTCATCGGAACGGATCTCAAACGTGATCGGGAAGCAGGCATGATTTTTTTCCTGACGAAGAAGATTTCTCACGGCATCTTTCACGGCAACACGGCTTACCATCCAGTTTTTCTTCTTGTTCGGTAATAATTGCTGGTGATGCTGTTTTTCCGTTTGGTTGAAATATCTTTTCAGGATAAAATCCCATGAAGCGACTCTGGTATAGGCCTGGTGGAAGAAGAATACTTCCGGAGCAATCTCTTCAGAAAGGCGATTGTGCAATGGCGACATGGAAACATTCCATAATGCGGCATCAATTTCCAGTCTTCTGTTCTGCCAGCCTGTGATGGCACACCATACTTTTCCGTCTCTTTTAAGAACGATATTAGCAATGGCAAACTCATCATTAAGCTCAGTCTGCATACAGGTACATTCAAAAATACCTTCCTGATCGTGCATGTCTCCGAAGAATTCAATATCTCTGATCTTCACCGGGAAGGCGATACGGTCTTTCACTAAAGTAAGCTGTAACCAAAGCCCAAATAACTGCCCGGCATTATCCAGCAGAGATCCTTTTCCACCGTTTCCTTTGATTTTTCCTATAATTCCTTTAGTTCCAACCGCTGAAACTTCGGTAATTCCCTGGTATTGATCACCATGGAACATGTGTGCATCATAGATTTCTTCAGGGGTTCTTTCAATCGGTAAAAGATCACCAATGGAAAGATTGAAGGTTGGAGTAGGAACAGGACTTGATTTTAAGGTAACTTCTGCATTAGCGAAGTTCTCAATATCCAGATACGCATGATTTTCACCACGCCATTGTCCTTTCACGGTTTTCTCAAAAGGTTGCGCTACATTCATCCATTGGAATACACTTACGTTCATAATTTTATGAACCAATGTTCCCGGGATTTCTGCTTCTGCAATTTCTGCTAACTGTTCAAAGATCATGGTCATCGGGATTACCGGTTCCATATCGGCTACATGAGCCCATCCTTTAGGTTGTCTCAATAAGCTATGATCGATCAGGTACGGATGACTTTCCAGCGTTACATACAGATCTTTTGTGAAAGTTGTACTTCTTGGTGCTTGTGGAGCAGCATATTGTGCTACAGGAGCAACCTGAGCAGGACGTGGAATGGTAATTTCCGGACGATTTTGGAATAAAGTAAGAACTTCTTCCTGCATACGGATCATATCATTCACATTGTCTTGGAATGCCTGTACCAGCGGATGACCACTTTTGGCAGTCATGGCTGAAGCTGAGGCAGTGTATTGTTTTGGTGTTTCAAAAGCTTGAGCTAAGGCTTTTACTTCTTTAAAGTTTCTGATAATAGGTGATCCTAATTCCAGTTTAATGCCTTTTCCTGATGATTTTTTTGATTGCTGTTGAAGCTCTAAAAAGTCAAGAGCAATGGTTTTTCCTTCTACAAATAACGAAGCAACAACACGTTGTAACTGCGCCAATGCAGAACGGGCTGGAACACTGGAAGGAATGGTGCTGAATGCTTTTCCTTTCAAGGTATCATCAATAAATCCGATCAGACCACCGGTACCCACCTGAATGAATACTCTGGCTCCTTCCTCGTATAATTTATCTGTCAGTTCACGGAAACGAACAGGTTCTACCAAATGCTCAGCACTCAGTTTTCTGATCGCTGCCTGATCTGCTGGATAAGGTTCTAAAGTGGTTGCAGACCATAACGGAATCTTCGTTTTCTGGAACTGTGCTTTTTCCATTCCGGCAAGGATCACATCCAGTTTATCAGCGATAAATGGAGAGTGGAATCCAGACTGGAAAGGCAATACCTGATGGAAGATCTGTTTTGATTTTAATAACGGAACCAATTTATCCAATGCAGCATTACTGCCACAAAGAATCACCTGATTAGGACAGTTATCATTAGAAATATACAAGTCTGAAATTTCAGTAATAAAAGGCTGTACAACATCAATTCCGGCTCCGATGGCAATGAATTTGGAATCTTTTAATTCAAAAGTTTCAGGATTCAGAACATCGATTAAGGCTTGTACAGAATTGGCTTCTGCTAACTCTGATGAATAGCCTGCCAGCCATTCTCCTAAACTGTGTCCTGCGTTCATATCCGGGATAATGCCCAGTTTTTTCAATGAATTGTCAAGGATACTACAGTTGTTGAAGATGTTTAAAGCATCGGTTAAAAGGCCTTCACCTTCAGTTTCTATAGGCGCTGCTAATCCGAAATAACGGCTAACACTGTCTACTTCACCTTTTGCCAGACCATCTAAACCAGGGAATACAAAGGCTACTTTACCACCATCTTTTAATAATGGGGTAGAAGTGTACCAAATGTCCTGTTTATTTTTCCAGATCAGGTTTTTAGAAACAATTTTAAGGGCTTTTTCTACTCTTGCAGGCGTAGGATCGAATATCGCTACTCTGAAATCTCCTTCACCTAAAGTTGTATCATTATTTTGTAATGCAGAAACCAATTCTGCATGTGTAGGTCTTGCCAATAGCAATACTTTGTCTTTTTTCGGCATATCATAGCCTTCAAGAACAACGTGAGCATTGATTCCTCCAAATCCGAAAGCGTTTACTGCAGCTACTTTTGGTAGCCCTGTTTTTGACCAGTTTTTAGCTTCCTGTATCGGTTCAAATCTTGTGTTCTGCATATCTGCAGTAGGATTTTCACAGTACAATGTTGGTGGTAAAGTATCGTGGTGTAAAGCCAGACAGGTTTTAATTAATCCTGCAATTCCTGCAGCCGGCATGGCATGACCGATATTGGATTTCACAGAACCAATTCCTGCTACCGGAGCAGCTTCTTCTTTCCCAAAGAACTGTGCTAAGGTCTGAAGTTCTGTTTTATCTCCAAGTGGAGTTCCGGTGCCATGAGCTTCAAGGTAACCTACTTTATTTTTATCCAGATCAGCATTGATCCAGGCTTGTTCTAAAGCTTTTAACTGACCTTTTACGGATGGGCTCATCACACTAGTTCCGTTACCGTCACTGCTTACTCCCACGCCTTTAATCACTGCATAGATTTTATCCTGATCACGAACAGCGTCTTCCAGTCGTTTTAACACGACGAAACCACAACCTTCCCCAATCAGTAATCCATCAGCATCCATGCTGAACGGTTTGATCTGTTCCTGGCGGGACATCGCGCCTAATTGAGCAAAAATACTCCAGAAAGCAGCGTTTTGTCCGGTGTGAACTCCTCCGGCGATCATCATATCGGAACGACCTCTCTGAAGTTCCTGTACGGCATGATCTACGGCGATTAAAGCACTGGCACAAGCGGCATCCACTGTAAAAGCAACACCTCCAAGGTCAAAACGATTGGCAACCAATGAAGCTACCAGATTGGGAATTAATCCCATGGCAGTATCGGCAGCAAAACGTCCTTTTCGCTCCTGGAAAGCATGTTTTACTTTTTCAATATCAGCAGAAGATACCTGAGGCAGCAATTCCTGCAATAAAGATGAAATCTGTTCTCCGGTTCTTACAATTTCAATGGCACGGGTAGCTCCCGGCCCGGTATAATTTCCTTTCCCGATGACAATTCCGGTCTTTTCAAGGGAAGTATTTTTTTGAAATACTCCGGCATCCTCTAAAGCTTTCTGAACTAAATCAAGGGTCAGTAAATGATCGGGTTCTGTTCCTTCCACCGCAAGGGGTAAAATCCCAAAAGTGGTAGGATTGAACTCATAATCAGGAATAAACCCGCCTCGTTTGCAATAGAAACGATCGACAGGGTTGGTGGCATCGCTAAAATGCACCGGATCTATCCTATCTGCTGGGGCGGATTGGGTAGAATCTACTTTATTGACAATATTCTGCCAAAAAGTTTGGGCATCCTGCGCCCCGGGAAAGACGCAGGATAATCCAACTACAGCAACATCTGTTTTTTTCATGCTTAGTGTATACAGAGGGTTACCAATTATTTCCTGACATGATAAGCACTTGGCTTTCAGTTCCGTATTTTATTTCGTTAAGGAAGATTTCTTTTCCTTCATCCAATGGGATCATGGAAATTCCTCTACGTTCGTATTCAGATTCAAGGGTGGAAGAAACCATTCCTGCTCCTTTCCAAGGTCCCCAGTTGATGGAGATTACTTTTCCTTTTAATCTTTTATTCAGAGCGTTAGCGTAATCATCCAGTACACTGTTGGCAGCTGCATAATCTGTCTGACCTTTGTTACCGTATACCGATGCGATACTTGAGAATAACACAACGAATTGGCAGTCTGTACGAAGCTGTTCAGCCAATACACGAAGTGGTTTTACTTTGGTATCGAATACACGTCCGAAAGAAGAAGTCGTTTTTTGTTTGAATAATTTATCTTCTAAAAGACCTGCTCCGTGAATCACTCCATCTAAACGGTTGTATTTTTCATAAATACTGCTGATTAAATTACTTAATCCTTCTTCGTCACAAAGATCTAAAGATTGATAAATAATAGTATTTCCAAGTGCTTCCATATCACGGATCGTGCGTAGGATCTGGTTGTTTTTGAAGATTCTTACCGTTTCTTTTTCAATCTGAGCAGGTGAGGTAAATTGGCCGGATTTGATAAGATAGGCTCTTATTTCTTCTTTAGACTTCATACTTTCAAATTCCTTAAGGCTTTCAGCTTCTTCTCTCGGATCTGCTGATCTTCCTACCAGAATGTATGTACAAGGGTATGCCTGAGACATATGTTTTACCAGTTCCGCAGTGATTCCCTGTCCACCGCCTAATACTAATACAACAGATTTTTCATCCAGTTGAATATGGGCTTCTTGAAGACTTGTTGACAATGGGGAAGGGATAATATCTACTTTATGTCTTTTTTCATTTTTATAGATCACTTCGGCAGGTTTATCGTTGGTCAGGATTTCTTTTAACGTGATTTCGGCAATCTGATCCATTTCCTGAGGTGTACTCAGGCTGATCAGTCTGCAAGTGGTATTATCGAATTCTCTTGCCAGACTCTTGAAAAGTCCCGGATATCCCTGGTGATGACGCAATACACGTGCATCGTTGATTTCCTGCAGGTTGGCCTGAATGTCAGAAATCAGATATACCCATTTTGCTCTGTCAAAATCCAGTTTTTTAATCAGATCAACATGATCAATAATACTTGGTTTTTCTGAAGAAGAGAAAATGTCAAGCATAATCAATCCGTCAAAGTTTGAAAGATCTTTTTCTGTATCCACCAGTTCTACAATAGTTCCGTGTTTTTCCAGCTCCGCTTTAATGACTGAGGTCTGTTTGCTATTATCCTGAGTGATGGCGAATCGTTTTCCTTGCAGAACTTCAGTGTTTTGTATTAAAGAAGCATCGGTAGGGGTAATGTCAAAACGAAGTCTTGACAGTACGTTGTTTGCTCCTTCAGGAGCATTAGCTTCCTTTGCTGTATCGGTAATTTCTTTGGTTTCACTGTTTATTTCACTGATCCAGCCGGCTAATCCGCGAAGGGTTTTAATAGCGGCAAGTTTTTCCATGATGTCATCAGCCTGTTCAAGGTTTTCTCCGAAACCTATTTTAGTTTTAAGGTCTGCGATGATCTCCATACGCTTGATAGAGTCGATGCTTAAGTCTGCTTCCAGATCAAGGTCTAATCCAAGCATTTCTTTTGGATAACCTGTTTTTTCACTTACAATATTTAAAATAGCATTTTGAAGGTCTTCAAGAGAAAATGCCGTTTGTACCTGTGGTTTTGAAGTTGTTGTTTCAGTTACGGATCCGTTTTTTTCAGGCGTTGTTGTAGCGGGTGCTCCGGTAAATTCAGTAAGCCATGATACTAATCCGCTCAGTGTTTTGATCCCGGCTAATTGTTCCATTACTGTATCTTCGTTAGCATTACCATTGGCTAAAGTTCCCAGCTCACTGCGGAGGGTTCCGATGATTTCTACTCTTTTAATGGAGTCGATACTTAAGTCAGCTTCAAGATCCATTTCCATACCCAGCATTTCCTGAGGGTATCCTGTTTTGTCGCTTACTACTTGTAGTAATAAGGATTTGATGTCTCTTGTAGGTGCTTGTTGTACAGGAGTAGTTACAGCTACCGGAGCTTGCTGATAGGCAGGTTGAACGGGGATAGCTGCCACCTGTTGAGTAATAGGAGCGGATATTGGAGTTGTATATACAGGAGCCTGTTGTACCTGAGGATTCTGCCCCATGAAAGAAAGCATCACATCACGTTGTGCCTGTATCATTAATTTCATACTATTTAAATATTCCTGTAGCATACGTTCAGCCGTAGATTGGCCTTCTGCTGCCGGAGCTTGTTGGTTGGTAAAACTGTTCATTTGAATAGGATTTAAAATGGGTAATGCACCATTGGAAGGCAGTGTGCCTGTAGTCGGATGTGCAGTTTGTCCGTTAACACGCCAGATGGCCGGGCTTTTCTTATACAGTTCAGGCTGGTCGATATTGATCAGCTGAACATGACGGCCATCGAAAAGTTTGTTGATATCGAAATTACGGCCTGTGCCCAGATATTGAGCCAGCATGCAAAGCAGGTGTGTAAATTTATTGTGACTGTTGTCTTCAACGTATAAGCTCAGTTGGTCTTTTTCAATACAAGATTTGGTTAATCCCGTTAATACCTTTCCCGGACCTACTTCAATAAATATTCTGGCTCCATCGTTATACATGGCCTGAAGTTGTTCTACGTATCTTACTGGTTGTACCAGGTGATCGGTCAATCTTTCTTTTATGTCTGAAGGTTGAGTAGGGTACACGGTTGCTGTTGTATTGGACCATACAGGGATCTGCATTTCTCCGAAAGAAACATCTTTCAATACTTCGGCGTATAAATCTTTTGATTTTGCCAATAGCGGGCTGTGGAATGCACAGGCAACTTCCAGTTTTTTTGCTGAAATACCTTCCTGTTTAAGAACTTCCAATAGTTTGTTGATAGCTTCTGTGCTACCTGCAATTACACATTGTGTAGGAGCGTTAAAGTTTACCGGATAACACCCTTCCGCTTTTGCAAGGATAGGTTGTAAACGTTCGTATGTTGCACTTGCTGCCAACATAGATCCCGGATCTCCGCCTTCTACAGAGTTTAAAATAGAATGAGCTCTCTGAATACTCAGGTCTACCAGTTTTTCTTCGTCAAATACACCTGAGAAACATAAAGCCGGTAATTCACCATAGCTGTGGCCTGCCAGCATATCAGGGATAATTCCCAATGATTCTAAGAATTTAGCCAATGCAAGATCAACAATTCCTAAAAGCGGTTGTGCTAAACGGGTATCTTTAATGGTTTCTTTCTGTTGTTTTAAATCCGCTTCATTAAAGGTTGTCGATGGGAAAACCACTTTTTCAAGCTCCGGGTATTGGTCAATAAGTTTGCGCATCGCAGGGAATACTACGAATAAATCGCGGGCCATATTGATTCTCTGGCTGCCTTGTCCCGGGAATAAGAAAGCTATTTTTCCTTCTTTTTTATTAACGGTGAAAGTATCTTTGGTTTCAATTCCTAATAATACTAACTCAAGTTTCATCATCAGGTCTTCAGCCGTGTCAGCAACAATACTGAACTGAATTGGCTTTTCTGAACAAATGCTTAAGCTGTAAGCAATATCTTTTAAGGCAATACCATCATTGATTTCCAATAATGCTTTGATCTGACTCGACTGTCCTTTTGCTTCTTCATAAGTGTCTCCACGGAATACAAAAAGTTCCGAAGGCCATGATTGCATTGCAATAGAATTATTCTCCTTAGGATGATTGGCAATCACAGTATGGAAGTTAGTTCCTCCAAATCCAAAAGCACTGATTCCTGCATATCTGTTTTTCTCAGTCCATAATCCTGTTTCCGCATGGAAAGAGAATGGGCTGGTTTGTGCGTTATAATAAGCATTAGGCTGCTGAAGGTGCAGGGTAGGAGGTTTCACACCATGGTAAACGGCAAGAGAAGCTTTGATTAAACCTGCTAATCCTGCAGCACACTTGGTGTGTCCGATCTGAGTTTTCACAGAACCTAAATGCGTCTGTCCCGGTAATGCGCCTGAGCGGCTGAATAAGTTTGTCAAGGCACTTAATTCTGTTCTGTCTCCAACAACAGTCCCTGTACCGTGAGCTTCTACCAATCCTACAGCTGCAGCACTGATTCCTGCCTGAGTATAAGCACGTTCTAATGCTCTTACCTGACCTACTTTTCTAGGGGCAGTCAATCCAAGGGCTTTACCGTCACTGGATCCGCCAACTCCTTTGATGACAGAGTAAATACGGTCACCATCGTTTACAGCGTCTTCATATCTTTTTAACACAAGGATAGCGATTCCTTCTCCAAGAGCAATACCATCCGCATCACTGTCGAATGTGGCACATCTTCCTTTTCTGGAAAGGGCATGCGTACTGGAGAACATCAGGTAATCGTTGATCCCGTTGTGTAAATCTGCACCTCCTGCAAGAACCATATCGGATTTTCCTAAGACAAGTTCCTGGCAAGCTAAATCCAGAGCTGCTAAAGATGATGCACAAGCTGCATCTACGGTAAAGTTTCTTCCGCCAAGATCCAGACGGTTCGTAATCCTACCTGCGATTACATTGGCTAAAATTCCCGGGAAAGAATCTTCAGTAGTGTGAGGAAAAGCTTCCTCTACTTCAGGATGAAGTTCCCCGAATACTTGTTTGTAATATCCTCTGAAACTATAGCTGTTGGCAAGATCATTCCCACCTTCTGCTCCAATAATAACAGAAATGTTATCTCTGTTGATATGTTTTTCACCATACCCGGCATCTTCCATGGCTCTTTTTGCAACCAGTAAGGTTAACAATTGAGTGGGTTCAATAGCTGCCAGCGATTGTGGCGGAATACCAAATGTTAGTGGATCAAAGTCAATTTTTGGAATAAATCCACCCCATTTGGAATGTGAAACGTCCGGCCCGTCTGAATCCGGATGATAATAAAGGTCCTTATTCCATCTTTCATCCGGAACTTCCGTTACGCTGTCTTTTCCTAAAATGATATTTCTCCAGTATTCTTCAAGATTTTTAGCACCGGGGAAAATACATTCCATACCAACAATAGCAATGTCCAGCGGTTTTTCTGTTGAAATTGGTTGCTCAGGAAGGGGAGCATTCTGAACGAATTCATAATTGTCAACTACAGTCTGGTGTAATTCTTCCAGAGTAATGATTTTATTATGCATGGTGGCAATCTGTCCGATCATATACATGCCCAGGTCAAGTTGCTCGTCTTTAGGGATATTAACTAGTTTATCTCCCTGACGTTCGATCCCTTTGGCGGCGATACGAAGACGTCCAACATTTAATTTTTCAAGTTTTTCCCATACTTCTTTTTTATCCACTCCGGCTTCCAGAAGTTTTGCTTTTTCAGTATTAAAATGATGAGCAAATGCGGTGTTCAGACAACGGGTTTCGTGTCCCGGTGCTGTTTCCAGCAGAACAGTGTCTTTTGCCTGCATGGCCTGTAGCTGGAATTCTTTTTGAATGGCTCCGGTTTCTACAGCTTCATGAGTATAAAGGTAAGCTGTTCCCATCAGTACTCCGATTTTTACACCTCTGGCGGCTAACGGTGCAGCCATGATAGAAACAAATGCTGATGAGAAAGCATCATGAATTCCGCCTGCAAAAAACACACTGATATTTTCAGGATGATCTTCTTTTAGAATACGTTCAATTTGTTTTTCCCAAAGTACTGTACTTGATAACGGGCCCACGTGACCACCGCACTCACGTCCTTCAAATATGAAGTTCTTAGCTCCTTCTTTCAGGAAAATATCCAATAGTGCAGGGGATGGAACGTGTAGGAATGATTGTATTCCTGCTTTTTCAAATACTTTTGCCTGTGCGGGTCTTCCTCCGGCAATCAGGACAACAGGAGGTTTTGCCTCCAAAATATAGGAAGTTTGTTCTTCTCTTAATTCTTGTGGGGCAAATCCTAAAATGCCTACACCCCATGTTTTTTCACCGGCAAGCTGTTTGGTTTCCATTACCAATGATTTTGCCGATTCACCTTTTAACAATGATAAAGCTACAAACGGTAAAGCTCCGGCTTCTGCTACTGCATTGGCAAATGCAGGGACATCACTTACACGAGTCATTGGTCCCTGGGCAATTGGATAACGAAGGCCAAGTTCC
>NZ_PIZV01000058.1 GCF_002835665.1 Chryseobacterium sp. PMSZPI
GAAAGAACACTGCAAATAAGATAATTGCAACATTAAATGAACCGACAAATTAATATAGAATAAATAAATAAATAAATAAATAAATAAATAAATAAAATGTCCCTCCGTTATATTGGAGGGACATTTTATTTATTTTACTTGAATTGAGATCTTTTTATTCGTTGTATGATTTTCAGTAATCGTTAATGTTATGTTACCGGATTCTTTAAATGAATATGATGAGAGTTGATAAAGCTCTTTTATACCATGTTTCTCTTTTAATTTATGGACAGGAAGTAATGTTATGTTCGGTTTCCATGTTTCCTGTTTACCGGAAGGATAGCTTACTATTATTTCTGGATTATTTAATTGCATTGGTTTCCAAGAGGCAAAATGTA
>NZ_PIZV01000059.1 GCF_002835665.1 Chryseobacterium sp. PMSZPI
TAATTAATGATGGCAAAGCTTCAGGTAACAAAACTTTTTTAATAATCTGAAGCGGTGAAGCTCCCAATGCTCTGGCTGTTTCTATTAAACCATGAGGAACGTCAATAAGGCTGTTCTCTACCAATCTTGCAATAAATGGAGCGGCCCCTACACTTAACGGAACCAATGCCGCGTTCACACCAATTGAAGTTCCTGCCAAAATCCTTGTAAAAGGAATCATCCATACAATCAGAATGATGAAAGGGATGGCACGGAAAATATTAACCAAAATAGATAGAGATCTATGATAAAAACTATTTTCCAGAAGTTGTCCTTTTCTTGTTAAGAATAACATAATTCCTACAGGAAGTCCCAAAACAAATCCAAAAAATCCGGACACAAATGTCATATAAACTGTTTCCCAGGTTCCTTTTGCCAAAAGGGCAATTACTGTATCACTAAGCATATCCTTTTACCGTATTTTGAATTTTATTTTGATTTAAATAATAAATGGCCTGCTGATTTTCATCTGCTTCTCCCTGAAGCAACAGCAATAGTTTTCCAAAGTTGGAATTTCCTAAATATTCTACATCAGCTTTCAACAGTTTGTAACCAATTTTATATTGCGTATTTAACGTTGAAAGAAGTTGTTCAACACTGACATTTTCGTTAAGTATTATTTCTACCAAAGGGAATAAACCTTCTTTGGGCTCTTTTTGTAGTCTATTATTGATTTCCTGTGGCAGGGTCATAATATCTGAATTTATAAATTGTCGGATAATCGGATTTTCTTTATCCGAAATAATATCACTCAAGGTTCCTTTTGTTAATAATTTCCCTTTATCTATTACCGCAACATGATTACAAACAGCTTTGATGACATCCATTTCGTGGGTGATCAAAAGAATGGTAATTCCCAGTCTTTGATTGATGTCTCTTAACAGCTGTAGAATAGATTGTGTTGTAGCAGGATCCAGGGCACTTGTTGCTTCATCGCAAAGTAGGAGATAAGGGTCATTTGCTAATGCTCTCGCAATTGCTACCCTTTGTTTTTGCCCTCCTGAAAGGCTTTTAGGGTAGTCGTTTGCTTTATCTTCCAGGCCGACAATTTTTAATAGTTCACTAACCTTTTTATTGATTTGATCTTTACTAATATGATCCAGTTCCAAAGGAAGTGCTACATTGTCAAAAACAGTTCTTGAAGAAAGCAGGTTAAAATGTTGAAAGATCATTCCTATTTTTTTACGCTCTTCAGCCAGCTGTTTAGAGCTTAATCGGGTAAAATCTTTGCCATTAATGATAATCTGTCCTTCATCCGGTCTTTCCAGTAGATTGACTGTACGGATCAGAGTACTTTTACCTGCGCCGGAAAATCCGATAATTCCTACGATATCACCTTTTTCTATACTAAGGCTCACTTGATCCAGCGCTTTAAAAGACTGCTTTTTCTGATGAAATGTTTTTGAAATGTTTCTGATTTCTATCATTCTGATGTTTTTATACTATTTAAATAGGCTGATATCGCTTATTTGTCCTATTAAAAAATCTTCTTACTCTTCTTAATTTAACCTTTGACCGTTTTGAAAGTTTGAAATACTTAGTGACATTAGTCAAAAGTACTCCCAACAATATGATTGCCAAACCATATAGCTGGCCACCATTGATGCTCTGGTTGGCTACAATCCAGCCTGCAATCACTGTAACAATAGGATTTATATAGGTATGGGTGCTTACCAGGGCAGCGGGTTTCACGGACAAGAGCCAAATGTACGACAAATAAGCGACTATAGATCCAAAGAAAATCAAAAATAGAACTCCCAACCATGCAGATGTTGGAATAGCGGAAACAGAAAAACCGGTCCATTCTTTTCTTAAAAAAGCGATGAAAAAGGCCGCTATACCTGCTACAATAAGTTGTTGAGCAATATTCATGAATGTAGATTGAGATGCCGGATTTTTCTTAGAATATAAAGAACCCAATACCCAGGCCACAGAGCTCAAACCTAATACTATGAATGCCGTGATTCTGAGATTTCCATCAACTGCTGCGTGTACCGCATTGGAAGGTTGCACACTTCCTTTCAAAAATAGTACTAATCCTACAAATCCAATGACTAATCCTATAGGAATGAATTTATCTGAAAAATAATATTTCCAATTTTTTCTGTCAATAGCAATGAACCAAAATGGTCCGGTAGCTATTGAGATGGCAGCTTCTGAAGCTGTTACATATTGTTCTCCCCAGGCGACAAGACCTGTTCCTCCTGTTAAAATAAGGATCCCGGTGATTGCATTTTTTTTCCAGTTGATCAATGAATTTGCTTTTTCTCCTTTAGATAAGAGATATCCAATCATCAGGATTCCTGCTACCAAAAATCTCAATCCGGAAAGAATGAACGGTGGAAAACCTTTCAAGCCAAATGAAATAGCTAAAAACGTAATCCCCCATATTACATAGATGTTTGTAAATGCCAATGGAACCAGCCATTTGTTTTTAGAATTGCTCATTTTTATTTTTTTAATGTTGTTAATTTTCAATAAAAAAGGCCCTACAACTTGGTAGGGCCTTTAAAATATGTCATATAAAAGTAAGGTCACCCACAGTATTCCTGATGCATAGGCATACACATATCCATCATTTTTTTGATGCTATGTTTTTTAATTGAATTATTATTTAATTCTGCCTTCATTTTATTTTTTTTCTTGAATACGATGCAAATATATAATATAATTTCTATTAGTCCACTAAAAAAGTAGGGATTTTAAATATTAATTTATCGTTAATAGTGTAAGTTGTTGTTTAGTAGTATTTTGTGTTTGTTGTCTTGTTGTTTGTTGAAATTTTTATTGTTGAATTTTGATAATTTTAATTCATTTGTTATTGAAATGTTGTCTTTTTGCTGTTGTTAAAAAGATAAAATAAATTAAAATTTTTATGAATTGTGTAATATTTTTTTGATTTGGATTAAAAAATAAAACAGTTCAATATACAGATCAAGAAAGAAGTACATATCCGTCTTTTGACAAAGAGTTTGTAAGTATCTCAGGAATAAAAACCGTTTGAAGATGATATCTTTAACCCTCTATGATTCATTCAATTTGAAAAGTCAAAAAAAATCCCGATTTTTGCAATCTTTCAATAAATCCGAGTTCATGAAATTATGTATTGCCGAAAAACCTAGTGTTGCCAGAGATATCGCCAAAGTATTAGGTGCTACCACATCTAAACAAGGCTATATGGAAGGAAACGGCTATTGTGTAACATGGACGTTCGGACATCTTTGTACCCTGAAAGAACCTCACGATTACGGCCCACAATTCAAATCCTGGAATCTTTTTTCATTACCGATCATTCCCAGCAGCTTTGGAATAAAACTGATTCCGAATAAAGGGGTGGAAACTCAGTTTAAAGTAATTGAAAGGCTAGTAGAAGAATGTGATGAGGTCATTAACTGTGGGGATGCCGGGCAAGAAGGAGAATTGATCCAGCGTTGGGTATTGCAAAAGGCAAAATGCAACAAACCCATCCAGCGTCTTTGGATTTCATCCTTAACAGAAGAAGCAATTAAAGAAGGATTTGCCTCTTTGAAACCGGCTGAAGATTATAAAAATCTTTACCTGGCAGGAAATGCGAGAGCTATCGGAGATTGGCTATTGGGAATCAATGCAACCAGGCTTTTTACCAAAAAATTTGGAGGTAATAAGGCTGTCCTATCTATTGGAAGAGTACAAACGCCTACGCTGGCAATGCTTGTTCAGCGTCAGAAAGAAATCGATGCTTTTACTGTTGAAGAATATTGGGAACTGAAAACCAAATATCGTGATGTGATTTTCAATGCTGCGATTGATAGATTGAAAACATTGGAACGTGCAGAGAAAGGATTGGAATACCTTAAAGAAAATATTTTTGAGATCGTTTCTTTCGAAATTAAAGAAGGAAAGGAAAAGAATCCAAGACTTTTTGACCTGACCGGACTTCAGGTGGAAGCCAATAAAAAATATGGGTACTCTGCAGAAAATACATTGAATTACATCCAGAGTCTTTATGAAAAGAAACACGTGACTTATCCACGTGTTGATACTACCTATCTATCCGAAAGTTTATATCCGAAAATAGAAGGTATCCTTCAAAAAATGTATCCGTATCAGGATTTGATTGCACCGCTGCTGGAGGCTCCGATTCCAAAATCAAAAGCTGTTTTTGATGATTCGAAAGTAACCGATCACCATGCCATCATTCCTACAGAAGTTCCCCCTTCTCAAAATCTGAGCAGGGAAGAGAAACTGATTTATGATTTGATAGCTAAGCGTTTTATTGCTGTGTTCTATCCCGAATGTAAGATTTCCAACACATTAGTAGAAGGAAAAGTTGGAACCATTCCTTTCAAAACCAGTGGAAGACAGGTATTGGAACCGGGATGGAGGACTGTTTATGCCAAAGAGCCAAAAGAAGAATCTACCGATAAGGAAAAAGATAAAGAAGAGGAACAAACCATTCCCGAATTTGTTGTGGGAGAAACAGGGCCACACGATCCAATGATTCACCAGGGAAAAACTTCACCGCCAAAGCCTTATACCGAAGCAACTTTGCTAAGAGCTATGGAAACTGCCGGAAAACAAGTAGAAGATGAAGAATTACGTGAATTATTGAAAAATAACGGAATCGGAAGACCATCTACCCGTGCTAACATTATCGAAACCCTTTTCAAAAGAAAATACATCGAGAAGAAAAGAAAGAACCTGATTGCCACTCAAACCGGAATTCAATTGATTGACACAATTGAAGATGAACTTTTAAAAAGTCCCGAGCTTACCGGTGAATGGGAATTGAAGCTCCGTAAAATTGAAAAAGGAGAGTATGAAGCCAATCATTTTAAGGAAGAATTGATTCAGATGGTAACAGAGCTTACCGATAAGGTAGTTTATGGAAAAGGAAAGGTCATAACGTTGGAAGAAGAAGAAAAAGAAGTAAAAGAAAAGAAAAAGAGGGAACCTGCTCAGAAAAAAGAGCTTCAGTCCTGGGAAGATACGAAGTGTCCAAAATGTAAAGAACATAACCTGATCAAAGGGAAAACAGCTGTTGGATGTTCCGATTTTAAAAACTGTGGCTTTAAAATTACGTTTGAAATTTTCGGAAAGAAACTTTCAGATAAACAATTGATGGATCTTGTTTTAAAGGGGAAAACTTCAAAATTAAAAGGCTTCAGTACACATCCGGAAGGACTTACAGAAGGTGTGTTAGCTTTGACTAATGATTTTCTTGTACAGCTAAGCTAATACTTAGTTTGATCCCAATCTCCTTGAATACGAAAGAATCTCCAATTAATTTCAGAAAAAAGTATTTATCTGTGTAAATTTGTGTTATCTGTGTGGAAAAATTAAACCACAAAAGTCGCAAAAGAATTAAGCACTTAAGTTTTTTTTGAAGTTAAAAACATTGCGTTGAGAAGAGCACTTAAGCTTTAAAAATCAAAGATTTTTATGTAGATCTTCTGTATCAGTTTCATCTGCGAGCAAAAAACAATATGCAAAGATCTGTAAAATCTGCTTAATCAGTGAGAGAATAAAATGTATGGATTGTTTTATAGAAGGTCAGTAAGGATATTGTCTGAATAACCTATCATACCACCCACTAAGATCTTTTTTAATGTCTTCATGGTATTTACATAATATCATTGCCAATTCCAGATTGGATCTGTCAGACTTATATGTATTCAAAGTAAGAAATCCATAGAAGTTTCCATCCTGATCAATGATGACAGGAGGGTAAGAAGCATAATCACTCCAGGGAGAATATGTACTGAGTGTACTTCCATAATTTCCATTACTGTTCCATATTGATTTGGAACTGAGAATATTTCCATAATCACCGAATTTATTCCAAATAGAATTCCTATCAAAGGTATCACAGTTGAGACATCCCAAGTACTGATCCTGATCGGCGCCTCCATATAAATTCAGTGTTTGAGCCTGAAAAATAGAGCAAACCAGAAGACTTAAAAACCAGAAATTTTTTTTTGTACTCATCATGGAAAAACCTTTATTACAAAGCTAACCTTTTGAAATGAGAAACCTAGATTTTGTGCAATGCAAATTCATTTTACGTTCTTCCCCAAATATTTTTGAAGAATTATTTATTTTTTAAATCAATCCATTACATTTACATTCAAATTGAAAATAATGACCGCAGAAAAAAAGAAACTTATTACAGATAGTTTTGATCGCTCAGAAACATTAAAATTTTACAGAGCAGAATTACTGGAAGTGGAAACTGATTTTGTTTCCATTAAAATTCCGAAAATGGAAATGATGACCAGAAAAGCAGGAATGTTTAACGGAGCCATGATCGCTTCTCTGGTGGATGTATCCTCAGGATATGCAGCGGTGAGCCATTATCCGGAAGACTGTTATGTAGTAACGGTCGAATTAAAAGTAAACTATTTGCGACCTGCAATGGGAGATGCTTTGGTTTCTAAATCTTATGTAATTAAAGGAGGAGCTAAAATCAGTGTGATAAGAACTGAAATATATGTTCAGGATGAAAATTCCGGTTCAGAGAGCCATGTTGCCACTTCATTGGTTACAATGATGAAAATAAAATAATGATTGATGAAGAATAATGAAAAAATATTCCTTAAATAAAGGGTTTCGTGAAATTCTTTTTGCCGAAATGGAATGGCTTTTGCTCCATAATTCCCATAAACATAAAAAATAACTCAATGAATTTAATTATCCGATTGTTTGTAACAGCGATAGTTGCTTATCTTTTAACTAAAATTTTGCCGGGAGTACATTTTGAAAGCTTTTCTTCAGCAATAATCTTCGCTATTGTACTGGGAGTTTTAAACATATTTGTGAAACCCATTTTAAGCCTTTTCGGACTTCCGCTTACGATTTTGACATTAGGTTTTTTTGCCTTGGTCATCAATGCCGGAATCATTATGATTGCAGACTATTTTATAGATAGTATGGTTGTAGATGGCTTCTGGTGGGCATTTATCTTCAGTATACTGTTGTCAATTGTTACTTCTTTAGCAAACTCAATGTTCTCAGATGGAGATTAATTGATTTTAAAATAATATATAAAAAGTCCGTTGGTTCAGTATCGACGGACTTTTTTATTGACTTGAGTTTTCTTCACTTTGTTGGCTATTTCACCTTATAATATCAACTTTAATGTTAATTCTTTCGTTCGTTTTTATTTTAAATATTAACTTTGGCAATCTTTGAATTTAATTAAAAGGAATGAATGAAATCGATAAAATTTCATCGTCCTGCTAAAAATGAATATTAACATATGAAACTTAAGTACAGCCTGCTGGCTTTAGCAGCTCCGCTTTTAATGAATGCACAACAAGTAATGACGCCTGAAATTCTTTGGACTTTGAAAAAAGTAGGAGTGCAGGCAGTTTCACCGGATCAAGCTTCTCTTATTTATAAAGTAGGGCAAGTAGATCTGAAAACAGAAAAAACAAAAAATGAGAACTACTTCCTGAATGTTCTTAATAATCAGTCTTCCAAAATAGATTTTGGTAAAAAGTCTTTGATTCAATGGGATAAAAACGGTATTTATGCACAGGAAGGAGACAAAATTTATCTTTCTAAGGATGCCGGAAAAACATGGACGGAATTTTATACTATCGGTGATGCAGATAATATTGTAATCTCTCCCGACGGTAAGAAAATTGCTTTCAGCAAACAAGTTTTAGTGGAAAAGGTAATGGGGAAAGATAAATACAATGATACTCCTAAAACTACGGCTCAGGTGTATACAGACCTAAACCACAGACATTGGGATTACTTTAATGAAGGAAAATACAACCACATATTTGTTGTGAATGCTTCTGATAAAGTAGATTCTGCAAAAGATCTATTGGACGGGAAAACCTGGGATTCTCCTCAAAGACCTTTCGGTGGTGCTGAAGATTTTATCTGGAGCCCGGATTCTGCCCAGCTTTTATATGTAACTAAGCCTAAGAGTGGTAAAGAATATTCAACAAGTACCAATACCGATATTTTCGCTTATGATTTAGCTTCAGGAACTACAAAAAACCTGACTGAGTCTAATAAAGGATATGATATCAATCCTAAATTCAGCCCGGATGGTAAATCTTTGATCTGGCAAAGTATGGCCAGAGATGGTTATGAAGCAGATAAGAATGATGTGAAAATCCTGGATTGGAAAACAGGAAAAACAACTAATCTTACCGCAGGATGGGATGATAGTGTTTCCGGAGATGTTCTTTGGGGGGCAGATTCAAAAACTATTTACTTCACGGCAGCTTACAGAGGAACAAAACAACTTTTCTCTCTGGATTCTAAATCTGCAAAAGTACAACAGATCACTAAAGGAGATTTTGATGTTAACGAAATTTTCACTGACAACAAAACTTCACTTTTAGTAGGAAGAACAGACGTAAACCATGCAACGGAAATTTTCTCTGTAAATCTGAAAAATGGAGAAATGAAACAAGTTACTGAAGCAAATAAAGATACCTATGCTAAGCTGGCTCAAGGTAAATCTGAACTTAAAATGGTAAAAACTTCAGACGGTAAAGAAATGGGAGTATGGTTCCACTATCCACCAAACTTTGATCCGAATAAAAAATATCCTACGCTGGTATATTGTCAGGGAGGACCACAATCTGCATTGACACAATATTTCAGTGTAAGATGGAACTTTGCCTTAATGACTGCAAACGATTATATCGTGGTAGCTCCAAACAGAAGAGGTATGCCGGGCTGGGGAACAAAATGGAATGAAGATATTTCCAGAGATTGGGGTGGACAGCCGATGAGAGATTATCTTGCAGCTACCGATTATGCGAAGACATTACCCTATGTAGATGGTGACAGAGTCGCAGCAGTGGGAGCAAGTTATGGAGGATACAGTGTATTTATGTTAGCCGGAATCCATGAAAACAGATTCAAAACATTTATCGCTCACGACGGATTATTCGATATGAAGTCTTGGTATCTGACGACAGAAGAACTTTGGTTTGCTAATTGGGATCTTGGTTCTCCATGGGAAAAGCCACTTCCAAAAGCATATACAGAATTCAATCCAAGCAATTTTGTAGAAAAATGGAATAAGCCAATCATGATTGTTCAGGGAGGAATTGATTTCCGTGTACCTTACGAACAGGGGCAGGAAGCTTTCCAGGCTGCAAAATTAAGAGGATTAAAATCTAAATTGGTTTACTTCCCGAACGAAAATCACTGGGTACTTCATCCTCAAAACGGATTGGTATGGCAGAGAGAATTCTTCGATTGGTTGAAAGAAACTTTGTAATAAACATCAATAGGAGCGGACTTTAGTCCGCTTTTTTTATGATAAAAAATCAAACGGTTTTAAGCCAAAACACACAAATGACGCGAATATTTCACAAATTTTCACAATGACCTTTAGTAGTTCCTATCGTGGTCATTTAATTTACCAACTAATTTTGTCATCCAGCAGGGATCCAGCCAGCGCTATTTCATCATGAAAAGCGAAAAGATTTTAGCCAAAATTGATATATTTGAAGATGCAAAATCGTATTTCTTCCTTTCCACCATTTATTGATGATCAATCTGAAATTCTGATTTTAGGATCCATTCCGGGAGTAAAATCATTGGAAAAACAACAATATTATGCCCATCCACAGAATAAGTTTTGGAAAATTATCTTTGAATTGTTGCATGAGGAATTCACGGAAGACTATGACCAAAGAATTAATACCTTAAAGAAATACCATATTGCTCTTTGGGATGTCATCGATTCTTGTGAAAGAAAAGGAAGCCTTGATTCCGAGATCAGAAATGAGGAAGCCAATCAAATTGCTGAACTTTTGGAAGAGTATCAAAATATTAAAGCGATTTTTTGCAACGGAGGGAAGTCTTATAAGAATTTACAAAAGCTTTTAGGGAAAAACTACAGACTCCCTATTTTTCTAATGCCATCCACAAGTCCGCTTCACACTATCTCTTTTGAAAAGAAACTGGAAGGATGGAAGAAGGTTTTGGAGTTTTTAGGGTGAGAGAGTATTAGAGTTTTAGAGTGTGGGTGAACTTTTAATTTATTCAATAATGACACTTGATAAATGAAGATATAGATTTCTATGGAATGACAAAGTGTAAGAACAATCTAAGCGCGCTGTTTATCATTCCCGCAGGAATCTCAACAATGATCATCATATTTTGATATAATATACTTTGTTGAGATTCCTCGTTATGCTCGGAATGACAAGTGCTTCTATTTTAGAATTAATAAAACATTGTTGATAGCTATTGATTTTCCAAGCTTTCTTTACTCTTTGACAAATACATTCTCAGTCCTTTTAATAGCTCTAGCTGATTCTTCGTTCGATCCAAATTATGTTCCGGATAAGTGATAGAATAGTAAGTGCTTCCATTCAGATAATCGGTTAGAAAACGAAGCTCCTGGATATAAATAGCGACTTGTGCGGCATAATCAAGATGATCAGATTCTTCCGAAGTCAACTTTTCCTTTAGGTGAAAGAGAAAACCTTCTTTTACAACTTTATACATTTCAGGGTTAAAATTGTTTTGGGCACTTCCATCATCTTCATGAGTTGTATTGGTATAGGATTGGATCATCGTTCCAAAATCATATAAAATGGTAGAAATCATCATGGTATCCAAATCAATTACAGCTAACGGATTATGATGCTGATCGAAGAGGATGTTGCTGATTTTTACATCCGCATGGATAATTCTTCTGGGAAGTTGATTACTTCTCTCCATTTGAATCCATTTATCGGGCAAGGATAGAAACTGGTTGGTAATTTCTATTTCTGTTCTTGCATTTTCTCTTAAATGAGGAGCAGCATCTTTTAGAGCATTTTTATAATCTGCCAGCCTTTTTTCAAAATTGAGGAAATTGGGAAGGGTGTCTTCGATGGCAGGCAATTGTTCAGTATTTATAACGGTAAGGAAATAACTGAAGGTTTTAGCTGCTTCAAAAGCTATTTCTAAAGATGGAGTGGTAAGAAAGGTAGTACTATTTTCCACAAAACTCAGCATACGCCATGGCTCATTATTGGTATCTCTTACCAAAAGTTGATGGGTAAGGCAAGGAATAGGTTCGATAATTTGAAATTGATAATTATTCGATCTAAGAAGCTCATTAATCATTAAATGATTGTTGATGACGATTTCCGGTCGTTGGAAAACGTTTTGATTGATCTTTTGCAGGATAAACTTTTTCTTTTGGTCTCTGTCTTCCAAAAGGTAAGTTGTATTGATCAATCCATCTGTAATAGGAATGAGACTGTAATGATCTGTATCAATAAATTGTCTTACAACTGCTTTTAGGTCCATAGATCTTCGGGATATCTGTTTTTTTGAATTTCTGAGGTCAGAAAATCCTTAATGTTCTTTTTATCGTCTGCATAGGTAACACCCATCCACTGAGAAGGAGATGTTTTTACCATTACTTTTACTTTTTTCTCGTCCATCATTCTTTGTACGGTGGAAGGAATGTAAAATTCCTGGGTGGCCGTAGGTTCCGATTCTATAAAATCATAAAAATAAGCTTCCAATGAACAGAAAATATTGGGATGGAAAATAAAAAAGTTCATGGATACCAATGTGTCGGGAGAAATTTCTATATTTTTCCCGTTTTCAATATAAATGATTGAACCGTTGATCCTTTGAATAGAAGTTTGTTCCTCTACTTTAATCAAAAAATTTTCAGGATCTAAAGTACAGATTCCTCTTGCTACAGCTCCGTTACCACTTAGTGTAGTACTTACCGGATATGCAATCATGCCTAAGTGTGAGTCCGAAATATGATGATGATCGATTTCGTGTGCTGCCAGTTGGTAAGCCTCTTTTCCATAAAAATCATCGGCATTGATCATGACAAAAGGTTCCTGTATTGAATATTTAGCACAGAGAACGGCATGTGCGGTTCCCCATGGTTTTTCACGTTCAACGTAGTCAAGGTCATGTATCGGGATACTTTTTATTTCCTGATAGATCCAGTGCAATTCAAATCCTTTTATTCCGGAGATGGTATTGAGCCGATCAATATAGCTTTGAGGAATCAGTTTGTTAACAATAATCACCACTTTTTGGAAGCCGGTCTCAAGAGCATCAAAGATAGAATACTCCAAAATCGGAGATCCGTTATCGAGTATTCCATCCACTTGCTTAAGACCTTTATAACGAGTGCCTAATCCACCTGCTAATATGAGTAATGTCTTCTTAGAACTCATCGGTCATTCCAAATACAGGTTTACGGGTTTTCCACTTACCGTTGGTGAAATCAGGAATGTCAACAACCTGGCCACCTTTGGCAATAGACTCTTCACTTAACGGAGTGATCGAATACCATAAAGCAAGATCATAAACATCCATTGGAAACTCAATATTTCGTTTGATACACTCAATGAAAGTATTCATCACAAAGAAGTCCATTCCTCCATGTCCGGCACCGGCAGCAGTACTTTCAAACTTCTTCCACATCGGATGATCATATTCTTTCATCCATTTTTCGGTATTATCCCAACGGTGGGTATGGTTCATTGTTTTTTCAAAATAAATTTGTCCCTGATCAAATTCTCCCCATCCGAAATCCTGCCATAATCCTTCAGTTCCCTGTACACGGAAACCAAGATCGTATGGCCTCTGTAAGCTGGTGTCATGGGTTAAAAGTATGGTTTCACCATTAGCACAGGCAATTTGGGTTGTTACAACATCTCCCTGATTGAATTTTACTTTGGCATTCGGATGATTTTCACCTCCTTTAGCATGCTCTACAATGTATTTATGTAATCCTACAGATTTAGATGAAAATGAAGAAAGTCTTGTTAAGCGATTTCCTCTGTTGATGTCCATCATCATAGCAACCGGACCTAATCCGTGGGTAGGATAAAGTTCCCCGTTACGTTTTACATAATGCTCGGTTCTCCATTTTGCCTCACTAAAGCCTTTTTCTCCAAATTCAACACCGGAATTGTAAGGGGTAACACCATCATTGAAAAGTACCCCTCGCAAATCATGCTGATAACCACCTCTTCCATGTACGAGCTCCCCAAACATTCCCTTACGAACCATATTCAGAATTGCCATGATATCTCTTCGATAGCATACATTTTCCATCATGAAAATTGGAACCTTCGTTTCCTCATATACTTTCACAAATTCCCAACAGTCTTGAAGTTTTATAGCTCCTGCAACTTCCATCCCAACAATCTTTTTGGCACGCATCGCTTCAACCCCTTGTGTAAGATGCCATTCCCATGGTGTAGCAATGACAACAGCGTCTATGTTTTTTAATTTTAAAAGACTTCGATAATCATATTCACCATTAGAAAATTCCTGTGCAGCCGATTTATTGTTGTCTTTTAGTATTTTTTGAGAGGCGGATAGCATTCTTTTATCCGGATCAGCAAAGGCAACAATCTCTACATCATTACGTTTTGCCAGTAATTTTACATGTTCCTGTCCCCTAAGACCTACGCCAATAAAGCCAACACGGACTTTTTTATCTGTTTTAAAATCAGTTGAATATGCAAATAAAGAATTGGGTAAAACCAATGCTCCAAAACTGGCTAAAGCTGCAGTTTTAATAAAGTTTCTACGGGAAGTGCTATTGTCCATCTATTTTTTTTCTAAATATATTAAAACTTTTTCATAGAATGGTGAACGTTTTTTAGCGAAAGGGGCGATGGGGTGGGAGTTACGGAGTTGTAGGGTTTGAGAGTGGGAGAGTTTTGGAGTTTCAGTGTGAGATGTGAAGTTCAGGATAGCTTGGGGTGAGTAGCTAAGGATTGTTCAGAATGCATGGTGGAGAGAATATTAATGTTTTAAGAAGTGAATATAAAAAAACATTGCATAACCTATTATGATTTCTACAATGGCTACCATTTCAAAGTGTGACAATTTCTCTCCTCTGGAGGGGTGGCAAAGATTCAAAGCATTTTTGACGGGGTGGTTAAATAAAAACAAAATATTGAAATAATAAAAAATACCCATTCACTTACAATGCAAAATTGCCTATTGACATTTAAGTCTTTAATCTCTGTATTTCACGTTTAATTTCGCAAAAATCATTGCCCATAATAACTTTTAATCAATCTTTCTCTCATTTTGTTCAGATATTTAATGTCTTTGGTGTTGGAAAGAATAATGATAGTGAGGTTTTTATCTATCAGGTGTACCCAGTTGGCACTATGTCCGTATCCTTCTCCCTGACGCTCAGCAAACAAGGTAGTAACAGATCCGAATTTTTTAGGATATACCCAGAAACCAAGTGCAGTATCTTCCAGTTGTTTATCTGCGGTAAGCATGGTTTCTAATGTTTTTTGATTGAAAAGAGCAGCGTTAAAAATGGCTTGATCAAAAATGAGCAAATCCTTTGGTGTAGAATACATCGCTCCGGCTGAATAGAAATTATCAATATAGGTATTGGTAGGCATATGCAGTGCAAATGGATCACTTGGGTCAGCCGAATATCCTTCGTCAATATTTTTGATGATGTCATTATGGTGAAGAAATCCTGTATTCTGCATATGGAGAGGAATAAGTATTTGCTTCTTTAAGACTTCTTCAAATGGTTTATCATATATTTTTTCGATAATCTTTCCGAGGAGTATAAAATCACCATTATTATAACTGAATTTTGTTCCGGGTTTATCAATAAGTTTTTCAGAGAGGAATGTGGTAATGAATTCATCCAGATTCCATAGAGTATTATCATAGGCCTGATGGATCAGTTCCGGTGAGCTGATGTCTTTATGATCTCTGCCGCTGCTATACGTAAGCAGATTTCTTATGGTGACTTTCCGGGCTGCTTCTCCTTTATATTCGGGATAATAAGTAGAAATCGTGGCATCTAAATCAATTTTACCCTTTTCATAAAGCTGCATGATCAATACTGCTGTAAAGGTTTTGGTAAGGGAGAAGATGTGAAATTTTGTTTCATCAGAAAAAGGAATGTTATAATGCCTGTTGGACTGGCCTTTATAAGTAAGTAATTCAGTTTTCCCATTTCGAGCTATTAAAACAGAACCGTTGAAGTTATCCTTTTTCACACAGGAATCAATCACTTGTTTCACTTTCTGTATTTGCGAATAGGCTAGATTAATTGATATCAATAATAATAGCCCCGACAGTGTATTTTTCATTGGCTCATACTTTAAGAATAATGAATTGAATTACTTAGAGTCTGTTTAAATTTTAAAAATTGATTTACCATTTTTTATTACGAATAAGTTTCACCATTAAGATTCTTAAGATTTTTAGAATATTAAGTTTGAGCTCCGCTTTAAGGCACTTTGCTTATAAAAATCTTTGATTTTTTCTTAATTAATCTCAATAACTTAATTAATCTTAATGGTTCAAATAAATTTTAATAAAATTTAAACAGGTTCTTACTTTAAAGATAGTAATTTGTGCATTACTTTTCTAAATAATATACCTCCTCATAAGGTTGGATGAGTACCCAGCCATGTCCTGAGAATTTCATCTGGAACTCTTCACCACTTCCTCTTCCGATAAGGCTTTTAAAAGAAACATTGGTTTTCAGTTCGGGACTTAAATTTCCAGACCATGCAACGGTTGCATTAGGATCCGTGAAAACAGGAGTATCCGGGGTTACCAATAATGTTAAAGGGTCTCCGTGGGTTGTAATAGCGATATGGCCCGTTCCTGAAAGTTTAACCTGGAAAAGTCCGCCGGACATCATTCCTGCGATACTTTTAAGCATAGTGATGTCACTCTTTACACTCTGTTCGTGTGCTAATACATCATTGCCATTTACACAAACCGATTCATTATTCAAATAAAGAATACGAACTTTCTTTCCAGAGTCTGCTACATACAATTTTCCTGTTCCTTCAGCTTTCATCAGTTTGGACCCCTCACCGCTGATGGCTTTCTTTAAAAGATTACCAAGACCACCGGAAAGCATTCCTTGTCTTTCAAAATTGATATTACCCACATAGCTTACCATACTTCCTCTTTTTGTCCATACTGCCTGATTGTTAAGATTAATTTCTAAAAGATGTTTGGTTTCAAGCTCAAAATAGTCTCTTTGTTGCGGATTTTCTTTAGTTTCATTGATGAATGCTTCTATTGAATACTTACTCATAGGGTTGGATTTTTAATTTTTTCTCAAAAGTAACCTTTTTAAACTTTTAAAATTCCCGTAAAATCACGGTTTTTAATTTGATTACAAATAATACTTGACAAAGGGGTATTGAATGTCGTATATTTGCACTCCGAAAATTACACCTTGTAATTTCAATAATTTTTAAACCGTAATTTAAAAAATGAAAACATCAGATTTTAATTTTGATCTTCCTGCGGAATTATTAGCAGAACACCCATCAGAGCACAGAGACGAAGCTAGATTAATGGTACTTGATAGAAAAACACAAACTATCGAGCACAAATTATTTAAAGATGTAGTGGATTATTTTGATGAGGATGATTTATTTATCTTCAACAATACGAAAGTTTTCCCTGCGCGTCTTTATGGAAACAAAGAAAAAACAGGTGCTAAAATTGAAGTTTTCCTTTTAAGAGAGCTTGATAAGGAAACCAGAGTATGGGATGTATTGGTAGACCCTGCAAGAAAAATCAGAATTGGTAACAAATTATTCTTCACAGAAGATGAGTCTTTGGTAGCTGAGGTTATCGATAACACTACTTCAAGAGGAAGAACATTAAGATTCTTATTCGACGGTTCTTATGAAGAATTCAGATCGAAACTTAAGGAATTAGGAGAAACTCCACTTCCAAAATATATCAAAAGAGCAGTAGAGCCGGAAGATGCAGAAAGATACCAGACGATCTACGCTAAAGTAGAAGGAGCGGTAGCTGCACCTACAGCAGGTCTTCACTTCTCTAAGCATTTGATGAAAAGATTAGAGATCAAAGGAATCAATTTTGCTGAAGTTACCCTTCACGTAGGTTTAGGAACTTTCAACCCAATTGAAGTAGAAGATCTTTCTAAGCACAAAATGGAATCTGAAGAGATTATCATTGATGAGAAAAATGCTGCTATTATCAACAAAGCAGTTGACACTCACAGAAGAGTTTGTGCAGTAGGAACTACAACAATGAGAGCCTTGGAAACTTCTGTTTCTTCAAACAAAAAAATCTCTGCTTTCAATGGTTGGACTAATAAATTCATCTATCCTCCTCACGATTTTGGAGTAGCGAACTCAATGATCACAAACTTCCATACACCGAAGTCTACATTGATCATGATGATTGCTGCATTTGCAGGAAGAGATTTCGTAATGCATGCGTATGAAGAAGCCGTAAAAGAAAAGTATAAATTCTATTCTTACGGTGATGCAATGTTAATTCTATAAAAAAGATATTAGGTAAAAGGTTGCAGGTAATAGTACCTGCTTCCTGAAACCTAAAATCTGCAACCTTACAATGAAAGATATCCGTACATTATCATTAGACCAGCTTAAAGATTACTTTGAATCTTTAGGTGAAAAACCGTTTCGTGCGAAACAGGTCTATGACTGGTTATGGAGTAAAAACCTCCATTCGATTGATGAAATGACGAATCTTTCGAAATCACTTCGTGAAAAAATTTCCGAAGAATATACCATTAACCCTGTTTCCGTAGATTTACTTCAGAAAAGTTCTGACGGAACCATCAAAAATGGAGTGAAACTTCATGATGGATTGATGGTGGAATCTGTTCTTATTCCAACAGAAACAAGAACGACAGCCTGTGTTTCTTCACAGGTAGGCTGCTCATTAAACTGCGAATTCTGTGCTACGGCAAAACTGAAAAGGATGAGAAATCTTGAAGTAGCGGAAATCGTGGATCAGGTTGCCCTGATTGACAGCCAAAGTAAAATGTATTTCGACAGACCGCTTTCCAATATCGTATTCATGGGAATGGGAGAGCCGATGATGAATTACAAAAATGTAGTAGAGGCGATCAAAAAGATTACCCAGCCAGAAGGATTGGGAATGTCTCCAAGAAGAATCACCGTTTCTACATCAGGTATTCCTAAAATGATCAAAATGCTTGCAGATGATGAATTACGCGTGAAACTGGCATTGTCACTTCACTCAGCTATCGAAGTCAAGCGTAATGAAATCATGCCATTCTCCGACAAATTTCCGCTAACGGATATTATGGAGTCCCTTCAGTATTGGTATCAAAAGACCGGATCCGTGATCACTTTTGAATACTGTGTATGGAAAGGGATTAATGATGGAGATGAAGATATTAAAGCATTAATCAAATACTGCAAACAAGTTCCTTCTAAAGTAAACTTGATTCAATACAATCCAATCGGGGACGGAAAATATGACCAATGCAACAAACAGGCGGAAGAAAATTACATTCGTCAGCTTGAAAATGCCGGAATTACAGTAATGGTCAGAAGAAGCCGAGGAGGAGATATTGATGCTGCTTGTGGACAGCTTGCCAACAAAACTACTGATTAAAATTTCCTTAAAAAAAACTTAATTTTCTCTTAAAGAAAAGCTTAAAACCCTACCTTTGCATAAAATTATTTATGATGATGGATTTTCTTATGAGCGAGGACGGGTTAGAAACTGTATATGCATGGGCAGTGCCATTACATGCTACGGTTATTTTAGCTGAAATGATTTATAGCCACGTTTCCGAAGCTAAATTGTATAGTGGGAAAGACCTTGCAACAAACATTTATCTTGCTTTGATGAATTTTGGTCTTGACCTGATCATGAAGGCCTTTGCAATGGGGGTGATGTTTTTCTTCTACCACCACAGAATCTTCTCCTGGGATCTTAGTATCTGGTATTTGCTGGCTTGTTTTGTGATTACTGACTTTGCCTACTATGTATTGCATTATGTGGATCATCGTTCGAGAGCATTCTGGGCAGTTCATATTACGCACCATAGCTCAGAATTTTTTAACCTTACTACAGGATTCAGAAGTCCGGTATTACAACCGCTTTACAGATATTTATACTTTTCACCGTTAGCATTCTTAGGATTTAATCCTTGGCATATTATGGTGGCTTACGCAATCGGGCAGGTATATGGAACTTGGGTACATACACAAACTGTGAAGAGTATGGGATTCTTAGAGCATATTTTAGTAACACCTTCTCATCACCGTGTACATCACGCATGTAATGTTAAATATCTTGATAAGAACATGGGAATGTGCCTGATTATTTGGGATAAAATATTCGGAACTTTCGAAAAAGAAGATCCTAATGTTCCCGTAAAATATGGTATCTATCCCAAAATGCCGGATAACAGACCGGATACCGTTCTTTTCTATGAATGGAGAAAGATTTGGAAAGATCTTAAACAACCGGGATTAAAATTTACTGATAGAATCAATTATATTTTCAATTCGCCGGGCTGGAGGCATGATGGGACAGGAAAGACGGTAAGACAATATCAGAAAGAATATTTTGCAAGACAGGCAAAAAGAAAAGAACAACAAAACAATATAAAAGAGCAGAAAACTGCTTAATATAAGAAACGGACTTTTGAGTCCGTTTTTCTTTTTTTATACTTATTGCTGAATAATTGTAGTTGTCATCGACTTTGTTGAACCTCTTTGCTAGAATTTGGAGCGGAGCGAGGAATCTCTTAAACCCTCAAAACCTCTCATGCATCCGACCCCATTCCAACTGAAAGTCCTATTTTTGTCCTATGAAAAAGATATTTCTGATTGTAACTCTTATTGCCGCTCAATCTGTATTTGCACAACAAGTTGATTTTCTAAAAATAAAGAAATATAAAGTCAATGAATTGAACAATAAAATTCAGGAGACTTCCGGACTGAATATGTTTAAAGGAAAATTATATACCTTTAACGATAGTGGCAATGATCCCGAGTTATTTGAAATCAATAAAATATCAGGAGAGATTGTAAAAACTTTTAAAGTGAATGCAAAAAACAAGGACTGGGAAGCTTTAACAAATGACGGTGATTATTTTTATATAGGAGATTTTGGAAATAACACTGGAAAACGAGAGGACCTTAGTATCTATAAAGTTCCTTTTCGAAACGATAGTTTACAAAATGATCAGATTAAAGAGATTTCATTTCAATACCCTGAACAGACTGAATATAAATCTACCAATCTAAATACCGATTTTGATGCGGAAGCGATGGTATATGCCCATGGAAAACTGCATCTTTTTACCAAAGAATGGGTGTCAAAAGCAACCACTCATTATGTAATTGATCCGGAAGTATACGAAAAACAGGATGCTGTAAAAACAGAGTCCTACAGAACTAACTTTGTGGTAACAGATGCTGCTTACTTTGATAAAAAGCTTTATTTGGTAGGGTATACGAAAAAAACAGAAGTCTTTTTGGATATTTTTAAAGAAACGGAACCTGGAGTATTTTTCAAAGAAATTCCGGAACATTATTATTTGGGAAGTGCTTTGTCTGTTGGACAAATTGAAGGGGTTGCTGTAGACGAAACAGGAATTTATATATCGGGCGAAAAATTTAAATCACCTCTGGGAAGTGTAAAACCTTCATTTTATTTTATCCCAAAAAATAAACTCAAAGACTAATTTTGGCTTAAAATTGACCGAAAAAAATTATCTTTGTGAGAATTAATAATTATTCACCCAGCATTCGCAGATTGTGGCAAATATCGTAGAAGAAATCAAACAACCGATTAATGAGGAAATGAAACTTTTTGAACAGAAGTTTTATGAATCAATGCAGAGTAAAGTACCTTTATTAGATAAAGTAACTCGTTTTATTGTTACCACCAAAGGGAAACAAATGCGTCCAATGTTTGTATTTCTTTGTGCAAAACTCGTAGGAGATGTTACCGAGAAAACCTATCGTGGTGCTTCCATGATTGAATTGATTCACACGGCTACTTTAGTGCATGATGATGTGGTGGATGAAAGTTTTAAGCGTCGTAATTTTTTCTCCATTAATGCCTTATGGAAGAATAAAATAGCCGTTTTGGTAGGAGATTACCTTTTATCAAAATCAGTGTTATTATCCACAGATCATAAAGATTATGATCTTCTTGGTGTCATTTCAAGAACAATTCGTGAAATGTCCGAAGGAGAGCTACTTCAGTTGGAGAAAGCCAGAAAATTGGATATTACAGAAGATGTTTATTATGAAATTATTCGCCAGAAAACAGCAACTTTAATAGCAGCATGTTGTGAAATCGGAGTTCTTTCCAATAGTACAGATGAAGTCCTTGCTAAAAAGATGCAGGATTTCGGAACGTACACCGGAATGGCTTTTCAAATTAAAGATGATCTTTTTGATTATTTGAGCTCTAATGTTATTGGTAAACCTGTAGGGATTGACATCAAAGAGCAGAAAATGACACTGCCTCTGATTTATACTTTGAAAACAGCCGGTGAAAAAGATAGAAAATATTATTTCGATACCATAAAACGTTATAATAATAATCCTAAAAGGGTAAAAGAACTTATTGAATTTGTTAAAAGTTCAGGTGGATTAGAATATGCCATCACGGTTATGAAAGATTTTCAGCAGAAAGCAAAGGATCTTCTGAATGATTTTCCCGATTCTGAAGCACGAAAATCCTTACATAGTATGCTAGATTACGTAATTGAGCGAAAATTTTAAATTAAATTATTTTTAGGGTTACAATAATAACGGCTAGGACTATACAAAATAACGCGATTAAAAATAAATAATCCGCAATAGTCTCAAACGAGTATTCTCGCTTCTCATTATGAGTTCTGATAGCCAGAAATGAAAAGAAGCAGCTGCATGCAAAAAGGATACAAGCAAAACCTGCAAACTCATCTAAATACGTATCATGGCTTATTCTAGCGATTTTCAAAGACGTAATAATAATTAATGAAAACCCTAAAAGATTGCTAGATGCATTTAAAATATGGGGTGACTTTTTTTCCATCTTACAATTTTTTTCAAAATAAAGCACAATTTTTTTTATTATCAAATTTTTAAAAAAGATTAATAAAAATTAAAATTAATTTAAAAAGTGTATATTAGCAAAATACTTGAAGAATAAAAACTTTTATACTTAGCTATGCAAACAACCTATATTGAAACACAGCAAATATCCTTTCAAGATTTTAAAAATCAAATACTTGAAGACTACAAGTTAGGAAGGATCTCTCGTGAAATGTCTTATCTTGGAAGAAGAGAAGTACTCACAGGAAAAGCTAAATTCGGAATTTTTGGGGATGGTAAGGAACTTCCTCAGCTGGCAATGGCGAAGGTTTTCAGAAATGGAGACTTCCGTTCAGGATATTACAGAGACCAGACTTTTGCATTAGCAGTGGATGCTTTAACAGTGGAAAGCTTTTTTGCACAGATGTATGCCGATACAAGTGTAGAAAGAGAGCCGGCTTCAGCAGGAAGACAGATGAACGGACACTTTGCGACAAGAAGTTTACATGAAGACGGAAGTTGGAAAGATCTTACGGCACAGAAGAATATTTCTTCGGATATTTCACCTACAGCAGGTCAAATGCCAAGATTATTAGGATTAGCTCAGGCTTCTACTATTTATAAAAGTGTAAAATTTGAAGGTTCCGAAAAATTCTCAAAAGAAGGAAAGGAGATTGCTTTCGGAACAATTGGTGATGCTTCTACGGCAGAAGGCCATTTTTGGGAAACATTGAATGCAGCATGTGCACTTCAGGTTCCAATGATTGTATCCATCTGGGATGACGGATATGGAATTTCAGTTCCTACAAAAAACCAAAGAGCAAAAGCTGATATCAGTGAGATGCTAAGCGGTTTCCAAAGAAAAGAAGGAGAAAACCAAGGATGTGAGATTATCCAGGTTAAAGCTTGGGATTATCCTGCACTATTGGATGCATATGCCAAAGCGGAACATTTTGCAAGAACGGAAAGCGTTCCTGTGGTCGTTCACGTGGTAGATGTTACACAACCTCAAGGGCATTCTACATCAGGATCTCACGAAAGATATAAAAATGAAGAGCGTCTTGCTTGGGAAGCAGAATATGACGGATTGGCAAAATTCAAAGAATGGATTTTGAATTATTCTATTGAAATTGACGGAAAAGAAGAAGTAATTGCTACCGCTGAAGAATTAGATACTATTGATGAAGAAGCGAAGAAAACAGCGAAAGCAGGACAGAAAACAGCTTGGGATAATTATCAGAATGCCATTAAAGATTTAATTCAGTCTGTTTTACCTTTAGTAGAAAATCTTAAAGGGCAGAATGCTGAGGTGGAAGCTCATATTACCCATTTCAATAAATTGGTTTCTAAGGCTAAAAAAGATGTATTCCATTTAGCCAGAAAAGCTTTATTAGCAACAAGAGGTACAAATTCTGCAGAAAGAAACCAATTGATGCAGAAATACAATGAAGTAGCTGAAATCGAAAAAGATAACTATTCTTCTCATTTATATTCAGAATCTCAATGGAAAGCTGAAAACATCAAAGAGATCAAACCGGTTTATTCCGATAGTTCTGAAGATGTAGACGGTAGAGTAGTGATCAGAAATAACTTCGATAAAATTTTCTCAAAATATCCTGAAACATTAATCTTTGGTGAAGATACCGGAAATATCGGGGACGTTAACCAAGGACTGGAAGGAATGCAGGAAAAATACGGAGCATTACGTATCGCTGATACCGGAATCCGTGAAGCTACCATCCTTGGACAGGGGATTGGTATGGCAATGAGAGGATTAAGACCTATCGCTGAAATCCAATATCTGGACTATGTTCTTTACTGTTTACAAGGAATGAGTGATGATTTGGCAACAGTACAATACAGAACAAAAGGAGGTCAGAAAGCTCCTTTAATCATCAGAACAAGAGGTCACAGATTAGAAGGAATCTGGCATTCAGGTTCTCCGATGGCAGGAATTTTAAACCTTTCAAAAGGTATTTTAGTCCTTGTTCCAAGAAGCTTAACGAAAGCAGCAGGATTCTATAATACAATGCTTCAGGCAGATGAACCTGCCATTATCGTAGAATGTCTGAACGGATACAGATTGAAAGAAAAGCAGCCTGATAACCTTGGGGAATTCACTGTGCCTGTAGGTAAAATTGAAGTGACTAAAGAAGGAACAGATGTTACTTTGGTAACATATGGATCTACCTGGAGAATCGTTACAGAAGCAGCAAATGAATTAGAAAAATTAGGAATTTCTGCTGAAGTAATCGATATTCAATCATTAATTCCTTTTGATTTATCTCACGAGATTGCTGAAAGTGTTAAGAAAACGAATAGATTAGTCGTAATTGACGAAGATGTGGAAGGAGGAACTACCGGATTTATCCTACAGCAAATTTTAGAAAAACAAAAAGCATTCAGATATCTGGATTCAGATCCGTTGACGATCTCTGCTAACGATCACAGACCTGCGTATGCAAGTGATGGAGACTATTTCAGTAAGCCATCTACAGATGATATGGTAGAAAAGATCTACGCGATGTTTAACGAAGCAAATCCTCAGAAATATCCTGCGATATTCTAATTGGGATTAAAATAATATAAGAAGAGAGCTTTCAAATTTTGAAAGCTCTCTTTGTATTTTAATTATTAAAAAAATAGAACTGTTAAAGCTTAATAGCTTTTTCTACTTCCTTACCTAAAACAGAACATTGTTCAGACTGTAATCCTTTTACCTGATATTTCGCTTCCCATTCTTCCAGTAAATATAAGATGGGTAGAAGCGCCAAACCTTTCTCTGTCAGTGAATATTCAACCCTTGGCGGAAGTTCTTTAAACTCTTCCCGGATGATTAATCCATCGCTTTCCATTTCTCTCAGTTGATCAGTCAATACTTTTCTTGAAATCACATTAATGCGTACGGCAAGTTCTCCAAAACGAAGTTTTCGGTCTTTGATAACCAGTACAATAATCGGTTTCCATTTGCTCCCCAAAGCGGCCATTGCTTTACCTAAAGGACAGCTGTATTGCATTAATTCGTTCTTTTTCATAGGAAGAGATTCATTTTTAAGCTTATATAAAATCGAAATTCTATACGTTACTTTGATGTTACTAATGTAAGTTACTGCGAAGTTACCACTATTTTTTTAATAAAAGATACAAAAACGAACTATTATTAGTTACTTTGTGTAACAATTATAAAACAAGATTTTAAATATGAGCACAACATCATTATTTAAACCGTTCCAATATAAAAAATTACAGCTTAAGAACAGAATTGTAATGGCACCAATGACCAGAGCACAGTCTGACAATGGAGTTCCTACTCAGAAAGTAGTAGACTACTATGGTAGGAGAGCCGCTTCTGAAGTAGGTTTAATTCTTTCTGAAGGAACCGTAATCAATAGACCGGGATCAAAGAATCTTCAGAATATTCCTGACTTTTATGGAAAAGAGGCATTAAACGGCTGGAAAAACGTAATTGATACCGTACATCAAAACGGAGGTAAAATGGGACCCCAGATTTGGCACGTAGGCGATACCAGAATGTCCGAGGAATATCCGCTGGTTCCTATGGAAAAAGCTTCTACGATGACCATTGAAGACATTCAGGATACCATTGCACAGTTTGCAGCTTCTGCAAAGTCAGCAAAAGACCTTGGTTTTGATTGCCTTGAAATTCATGGAGCCCATGGTTATCTGATTGACCAGTTTTTCTGGGAAGTAACCAATACAAGAACCGATGAGTATGGAGGAAAAACTCTGAAAGAGAGAAGTAAATTCGCTGTAGATATTGTTAAAGCCATAAGAGCTGCAGTAGGAGAGGACTTTACAATAATTATTCGCCTTTCTCAATGGAAGCAACAGGACTATAAAAGTAAATTGGCTCTTACCTCCAATGAAATGGAAGATTGGTTGTTGCCATTAAAAGAGGCCGGAGTAGATATTTTCCATTGCTCACAGCGTCGTTTCTGGGAACCGGAATTTGACGGTTCTGATTTAAACTTTGCAGGTTGGGCCAAGAAAATTACAGGACAGCCTACCATTACAGTAGGATCTGTAGGATTGAATGGCGATTTTTTAAATGCCTTTGCCGGTCAGGGAACAGAAAAAACAGATTTGACAGATTTGATCAGAAGACTTGACAATGAAGAATTCGATCTTGTTGCTGTAGGACGTGCTATTTTACAGGATTACCAATGGGTACAAAAGATAAAAGACGGTAATACCGAAGCTCTTCTTGACTTTTCAGCAGAAAGTATGGGCGTATTATTTTAATGATTATAACTAATAGTGAATTCGCTCGCTGACAATTTTATTACAGCATAATTTTATTCATTAGTGAGAAGGAATTAGCTATTCGCTTTAATCATCATAATTCACTTTATTTTATATTTAATTTTTTCACCTATTTATTAAAGAATCGGCTTTCAGGATTTCCTGAAAGCCGGTTTTTATTATACTGTGCCATCAAAGCCACAGGATGTTTCAATAGATTCACAGATCCAGTACATAGGTTTTCCCGGCTCTTTATAAGGACATGCAATAGTTCCGGGACGACAGGTAATATTTGGACCTGCTCCACCATTAATTTTCTTTAATTCTGATTTTGTTAGTTTTTGTAGATTTTTCATGTTTAATCGTTTTTTTGGTTATTATTAAATTAAGTCCGACTTTTAAGTATTTTGAGAATCGGATTTTGATTTGTCTTTAGTCTCTGCAACCATAGGCCGCAAATTCACAAGTCCAATAAGCCGGAATTCCTGGCTGAGCACTGTGATGACATGGGATTTCATCTTCTCCACATACCGGAGCATTACCACCATTGATTTTCTTTAAATTCGATTTTGTTAATTTTCTTAGATTTTTCATGTTTAATAGTTTTTGATTATGATACACTAAATCCGACTTCTATGAATTCTAAAATCAGATTTCTATTTGTTTTTTAGTTTCTGCATCCATACCCGATAAACTCACAGGTCCAATAGCTTGGATGTCCCGGTTTACCGAAGTGATGACATGGGATTTCATTTTCTCCACATATCGGAGCATTTCCCCCATTGATTTTCTTTAAGTCTGATTTTGATAATTTTTTTAAATTTTCTATATTTTGTGATTTATATGTTGGTGTAAATATAGTATTTTTTTGAAATGATTAAATATTTTAACTAAAAATTTAAGATATTAATATTTTATGTTAAATTGATTCTAATGTCACAATATGCTCAATGAAGACGTTGTATTCTTCAGGCAACTAAAATTTTAAATAAAACAAAACCCGCTCCAGGATAATCCTAGAGCGGGTTTTTAACAGATTTAAATATCTAAAACTACCATATTAAAATGGCAGAAGTGACTTTTTTCTATAAACCAATATTTTTAGTTGGCTTTAATTGCTTTAAGATGCTTTTTGGGATTGCATTTTTGTGAACCAAAATAGCCGTTGACTTATACTCAACGTATGGTCTTGTTACATAAAGATATCCTGCAAAGTCATTGGTAACTCCCCAAGAGTTTTTAACCATATAATATTCTTTACCGGTCTGATCCTTTGCCAAACCTACGATGTGCATACCGTGATCATCCGTTGTAGAAAGGTTGTTAAGAGCTTTCTGACGCATATCTTCAGTAATCGTTTTGTCTTTTTTAGGTTCAGTGAATAAAGTTTGCTTGTTCTCTGCATTGATTTGGTCTAATTCCATATCAGGAACGTAAGCCACCCCATTTTTATAAGAGAAATAAGGCTCAGAAACGTCAGTAGCCCAACCTACAGAATATCCTTTTGTTACAGCATTATCAATAATAGAAGTAAGATCTTTCATAGGTACATTCCAATCAGAATCATGGCTCCAGTTATCAGGAATTGGGACTACAAATTTTTGATAGTACGGATAATCCTTATAAGAAGATAATTCCACATAATCATCAGGATTAATACCTACAACCTCTTTAGCAAAAGTTTTTGGTGTATAATTTTTCCCTTCATAGGTGAAGTTAGCGGGCACTTTTCCTAAATATTCATCAAGAATAGTATCTACAGAATCCATCCAGTTGTCGGTTAATTTTCCTTTTGAAGAAGCTTGTACAAGGCTATCCAAAACCGGTTTTAATTTCCCTTGCATTTCTTTGAAATTGTTCGTGGTTTGCCCGGGTTTTAACCCTGAATAAACATCCTGAGGAACTGCTCCGTATTTCTTATACATGTTGATGACATCGTGAAGTTCTCCACCATCACCCCAACTGATTGCTCCATTATTTAAAACATATAACTTAGCTTTATCATGGTAAGAATTTCTGGCTGTAAAAATTTCAGCAAGATCTACAGGTTTTTTGCCCATTCTCTGCATTTCAGATTCAAGAAAGGAATTTCCTGAGTAGCTCCAACAAGTTCCTGATGAACCTTGATTCTTTACAGAAGTCGCACCAACGTCTTTTAGCGTTGTGAACTGAAAATTAGCATTTTGTGAGTGATTGTTTTTTAATTTGTTGATTAATTCATCTTGGGCAAACATCATACTTCCTGCAGACAAAACAAAAAGTAATGATGCAAATTTGGCATTTTTCATTACTATAAAAAGATTATTTGTATTAATAGTCGTTAATAATAAAGATTTGTTACATGAAGAAAAGTTAAATTTGAAATGAAAGTTTTTTGTTAAAAGATAAAAAAATAAGGCATGCAGATAAGGTTAAGGTATAAATAATAAAAAATGGAATTAACTTGGTTTTAGGAATTTAATATAGTATTCATCTGCAATTTGGCCTTCTCAGCCTTATCATCTTTCTTTGCCTTTCATTGAAAAAAGTTTATAATGTTTCCAACCTATTCAAAAATTTTTGCATCTATATGAGTATAACGCCTGACTATGGAACGAGAATTATTATTGGAATGCCAGCGTAACAACCGTAATGCGCAGCGGAAAGTTTACGAGAATATGGCGGGTAGGCTGTACTCAGTTTGCAAACGCTATATAAAAAATGACGAAGATATTGAAGAAGTATTGGCAGATACATTCTATAAAATCTTTACGAAGATAGATCAACTTGAGAATCCCGAAACTTTCGAAGCTTGGGCAAAGAAAATTGCAGTCAATGAATGTTTACAAAAATTAAGATCAAATAAAGCATTATTCATCTCCTTAGACGAAAATTTTATCGATTCTCCGTCAGGAAATACAGACAATATTTCTTTTGAAAAAGATATTCTGAATCTCTTAAACTTTCTTCCTGAAGGATGTAGAGCCATTTTTAATCTCTTTGCCATTGAAGGCTATCCACATAAAGAAATTGCAGCCATGCTTTCTATCAGCGAAGGTACATCAAAATCCCAGCTCAATTTTGCACGAAAGAAACTACAGGAACTTTTGGTGAATCAAAACATTTAAACTTTTACAATAATGGAAAATAATAATATAGATCAAAAATTCAATGAAGCATCTAGGCTTTCAGATGAACCAACGGTTTTTCCGGGTTTTGAAAAAGTTTGGGATAAGGTTGAAAAAAAGCTGGATAAAAAACAAGAGAAAAAGAAAATCATTCCTCTTTGGCTTCCTTATGGAATAGCTGCCAGTTTAATCATTGGCTTAGGAGCTTTCTATTTTATCAATAAAAAAAGCACATCAGAAAGTCCCAAAAAAGTTATCATAGCAGAAAAGAAAGAAGCTTTGCCTCAGGGAGATATTCGTAAAATTGACAGTACAATACAATATAATATTGAAAAGAAATCAGTTTTCCTACCGGATCTTGCTTATAAATCTTCAGTAGAGAAAATAAATCGCTCTATGCCGGAACCGATAAACGGTATTTCGAGACCGAAAGTCCATGATGAGATTGAGGAACCTGTACTACAGAAATATAAAGATACTGTAAAAGAACATTATATAGAAGACATCGCCATGACAGGATCAACGGCAGAATTGAGAAAAGAGTATACAGCTTCATCAACTATGCTGATTGCTTCTACAGATAAAGGACGAATGCCATCTTTTGTGCCGGCTTCTTCCTTAAGTGGAAAAGTTGCAGGAGTAGAAATAGCAACTGGTACTAAAAGAAGAGGCGATATTATGATCAGGGGAACAAGAAGTGTAAAAGATGGTTCTGTTGATCCTCTGTTTGTAGTTGATGGAATTGTTATAGGAAAGAGTTCCGGAATTTTCAAAACCTTAGAAGCTGAAAAAATTAAAGAGGTAAAAATAATAAAAGGTATTGAAGCCGAAGCCTTATACGGAAGTCAGGCGAACAACGGAGTCATTATTATTACAACAAAAGGATTATCCATGTCCGAAATAAAAAAATTAAAAGAAATAGCGACAGATCCACTTGAAGTCTCTAAAAAAGATCCCGAAGAAAAACAACTTCCCAAAGCAGGACAGTTGACTGCAGGAGAAGTAAATGACTTTTCCAAATGGGAGTATTGGAAGGATATTGCAGTTCCAACCCTTGATCAATACAAAAATACCTGGAAATTTTTTCCGGATAGAAGAGTATCCGTTCAATTGGTGAATAAAGATAAAAAGCCGGTAGTTGGTGAAAAAGTAAAATTATTAGATGATAAGAAGAATGTTATTTGGGAAGCTGTTTCAGACAATCTGGGAAACGCAGAATTATGGATTGCTCCAATGACAAATGAAAACTCAAATTCCTCCCAATATTATTTATCAGATAGTTCTGACCGAATCATTAGTAACAATATCAGAGAATTTAAAAATGGGCAGAACCTGATCATTTTGGATAAACAATGTCCGGAAAAGCGTGCATTGGATATTGCATTTGTTGTAGATGCCACAGGTTCTATGGGAGATGAAATTTCTTATCTCCAGTCTGAACTTTTAGATGTTTTGAAAAAGATGGAAGGGCAGCTTAAAAAGACTAAGGTAAGATATGGATCTGTTTTTTACAGAGATCAGGGAGATGAATATGTGACCCGAAAGTTTGATTTCTCAGATAAAGCAGAAGACTTGGTAGATTTTATTAAAAAACAAAAAGCTGCAGGAGGAGGAGATACTCCCGAAGCAGTTGTGGAAGCTCTACAGGTTTCCATTGACGAGCTGAAATGGAGTAATGAAAATTCTACCAAAATTATGTTTTTAATTCTGGATGCACCACCACATCAATCGGATCTCAATACCGTAGCACTTTATCGTACAATAAAAACTGCTGCAAAAAAAGGAATTACAATCATCCCTTTAGCAGCAAGTGATACCAATAAAGAAACGGAATATCTGATGAGAACTTTTGCTTTATTGACGAACGGAACCTATACTTTCCTTACAAATGATAGCGGTATTGGAAATGATCATATGAAACCAACCACAGACTCTTATGAAGTTGAAAAGTTAAATGATTTATTGCTAAGGTTAATTCTTCAAAGGGTCGTCGTGCAGGAGTGTGGTTCCGGGATATCCAACGAGAATATCAATAAAAAAATGGCAACGGAAATTGAGAGTCAAACCAATAGTAAAACAGTCTTATTTCCGAATCCGACAAAAGGAATATTGCAAGTAAAATCAAATCATCAAATTGATGAATTATTGGTGTATGATCTTGCAGGAAAAATTATTATGAGAAAAGAAAAGCTGTCAGAAGGTAAAAATACAATTGATCTTACTGCATACCCACAAGGAATTTACTTGATTCGAATACATACCAGTGGAGTATGGGAGACTTTTAAAGTGATTAAAAATTAATAGACCAATTATTTGATAGAAGAAAAAGCCGTTTTGCAGTTTGTGAAACGGTTTTTATGTTTTATTGATCTTGGTATTTAAAATTAATTTTCAAAAATTATTGAAAATTCAAAAAATATAATTACATTTGTTCTAGAAATTTAAAAACAAAATCCAATGCAACTTTCAAAGGCCAAAGAGAAATACATTCAAACCTGGGGAACTTTTGCGACGAACTGGGGAATCAATCGTACCATGGCACAGGTACATGCTTTGCTTTTGGCGAGTGGCAAACCACTATCTACAGACGAGGTGATGGAGCAACTGGAAATTTCAAGAGGAAATGCCAATATGAATCTTCGGGCCTTAATGGATTGGGGAATTGTAAGAAAAGAATTTATCAAGGGAGACCGTAAAGAGTATTTTGTTGCAGAAAAAGATGTTTGGTATTTATTCAAGCAGATTACCAAAGAACGCAGAAAAAGAGAAATAGAGCCTGTGATTTCTTTTCTGGAAGAACTAAAAAATATTGAAGACAATGATTCTGAAGAAGCGAAAGAGTTCATTAAATTGATGAATGATTTTAGCTCAGTAACCGGGAAGATCAACAATATTATGGATCTCGCGATTAAAAGTGATGATCACTGGCTGGTAGGAAAGATTACCAATTTATTGAAGTAGAGGAGGATGAAAATCCTTTTTTATTTCAATTTAATTTTCAATTATTACTGAAAGTTTTAAATAAATAATAATTATGAAAAATTTAATCATTCATATATTCCTGATTATTTATTTCAGAAAAAGAAGAACCCATTAATAATACATACGATGAAAGCTTTAAAAAACCACACATTAATTTACGACAACGAATGCCCAATGTGTAACATGTATTCTAAAGGTTTTACCCAATGTGGAATGCTTGATGAAGATGGAAGGGAAGCTTTTACGGAAATATCAATAAGAAATAAAAATCTTGTCGATTTTAACCGTGCGAAAAATGAAATTGCTTTGGTAGACCATAACAGTAATGAAGTCGTTTATGGGATGGACAGTCTTCTCCTGATCATTGGAAATTCGTTTCCTTTATTGGAGAAAGTAGCAAGGATAAAACCCTTGTATTGGTTTTTCAAAAAGTTATATTCTTTTGTTTCCTACAATCGAAAGCAAATTATTCCTTCAAGAAAAACCGATACTGAAGAATCTTGTGTTCCGGATTTTAATAGAAAATACAGACTAGCCTACATTGTTTTTGTGGCAATTTTCTCAGCCTGCATTTTAAGTTTATTTTCAGGGAAATTAGGAATGGATTTGAATCGGAATTTTTTTAGAGAGTTTACAGTTTGTCTGGGCCAGATCTTTTGGCAAACCATTTTTCTGAAAATGTATTTAAAAAATAAAATCTGGGATTACCTTGGAAATATGATGACCGTCTCTTTAATAGGGACATTGCTTTTAATCCCGGCATTACTAACTAATTTTACTCCTTTTTTCTATGTTGTTTATTTTGGTATCGTTGTTTTAATCATGTTTCTGGAGCACATGAGAAGGTGTAAAATACTCAGGTTAAATTATCTGCCTACCATTTCATGGATATTGTTTAGAATAACAGCTTTGGCTATCATTATTTTGATTATTAAATAAATCTTTTAAACATGTCACGAATTTATTTAGAAACATTAATTGACGCCAATATTCAATACGTTTTTGATCTGGCCCGGGATATTGACCTACACCAGCAATCAACTTCAAGAACCAATGAAAAAGCAATAGCAGGTCGTATATCCGGTTTAATTGAAGGAAATGAAACAGTAACCTGGAGAGCAAAGCATCTGGGAATTTATCAAACTCTTACCACCAAGATCATCAGTATGGAAAAGCCATATCAATTTACCGATGTGATGTTGAAAGGAGCTTTTAAATCTCTCCATCACCAACATTTATTTAAAGAAACAAAAGGAGGTACATTAATGATCGACATCTTTGAATTTGAATCACCACTAGGAATAATAGGAGAATTTTTTAATATTATTTTCCTCACTAATTACCTGAAAAAATTTCTGATAGAAAGAAATGAATTAATAAAAACAGTTGCAGAAACTTTAAAGAGCCCCAAAGGGGCGATTCAACCCAGGATAGAATGAAATTCTATCAAACCAAACCATATCACATAAACAACATCAATTATTTAAACCACAATCCATCATGAATTTTTTAAAAGCCGAATGGCGAAAATTAGCCATCATCAATTACGAAATTGATCCTGATATCGTATCAAAATATTTACCAGAAGGGACCGAGCTGGATTTTTATAAAGGAAAATGTTATGTCAGTTTAGTAGGATTTATGTTTTTAAATACGAAATTATTAGGAGTACCGATTCCGTTTCATAGAAATTTTGAAGAAGTCAATCTAAGATTTTATGTTAAGAAAAATGAAAACGGAATCTGGAAAAGAGGAGTGGTTTTCATCAAAGAAATCGTTCCGAAACCTGCTCTAAGTTTTGTTGCCAATTCTGTATATAATGAAAATTACCATACTATGCCGATGAAAAATATGATTCATGAGAAAAAAGATGAATTATTGATTAAATATTCCTGGAAAGATAAAAATTGGTATTCTATCCGGATTACGGCAGAAAATAAGGCTCAGCAAATGGAAGCAGATTCAGAATTTGAATTCATTACAGAACATTATTGGGGCTTTACCAAAAAGGAAAAAAATACTTCCGAATATGAAGTCTGCCATCCTAAATGGAATTGTTATCCGGTTAAGGATCATCATCTCAATATTGACTTTAATACAATTTATGGAGAGGATTTCGAATGCCTAAATCATCAGCAACCCATTTCCGTCATGCTGGCAGAAGGATCAGAAATAAAAGTGAAAGCAAAAAAATATATTGTTTAAAATAATGAAATTACTCGGTCCGGAATAAAATACTTAATTCAACCTTAAACTTATAAACAATGAAAATAATTATAGCCGGCGGTAGAGGATTTCTCGGCGAAAATTTAGAAAAATATTTTACGGATAAAGGAAACCAGGTATATATCTTAACCCGTAAACCTACTCGCCACAATGAAATATATTGGGATGCAAAAACCATAGGAGAGTGGAAAAATGCTCTTGAAAATACAGGTGTTTTAATTAATCTCACGGGGAAGTCTGTAGATTGTCGTTATCATGAGAAAAACAAACAGGAAATCTATTCTTCAAGGATTAACAGTACAAAAGTTTTGCAGGAAGCAATAGAAGAATGTGTGGATAAGCCTAAGGTTTGGTTGAATGCAAGTTCTGCAACCATTTATGTACATTCAGAAAAGTATTTAAACACTGAGGAGAACGGAGTAATAGGAGATGATTTTTCAATGAATATCTGCAAAAGCTGGGAAAAAGAATTTTTTAAAATCAGAAATGAAGGGATCAGAAAAGTTGCCTTAAGAACTTCTATAGTACTGGGAAATAACGGTGGAGCTTTTCCGAAACTGAGAATGGTGACAAAGCTGGGGTTAGGAGGAAAACAAGGCAGAGGAGATCAAATGGTAAGCTGGATTCATATTGAGGATTTTTGTAGAGCTGTTGAATGGATTATCAATCATGAAAGTATTACAGGTGCAGTTAATGTAACAGCTCCTATTCCTTTATCTAATGAGGAGTTGATGAGACAATTGAGAAAAGAGTTAAAAGTTTCTTTTGGGCTTAATGCTCCTGTCTGGCAATTGGAAATTGCTTCAATATTTTTAAAAACAGAAACAGAATTATTACTGAAGAGCCGTAATGTCTATCCTGAAAGGCTGATTAAAGATGGTTTTCAATTTACATATCCTCATATCAATACTGCTCTTGTTAATTTATTGAAAACCTAATGTTTGTAAATGTGTAAAAGGATATTTAAATTAGCAAAAACTATCCTCACATGTCCATTAAGTTCAAAACAAAATCCCTGGTTCTTTCATCAACTTTAATGAGTTCTATTTTGCTTTCACAAGCACATAATGTATCAGAAGGTTACCAAAAACCAACAGATCCTCTTGTAGTACAGAATCTTGAAGAATGGCAGGATTTGAAATTTGGGTTATTCATGCATTGGGGGACATACAGCCAGTGGGGAATTGTTGAGAGCTGGAGTTTGTGTCCTGAGGATGAATCATGGACGCAAAGAAAACCTGAACATGGAAAATCTTATGATGAATATGTAAAGAATTATGAAAATCTTCAAACCACTTTCAATCCGACGCAGTTTAATCCTCAAAAATGGGCTGATGCCGTAAAGAAAGCCGGAATGAAGTATGTAGTTTTTACAACAAAACATCATGACGGTTTCACTATGTTTGATACCAAGGAATCTGATTATAAAATCACTTCTGTTAAAACACCGTTCTCAAAAAATCCAAAAGCGGATGTTACCAAAGAGATATTTAATACCTTCAGAAAAGAAGGTTTTAAAATTGGAGCTTATTTTTCAAAGCCTGACTGGCATTCCGATGATTATTGGTGGTCTTATTTTCCTCCCAAAGACAGGAATGTGAATTACGATCCGAAGAAGTATCCCGAAAGATGGAATAACTTTAAAAAGTTCACCTTTAATCAGCTTAATGAAATTACTTCTCAATATGGAAAAATAGATATCCTTTGGTTGGATGGAGGCTGGGTTCGTCCTTTTTATACGATCGATCCAAAAGTAGAGTGGCAGCGAACTATTAAAATGGAACAGGATATTGACATGGACAAAATAGGAACGATGGTCCGTAAAAATCAACCCGGAATTATTATTGTAGACCGTACGGTTCCGGGAAAGTGGGAAAATTATGTAACACCGGAACAGGCTGTTCCTGAAAATGCACTTTCTATCCCGTGGGAAAGTTGTATTACGATGGGCGATTCTTTTTCTTATGTTCCGAATGATCATTATAAATCGTCTCAGAAGATTATTGAAACATTAGTGAAGATTATTTCAAAAGGAGGAAATTATCTGATGAATATTGCACCCGGTCCTAACGGAGACTATGATCCTATTGTGTATGAAAGATTAAAAGAAATTTCAAATTGGATGGATCAAAATCAATCTGCTGTTTTTGGTACGAGAGCAATTGCTCCTTACCATGATGGAAATTTCTATTATACTCAAAGCAAAGATGGAAACATTGTAAATGTGTTTCATATGGATGATTCAAGAGAATATAAAGCCTCTCCAAATCTTACCTTTACAGTCCCGGAATCATTTGATCCCCAATCATTAATCGTCTTGGGGCTCTCTTCAAAGGTTCAATGGATGAAAAAGGGACACCATATTGAAGTTAAATTACCGGAAGAAAGATCAAAATTAAAATATGCTCTTGTCATTCAGATGAAAAGGTAAACCTCAATAGTACAATATAAAAGAGCCGAATTTTATTCGGCTCTTTTATATTTATTCAAGTGATTTTTAGTATAATTTTCTGGCTAGTAATAAATTAAGTAAGAAGGTGCCTGCCCAGTTACTATTATTTCCATTAGACCCGATAAAATCGATTCTTGCAACAGAAACGGTAAGTCTTGTTCTTCCTCCGGTTCCATTATTGGCAAGCCCCACAAATGATGCTGTGAAAACATCTGGAAAAGTGGAGTTATTTCCTGCAGTAAGGATAGGATACATATTGTTAATATTGAATGGAGTCCCTTGATACTCATATACAATCATCATTCTACTTGCATTGGAGTAGGTACTTGTAGCAGCATAGGTTGTTGATGCTTTACTAATTACCCACCATGCATTGGTTCCTGTTCCTGTGTCATAAGATGTATTGGTGTGATTACTCCAATCTGCGACTGGCGCGGATGAATTGGCATGAGGAGGAATCAAAAGTTGTATACCATAAAGTTCTACATTATTTGGCTTTGGAAGTACGGTGAAAGATAAATCCCAGGTTCCACCGGAGGTATTACTGTTGTTCACCACTTCGGCATATGCTCCCAGTGGAATTACAAATGAGGTAACAGGAGTATTATCAATTCTTAAAGTATTTCCACTTGAAGCCTGAAGTGTAATATTTGAAGTGGATATATTTTTAATCTTATAAATTCTTCCTGTATAGCTTGTCGTTCCGGTACCGATAACGGGAAGGGTAAACGTAGCATCAGCCGTTCCATTATAGGTCAGGTAATGATCTGTTGGTAAAACAGTATACGAAGTAGCCGTAACTTGCTTGTAATTGGCTCCTAATGAACCATTCACCGCCAATGTACTATTAGGTGTGGGGGTGTTAATTCCAACCTGTGCATGTAAAGAAAAAGCACTAAATAAGAGAATTGAAATGTATTTTTTCATTTTGATTTTTTTTTAAGTCGATTGATGCAAAATTATAAAAAAAATCATACACATGGGAATTGAGATTGATAAATTTACATTAAAAATTAATATATCTCTTTTATGTGATTTAATATAATCCCAATTATTATATCAATCTACAAGGAACTTCAAGGTCTTCAGTTAGATAGTAACTACAACATAAACGATGATATCCATCAGCAATAATCAGCTCATTTTGTCCTCTTACCAGTAAAATAGGAGAGAGCTTCTTGTTTTTTTCTACTTTTTTAAGGTTTTCTTTAACATGAATATTGGTTTCGGGGAGCAGAGCGAGTTTACTGGCTCTCAATATATCCTTGGATTTTTTGGTAATGGTGGGAGCTTTTTTTAGTTTTTCTACTATTTTTTGTGCCTTATCCGGTTCATAAAGAAGCTCCAGGTAATCCTGCGCAGCGGGGAAATCATGAATTTCAGGTTCTTTTAACCAAAGCTTATCCCTGGTCAATGGATTTTTTTTCACAGATGTTTTCATAAGTTGAATTTAAAAAGATAAATAAAGTTAACCCGTTGTGCATTTTGAGCTAAAATCATCTAGTTCTGAGCAAGAAAGTCAGGTAAATGGGTTGGAAGTTACTTTCAGTTGTAAAGACTGATAGCCTATTACATCATTAATTTTTTTCTCAAGATCGATAAAAAAGATGAATCATTATTCTTTATGGCCTTCATCACTTCCAGCTCCCGGCTTCAAAACCAATTTACTCCAAGCTGGCGTTAAAATATCAAAATGCACAACAAGTATAAAGTTATGAAAAATATAATGAGATCCTTTCTTACCATTACATAATATTCTATTCTTTCAAACATTTTACATTTTATATGATCACTTTGCATAAAATCTTGGTATGATATATGTACATTTATTCATGAATCTGAATTAATTTAATCAATTATGTTTGATTTGATTAATTTTTAAAATATAAATATCATGAGAAAGTTATTTATTACAACAATAATGCTGTTAGGTTTATCAATGAATGTTTCTGCTCAAAAACGTCCGCCAGCTCCTCCGCATCCTTCAAAAAGTGAGTTGGTTAATCTTAAAATGCAGGAGTTGACTAAGAAATATAATATGGAAAAAAAATTGATCTTGAACCATCCGCTTGCTACCAAACAAATGAAAAGAGATCAGATGAAAGCCTTAAATAAAAGATTTCAAACCGAGAAACGATTGCTTCAGGAAGTGAAATAATAGAAATATAAAAGAAGAGGCTGTTTCAAAAATTAAATTATTTAATTTTTGAAACAGCCTCTTAACATTGAATGATGAGTAATATTTTAATTCATTTTTTTGGCAAGTATGGTATTAAGTAAGAAAACTCCTCCCCAATCACTACTTCCTGAACCGGTACCTCCAATAAAGTCAATACGAGCTACAGAAATTGTAAGTCTTGTTTTTCCTCCTGTTCCATTATTGGCCAAACCTACAAAAGAAGCACTGTATACATCCGGAAAGCTTGAATTATTTCCTGCAGTTAAAAGAGGATACATTTTACTGATGTTAAAAGGTAAACCTTGATATTCATAAACGATAGTCATTCTACTTGGGCTTGATGTAGTAGCCGTATGGGTATAGGGCGAAGATGCTTTACTGATTACCCACCAGGCATCACTTCCTGTTCCTGTATCATAACCGGTATTGGCATGATTCGTCCAATCGGCTGCATTATTGGTGCTGTGTGGAGGGATTAATAATTGAGTAACATATAATTCTGCATTATTAAACTTTGAAATTGCAGGAGTATAAGTTAAATCCCATGTTCCACCATTGGTATTGTTGTTGTTTACTATTTCCGCATAAGCTCCGGCAGCAACTACAAATGTTGAAACAGGAGCATTATCTGACCTTAGTGTATTTCCATTTGAAGCTTGTATACTAAGATTTGAACCTGAAATATTTTTTATCCTATATATTCGTCCGGAAAAACTAAGATTACCGGTTCCTATTGAAGGAAGCGTAAATGTTGCATTGGAAGCCCCATTGTAAGTAAGATAATAATCATTACTTGTAATGTTGTAGGCAGAAGAAGTAATTTCTTTATAATCGGCTTCAAAAGAACCATTAACGGTTAAAGTACTGTTGGGAGTTGTGGTATTAATTCCCGTTTGGGCATGGAATAAAGATAGACTCATTAATGAAAGAGCCCAAATACATTTTTTCATATTTGTTGTTTTTTTTAAGTAGAGGCAAATGTAAGAAAAACAAAAGATATCTGGTGTGATTTTTTTTATTTTTTTTCTTGTATCTGATTGAATATGTGAGTCTTATTTTTGGTTTTTTTTGATTTTTTGTTATTTGTTTGTAGTGAATTATTTTTTTTAATTAAAAAAATGATATTAACTATCGGAATTAATATTGCATGATTTATAACATAAAAAGGAGTTTTTTATGCTAACCACATCTATCTGACCATTGGAATTAAAATTTATAATCGTATTATCTTCTCATAGTTTGAAAAATCTATAATGATATTCAGAAAATATAAAAAGTATAGATGTAAATATGGAAGGATAGAAACGTGATACATCCAATATTTTTCATTAAATTCGCATAAAAATTTTTAAAGTAATGAATTACGATATTATTGTCATTGGAAGTGGTCCTGGTGGATACGTAACTGCGATCAGAGCAGCACAATTGGGTTTCAAAACCGCAATTATCGAGAAAGAAAACTTAGGAGGAATTTGCCTTAACTGGGGATGTATTCCAACTAAAGCTTTATTGAAATCTGCTCAGGTTTTTCATTATATCAACCATGCTGAAGATTATGGATTGAATAAAGTGGAAGCTAGTTTTGAGTTCCCTAATGTGATCCAAAGAAGCCGTGGTGTTGCCAGCAAAATGAGCAAAGGAATCGAATTCTTAATGAAAAAGAATAAGATTGATGTAATTCTTGGAACTGCAACCGTTAAAAAAGGTAAAAAAGTTTCTGTTACAGATAAAGATGGTAAAGTAGTTGAATATACCGGAAATCACATTATCATCGCTACAGGAGCTCGTTCAAGAGAATTACCAAACCTACCACAAGACGGTAAAAAAGTAATCGGATACAGACAAGCGTTATCTCTTCCTGAGCAACCAAAATCTATGATCGTTGTAGGTTCAGGAGCTATCGGGGTAGAGTTTGCTGACTTCTATAATACAATGGGAACAAAAGTAACTATTGTAGAATTTATGCCAAATATTGTTCCTGTAGAAGATGAGGAAATCTCTAAACACTTAGAGAAATCTTTGAAAAAATCAGGAATCGAAATTATGACCAACGCTTCTGTAGAAAGCGTAGATACAACAGGAGAAGGTGTAAAAGCTAACGTTAAAACAGCTAACGGAAACATTACTCTTGAAGCTGATATCTTATTATCTGCTGTAGGTATTGCTGCCAACATCGAAAACATCGGTTTAGAAGAAGTAGGAATCCAAACAGATAAAGGCAGAGTTTTAGTAAACGAATGGTATGAAACTTCAGTACCCGGATACTATGCAATCGGTGATATCATCCCAACTCAGGCATTAGCACACGTTGCTTCTGCAGAAGGAATCACTTGTGTTGAAAAAATCAAAGGAATGCACGTTGAAAAAATCGACTATGGCAATATCCCCGGATGTACATACTGCCACCCTGAAGTAGCTTCTGTAGGTCTTACTGAAAAGCAAGCGAAAGAAAAAGGATACGAAATCAAAGTAGGTAAATTCCCTCTTTCTGCAAGTGGTAAAGCTACTGCAAACGGAAATACAGATGGTTTCATCAAAGTTATTTTCGACGCTAAATATGGTGAGTGGTTAGGATGCCATATGATCGGTGAAGGTGTTACAGATATGGTGGCTGAGGCTGTTGTAGCAAGAAAACTGGAAACTACAGGTCATGAGATCATCAAATCTATCCACCCGCACCCAACAGTTTCTGAAGCTATTATGGAAGCTGCTGCAGCTGCTTATGGTGAAGTGATCCACATCTAATCTGGTATATACAGTAATTGATATAATAAAAGCTCAGAGAAATCTGAGCTTTTTCATGTTCTGTGATATTCATTTTTCTCTTCAGATTACCCCAACTTATTGCTTAGTTCATAAGTTTTGAGAATGATCCATGGTTGTTCTGCTTTTGTTGTTAAAAGCTTAAATCACCATAAAACGTAAGAGGCATATTGTATGCGGGATTTTAACTTTTTTGTGGCTTTTAGGTTAATCTTTTTGATCCATTTAAAAATATTTTTCTTAAAATAATTTTAAAATTGACACATTTATGAAAATAAATCAAATTATATCAACCTGTTTTCTTACATTTATTCAATGAATTTTGAGAAAGTAGGGCTTGTTTTATCAGGAGGCGGTACCAAAGGAATCGCCCATGCTGGGGTATTAAAATTCTTGAAAGAAAAAAATATAGAAATTGATGTTCTATCCTGCTGTAGTGCGGGATCTATTGTAGGATGTCTTCATGCTATAGGTAAAACGCCGGCAGAAATTATGGAATTTTTCAATTCCGTGTATTTTTTCAACTGGAAACATTTTACATTCAATCAACCGGGACTGGTGTCTTCCATTATTTTCAGAAACTATCTTAAACCTATTTTTCATGATATGAAATTAGGTGATCTGGATATCAAAGTTAAAATTGTAGCTACAGAATTAGTTTCCGGAACCCAAAAGATTTTTGATGATAATTTTGAAATTGTAGATGCCATTATTGCTTCTTGCTCTATTCCGGGAGTAACAACGCCTTACATTATCGGTGATGAAATGTATTGTGATGGTGGCGTTCTTAATAATTTTCCGGCAGATATTATCAGAGATGAATGCGACAAGCTCATTGGAGTATTTGTATCTCCTCCCAATGAAGCTAAAATTGAAGAACTGAACTCTATTAAAGCAATTGTTTCCCGCTCTTATGATCTTCTTTCCTATAGGGTTGAAAAAGGAAAGTTTGACTATTGTGATTGGTTTATCACTTCTCAGAAGCTATCTGCTTTTGGAACTTTTGAACGGCGTAAAGAAAGGTTGGAACAGATTTTCAACATCGGATATAAAGCAGCTAAAGAAAGCTATGACAGCAGCAGTTTCTTTACAGCATTAAGAAAATCGGGAACATAAATTACTGAAAATATCGTAGATTAATAAAACGAAGCAGATTTTTAATGACCATCTGCAAAACATACTCTATTCCATTGGAATGAAAGATAAAAAAAGAGGCTGTCTCCTATGTTTGTAAAATCAGATGTAGGAGACAACCTCTTTGTTATTTTAATTTTTAACGACTTGTCCGTCTTCACGTACAATTTCATTATCATTGCTATCATTTACTGTCAGGGTATAAGGAGCTTTTTTAGCTGAATCGGTCAGGTAGTTTCTCCAAACCTGATAAGTATGTCCCTGATTGTTAAAGACAATGTAATAATTACCGCCTGTGCCATCAGGAACCAATTCTCCATCGCTAATAATCATACTTGGCTTGGCTGTAATTTTGGAATTGGCATTCCAGGATTGATAAAGATATTTGCCATTGGGTTGTTTATCAATTCTTATTTTAAATTTCTTGGTTTTAATAATGACTGTTTTAGGAACTTTTTGAAAAGTAGAGAGGGAAACAGTATTATTAAGGTTGAGATCATTTGGAATTTCCTTGGCATAAGCAAAAGAAAATTGAGCTAAACATAAAGCTCCCAATAAAAATGGTTTAATCATATGATAGTGGTTATTGGTTAACATAAAAAAGGCATCAAATATAACGCCATTATGACAATGCTTGTAGGTATCATATTGTTTAATGAAACCGATTGCTTTTTGTCATTCTGTAAAAATCTAAGCAAAATTATTCTATAAATAATTGAACATATCTGAAGTAAAGCGTTTGGATTCCTGCGGAATGACAACACTTGTATGTATCATATTATTTAGTGAAACCAATTGCTTTTTGCTATCCTGTAAGAATTTTATTCTCTATTTTTTAGACCTTTTATTAAAAATATTATTCATGAACAGCTGTATAGCTTGCGAAAGCCTCTTCCAAACTATCAAACCTGCCTTTGAATTCATCAATCGGACAATCTTGAAGAATATTTCCTTTGTGAATAAGGATTACGCGTGAGCAAAGGGCTTCGACTTCCTGCATGATGTGGGTAGACAACAAAACTGTTTTCTCCTGGCCAATTTCCCTGACTACATTTCTGATTTCGATAATTTGATTGGGATCGAGTCCATTGGTAGGTTCATCAAGAATCAATAGGTCTGGCTGATGAATAATCGCTTGTGCTAATCCTACACGTTGTTTATATCCTTTGGAAAGTTGTCCTATTTTTTTAGATTTTTCCGGAGTGATTCCTACCAACTCGATGACTTCATCTACTCTCGACTCGGCGATTTTGTGGATGTTGGCTACGAACTGAAGGTATTCTTTCACATACATTTCCAAATAAAGCGGGTTGTTTTCCGGTAGAAAACCTATTTTTTTCTTGCTTTCGATCTCATGAGCGGCAATATTTTGACCATTAAAGATAATCTCCCCGTGATCAATTTTCAATGCACCTACAATAGATTTCATCAGGGTAGATTTTCCGGCACCGTTAGGGCCGAGAAGACCAATGATTTCATTTTTATCAATAGAAATGTTGATATTGTTTAAGGCAGTTTGTTCACCAAATTTTTTGGTTAAATTGATTATCTGAAGCGGCATAATTTTTAATGTCTTTTTGCAAAAATAAAATAAAAAAACTCATTCTATTGAATGAGTTTCGCAATATTTACAAATTATAATTATTTTCTTGATTTCTTTCCATTACCCCCAGAATGTGGAGCAGCTGTTGAAGCTGTATTGGTTCCTGATTTGGCAGGAGCAGGTTTATCATACATCGCATATTTACCATTAGTTCTCCCAAAAATCTTTTCAACCTGTTTTTGGGTTAAAAACTGAGATTTTCCAATATACTTTCTGTTTTTATTGATGATTTGGATAAACTGTACGGTCGGCTGTCCATAGTTTTTTTCATAGTGAAGCTCAATGATATCATTAGGAAGTTCTAATATGATATTTTCGCTCGGGGCAGATATGAAACCATCCATAATGAGCTTATACAGCCCGGATACATCACTGTTCAGGTTTTGAAATGAAAAAGATCTGATGGTATTTAGGTTACTGGTGTTCAGGTCTTGATAGTTGATTGTAAATTTGTCTTCCTTTTTATATAAGCCAACGGAATTATCTCTACCAATTTCTACTAGACTTTCATTTTTCAACACTTTAATTTGTGAGAAAATTGAAATACTGAACATACATGTAATAAGTAGAATTATTTTTCTCATGAATTTTAAAGTTTTATAAATTGGTACATAAACTTAGTAATAAAAAAGCTAAAAGCAATTCTATTCTAACAAAAGTAACACTTTTTTTTAATATCTATGAGTTATAAATTGTAGGAGTTATCAATTTTATTGTACGTGTAACGGGATGTAAACCATTTGTTTATAGGCTTTTTATGTAGACTTACCTATAGGGGCGGTTTGAAAATTTTAAAAAAATAATAAGGTGTAATGCATTGAAATACAGGAGTGAAGTTGTAATGTAATGGATGGATTTTAAAGAAATGAAAGAAATAATAAAAAAGACACCATTTGCTTGTAAATGGTGTCTTACATAGAATATATTAAAAAAAATTGTAAAGGCTTTTCAGCAAAGGTTCTATCTAGTCATTCTGTTTGATTTGCGGGTTATTATTAATCTCTTTATTTGGAATCTGGAATTTGAATTTATCAGGCGTCAGGTTAAATCTTCCAAACGTGTGATTGGTTCCGGTGTAGACTCTTTCTAAAGGAACATTTAACCTCTTCATATCAAACCAGGCGTATCCTTCACCCCAAAGTTCTATTCTTTTTTGAAGGATAATTTCGTTGATCAGCTCATTTCCGGATTTTGAAGATAGCGTATAACCTTTGTCTCTTTTTGAAGAAATTTCAAATAATATTTGTTTAGCTTCAGTTTCTCGTCCTTGTCTGGCTAGTGCTTCAGCCTCTATATAATAAAGTGAAGAAGCTCTGATGTAAATATAATCTCCTTCAAAAAGACTGGGATCCTTAAACTTCCAGCTTACATAGGCAGGATAATTTTTAGTCTTTCCATTGAATGTGTACTGGGCATTTTGACTACCATTGAATACTTTTTTACGGTAATCCGTTGTTGGAATAGCTTCATACAGACGTTTATCTATCAGTTTTCGGATTTGCGCAGCTCCGGCATATCCTTCGTTGGTATTATCAAACATCGAGAAGAAAGAGGCATAATAATTTCCGATACTCATGGTGGAAATGGTATTATGGAAGCCCCAGATCACTTCAGGATTATTGATATTGGAAAATCCGGTTGTGGTATAGTCATCCTCAGTCATCAAAGCAATACCGGCTTTACTCTCAGAGGCGTATTGGCCTGCTTTTATATAGTCTCCGGTTTGTAAATATACTTCAGCCGCAATGGCCTTGGCAGTTCTTTGATCGATCTGGGCTCTGGTGGGTCTTGCATAGCTGTCCAGAAGTTGAATAGATTCTTCAATATCTTTGGTGATCTGACCATATACTTCTGATACCGATGATCTTGGAAGACCCTGGTTAGGATTACTGCTGGTAAGAACCAATGGAAGTCCCGGATCAGATTGATGCCCTTTGTAATCATTAGCATAAAAACGAACCAGATAAAAATAGGAGTAGGCTCTTAATGCTAGCAATTGTCCTTTAATTGCTCTGTTTTTTGAACTGTTATCTTTTTGTAAAGTATCAAGTAATTTGTTGATGACAAATATTCTCGAGTAAAAAGTTGTCCATACAATCTCTGATGCAATATTACTGGCATTTGTAGCTTCATAATTATAAAACATTCCTAAATGCTGGTTGGTAGATTGTATTACATCGTTAGACATAAGGTCTGCACCGGCTTTTATTCCCATAATTCCAAAATCGGAATGAGAGGTAGTTCCTCCGGCTCCATTGCTGCGAAGGTCAAGATAGATCCCACCTAATATTTTTTCGGGACTTGATGAATCATTATTCAGCTGCTCTCCGGAAATATCTCCGTCCGGTAAAGTATTCAGATCATTGGCACAGCTTGAAGCAAGAAGGCTAATGGCTATGGTTGCTATAAAGTATTTTATTGTTTTCATAAATTTTTTTAAAAAGTTAATTTAAAGCCTAAAGAAACACTCGATAACAGGGAATATTTGTATGCATCAGATACTCCGGTTAATGAAGCTCTTGGGTCATATCCCTTTCTCTTAGACCACAGGTAAAGGTTATTTCCTGTCAGATATACTTTTAAGTCTGATAAGCCAGCCTGTTTGGCAAATTCATCAGATAACTGATAAGATAAAGTGACATCCTGAAGGCTGATGTAATCCGATTTTATCAAATACAGCGTTGAATTTCCGTTCTGGTTGGTTGATGTAAGATCTACTCTTGGTAAAGCCGCATTCGGATTTTCCGGAGTCCAGGTTTTATTTAAATCGGTAGAGTAGTTGGAACCATAGGTGTCTGAATGGAATAAACTTCTGTAAATATCATCATAACCATATCCGCCAAACTGATAGGCAAAATTAAGGGAAAGGTTCAGCCTTTTATAAGTAATGTCTGTTCCGAATCCACCGTATACTTTTGGTATGGCAGACTTTCCTGTATTATAATCCGTAGCTTCTTTATAATTGTTCGTTATTGTTCTTTCTTCCTTTTGAGTTGTTGGATTGATGGAAGTACGATACCATAAAGCGTCTCCGTTATCAGGGTTTACTCCTGCAAATTCTTTAAGGTAATAAGTATATCGGTCTCCGCCCTCTGTAAGGATAAATAAACCTGTAACGAGTCCTGTTCCTCTTTGCTCTGCCGGTAATCTTGTGATTTTATTTTTATAATGAGTAGCATTGGCATAGAAGCTCCATTGTACATTTTCATTGCGAAGAATATCTACATTTACATTAGCCTGTACTCCCCGGTTGGTCATATCTCCGATATTTCCATACTTCACATAAGAACCTGCATTGGATGGAGGCAAAGGAAGGGCATAAATCATATCTGACACTTTTCGTTCAAAATAATCAGCATTTAAGGATATTCTGTTGTTGAAAAGTGAGAGTTCAAAACCGGCATTCAGGTTGTTGGACGTTTCCCATTTTAAATCTTTATTTCCTTGTTTTTTAAGCGATAAAACAGGTTTTCCATCTCCAAAATTATTAATTCCGTAGATATCCTGGTAAGCATAATAATCTCTTGTGGAATTATTCAATAAAATGTTATCATTTCCTTGTTGTCCATAAGAAGCTTTTAATTTTAAAGCATTAATAACGGTATTATCCTTTAGGAAATCTTCTTTTGCTATATTCCATGCCGCACCCAATCCATAGAAATTTCCCCATCTGCTTTCCGGAGAAAACACAGATGAACCATCTCTTCTGATATTGGCATTAAAGAAATATTTACCGTCATAATTATAGAGTAATCTTGAGAAATAGCCTTCTACAGCATATTCATAGCCACTTCCGGATAGGTCCGTTATTTTCACTGCATTATCAAAAGACCATGAATCCGGCAATAAAAGTTGTTGTTTTGTTCCTGATATTCCCTCGTTTTTAATTGTATTTAATTCATGTCCGATCAGAATATTGAAGTTGTGTTGATCAAATTTTTTCTGGTAGGTAAGCAATTGCTGGTGGTTCAGGGTATATCTGAATTGAGAACCTCTGGTAATTGTACCACCTACTGAAGAAGAAGTTCCTCCCTCTGTATTTCCGAACTGAAGTGTTCTGATATTTTCCAGATAAGCTCCAAAATTATAGGTGAAGTCCAACCCTTTGATGATCTCGTAATTTAAGCCAAGGTTAGCATTGGCAATATTACTTGTCGTCTGTGACTTATCCTTTTGAAGGTTTCCTACAGGGTTTTCAAAAACGGCATAAGATCTTGTTGCTCCATTCGGACCTTGTCCGTCTCCATAATCATAAAGAGCGTTTCCATGGCTGTCATATAGTCTTTGGTAATTATCATCCCTTAAGAATACCGGATAAAAAGGTGAAATGTTTCTGGCAAACTGGAAAGGATTGGAAAAACCTCCCGTTTCCCCAAAGTCCTGTTTGCTATACGTATAGGATAGGGCAGTGGTTAATTTTAATTTAGGAGTAATGGTATAATCCAGATTGGATCTGATACCGAATCTCTCAAAGCCTGAAGAAATAAGATAGCCTTTATCATCCAGATAATTTAAGGAAGTATAAGATTTTACCTGATCACCGCTTGCGTTAATCCCTACATTCGCTTCTCTTCTCAAAGCCGGTTTGAATAGAAGTTTTTTCCAGTTATCCTGATATAATAATTGAGCTTCAGGATTAAAAGACCCATCCTGTCTGATCAATTGACTAAAAGGAACACTATATACATTATACCCCAATCTGTTTAATGCGGTAAGTCCAACATCATGAGGAGTAGGACCGGAAGGAACAGCTCCGGGTTGTTTTAATCTTGCCACTTCTCCGATTCTCGCTCTATTGTAGAAAGCTGTATAATAATCTTGTGGGGAAGTATACACCGAATAATCTTCAATGGATCTGAAATTAACTCCGGTTTTTACATCAACATCAACACTCAATTTTTTATTTTTCCCTCGTTTGGTATTTACAATAATAACTCCATTTGCACCTCTGGAACCATATAAGGCATTGGATGAAGCATCTTCAAGGAAAGAAATACTTTCAATATCTGATCCTGCAATACTGTTCAGGTTTCCACTGTAAGGGATCCCATCCAAAACGATTAACGGATCGCTGGAGGCATTGATAGAACCTATTCCTCTCATTCTTATTGTAGGCTGGGAGCCGGGTTGTCCTGAAGAAATAACCTGTACGCCTGCTACTTTACCTCCGATTCCCTGAAGGACGTTTCCGTTTTGAAGATTAGAAAGGTCTTTTGCCTTTAATGATTGTACCGATCCGGTGATTTCTTCTTTTTTCTGTTTTCCAAAAGCTACGACCACCACTTCTTTGATGGCATTTTCTTTTGAAAGGCTGTCTTTACTTTGTGCAAAGCCATATTCTGCGAACAACAGTAAGGCCAATACACCAAGTTTGCATTGTTTTTTTCTCATTATATTATATCATCTTTAAGTTTAAAATTGAAAGGTGTATTACTGTTGATCTCTCCGGTTAAAGAATAAAGTATTCCCGACCTCCTTTTTCAAGAAGGTTAAAATTGAGTGGAAATGTTAAAATTTACAGGAGATATACCCGGATTAAATCAGGTTTTGAATGTGGCGGGCTTTAATTCCTACAGTAATGTGTATTTCTTCAAAAGTTTATGACATCATCATAGTACACATACACATCATAGATTCAAAACACATGTCTTTAGAAATGATATTGTGTTGTGAAAGTCTATTTTCTGTACAACTCTCAGGCTGAACAGCTGCAATAGCAATGATTGTGAACTGGTAAGAATCAAAGTCGTTCTTATTCATGAGAATAAAGTTTATATTTTTTTAACTGTGTCAAAATTATTTAATTATTCATGAAGACTGCTCAAAAGGGGATATGAGATAAATCATATTAGTCTACTAAATTAGTGGGATAATAAAATGAAATGATGATTTTTATTTGTATTTAATTGATATTTAGGTTGTTGTGTTTTTGTTTGAAATGTTAAAATTTTATAAAACTATTTAACTTTACGGAGTGAATTAAAATTAATATAAAAAGTCTATTGTTTTTGTAGACTTTTTGATTATTTTATTACCCAGCGAATATTTAGAGTGAATGAAAGGTGATGAACTAAATACTAAGCTTACTATCTGTTTGGCTAGAGCGAATCAACCCGATTCATATATTTATTTTTTTAACCGTTTAGATCCTTACAGGATGACAATTTTGCAGTGGATATAGCATGGTAGTGATAGAGAAATTTATCTGATGTTATAGTTTATAATGCCTCAAGTAACTGTGCAAATCTGTTTATTCTGTGGGAAATTATAAGTAATTATTTCGCTTTCGAATAAACGTTGAATCTTGTCCATTTTGGCATCCAGCCACAGTTATGTTTATTTTTTAACTGTTTAGATCCCTTACCAGGATGACAAATTCCTAGTGAATATAGAACGGGAGTGATAGAAAAAAATGGTAGTGATAAAATCTTTTCTGCATTCCGAAGACAAAGGTAATTAAAGTTCAAAGCCAGTGCTACCGATAAAAATTAAAAAAGTGCTGTTTCCGGGTAAGTTTTTCTTTTGGATGATGTAATGAATTTTTAATTTTATCATTTGATTCTGAATGTTTTTATTGTTTTTGTTGTTGTTTTTCAGACAAAAGTTCTTTTAGCAGAAAAATTAATTATACTTTTGAATATCCTTATTTGAACAGAAAATGTACAAATAAGGTTTTTTTTAATGATACAGCATAATTGATTATGCTAAACGAAACCTTATTTATGATGAGAAAATATTTTATGTATGTTGCGCTTTTGGGCTCTCCTCTGTTGGCAGCTCAAAATAAAGTAGGCGAAACCTCCGCTTACCAGCAAAACTGGATGTCGTTAGAAAAGGAAAATGAAGCATTGGCATTTGATGCCGATATCCAATTGTCTGATGCTGAGCTTAGATTAGATAAAAAACTATTTCAGATACGAAAACAATTCCTTGACGAAGCAGAGAAACAAAAAACTCCTGTATATAATCTTTCTTTTAATGAAATAAAGCCATTGATAGAAAGCAGCAAATTGTTTAAAATTATCCGGACTATGCCCAAAGGAGGTTTGTTGCATACGCATAGTGGAGGAGTAACAGATATGAAATGGGTGGTTGCCACAGCAAGAAAATATAAAGAATGTTATGTTTTTGATCAAAAAGACAATAAGGATTTTATTTTTGGACAGTTAGCTTTTTTTGAAAAGGGAAAAGTTCCGAAAGGCTTTGCCAATCTTGATAAGAAATTGGCTTCAGATGCTCATTTTGAAAAAGAGCTGTTAGAATCCCTCACCCTGAAAAGGGATAATCTTTGCAGTTATAACGATTATTGGATTGAATTCGAAAAACGTTTTAAACGAATCAGTTTGTTATTGCCTTATCGTCCATTTTTTAAAGAATATTATTTGAAAGGGTTTCAGGATTTGATTAAAGATAAAGTGCAGCACGTAGAAATCAGGTATGTTTTTGATGAACTTTACGATTTTCAGCATGGAAAATATCCTGTAAAAACTTCGATCACCGATTTGCAGGATATTGTTAAAGAAATCCGTAAATCGGATCCTCAATTCAGCTTAAAGTTAATCTATTCCAGTTTTAAATTTTTAGATCCGGATGCTATTGAAAAACAACTTGAAATGGCTTTTCAGCTTAAGAAAGAATTCCCGGACATGATCTCGGGCTTCGACCTTGTGGCAGATGAGGCGGCAGGAAACAGTGTTAATTCTTTCCAGAAAAACTGGGCAACATTGAACGAACTTAAGAAGAAATATGGAGTAGAGCTACCTTTGTTCCTTCACGCAGGAGAAAGTAATTCCATTTTTAATAAAAATATTCTGGATATTGCATTACTGAACAATGAAAGAATCGGACATGGCCTGAATCTGATTTATTTTCCAAAAACGATGGAGCTTGTTAGAAAACAGGGGAGATTGGTTGAAGTAAGCCCAATCAGTAACCAGATTTTGGGATATGTAAGCGATTTACGAAATCATCCTGCAAGAGTTTTATTAAGCAACGGTATACAGTGTTCTATTAATAGTGACGATCCGAGTGTGTACGGATATGAAGGTTTGAGCTATGATTTCTGGGTCGCTTTTGTGTATTGGGAACTTAATGTAAAATCCTTGAAAAAATTAGTCTTCAACTCGATTGATTATTCTTCGATGAATGAAAGTGAGAAAAAGCAAGCGGTTGATTATTTGAATAAGGAGTGGAATAGCTTTGTTGAGAAAAGTAATTTGGCTTTAAATTGATATGAATATCTATTTATAAAAAACAAACAGCACCATTGATTTTCAATGGTGCTGTTTGTTTAATGGGTCTTAATCTTTTAGATAGTGCAGATTTTATTTGTATCCTCTTTATTTAATTTTAGTTGTAAAGGACTATAATACAAGTGATTGTTGAACAAGTATTTTTAGGGTATTACCATTTTTACAAATAAAATCAATGAGAGAAATAATTTTTTTCGAATTATAAAATTATAACTGTTTGAACAAATATACTCTTCCTTGTGATATTACAATGA